>JAPPMP010000007.1:0-44291 GCA_028819005.1 Acidimicrobiaceae bacterium
CGGTGAGCGAGGCCAACGCGATGGCGGGCGCCTGGGCCAACAAGGCCGTGAGCAGTCCGGCCACGGCGAACCTGGCCAGATCGCCGCCCGCGCCGCGCCGCGCCACTCGCAGCAGGTCGCGCACTTTGACGGGCCGATCGTCGCGCAGCTTGGGGTAGAAGGCATAGGCAGTGTCGGACCAGTCCCGCACAGAACCAGCGCTTACCCGCTGGGCGCGGCCGTCGGCGCCCACGGCTCGATAGCCGCGCATGCCGGGCAGCAGTGCGACGGGTTCGCTGCTGTCGCTCCGATGTCCCAAGAGCGCGCCGCTGTCAGAGCTCCACCAGCGGTCTTCGGTTCTCAGGCGCACCCGCCGGACCCGCAGGCCCGACGCCCCCACCACCTCTTCCAGGGTCAGGGGCGGTGCCGTGGCCGGGCGGCGAGGCTCGGTGAAGTCGATGCCGCTGTGTCGGCCGATCCTCTCCAGAGCGGCGATCAGAGCCGAACCGCTGGGAGGCGTCTCGGCGTGCCGGCGCTGAGACGCAGAGATAGAGTCCAACATGGAGCGGGCGCGCTTGCGGGCCATGCGGCTATGAGCCGACCGGGCCGTTTGCGCGTTGACCTCGTCGGCCAGCCGCAGGCGGCGATTGAGCAACTCGGCGCGCATCGCCAGCCGAGCGAAGTCATCCAGCGCACCGAGCAGCATTCCGTCGCTTGCCAGTCGGGCCGAGGTCGTGATGTGCAGTCCGGCGCCGTCCCGTGGTGTGGAACCCTCGAAGCCATCAGAACGCGCTCCTTCGCCCACAGTGATCCAGCTGTCGGCGGTGAGCGGCATCCGGCGCAGACGGTGTTGGTCGTCGGACAAAAGCGTCTCGGTTCCGAGATAGGCGAGTGCGAAGCCCCCCACCGCAGCCGCACTGCCGACCCACATCACATCGGGTCTCCTTGCCGAGAGCACGCTGCCCGGCGCCACGGGGAGCGCAGCCTCGGCGTCGCCCGGCGCCGTGGCCGCGTCGGCAGCGTTGATCAGAAAGGTGGCAGTAGGATGGTACTCGAAATCGGCGGTGACGGAGTCAGCGAAATCAGTGACCCACCAGTCGGCTTGGCGGGCCAGCTCAGACAGCTCCCCGCGGGTTGCGCTACCCGAGCCGGGCTCTGCTGAATCCGCGGCGTCTGCGTCGCGAGCCTGCTCGCCCAGGAGGGTCGCGTCGATCCGCAGCAGCCGGGTGTCGGGAAGCCCTTTGGCCACGAGCATCATCGGGCCGTCGAGCAGCGGAGTGCCGAACACCAGCCGACCCTCCTCAGCGCGCAGCAGGTGCTTGGCGGCCGCCGCGGCCTCGCCGTTCTCCTGCTCGTAGCAGAACACGTCGAGCGCGCCCTGTTGCACGAACCAAGCTGCCGCCTCGCCGTCGATCCGGATCGGGGCATTGGCCGCCGATGCGGCCGGCGTCCCCACCCGGGCTGCGAACGCGGCCAAACCAGGTGACGGCGAGCGACTCATTGCTCGGCCACCAGCGAGAAGTAGAGGCCTTCGCGGTCGGCGACCAGCTCGTCGTGGGTCCCCCGCTGAACGGAACGGCCTCGTTGAAGGACCACGATCTCGTCGCAGTCGCGGATCGTGGCGAGCCGGTGAGCGGCGATGATGCAGGTCATGCCCCGCCGCCGCAGGGCGTCGTCGATCTCGTGCTCGACAACCACGTCGAGCGTGCTGGTGGCCTCGTCGGCCAGCAGCACCGAGGGGTTCAGCGCCAGCGCCCGGGCGATCTCAAGCCGTTGGCGCTGCCCGCCGCTGAAGTTCTTGCCCCCCTCGGCCACCATCGCGTCGAAGCCCCCGGCACGGTCCATGATCACGTCGTGGATGCGCGCATCGCGCGCCGCCGCCATGAGCTGCTCGTCGGCGATGGCCGTGTTCCACATGGCGAGGTTGTCTCGCACCGACGCGGCGAACAGGTGGATCTGCTGGTCCACCGACGCCACCGAGGTGGCGAGCACTTCGCGGGGGATCGTGCTGCGGGGCGCGCCGTCGAAGAGGATCTCGCCGCTGTCGGGCTGAAACTGCCCGCCGATGAGGCGCAGCAGCGTGGACTTGCCCGAGCCGGTAGGGCCGACGAGGGCCACCCGCTGGCCGGGCTCGATGGTGAGGCTCAGCTTGTCGATCAGCGGAGGGCGCTGCGGGTCGAAGCCGAAGGTGACCTCTCGCAGCTCAACCTTTCCGGCCAGGCGCAGCCGGCCCGCGAAAGTGGCCACCGGGCGGCTGCGGCCATTGGAGGGCTCGGCCTCGTCGCCGGGCGCCGAGGGGTCCTCAGGCGCGTCGAGCACGTCTTGCACGCGCTGAAGGTCGGCGTCGAGCATCATGAAGGCGTCGGCGAACAGCACGAAGCGCCCAATCGGCGCCATGAACGCCGCGGCCAGGGTGTAGAAGGCGATGAGCGACCCGGCACTGAGATCGCCGGTCGCCACCTGCCACCCGCCGATGCCCAGCACGATGATCGCTCCGGCCATCGAGAACAGCCTCGGCATCGCGCCGATCACGTAGCCCAGCTCGGCGAACCGCTGGCGGGCGGTCAGCTCGCGTGCCTGCTGGCCGCTCCAGCGCACGAAGAAGTCGCCCTCCGATGCCGTCGCCCGGATCGTCTCCATGTCGCGCAGCCCGGCCGCCTCTATGCCTCCCATGATGGCCTGCTCGTGGCGGAGCTGACGCTCGGTGTCGGTTCGCCGCCGGCTGAGCGCCCACGTGAGCCCCACGTTGGCCAGCGCCACGGCGCTGACGAGCGCGGCGAGCACCGGGTCGAATGCGAACATCACCGCCACGAGCACCAGGCTTGAGATCAACTCGATGGCGATCCACGCCGCCCCGGTGGCCGCACCCACGGCGACGGCGTCCACCAGATGCACCCGCGCCGTGAGATCACCGGCGAAGCGATGGTCGAAGTACTGCGGCGGCAGGCGGAACAGCCGGCCCAAAAAGCCCTCCGCCCCGCTCACCGCCAGCCCAACGGCCAGCTTGCGGAGCATGTACTGCTGAAGCCACACCAGCACATACATCAGGCCGCCCGCCGCGACCAGAGCCCAGCTCAGCGGTGCTCCCCACCCGGGCGCGGCACCGACCAGCACGCTGTCCACGAACAGGCCCAAAAGGATTGGCAGTGCGGCAACAGGGACAGTGGCCAGCAGCCCGACCAGCACCGAGAACACCAGCGCGCCCCTGGCGGGCGCGAGCCACGGCCACAGCTTGCGCACCAGCCCCGGGGGCCGACCGCTGGCAGGGAAATCGCCTTCCGGCTCGACCTTGAGCACGATGCCGGTGAAGGCCCGGTCGACCGTTTCGGGGCTCACGCTGTGGCGGCCGTTAGCGGGATCGTTCAGGTAGTACCGGCCATTGCGAACGCCTTCGAGCACCACGAAGTGGTTGAACTCCCAGAACAGGATGGCCGGGGTCTCCAGGTCCGCCAAGCCGCCGGTGTCCATGCTCCATCCCGTGAGCTTCAACCCGTAGCCTCGCCCGGCGGCCACGAGGTCGGCTGCGCTCGATCCGTCGCGGGTGACCCGGCATGCGGCGCGCAGATGCTCGATGGGGACGCCGCGCCCATAATGGGCGAGAACTATTCCCAAGCAGGCCGCGCCGCACTCGGTGGCGTGCATCTGGGGGATGACCGGCGTGGAGCGAACGCGCCGAGGAGCAAGAGCAGTGCGTGCCATCGGCCCTGCGTCAACTTCGCCCGAGGAACCGGTCGATCGGCCGGTACGAGCCTGTGACGATACGAGCCGAGCATTCGTAGGCCGATGGGGGCAGCGCAGCGGCGGCAGCGAACTCAGGGGGGGGGTCCGCCCCGAGCTTCAACTCCGCAGTGGCGCCCACGGCGGCGACGAGGCCGTCGGCGACCACCGGGGAAGACGTGCCGGCGATCGTCAAGGATACGCTGGTCTTCATGCCAGGTCGGGCGCGTGGCGATTCACCGCCCAGGCTGACGACCACGCTCGGCGGCCCCGCAGCGACATGCTGCACCTCGGCCACCACCGCTCCGGCCTCAACGGAAGCGCCGGCGAGGAGTTCAGATGTGGCCAGCAGACCGGTGGCGGGACTGGGAACCATGGTGCCGGCCTTGTCGATGCTGGCGAGGGCCTCGGCTTCGGCTTCGGCGGCGACAGTCTCGGGAGCACCGGGGTGCTGCGTCTCCAATGCAGCCGCCCGGGCCGCGGCCAACTCGGCCGCCAAGCTCAGCTCGGGCGCCGCGAGCCGGGCCAGCGGATCGCCGGCAGCCACCTCATCGGCCGGCTCGGCCAGCACTTCGACCACGACGCCCGCCCCCGGCGCCACAACGGGGTGGCGTGCGCCGGCCGCATGCAAAGCACATGTCCCGCTCACGCCCGACTCCAGGCGTCCGACGACGCTCCAGACCAGCACGCCGATCACCATGGCCGCAAGAACTGCCAGCAGCAGCCACTCGTGGGGCAAGCTGACACGCAGCAGGCCGTCTATTGGAGCGGCGCGGCCGCGCTGCTCATAGGCCCGTCGGCGGTAGAGCACATCCGATGCATCCAGCGCGTCCGTTCCCAGATCGGGGTCTGGCCGCCCCGGATCAGGATCCGGCTCGGGCGCCGGCTGGTGGTTCTTCTGCTGTTCGTCGCCCATTCGAGGTCAGCCTAAATCCTAATCGTGGACAATTGGCGTTTCATGCCGGTGAGGGCAATCCGGTTCATCAATCGAGCCGGCAGAAGATCGCGGCCCTTGCCCGTCGGTTCCAACACCCAACCCGATTTGCGGCTGCGAACAACCCGAAACAAGACGACCTGAAAGCCGACGCCGAAGAATGCTGAGCTGTATCCGCGACCCGGGCGAGCCCCTTTCGCGATCGGGGGGTGGATCAGCCAATAACGGAATGGCCACCATGGTTCGCGTGTCAAAACAAAAAACCAACCCCAAGATAGAAAGATGACCCGACCGGAATTCGACTCGAGATCTTCCGAGACTGAGCTTTCGGATTGGACCGACGCAGTCGCGAAAGTGCTGCGCGGCCGGTCATTCGAAGAGGTCCTTGTCTCGACGACGCTCGACGAGCTCGACATCCTCCCGCTCTACACGGCGTCAGGCTCAGCGCAGCCTCAGAAGTTTGTTCCTGTCGACGCTCAGCGACTCGAGCGTGGTTGGAATGTGCGTCAGCAATTCGACGCCGGAGACCCTGACGCCTGCAACCGCACGGTTCTGGAAGAACTCGAACGCGGCGTCACCTCTGTTGAGTTGATACCCCCGGCCCCGAACTGGACCCTTGATGCGATGCAGAGGGCGGCTGAGGGGATTCTGTTCGACTTGGCCGAAGTGGTTCTGGCCCCGCACGCTGATATCAACGCAGCGCGTGCGCTGGTTGCGGTGATCCAACAGCAGGGCACGCCGGCCTCCACGGCCAGCTGGCTGGGGCTGGATCCCATCGGCGAGGTGGTTCGCGGCGGTTTCGCCAACGCAGACGATGTGGTCGATGTGGCCGCTTCGCTGGCGCCGTCGCTGCGGTCGGGCCGGACTTTGAGCGTCGACTCGACCCGCTACGCGGAGGCCGGCGCCAGCGAGGCTTGTGAGCTTGCCTGCAGCATCGCTACCGGGGTCGCGTATCTCCGCCTGCTTGAGTCCCACGGCGTTGAGCCCTTGCTGGGCGCGAACACCATCGGTTTCAGGCTGAGCATCGGCGCCGACCAGTTCGTCACCATGGCCAAACTGCGTGCCGCGAGACGGCTCTGGGCGCGGGTGCTGGAAGCGTCGGGCGTCGACCCCGCCGCCGCGCCCCAGCTCCAGCAGGCTGTCACCAGTAGGGCGATTTACAGCTGTCGCGACCCGTGGGTCAACATGTTGCGGGCCACGACGGCAGCCTTTGCTGCTGGCGTCGGAGGTGCTGATGCAATCACCGTTCTGCGCTTCAACGAGGCGTTCGGCCCAGCCGACGAATTTTCTCGGCGGGTTGCCCGCAACACACAGACGATACTGATCGAAGAGTCGCACCTCGCGCGGGTGGTGGATCCCGCCTCGGGCGCGTGGTTCGTCGAGTCTTTGACCGAGCGGCTCGCAACTCGGGCCTGGAATGAGTTTGTGGAAGTCGAGGCCGCAGGTGGAATCGAAGCTGCCATTGCCGACGGTTCAGTGCGTGCTGCCGTCGACCGTTCTTGGCAGCAGCGATTGGAAGCGCTCCACACTCGCCGTGAGGTCGTCACCGGAGTCTCGGAGTTTCCGGATCCGGCAGGTCAAGAACAGTCCGGACAACCACTCACGGCTCTTGGGGAATCCGAAGGAACGGGGTTTCCGCTGCGTCGGTTGGCGGAACCGTTCGAGGCTCTGAGGGACGCGGCAGACCGCCATCTGTTGCTCACCGGTGAGCGTCCCCTGGTACACATTGCCGCGCTCGGGGATCTGGCGACCCACACAAATCGAAGCACTTGGGCGTCCAACCTCCTAGCGGTTGCGGGCGTGGCTTCGTCGGGAGCAGCCGAGCACGGTTCGCAGTCACCGCTGGAAGCCGAAGCTCGCTTCAGCGAATCCGGTGCGTCGGTAGCGGTGATCTGCTCCTCGGATCCCGTGTACGCGCAACGAGCGGCCGGCGCCGCGCTGGCGTTGCGAGAAGCGGGGGCGGCGCGAGTGATCCTCGCGGGTCAGCCGGGTGACCTTCGCGGCGAGCTGGAAGCCGCCGGCGTCGACGAGTTCTGGTATCAGGGCATGGATGTGATCGAAGCCCTGACCCGCCTTCACGCTGATCTCGGCGTCTAGTCCGCTTCTGCTACATCGTTGGGAGCGTCGATGTTGATCGCTGCGACGGGACCCGCATCCGGATCATCGCCGTTGCGTGCGGCTGCATCGTTGGGGGCGTCGATGTTGATCGTCGCGACCGGACCCGCATCCGGATCATCGCCGTTGCGTGCGGCTACCGATACGGTGAAGCGATGAGCGTGATCCCGGATTTTACGACGGTCGAGTTCGACAGCGCCGAATACAGCGGTCTCAACGACGAAGAGGTCGCCGCGGGACGCGCCCGCCTCAGCTCGACGCCAGAGGGAATCGACATCGCCGCGGTGGCCACCGAGGCAGACATCGCCGATTTCGAGTTTCCGCACACACTGCCCGGATTCGCGCCCTTTCTGCGGGGCCCCTATCCGACGATGTACGTGAACCAGCCGTGGACCATCCGGCAGTACGCGGGATTTTCGACTGCTGAGGAATCCAACGCCTTCTACCGCCGCAACCTCGCCGCGGGCCAGAAAGGCCTCTCAATCGCATTCGACCTGGCGACACACCGCGGTTATGACTCGGACAATCCCCGCGTGGCGGGCGATGTGGGGATGGCAGGCGTTGCCATCGACTCGATTCTCGATATGCGCCGGCTGTTCGAGGGAATCCCCCTCGATCAGATGAGTGTGTCCATGACCATGAACGGCGCGGTGCTGCCGGTGCTCGCCCTGTATGTCGTGGCCGCCGAAGAACAGGGCGTGAAACCCCGTCAGCTTGCGGGAACCATCCAGAACGACATCCTCAAAGAGTTCATGGTCCGCAACACCTACATCTACCCGCCTGCGCCGAGCATGCGGATCATCTCGGACATTTTCGCCTTCGCATCCCAGGAGATGCCGAAGTTCAACTCGATTTCGATCTCGGGCTACCACATCCAAGAAGCCGGGGCGACCGCTGACCTGGAGCTGGCCTACACCCTGGCCGACGGCGTCGAATACGTGCGGGCCGGGATATCAGCCGGCCTGCCGGTGGACTCGTTCGCTCCACGGCTCAGCTTCTTCTGGGGCATCGGCATGGACTTCTTCATGGAAGTCGCGAAACTCCGCGCCGCCCGCCTGCTGTGGGCGAAGCTGATGGCGCAATTCGACCCCGAAAACCCCAAGTCGCTGTCGTTGCGCACGCATTCGCAGACCAGCGGCTGGAGTCTCACCGCTCAAGACGTCTACAACAATGTGGTCCGCACCTGTGTGGAAGCGATGGCGGCCACGCAGGGCCATACCCAATCACTCCATACCAACGCTCTGGACGAGGCTCTCGGGTTGCCCACCGATTTCTCGGCTCGAATTGCTCGCAACACCCAACTGTTCTTGCAACAGGAGAGCGGCACGACTCGCACCGTCGATCCCTGGGGCGGCAGTTATCACGTCGAGAGACTGACCCACGATCTGGCCGAAGTTGCGTGGGGCCATGTCAGCGAAGTGGAGAGCATGGGCGGCATGGCGGCGGCAATAGAAGCGGGAATCCCCAAACTGCGGATTGAACAGGCAGCCGCACGAACCCAAGCTCGTATCGACTCCGGCGCGAAAGCGGTGATCGGAGTCAACAAGTACCGGCTCGATCCGCGACTTGGGCACGAAGAAGACGTCGAGGTCCTGAAGGTCGACAACGCCGGCGTGCGAGCCGCCCAGATCGCCAAGCTTGAGCAGTTGCGAGCCGAACGGGACGACCACAGTGTGAAGGCTGCTCTTTCGGCGTTGACCGCGGCCGCGGAGACCGGCGACGGCAACCTTCTGGCGCTCGCCATCGAAGCGGCCCGCCGGAGAGCAACAGTGGGGGAGATCAGCGACGCGCTGGAGAACGTCTACGGTCGTCATGTAGCGCAGATCCGCACTATCGAAGGGGTTTACAGAGCCGAAATGGGCGCCAGCGACGATTCCATCACCAAAGTCAGAGAACAAGTCGAGGCCTTTGCCGAGGCTCGTGGGCGCCGTCCCCGGATTCTCGTGGCCAAAATGGGCCAGGACGGCCACGACCGGGGCCAGAAGGTCATCGCCACCGCCTTCGCCGATCTGGGCTTCGACGTCGACATCGGTCCGCTGTTCCAGACTCCGGCCGAGGTCGCCCGCCAGGCTGTTGAGGCCGACGTCCATGTTGTGGGGGCGTCGTCATTGGCGGCCGGCCACCTCACCCTCGTTCCCGAGTTGATCCGCGAGCTCGAACAGCTCGGCCGTCCGGACATCAAGATCACAGTCGGCGGTGTGATCCCCCCAGACGACATTGCGCCGCTGCTGGAGATGGGCGCGGCGGCTGTCTACCCCCCGGGAACGGTGATCGCCGACGCCGCGGTAGAACTGCTCGACCTGTTGTATCGCACTTGATTTTTGTATTGCACTTGATTTTTGTATTGCACTTGATGCTGTGCAGGCCTAGAGTGAGGTCATGTTCACACCGCCGTTCGATCGACGCTCCGAAGCACCATCTCTCTCTCTCTCTCTCTCGCATCATGAGGCTGCTGAGACCGGGGTTCTGGCTCGCCGCGGCCGCGGTGCTCGCAGTATCGCTGGTAGCCGTGGCGCCTGCCGCGCACGCACAGACCGACTGCTCTGAAGCCGACAAGGCCGAACTCCGCCAGCAGATCACCGATCTCACCCTTCAGATACGACAGGCCTCGAGCTCGACACGGCAGGTCTCCATCACTGACCTGGAAAACCAGCGCTACGCAGCCCAAGCCCGCCTGGCGGCCTGCGGCGGCCACGACCGACTGCCCGTGGTCTTCCGATCCGCCTGGACCTACCAAAATAACCCGGCTGAGTACAGCTTTGCGTCCGTCGCCAGCGTCAGCGGCGTAGGCGACAGCTTCGACGCCGCCTACGACCGCGCGGTGGAACAAGCCCTCGAAGCCGCTCACGCCTCCACCACACCCAACGGCGTCTACAACGACTACGTCTCCGGGTTCCGAGTCACCCAGCAGCAGGTCCAAAACCGCGACGACACGACGAGCTCGCATTGCGCCATCGTCATTGAGCGCGTCCGCTACACGAACCATCGGGTTATCCCAGACCAAGTTGTCGAAGCACGCTACTCAATCACCGAAGTCGAGCCTGGGCTGTTCCGCGTCGTGTACACCGACGTCGGCCACTGCTGAACCGCGAACGCAGGAATCTGCCGCTTGCCCCGTCCCGGGGCCAGGCTAGACAAAGATGCGGGCACCTTGGGTCCACACAGACGCTCTCAGCGCTCACGGATTGCGTTTTCGCTGGACCTACAGCCCGCAGAGATCGACACCGCCGGGGAGCACGCCAGCCGATCCCCGCGGTCGAGCACGGTCGAGCACCGCGGTCGAGATGGGGCGCGCCGGTCGATCTGGAGCGCCTAGGTCTCGTTCGGGACAGACAAAACGGTAACGTCGGCAGTGATGTCAAGCGCAATCCCAAACGACGAAAGCGCGAGCGACAGCGATCTCGCTGCCGCGGTGCTCGCCGGTGACCGCAGTGCCGTCGGGCGCGCCATCACGCTAGTCGAATCGACCAAACCGGAGCATCGGCACAGAGCCGCCGCGCTGGTCGAGGTGCTGCTGCCCCATACCGGCGACGTCGAGCGGATAGGGATCACCGGCGTCCCCGGCGTCGGGAAGTCGACGTTCATCGAATCTCTCGGCCTCAGACTCACCGAGGCCGACCACCGTGTCGCGGTGGTGGCGGTCGATCCTTCCAGTTCGCGCAGCGGCGGTTCGATCCTCGCCGACAAGACGCGGATGACGAAGCTGTCCGTCGACGACAGGGCTTTCGTGAGACCGACGCCATCGGCGGGCACTCTCGGGGGTGTGGCGCGTGCAACCCGCGAGTCCATGCTGGTGCTCGAGGCAGCCGGCTACGACGTCATCATCGTTGAGACCGTCGGGGTCGGCCAGTCAGAGACGCTGGTCCATTCCCTGGTCGACGTCTTCTTGGTGCTGATGCTGGCGGGGGCGGGCGATGAAATGCAAGGCATCAAGAAGGGCGTGTTGGAGTTGGCCGATCTCGTGGCCGTAAACAAAGCCGACGGCGACAATTTGCAACGGGCTGAACTCGCCGCGGGCGACTATCGCCGAGCGCTGCATCTGCTGGCGCCCCAGAGCCCGAGTTGGAGCACGCCAGTCGTTACTTGTTCTGCACTCACCGGCGAAGGTCTCGACGAGCTTTGGGCTCTGGTGCAGAAGCATCGCCGCGCCCTTGAAGAAACCGGTGAACGACACGAACGCCGAAGAGAACAGCAGCTCGACTGGATGCGCAACATGGTGCGCGAGCGGCTGCTGGACAACCTCAGCGCAGACGCCGCGTTCGCTGCCCGCAACGCTGAACTGGAGGCCGCGGTGGCAGCTGGGAAGCTCAGCCCGAGCGTTGCCGTCGACCGACTGCTCGAAAGCTGAACAGACTCACAAGACTGGACTCGCCCTTGCGGTTGGGCCGGTGTTGTCGTTTTGCACTGCTGCACGGCATATTGAACACGGGTCTTGGTTGCAGCGGCCATTCGCCACCACATCGCAGGAACGCAGGAACGAGGAGAACACCCATGGAAATCGCGCCCCCGGGACTGAAGGGCTTGGCGGTGGCCAACACAGTGCTCGGCGCGGTGAGAGGTCAACAGGGGTTCTTCCATTACCGACAGTACGACGCCGCGGAACTCGCCCGCACGCGGTCGCTCGAAGACGTCTGGACTCTGCAGATGAGCGGTGCCCTGCCTCCCGAGGCGCCGCAGGTGGAGCCCGCTCTGTTGCGAACGCTGCCCGAGCCGGTCTCACGGCTGCTCGACGAGAGCGCCCGTCAGGTCGGCGACCCGATGGCGTCCCTACGCATCGGCATGCTCGCGGTGGGCGATCACGAAGCCCGCGGTCCGATGCTCGACCGAACCGCCGAGGAGATTCACGGTGACGCGATGCGCCTAGCCAGTGTCGTGCCGACGATCCTCGCTCGCCATTATCGACTCCGGCGGGGGTTGGCGCCGGTGGATCCTGATCCCCGACTGAGCCATGCCGCCGATTATTTCCGCATGGTGACCGACTCGGTTCCCAGCGCTGAGGCCGAACGTGCTGTTGAGCAGTACCTTGTTGCCACGCTCGACCATGGTTTCAACGCATCGACCTTCACGGGTCGAGTGGTGGCGAGCACGGGAGCGGACATGGCCGGATCGCTGGTCGCCGCTGTGGGGGCGCTCACGGGACCTCTGCATGGTGGAGCGCCGAGCCGCTGCATGCAGATGATCGACGAGATCGGCGCCCCTGCCGCTGCAGCGGACTGGACCCGTGCCCGTCTGAGCGCCGGTGACAAGATCATGGGGTTCGGCCACGCCGTGTACCGAGCCGAAGATCCACGCGGAGTGGTGTTGCGGGAGGCCGCTGAACGGCTCGGAGGCGAACTCGTGGAGCGCGCCGCGGGAATCGAAGGCGAGATCCTGGCAGTGTTGGCCGAGTGGAGACCCGGTCAACGGATCGTCACCAACGTCGAGTTCTGGGCCGGTGTGGTTCTGGAGCTTGTTGGTCTGCCCCGGGAGATGTTCACCCCGACGTTCTCAGTCAGCCGGTCGATCGGTTGGGCCGCACATGTGGTGGAGCAGCACGGAGAGGGCAAGATCATGCGGCCAAGTGCGCGCTATGTCGGACCTGAGCCGATTGTCGCCCCCACAGCTTGATTTTCTGTCCGCGGCCTCCTTACCCTGAGTTCCTTCGCAGTAAGGCAGTGTTAGGAGTGGGTATGTCAGTCACCGACGGCGTTGATCTGTGGGACATGGATGCGTTCCAGCGTCAGGAACACCACGACATGCTCGAGCGCTTGCGCGAAACCGACCCGGGGATCCACTGGATCGATGAGGGAGACAGAGGTCCTGGTTTCTGGGCCATAACCCGGCTCGCCCACCTCCAAGAAGTCAACCGCAACGCCGAAGTGTTCTCATCGAATCGCGGTGGCACCCAGATGAGCGAACGGAACCGGGCCGACGCAGTCCAGAAATTCCAGAACGACTCGATCATGCTCACGATGGATCCTCCCAAACACACGCGCTATCGCCGCATTGTCAGTCGCGGCTTCACGCCGCGCATGATCAACTTGTTGGAGGACTACCTGCTGAATCGCACAGACATGATCATTGACAAGGTGTGTGAACAGGGCCATGCCGACTTCGTGAACGACTTGAGCGCCGAACTTCCGTTGCAGGCCATTGCCGAGATGGTCGGCATCCCGCTTGAAGACCGCTCAAAGATCTTCGAATGGACCAACACCATGATCGGCGCCGACGATCCGGACTTCGCGACGACTCACGAGGATTCAATCACCGCTTACGCCGAGCTTTTCGCATACTCCAACGCACTGCAGAAACAGCGTCGCGACACACCTGCAGACGACATCATCACAACCCTGTTGTCTGCCGACATCGACGGAGCGAAGCTGAACGAGACCGAGTTCGACATGTTCTTTCTGCTGCTGTGCGTGGCAGGCAACGAGACCACCCGCAACTCGATAACCCGCGGCATGCACGGTTTCTTCTCGTTCCCCGAACAGTGGGACAAATACTGTTCGGATCCTGACCGATACGCCGCGACGATGACCGACGAGGTGGTGCGCTGGGCCACCCCGGTGCTCAATTTCCGGCGTCAGGCCACACGGGACTATGAGATGGGCGGCGTCAAGATCAAAGAGGACGACAAGGTCGTGATGTGGCATATTGCCGCGAACCGCGACCCGAGGGCCTTCACCGATCCCTGGTGCTTCGACGTCGAACGCACACCCAACGACCATGTAGGGTTCGGAGGCGGCGGACCCCATTTCTGCCTCGGCGCCAATCTGGCCCGCATGGAGATTCGTCTGATGTTCAAGGGCATCGCCGAACGTCTGCCGGACATTCGTCTGGCCGGAGACCCCGACTACCTCCGCTCCAATTTCATCGGCGGCGTGAAGAGGATGCCAGTCGAGTTCACCCCGACGCCGTCCACCCGTGCCACCCCTCTGCAGCGCCTCGGAGCAGCCGCAGGTGCTTCGGGAACCACCGGCTACGGCGGTTCGGTAGAGCGTCGGAAGTGACTCTTCGCCCCGCCGCGCTGGGACAGTCCGACTGGCGGACCGCGCCCGCGGCCCGGTCGAGTTCTTCGCCCCGCTCTTGGTTCGCTTCGCTCACCGGGTCGTCTTCGCCCCGCTCTTGGTTCGCTTCGCTCACCGGGCCGCTCGGGCTGCGGCCCCGCAAATCAAGCCGTTCGCACACCGAGATCCTCTGCCTATTTGCGGGGCCTCTAAGGTAGTTGCGCGCTGGTCAGAAGTCCTCGTCGAAGGAGACTTCGCCCTCCACCCCGACCTGGTATGCCGACACGGTCCGCTCGAAGAAGTTCGACAGCTCCTGCACGTCCTGCAACTCCATGAAGGTGAACGGGTTGCGAGCACCGAATCGACGGGGAAGACCCAGTTGAACGAGCCGCTGATCTGCCACAAACTCGAGGTAGCTGCGGGTGTCTGCGGTGGACATGCCCGGCACGCCTTCGCCCAGCAGGTCCTGCGCGAACATGAATTCGGCTTCGACGGCTTCGGTGAGCATCGCGGTGATGCGCTCCCCGAGTTCTGCGTCGAAAAGGTCCGGTTCTTCGGCCCGCACGGTGTTGATCACTTCGAGAGCGAAGTTCATGTGCATCGATTCGTCGCGGAACACCCAGTTGGTGCCTGCGGCCAAACCGTTGAGGAGGCCCTTGGAACGCAGGAAGTAGACGTAGGCGAATGCGGCGAAGAAGAACAGGCCTTCTATGCAGGTCGCGAAGCAGATCAGGTTCATCAGGAACCGTTTGCGGTCCTCGGCGGTCAGCAGCGGGCCGTCGCCGACCGAGTCCATCCATTTGAAGCAGAACTCCGCCTTCGCCCGTATGGACGGAATGTTGTCGATCGCGGCGAAAGCTGCGGCGCGCTCGTCTGCGTCGGGGATGTAGTTGTCGAGCAGGTTCAAGTAGAACTGGACGTGCAGCGCCTCTTCGTAGAGCTGCCTCGACAGGTACATGCGGGCTTCGGGCGAGTTGATGTGCTCGTAGAGGTTGAGCACGAGATTGTTGGCCACGATCGAGTCGCCCGTTGCAAAGAACGCGACGAGTCGGCTGATGAGGTGCTTCTCAGCCGGCATCAGCTTGCGATCTAGGTCGGTGAGGTCGTCGGAGAAGTCGATTTCTTCGACAGTCCAGGTGTTCTTGATCGCGTCTTTGTACATCTCGAAGAACTGCGGATAGCGCATTGGGCGCAACGTCAGGTTGAAGCCAGGGTTCAGAATGTTGGATTCGGCATTGGCTGACGTGGCGTAGTGACCGGCGTGGCCTTCGGCTGACTCAAGCGGATATGCCGCGATGCTCAGGTCGTCGGTGAGAGCCATCAGTCGCATGCCTCGCAGGTCTCGGGATTCTCGAGTGAGCAGGCGAGAGCTTCTGCGTCGGTGAAGGTCTGCTTGTCCCGCGTGCCGTTGGTCGGGCCGCCGCTGCCCGGCGTGCCGGTTGTGGTCTTGTTGATGCGTGTCGCCGGGCGACTCCGCAGGTAGTACGTGGTCTTGAGGCCTTTCTCCCAGGCGTGCATGTACATGGAGGACAGCTTTCCGATCGTCGGGGCCTCCATGAACAGATTCAGCGACTGGCTCTGATCAACGTAGGCGCCCCGGTCGGCGGCCATGTCGATCAGCGACTTCATCGGAATCTCCCAAGCCGTTCGATAAATCGTCTTCAGGTCGTCGGGCACGCGGTCTATCGTTTGAATCGAGCCTTCGGCCTTCTTGACGTCGGCGATCATGTCGGCGTCCCACAGGCCTCGTCGTTGCAGTTCTGCGACGAGGTAGCGGTTGATCTGCATGAACTCCCCCGAGAGCGTCTCGCGTTTGAAGAGGTTGGACACCTGCGGCTCGATGCACTCGTAGCATCCGGCGATCGAAGCGATGGTTGCGGTCGGGGCGATGGCGATCATCAGCGAGTTGCGCAGACCGTGCTCAGCGATGCGCTGGCGCAGGGATTCCCAGCGCTCGGGGTCTGACGGCTCGACGCCCCAAAGGTCGAACTGCAGGTCGCCTCTGGCTGCCCTGGTTTCGTCGAAGGCGGCGTGCGGCCCGTGGTTCTCTGCCAACTCCGTTGAGGCCCACAAGGCGTTGAAGTAGATCTCCTCGCTTATGCGGCTGGAGACCTCGCGTGCTTGGGGCGAATCGAAAGGCAGTCCCATCTTGAAGAAGACGTCCTGCAAGCCCATCAATCCGAGTCCGACGGGACGCCAGCGGTGGTTGGACGTGCTTGCCTCCGGCGTCGGGTAGAAATTGATGTCGATCACGCGATCCAGGAACGGCATGACTTGGCGCACGACTTGCCCGAGCCGCTGGTAGTCCATCGTTTTTCTGCCGGTTGCGGTGACTTGAGCTGTGGTCGTCTCGTCGTGGGTTGCGCCGTTGGCGGTGACGGCTGCGAGCGCCGGGGGAGCTTCGGATGGGGTCGTCGTGACGAACTCGCCGAGGTTGACCGAGCCGAGGTTGCACACCGCGGTCTCGGTCTGGCTGGTGACCTCGAGGATCTCGGTGCACAGGTTGGAGAGGTGCACGACTCGGTCGCGGGAGTTGGTTTCGCCTGTTGAACCGGGGCCGGTCTGATTGCATTTGCGGTTGGCAGAGTCCTTGAACGTCATCCAACCGTTGCCCGTCTCGGCCAAGGCCCTCATCATGCGCTGGTAGAGCTCGCGGGCTTCGACCTGCTTTTCTTCGAGCCCGTCGGCTTCGGCTTGTTCGTATATGGCACGGAACTCGTCACCGTACGTGTCGATCAGCTCCGGGACTTTCTTGGGGTCGAAAAGGCTCCATTTCCAGCCTTTCTTGACTCGCTCCATGAACAGGTCGGGGATCCAGTTGGCCAGGTTGATGTTGTGCGTGCGCCGGGTGTGGTCGCCGGTGTTGTCCCGCAGTTCGAGGAACTGCTCGATGTCGGCATGCCAGGCTTCCAAGTAGACGCACGCTGCGCCTTTGCGACGGCCTCCCTGGTTGACTGCGGCAACGGACGCATCAAGGGTCTTCAGCCACGGCACGATGCCGTTGGAGAGTCCGTTGGTGCCGACGATGAGGCTGTTCTTGGAGCGGATCCTGTGCCAGGCGACGCCGATTCCGCCCGCGAACTTCGAGAGTTGGGCGATGTCGGTGTAGCGCTTGTAGATGCCTTCGAGGGAGTCTTCGGGGGAATCGAGAAGGTAGCAACTCGACATCTGCGGGTGTTTGGTGCCGGAATTGAACAGCGTGGGACTCGAGGGCAGGTAGGCCAACGAAGACATCAGGTCGTAGAAGTAGATCGCTTCTTCGGGGTTGTCGGACAGCCCGCAGGCGACTCGCAAGAAGAAGTACTGGGGGGTCTCGATGACCTTGCGGGTCTCGGGGTGGCGCAGCAGGTAGCGGTCGTAGACCGTGCGGATGCCGAAGAACTCGAAGTTGCGGTCCCGTTGGCTGTCGATGGCTGCGTTGAGCTCCGGGGCGTGCTTGCCGACGAACTCGAGCACTTCGTCGCTGATGAGGCCGAGCGCGTGGCCGAGCGAGACCGACTCGGAGAACCATGGAGCGTTCTGGTTGCGCACCTCTTTGTCTATGTATGTCGAGAGCAGGCGGGCGGCAAGTTTGGAGTAGTTGGGTTCTTCTACGATCAAGCCCGCAGCGGTGCGGATCGACAGTTCGTCGAGTTCTCGGGTGGTGGCGCCGTCGGCCAGCGCAGCGATTGTACGGGTCGACACGATCATCGGATCGACGCCGTGGAGACCCTCGGTCGCTCGGGCGACGGCGTTGACGATTTTGTTGACGTCGACGGGCTCGAGCATGCCGTTGCGCTTGCGTACCCGCATGCTGGTTGTGACGGTTGAGGCTGCTGGTGTGCTCTGTACGGCGCTCAGCCGATCCTGTTGCATCACCATTGCGTGGCCTTTCCGTGCCGAGGGAGGGTTTTTGGGGGACAGTGGTTCCGGCTTGGCACCGCCCTCACCGAGACTCCGGTAGCAGTCGCGGACTTATAATTACAGTCGAGTAATTACACTCGCGTCAACCCCTGTATCGCGATAATCCTCTGGCCAGCCCGTTTGTGTGATCGGCCGCATTGGATTTTCGCCTCGAAGAGTGTTCGGGCAGCATCGGGCCACCCTCAGAACCACACTGGAGTAGCTTGTCGGAATGGAAATCCTCGACGTCGACCTGCTGGCCTTCGAACGAGGCGACCGCTCAGCCCGCCAGGCGGTGGTCGATGGCGTGATGAAGAGCCTCGTGACCGGCTTCGTCTACGTGGAACACGACATGAGCATCGACATGATCGACGATGTCTACGGCAGGCTCGAAGAGTTCTTCTCGCTGCCCTCCGGTCGCAAGGACACATACAAAGTGGCTGGCAGCAATGGTCAAACGGGGTATACCGGGCTGCTTGTGGAAACAGCGGCCGTCGCCGACGTCCCCGACTTCAAAGAGATGCTCAACTGGAGTGCCCCTCGGCCCAGGGGGCATCCGCTTCGCACCCGGTATCCCTTCCGCTACGGGCCGCCGACACTGCCCGACGAAGACATCCCGGGTGTGGGCGAGCTGCTCTTGGATTTCCACGACGCCGTCGTGGCCCTGCAGATTCGGGTGTCGCGGATCATCGCGGTCGGTCTTGGACTGCACGAGTCCTTCTTCGAGGCGATGCTGACCGACGGCGCCAACCTCACACGGGCGATCCATTACCCCGCGATGGACCAGGCGCCCGACGAGCAGCACGTGTGGGCTGCCGAGCACGCCGACATCAACCTGATCACCGCGCTGCCGCGCGCGACTGCGGCTGGTCTGCAGGTCAAGGTCGCCCACGGCTGGGTCGATGCGGTTCCTCCGGACGACGGAGCGATCATCAACACCGGGTTGATGCTTGAACGGTTCACCAACGGGCTGATTCCGCCAGGATTCCACCGGGTGGTCTCAGGACCGGGTCAGCAGGGCGACCGCTATTCGGTGGTGCAGTTCGCCCATCCTGAGCCGTGGACGATCCTGGCGCCGGTTCCCACGACCGTGACACCGGAAAACCCCTTGAGGTTCCCGACGATCACGGCCGGCGATGCTTTGTCGAAGGTGATCTGGGAGATCAACCTGGTCGAAGACGGCCGTCGACTCGGCTGAAGCCGCTGCCGGAGGAATCTCATAGCACGCGGGCACTGCGGCG
This sequence comes from Acidimicrobiaceae bacterium, assembly GCA_028819005.1. Classification (GTDB taxonomy): domain Bacteria; phylum Actinomycetota; class Acidimicrobiia; order Acidimicrobiales; family Aldehydirespiratoraceae; genus VXYK01. Next base: position 18,858 of record JAPPMP010000007.1, read on the forward strand.
GTCTACCGATCGATCGGCGTTTTGGATCATCTCGTTCACGTTTCGCAGGTTGATCTGACTGAGGTTCCATCCAGAGCGAAAACCGTGTCGAAGCAGTTCCAGATAGAGCAAACTGGGATTTACGTCGTGACCTGCGGCAAGCTGCCCACGGACAAGTTCCTCCAAGTCCGCCTGCGGGGGTTCAGTCAATTCTGATGGCGGACCCGTAGCAGGTCGAAGTGTGAGCATTAGATCAAGGGTGGCTGTGTTCTCGAAACCGGAAGCTAGCCCTTTGACTGAGCGCTGGCCTTTGTCCAGCATTGCGATGAGTTCAGGAACCACCTCCAACCCTGCGGCTGATATGGAGCGTTGGAGGAGCTGCCACATCTTGCCAGAACTGTTGCCGAAGAGCAGGGTGATGAACCCCTCGGGTTTCAAGACTCGGAGGCACTCCTGTAGTGCACCAATCATTATCTGCTCATATCGGTCAGCCGTTCTGGCGGCTCCCGTGTCCACCCTGTCGATCACTGCCTCCTCATCCGGATCGGTGAACTCGGACATCCAAGCTTCTTGAAAGAGGTTCATGTCTGAGTAGAAAATGTTGGCGCCGAACGGAGGGTCAGTGAACACGTAGTCGACTGAGTCGTCGTCGAAGGGCAGGGCTGCGGCATTGGCACGGTGGTACGCGATGTCAAAGCCTTCGTCTGCTTGCGGGCCGATACGACCGCGGCGTTGATCGAGAATCCAGCGGTCGGAGCGGATGGCGGCTTCTGCCTTTCGGTTGAAGAGGTCGAAGACGTTCCATTCGTAGAACACGGGTGCTACGTAGTAGTTGGCATTCGCCGCGTTCAATGGGCGCCGGCGCGACCATTGGTATCGCTTGCTCGCCCGTGTCAAGATGGCTGTGAACACGAAGCGAAGCTTCCCGCGCAGGTCCTCGTCGGAAATTTCGCCTATCTCGGCCCAGAGCGTGGCCAGAACGCAGAGATTGCGGGGGGAATAGAACGATGCCACCGAGGTGAGGCCATGGCGGCCCAGCGCCGAGGCGACGTACATCTGTCGGGATTCGTCGACTGAGACATCTGGCCACCAATGTCCATTGGGGCTTACATCCACTAGCGGCGATTGATGGGGTTGCTCGATTTGAGTCCGATGACACTCGCATACGATTGAGTTGACAACCGGCGTTTCAAGAAGCCGCCGACACCTGCTTGAAACGGAACTTCCACATCGTGGGCAGGCCATGTGCTCCTTCTTCCAGTCGGCTGCCTCCAGAGTGCGGTAGTAGTTGAAACTTCCGCAGCAGTCTGGGCACTCCATGACGGACGACCAAACGGTTTTGGCGATCTGGGCGTCGGCTCCGCACAGGCTGCAGGGAACGCCGTACACATCGCCGAGATGTTCCGCGGCGCGAACCAGAACCTCGTCGGCATGCTTCCGCAGATGCTCCCCAGATACCAAGTTAAGATAGTTGGTTCCGATATGTCGCCCAAGCACCGACACATCGCATAGCCTTGCCCGTCTGCCGGTTATCAACGCGGCCACTCCCGTCATCCCTGATCCAGCGAAGGGATCCAGCACGATGTCACCCTCGCTGGTGAACTCCTCAATGAACGGCACAATCCCTGCGACCGGAACTTTGGTCAGGTACGCGTGGGCCATGTACACGGGATCGCTGCGTTTGACCGAAACTGTAGACGGCAGACCATGACGTGCGTTTTTTCTCACACCGTGGACCTTACCCACCCAGTGTGACAAGTTTGGGGCATTCCACTCATACACTCCGACATGTATGCGCCCAGAACGGTCATAGCGTGGGTTTCAAGGAAGACGCTGACTTTGCGCGTTTTGTGTCGGTCGGTGCCGTGGGGACTGCTGCGGTGGCTGACTGCCTTCGAGCGGATTTCGCGCATCGCCCCATAGAACTTGAGCGCTATGCGATGGCCAACAAGGTGTGGCAGACAAAGATCAAGCGGTTGCGGCTTCCTGATCTTCTGTGCGTGCGATGCGGACTGAGAGTTGAGTCAAGGGCGAAGTCGAAGCTCAAGATCATGCTCTCTCACTCAGACGCGCCTGGGCGCCAGTGGGACGCAGGTGGGATGCGCGGTGAGGACCTGTTCGCATTTCTCCTAGCAGACATCGACCGAGACCCGCCTCGTTGTGGTCCTGTGATCTTCTTCTCGATGGATGCCCTTCGGTCTAGCGTCGCGTACGCGAAGCGCTCAAGCCCCAAAGCAGCATCGGAAGGTTCTGAAGTCACGCTCACATGGCCTTGTTGGGTGCCTGCGAAGCGCGGGCAATTTGTCGCGGTCGACGATGAAGGTCGGATTGTCTTCAAAGGAGCGGACGGAAGAGTCCAGCGTTATTGGCAGTGGAAGAACTGGACGGACCAGAGGTCTGTCTATTCCAAACCCGGTGAACGCTTCCAAGGAGGAGACAAGGTACTCGCGGGGGTTGTCGAGCGAGAGCCAAACCCGGTATGTCCAGGCGACTCTTGGGACCTGGCGGTTGCCTTGGGCTCAAGCGACGATGTGGAAAGATACGCGGCGGTCAAAGCGGCAGGGGTTCTGGGGCTTCGTGAGCACGTCGACGTTCTGAGCCGAGTTAGCGAAGACGGTCTTGTGGATTGGAGAATCCGTCTTGAAGCGCAAGTTTCTCTAGCACGGCTCCAACCCGATCATTGGGTCGGCAAGATCATGAAAGAAATCACCGATCCGAGAACCGGAGTTGACCAGCAAATGGAGGCGGTGCTAGCGATTGCCGAACTGCCGGATGACGCTGCTGCCGACGCCCTTGCTGAGATAGCGGCGTTGTCAGGTCTTCCGAGCGAGTTGCGAGCGGCGGCGGCTTGGGGGTTGGGTCAGGGTGAGGCGAGAAAACCCGAGATGTTGCTCGACAGATTCGTTGACCCGGAATCTCTGGTGGCGTTGCACGCGATCGCAGCCGTTGATGAGATATCAAAGGATCTACTGCACAAACTCGTCGCATGGCTCGCGGGAGGGGACGCGATCAAAGCCCCTACAGCCGCCCAGCTTCTCCAGCGTCACCGCTGTGTCGATGCACTGCTCAATGCCGCGGAGACTGAGGGCAACACTCGCCTTTTGGCGCTTCGAGCGCTGGGTGAATTACCTCCTGCATTGGTGAGGAGCCTTGCTGAGGGCCGCTTGACTCCCGACATCGAAGATGCGTTGCTCCCCATGTGGCTAGGTCAAGAGGATTGGCTCAGACAGGACGGCAAAGAGGGCTTGGCCGCGCTCGACGTTCAGAAATAAGATTCCGTTAACTGCCTTCGGTGCCAGCCCACAGCAAATCGGGTTGGCCGGACTCGACAGGGTGTCGCCCCAAACAAGCCGGTGTTTCGTATGCTTGGACTCGGCGACCGAACAGCGGGCCGCGCCGTTTGTGCACGCCTACAATGCTGTGCGGACGCGCGGGAAAGGCATTCGGTCTGCTGTTGATCGCTCGGTACACTGCCATCCGTGGAAAGCCCAAATTACATAGATGTGATCAACCGGGCGTGCTCTGAGTTGGCCGAAGTGAGCGTTCAGGGTGACGGGCCTTTCACGACATCGAAGCTTGGGGACCGCCTGCAAGAGCTTTTCAAAGAGTCGCCTGGGGACAAGGTTTGGAGAGCGCTCTCGTATGCCTGCCACTACCACTTTGGCGGTAGTGGGCCGTTCGCATATGGGCCCTACGAGCCTATGTTCGTGTTCCCCACGGATGGAGATCAATACAGCGTGTTCCCTACACCGCTCGACCGAGTCGAGTCCGATCTGCTGGAAGTTTGGGCCGCTCAAGCCAGCGTCGAGGAGATGCATCCGATGCCGCGTGCCCGGATAGCCGATCTGCTTTGGGTGAGGAAACACGGCGACAGAGCGAAGTGGATCGAGATTGCTGTAGAGGCCTACACGACGGCCGCAGCAATACCCGAGGTCCACGTGGTCGAACGCGGCAAGATGCTCGGTCGAGCCGTTGCAATCTGCCAAGAGTCGAGGAACCAAGACCCAAAACTCAGGGCCGACGCGCTCATCGCACTCGCTGAGCTGGCCGAAGAGTCGATCTCTTCGACTGACGAACGCTACGGCGTGGTTGCCGGAGCGCTCACCATCCTGATAGACGCTGACTGCCACTGCGAGATGCTTCTCGCTTCCGCTATGCGCAAGTACGACTCTGACCCTTGGAGAGCCTCCGACTTGCGCTTGTTGGCCACCGAGGCATCGACAGACCAACACGAACAGCGTCGACTTCAAGCCGAGCGCATTCAGGTATTCGAGAATGCCGCCGACCGCGCAGTTGGCTTGCGGCGAGTGGCCCTCCTAGAAAACGCCCGGAGCATTGCTTCGTCTATCGGCGACCAAGGGGAGGTGGAACGTCTGAACGGGCTGATCCAACGCACGGATGTCGAGGGTGACATGAAGTCAGTGGAAGTCTCAGCCACAATCGACGAAGATGTCATGCGAACTGTGGTTGAGCCCATCGTGGGCGTCGACAACCTGTCCGAGGCGCTAGGCCGCTTTGCCCAATACCTCACTCCGAATCTCAGCGACGAGGCGATGGAGCAGGCTATGGATGAATTGGCGCAAGAATCACCGCTGCAAACACTCATAGGCCGCATGACCTTTGGCCCAGACGGGACTGCCGTATCCTTGCCGAGCGGAAGCCCCGAGCGCCGCATATCTGACATCGGTCGCCTGAGAGCACAGGATCGCCTGCTCGGCAGGATTATTCGGCCAACCCATTCTTCTAGACCTGGACAAGCGGTACGGCATGGGTTCGTCGGCCTTGGTCGTCTGCTTCAGCCCGGTCATGCCCCAGGAGGCAGTTGACACTATTGCCGCTGCACACGAACGCTGGCAGGCAAGGGACCACCGTAGCGCCGTCGCCCTGCTCTGGGCGGCAATCGAGCAGATCGTGAGGGGACTGTGTCTCGCCCACGGACTCACTACCGCCTCCCTGAAATCGGTGTCATTCCCCCAAACACGTTACCTTGGAGAATTGCTCAAGGACCTCGCTCCCCAAATCAGCGAAAACCACGCGACATACCTGGACGCAGCGCTCGTGGACGGATGGTCTCTCAACCTCCGAAACCTTTACGCCCACGGACACACCCCGGGCGTTGACCACAGTATGGCCTACGGCATCCTGTTCCACGTTGTTTGCGTGTTGCGACAGATCAGCAGGTTATCCAACAGACGACCCGAAACGGAGAGGCTCTGTGTCGACGGAGGCTTTGATGCAACGTGAACCGTTGAATGATACGCAGCTTCGGGCGCTGGTAGCAGAGATCCGAGATGGGCATGCCCTCGAGTCGACTTGCGCTTTCGGAGCGCCCCGGCGAGTTGCAGCCATTCCCGCAGAGCCAACAGCACTATGTCGTCTCCTTCGGCGCGCACCTCTCGAGCCGAAGGAAGCACAAGCTTCCATGGTCGCCCGCCATGCAGTGACCTTACGAACGACGGCGTGAGATAGCCCGCCTGGGTCAAGGGCTGCTCATCGCCGTGGCGATCGAGGAGCCATACCAGTGGAGCGACCGCTGCGAGGGCGCCACTGGGGGGCTCGACGGGGTGCAGCAGCCGGTTCGCCACAGCCGCTCGGACCGAGCCCAGCCGGCGACTGTGACGCTGGGCCGCGTCGACCCACTGCTCCAGGCGTTCGGTGAGCACCGCCGTTCGCCACGACTGGCCCGGCAGGTCAGGGTGGTCGCCGTTCAAGGCGGCTTCAGCAACCGCAGCCTGCGCAACACGCCAGCCGCGACCGCCCACCACCACATCGCCTGCGGCGATGGCCCGCTCCAATGCGTCCTCGACCACCGAGCGGGCTGACGACTCCTCGCCGCCCATGAAGTCGCTCCAAGCAAAGTCGGCCAGATCGGGAGGGACGATGCCGGACTTCTCCATTGCCCGCCCCGTGGCCCGACGCCCTTCGGCGTCGCTGCGGTCATACGCGGCATGCACCTCTGCGGTGGCCGGCGACCGGCAAATGGCTGAATACGCATGCAAACCAAGCTCGTCGAACAGTGCAGCGGCCCCCTGAGCGAAGCGGCTCAAAGCGTTCCTCAAGTCAGCTCCTATCCGTTCGACTCCTATTTCTGCCGTCTACTCGGCGGTTGTCTCGGCCGGCTCCGCCGGAGTCGTGCGCAGCGAGAAGCAGAATGGTTCGCTGTCGATCTCGGCTTCGTGGACGCGCAGGCCGTCCGGGGCCGCCTCAGTGCTGAGTCGAGTGGCCAGCACCTGTTCAGACACATAGTCGCCGTGTTCTGCGAGAGAGTCGAGAGCAGCGTCGGATGCAGCGGCGACCCAGACCTCGATGCGGTCCGTGACGACCAGGTCCTCGGCTCTGCGGGCGTTCTGGATCTCGCGGACCATGTCTCGGGCGAGTCCTTCGGCTTCGAGTTCTGGAGTCAGGTCGGCGTCGATGCTGACCACCGCGTCGTTGGATCGCAACGCCGCGGCGACCACGCCATCAGGGGACTCCAGCACCAGTTCGTACTCCTGTGCGCTCAGCACCTGACCGGCTGCCGAGACTGTGCCATCGGCGTCGGCCTCCCATTGGCCGGCGCGCGCAGCGGCGAACACAGCTTGAACGGCAGAACCGAGGCGCGGCCCGAGCGCTTTGCCGTCGGGGCGCAGGATCAGTGTGGCGAGGTTCCCGATCTCGTCGGTGACGTTCACCGTTTTGACGTTGAGCTCATCAGCGAGCAACTCGCTGAACGGCTCCAGCGTGGTTGCGTCACGACCCGCCACGGTGAGCGACGCCAGAGGCAGCCGCACCCGCAAACCCTCGTTCTCGCGCAGCCGCAACGCTGTGGAGGCGACGTCGCGGAGCCGGTCCATCGCCGCCACCAGTTCATCGTCTGCGGGGAAATCGTCGACCGACGGCCAGTCGCAGAGGTGTACTGAAGGCTCCAAAGACTCGTCGGCTCCGGACAGGCCAAGCCAGATCTCCTCGCTGATCATCGGCAAGAACGGGGCTGTCGTCTGCACAAGCGTGATGAGCACGCTGTAGAGCGTGTCGAGTCCGCCGGCGTCTGCGCCGCTGCCGTCCACTCCCCAGAACCTGTCCCGAGAACGGCGGATGTACCAGTTGTTGAGCGCGTCGATGAACGAGCGGATCTCCGCGGCCGCGCCAGCCAGGTCGTACGCGTCCATCCGGGCCTCTGTCTTGGCGATGAGGTCGCGGGTCTTGGCGAGAATGTAGCGGTCGAGCAGCTCGTCGCTGTCGGTGCGGAACGTCGCCTGATAGCTCTCGACGTTGGCGTACAGCGTGAAGAACGAATAGGCGTTCCAGATCGGCAGGATCACCTGGCGGACGACGTCGTCGATGGCCTGGTCAGAGATCCGGGCGTCGCCGCCGCGCACGATGTTGGACGACATGAAGTACCAGCGCAACGCGTCGGATCCCTGCGCCGAGAAGACGTCCTCCGGCTCTGTGTAGTTGCGCAGTTTCTTGGAGAGCTTCGCTCCGTCGTCGGCCAGCAGGATTCCGTGGCAGATGACATTCTGGAAAGCGGGCCTGTCGAACAACGCGGTGGCCAACACATGCAACGTGTAGAACCAGCCCCGTGACTGGTTGATGTACTCGACGATGAAATCGGCTGGAAAATGCTCGTCGAACCACTCTTTGTTCTCGAAGGGGTAGTGAACCTGAGCGAAGGGCATGGCGCCTGACTCGAACCAGCAGTCCAGAACCTCAGGGACGCGGCGCATCATCGACTTCCCGCTCGGGTCGTCTGGGTTGGGCCGCACCAACTCGTCGATGAAGGGGCGGTGGAGGTTCTCGGGCCGCACCCCGAAGTCGGCCTCCAACTCATCGAGGCTGCCGTACACGTCGGTACGGGGGAAATCGGGGTTGTCGCTGGTCCAAACGGGTATTGGAGAACCCCAGAACCGGTTGCGCGAGATCGACCAGTCCCTTGCCCCTTCGAGCCACATACCGAAGCGGCCGTCGCGGATATGGCTCGGCACCCAGTTGATCTCCTGGTTGGTCTCCAGGAGACGATCGCGGATCTCGGTTACCCTCACGTACCAGCTCGGCATGGCTTTGTAGATGATGGGCGTGTCGGTGCGCCAGCAGTGCGGGTAGTTGTGGGTGTAACTGTCGTGGCGGACGAGGTGACCTGCCTCGCGCAACTGCTTGATGATTCCGGCGTTGGCCTCGAGCACGTTGACGCCGGCCCAATCGGGGACTTCTTCGGTGAAACAACCGGAATCGTCGACTGGTACCACGGTGCCGATACCGGCTTCGGCTGCCACACGTTGGTCGTCCTCGCCGAATCCAGGCGCCATATGCACGACGCCGGTGCCTTCGGAGGTGTCGATGAAGTCGCCTGCGAGGATGACGAAGGCACGGTTCGTGCCGTGGCGGGGGTTCTCCGGATCGACTTGCGCCATGTCCGCGAAGAAGTCGAACAGCGGCGCATAGGTGCGGCCCACCAGTTCGGATCCGCTGATCGTGCCGATGTGGGTGGCCTCGCGAAGTTGGTGCTCGTAGGCGTTGAGCGCGGCTTCGCTCAATACGCAGCGGCTGCCGTCGGCATCGCGCACCACCGCGTATTGCAGGTCGGCCCCCACGCTGAGGGCAAGGTTCGAAGGCAAGGTCCACGGCGTGGTGGTCCAAGCCAGAATCGATACTCTCCCGTCGGCGCCGGCGTCCTCCGAACCGGGGAGTCCGGCGGGGTCGTCGAGTTCGAAAGCGACTGTGATCGCCGGATCCTGACGGGGACGGGTGGCGTCGTCGAGGCGGATCTCGTGGTTCGACAGGGGCGTCTCGGCACCCCAGCTGTAGGGCAGCACCCGGTTCGACTGGTAGATCAGCCCTTTGTCCCAGAGCTGTTTGAACGCCCACATGACCGATTCCATGTAGTCGCGGTCCATGGTCTTGTAGTCGTTGTCGAAGTCGACCCAGCGGGCTTGCCGGGTGACGGTCTTCTCCCATTCCTTGGTGTATTTCAGCACCGAAGTCCGGCAGTGCTCGTTGAACTTCTCGATGCCGTACTCGATGATCGAGGCCCTGCCTGCGACCGGCAGTTCCTTTTCGGCCTCCATCTCGGCGGGCAGGCCGTGGCAGTCCCAACCGAAGCGCCGCTCAACCCTGCGGCCCTTCATCGTGAAGTAGCGGGGGACCACATCCTTGACGTACCCGGTGAGCAGATGCCCGTGGTGAGGGAGCCCATTGGCGAACGGCGGCCCGTCGTAAAACACGTATTCCGCGTCGAGCGGGCGCTGCTCGACCGAGGTCTCGAAGGTGCCGTTGGCCGCCCAATATTGGAGAATGCGCCGCTCAATGTCCGGCAAATCCGCTTTTCCGACATGCGGATACGGCGCGTTCGCGGCATCACTCATGGCCCCAAAGGTTACCGGCGTCGAACTGTTTGGACTTCTTGGCGGAATCTGCGCGTAAAACTACACTGTTCGTAGCCGAACGCGCAGATTTCGTCGATCGCGGCACGGCTCCTTTAGGCTCGGCGGATGCGCAGATTCTTGATTGACACCGACACCGCCAGCGATGATGCCGTAGCTCTGGTGATGGCGCTGCGACACGCCGATGTCAACGTCGAGGCGATCACCGTGGTGTCAGGAAACGTCGGCCTCGACCAAGCAGTCCAGAATGCGTTGTACACGGTTGAACTGTGCGGTTCTGAAGCGCCGGTCTATGCGGGGGCAGCGTCGCCGATGATGCGCTCGCTCGAGACCGCGCAGTACGTCCATGGCGAAGACGGAATGGGTGACGCCGGTCTTCTGCTTTCGGGCCGGGCGCCCGCTGAGGGGCGTGGAGCCGAGGTGATCGTGGAGACGATTCTGGGGGCGCCCGGCGAGATCACACTGGTGGCCTTGGGCCCGTTGACCAATGTTGCAATCGCCGTGCTGCTGGCGCCTGAGATTGCGGACGCGGTCGACCGGGTGGTCGTGATGGGCGGTACCGGCGTGCATGGGCCTGGCAACGTGTCGGCCATGGCGGAGTACAACTTCTGGGCCGACCCCGAAGCGGCCGCAGTGGTGGCCCGCGCCGGATTCCCGATCGAGTTCGTGGGTTGGGATATCTCGATCGGCTCAGCGGTGGTCGACGCTGAGCGCTACGAGGCGCTGAAGGCCGTCGGTACTCCGCTGTCGAAGTTTGTGGTCGACGTCTCGCAGGTGGTCCGGAGATTCGCCATGGAGAACGGCCTGGCGGGAGACGACCTGCCTGATCCGATCGCCATGGCCCATGCGATCGACCCTGGCGTCGCGGCGACCCGGCGCTTGCATGTGGACGTGATGGTCGGCGACGGCCCCCAACGCGGGGTCATGGAGGTTGACCGGCTCGGGTTCGGCGGCGGCGATCCGAATGTCGATATTGTGACCCACTACCCCAGCGACCACTTCTTCTCAATGCTCCACGAGTCTCTGATCGACTAGCCGGTGGCGCGTCGCCTAGGAGAGGACTCGGGTGATCTCGATGTGTCGGCCGGTGCCGTAGAGGGCAGCCGCCAAAGCCTCCACTTCGTCGGCAGTCACGTCGACGCCGTCGAAGCTTGGAGTCAGGTCAGAAATCTCCGAGTCCGCGGAAACCAGGCGGCGGAGCAGGGCTTCGACCCCGTACACCAGATGGCTTAGCCTGTTCGACACGACACTCTCGGCGTCGGCGAGTTCCGTGGCGTCGGGTCCACTGGTTGCCAGATCGTTGAAGATCCGAAGGATTTCCTCGCGGATCTCATCAATTGACTCGGGTGCAGCGCCGGCGTCGATCACGGAGATCACGGCCGATTCGGGTGTGAACCGGGGTTCGAGCGTCGCGGTCACGCTGTAGCTGGCACCGAGATCTTCCCGAACGTCGTTCAGCAGGCGGGCGTTCAGCACGGCTTCGAGCACCTTGAGCACCGTCTCGGTCTGAGGATCTGTCGGCCGCAGCGTCTCGTGGTAGAAGGTGATGCCGGTGGGGCCGGCGTCCTCGGCGAGCACCACCTCGGTACGCACGATCCCGTCAGGTTGGGCGGGCCTGCGGTTGGTGAAGGTGTCTGCTTCACCGGACGGCAGCGTGCCGATGTAACGGCGCGCCAAGCGGTCCACGGCTTCGAGCTCGAGATCTCCGGAGACCGCCACGAGCAGACCTTCGGCGTTGCCGAGACGACTCCGGTAGACGTCGAGCAGCGATTCAGCGGTGACTTCGTCAAGCGTCTCGGTTGATGCGACCGGATCGAACCACTCGATCCGGTCTCCGAAACGCGCTTCGTTGTAGGCAACGTCCATTTGCGTAGCCGCGCCGCCGGGCAGGTCGGCGGCCTGTCGGCGAGCCGACTCGACAACGCTGTTGAATGCCTGTTCGTCCACACGTGCGTCGCAGATCAACAGGTGCAGAAGCGCGAACAGCGTCTCGACTTCCGCAGGCGGTGCCGAACCCCTGAATCCTTCGGTGGTCTCCGTTATGAACGGCCGAAGCGAGACCCGCTTCGTCGCGAGATGTTGAGCGATTTGTGCCGATGTGTGTCTGCCCAGGCCACTGCTCGCCACTGCTGTGGGGGCAAGGAACTCCGCGAGCGGGCGCTCACCTGGTTCGAGGGTCGACCATCCGCCCAGCGACACCGCCTCGAGCCTGACAACGCCCTCATCAGCCGAGTTGCCGAAATTGACCCGCGCGCCGTTGGCGAACTTCCATTCGTACGGAGGGTTGTAGAATCCGGCGGACAGCTCCGAGATCGGACCCTCTGTGACCGGATCGGCGGGACCGGGAGGGCTTATCAGAGCGTCGATCGGAGCCGACGCCGGCCCCAGGTTGATCGCTCGGGCGCCTTCGAGCGCTGCGCGGAACTCATCGACTGTGGGGACCTGTGCGACGTCTTGGGCGTTGACCGAGACCAAGGGCCCGCTCTGCGCCAGGATCGATCGCAGGTGGTCGGTCAGTTCTTCGACTTCGATCGTGTCGAGCAGCGCCTCGACGCGGGCTAGGCGCTCAGGTGACGTTTCGAGGCTGGTGCCGCGAAGGTAGTGGTTGGCGTACTGGTAGGCGTACTGGATGTTGTGGGCAACCTCCACATGGTCGGCCACCTGTTGCAACTCGGATAGGACCCGGGATTTTGCTGTGGCCAGCTCCTGCTCCCCGAACCCTTGATCGGCCAGGCTCAACAGCACGCTCCACACCTCGCCGGCCGCTGTGTGCAGATCAGCAGCCTGGAACGTCGTGGCGAAGTGCCGCAACCCCGCAGCGGGTGCATAGACCCACCAGACGGGTTCGTCGGTTTGCGACAGCAGACCCTGTTCGTGAGCGGAGCTGAGACGGATGCCGATGGCGTAGGCCAACAGGAGCTCCAACTGCTCGCCCCTTTCGCCTTCGGTGGTAGCCGGGTCCCAAACGGGAACTTGCAGGTACAGAGACAGCCGAGGGTCTGCCTGGCCGGGAGTTTCGGTTATTTCAATTCTGGTCCCGGACCTCAGTGGCGAGTTCGTGTCGGGGGCCGTTGGCGGATCCTGTGCTGTGATCGAACCGAAATGCTCCTCTACCAACGCCTTGAGCTCGTCGACGGTGAGGTCGCCCACTGCGACGACCGCCATGTTGGCCGGCACGTACCAGGCGTCGTAGAACTCGCGCAGCTCGGCTGCGGTCGTCTCCTCGATGGCCGCGACTTCGCCGATGGGAGGACGCTGCTCGTAGGGCGTGCCCTCGGTCAACAGACGCAACGAGGAGTCGAGCGACACGCCCTCGCTGGTCTCGCGGCGCAGACGGTACTCTTCGCGGACCACCCCCCGCTCGCCGGCGACCGCGTCCGCTGAGATTGTTGCCGCGTGCGCCCACTGTGACAGCACCTTGAACCCGGTCTGGACGGCGTCGGGGTCGTCGCTGAGTCCGTTCAGCACGTAGAACGTCTCGTCGTAGGTTGTGAAGGCGTTGAGGTCGGGTCCCAATTCCAAGCCGAACTCCAGCACCTCGTCATAGACCGAGTTGCCTGGGAACTCCTCGGTTCCGTTGAACATCATGTGTTCGACGAAGTGGGCTACGCCGCTGGCCGGTTCGGTCTCGTGGATCGATCCTGCCTTGACCGCGAGGATCAGCGTCAACGCATCGTGGGGCGTCCAGTTGGAGTCCAGGTAGTAGGTGAGTCCGTTGTCCAGCTGTCCGACGTGTACGTCTCCTCCGGCGCCTTCTGCGATGGTGTAGGCGGTGGGCCGCGGTGTGGACGGGGATCCGGTCCTGTCTTCATCGGCGTTGTAGTTGCCTGCCCCGTCGGCGCGGGGTGCGCATGAGGAGCTTGCCGGTTGCCCGCGGCTGCCGTTGCCGGCATCGGCCTGCGGGTCGTCCTGTTGCGCTGAGTCGGCACACCCTGCTGCAATCAGCATCCAGGCCGCCAACAGCAACACCGTTGATCTGGCGACGCTGGGTTTTCGTCGTTCGGCTCTCATCCGGACCGCGTTCTGTGGGGGTGTGCAACGGCACTCTAGAACAAACCAGGCGGTGTCTCGGATAAACCGTTGTGCGTGGCCGTGGCGCGTCTCTGATTGGCTACGGTTTCGCTCTTCGGTCTGGGTGTGCCGGCGCGCGCGGTAGGGTCGGCTGCTATGGATGTGAGCACACTGCGGTCTCTGTTCGATCTCAGCGGCCGAACTGCGGTTGTCACTGGTGGAACGCGGGGCATAGGACGTGCCGTCGCTGAAGGATTCGCAGCGGCGGGCGCGAACGTTGTGGTCGCCAGCCGCAAAGAAGCCGCCTGTGAAGCCACGCAGGCTCACCTCGAATCGATGGGAGCGGACGCCCTCGGCATCGCTGTCAACATGGGCGATCCCGACAGCGCTGAAACCATCGTGGGCGCCGCCGTGGACCGGTTCGGCGGGCTCGACGTCGTCGTGAACAACGCTGCCAATCCGCTGGCGGCCCCGGTCGGCAGCCAGGACACGGGCAGCTGGCAGAAGTCTTTCGAGGTGAACCTGCAAGGTCCGGCGCTGCTCATCGGCGCCGCAGTCGATCACCTGAGTGCCGGTGGCCGCGGCGCGGTCGTCAACGTGATCTCGGTGGGAGCGTTCCAGTTCGCGCGCGGCGTCTCGATCTATGCGTCGATGAAGGCGGCGTTGTTGTCTGTCACGCGCTCCTTCGCGGGGGAACTCGCCGAGCAGGGCATCCGGGTCAACGCTCTGGCACCGGGTCCGGTCAACACGGACATGGTGCGGAACGTGGGTGAGGGCGCGGCTGAGCACATGGGCGCGCGAACCCTGCTGAAGCGTTGCGCTGAGCCCGACGAGATGGTGGGTGCGGCCCTCTTCTTGGCCGGCGACGCCTCGTCGTACATGACCGGCCAGGTGATCGTCGTCGACGGCGGAATGCACCCGCACTGACCGGTCGCCCCGTCGTTGTCAGGCCAGTCGGATTCGAGGCCACTCGTCTATCGGCAACTGGACGGGGCACTGGCCGCGCTGATTATTCGTAGTGCAGCCGCTATTCGTAGTGAAGGGCGGGCCGCGGGCCTGCGCGCATGTCGTCGATTGCTCGGGCGACATCGACTATCGCCTCTTCGAGTCTGGCCGCCGCTGCTTCGGCGCCGATGCCGAATTCCAGTGTTTCAACCAGTTCGTTGAGGCGCCCGGTTGCCCGCCAGGCGGCGTGACGGGACCATTCGGTGTAGAGAACCACGGGGTCGTCGATGCCGATGAGGTCGCGGGTGCGGGTCTGGTCGTCTCGGCTTCGGTCGAGACTCACGTAGCCGCTGACCATGGTGATCCGCTCGGCGGGTTCGGCGAGCTCAGCGCCGCGGTGCACCACCATGTTGCCGTGAAGGGCCACCGCGTAGCCGGGTCCGTCGAAACCGGGAACCACGACACGCTCGCGCGGTGGAGTCTGGCCGTTGGCCGCCAATTCAGCGGCTTCGTGTTTGGTGCCGTGGAACCACTCGAACTGACCTCCGGGGAGTTCGGCTGGATCGCTCACCATCATCACGTAGTCCAGAGCAACGGTGTCGTGGTGCCATTTGTCTACCGGTTGGCCGGGGTTGGCTGTGGGCTCATAGTTGATGTGACCAACATGCAGCGGCATCGTGTGCGGCGCCACCGGTGTGCCGAATATGGCGCTCATCAGCTCGGTGAAGTCCGGGTTGAAGCACAGGTCTCTCAACCAACGCGACCGGTAGCAGCCGCCTCGCACCGCGTTCTCGATGCGGTTTCCGGCGCTCCGCTCGTGGACCCGCAACTTGCGCGCCACGTCGAGCAGCACTTCGGCGCCCTCTTTCGACAGGACCCTGAACGGGGCTGATACGGCCATCGGTGTGGCAGTGGGCGCTATGTCCTCGTCGCTGTAGCCGAGTTCTTCGAGGGTTGTGATCGACGACGGCGCCTCGAGTTGAAGATGCACGCTCGGATCGAAGCTCGGTTCGTCCGCGAACCAGCTGTAGCCCTGCGGTAGTTCGTCGGGAAACGATACGGCCAGCGTCACGGGGCCAGCCTAACCCTCCAGCCGATTCGAGGTCTCATGGACCCCGTGGCCCGCAGCTTCAGTCGGAGGGTTTCTCGCCGGAGTCGGCTTCGTCGCCGGCGTCGGCGCCTGCTTCCGTTTCAGCGTCGGCGTCGGTGTCTGTGTCGGTTTCGTCGCCAGCGTCGGCGTCTGCTCCCGTTTCAGCGTCGGCATCGGTGTCTGCTCCCGTTTCAGCGTCGTCGCCGGCGTCTGCGTCTGTGTCGGTTTCGTCGTCGGCGTCGGCGTCTGCTTCCGTTTCGGCGTCCGCTTCGTCGTCGGCGTCTGCGTCTGTGTCGGTTTCGTCGTCAGCGTTGGCGTCTGCTTCCGTTTCAGCGTCGGCGTCGGTGTCTGTGTCGGTTTCGTCGTCGGCGTCTGCTTTAGCTTCGGCTTCGCCTGGAGATTCGGTCTCGGCTGTTTCTTCGGCTTCGGGTTCTGGTGCAGCTTCGGTTTGGGTTTCTGCAGCTTCTGTTTCTGTGTCGGGTTCTGGTTCGAGTTCGGTTTGGGCTTCTGCGGTTTCAGGTTCTGTCTCGGATTCGGTGGAGGTCTCGTCGTCTCCCTGGTCCTTGGCTTCGACTTCTGAGTCCGCGTCGGTCTCTGAGTCCGCGTCTGTGTCGGTTTCTGCGTCCCCGGCCGCATCGGACTCGGCTGATTCTTCGGCTTTGGCATCGGGGGAGTCCGCCGGTGGCTCCTTCCCGTCGCGCAAGGCCTTCCACTTCTCGGCTGCGGCAAGATATGCGGTCTCGGCTTCTGATCGCTCTGTGGACGACCCGCCCTTGGACAGCTTCTTGACCAGCGCCGCGGCATCGTCTTTAGCCCGTTCAGCCTTCTTCAACCTCTTCTCGCGCTGGGTGCGTTCCCGGTCGGCGGCCACGTACTCGTTGAAGAGTGTCAGTGCCGCGGTCGTCTCGTCGTCAAGGGTGATTTTCGCCATCGGTCCTATTCTGTCGGGTCGGGGGTGAACTGACGACCTGCCCCACCGAGTCGGATGCTCATATCAGTCTAAGGGGCCTCGCAAATAGGCAGAGGATTTCCGAGCGCGAACGGCTTGATTTGCGGGGCCGTGGCCCGAGCGGCCTGCCCGCGCCCGAGCGGCCGGTGGGACGGCGCGGACGCGGACCTCCACCGTGCGGGTGGCCTGCCCGCGCCCGAGCGGCCGGTGGACGCGGCGCTGCTCGCGAACCCGGTCGGTCTCGGGCCTGCCCGCGCCCGAGCGGCCGGTGGGGGGCGCCGTCGACGAGCTCCTCCACCTCGTGGCCTGCCCGCGCCCGAGCGGCCGGTGGCTGCAAACGGCGCTTGCGCGCTGCGACGTTTCTGGCCTGCCCGCGCCCGAGCGGCCGGTGGCTGCAAACGGCGCTTGCGCGCTGCGACGTTTCTGGCCTGCCCGCGCACGAGCGGCCGGTGAGCGCAGCGAACAAGAGCGGGGAACAACGGGATGCAACTCGAAGGCCTGCCTATTTGCGCGCGCTCTATGGTTCGGCTATTCGCTCGGCAGGCCCCGACGGCGTTCGCTGCGAAGATCGAAGGCGATCTTGACGGCGCCGCGACTGCCCGCTTCAGCCGCGTGTGTCAATGCGTCGCGGTATCGGTCGAGGGGATAGGTGGCCGACAGCAATTTGTCGAAAGGCGCCCGCTCGGCGAGTTCTATCGCCAATTCGAAGCTTGTGGTCGAGCGACCGTCTTTGAGCAGTTCGCTCCCGTAGGTGTAGGAGCCGACGAGTTCTGTCTCTCGGTGCCAGACCGGGGCGAGGTCCACGTCGACCACGCCGGGCATTCCCAGCAGCACCACCCGCCCTCTCGGCCTGCACAGACCGATGGCCTCGGTGATCGATTCGGCCGACCCGACCGCGTCGATCACCACATCAGCTCCCCCCGAAAGTCGCGGACCCACCATGAAAGACCCGGTCGCCCGGCGCACCGCCCGACTCAACCCGGCAGGCGAACTCACCACGTCCGCTCCGAACTCGGCGGCGAGATCGCGTTGCTGCGGGTATTTGGCGCCGATCATGATCAATCCGGGTTCGGTGAGATTGCGCAGTGCCGCGACCGTCACCAGGCCCATCGGGCCGGCGCCGATCACCGCCACCGTGTCACCGTCTTCCACACCTGCTCGCAGCGCGGCGTGTACGCCTCCGGCGACCGGCTCGATCGTGACAGCGGTCTCGTCGCTCATCTGTTCGGGAACGTCGTGCATCTGACTCTCGTGTGCGACGAACTCGGTTGCCCAGCCACCGCCTGTGCTCTCGCAGAAACCCGTCTGCAACCCGGCTTCGAGGTGACCGCACTTCAGGTGCCGGTAGTCGTTGCCATCGGCGGGGGCAGCGCCGTCGAAGGGCAGCGGGAAGCCGCGGGCAGCGTGACCCAGCACGGGCTCGATCAGGACTCGACGGCCATCGGCGGTTTCACCGACGATCTCGTGTCCGAGCACGAACGGGAAAGAGACGAAATCTTCGAAGTAGCGAGAGGAGTGCCCGTCGATGGTCGCCAGGTCGCTGCCGCAGATGCCCGACAGACGGGGCCAGACACGGTGCCAGCCTTCGCCTGGCAGTTCGGGCGGATCGTCTTCGACGAGAGACAGCGGTCCGATCCCGGCGCCCGCGCCCGGGCGCAACCGCGATGCGGCCATGGCCGCGACATAGCGGACTTCTTTGCGGCTGAACCGAAGCGCCTTCACACTCCTGAGGCTATCGCGCCAGCCATCACCGACGTTGTAGAGCAACTGACACCTAGAAGTTGGGCAGGTGTTCTGGTGCGCTAGCGGTTGACTGCCGAAATCAGACGGCCACAACCCGGTTGGGGGCTCCGTGCTCGTGGATTCAGTCTGGTGTTCCTGTATCTGAGCGGTTCACGTCGGTTTGGGCGAAGTCTTCGCCGACATATAGCAGTGGCAGACCCATTTGTTCAGCAAGCGCATAGGAGAACGTGTCGCCGAAGTTGAGGCTTGCCCGATGCCGTCCCTTGCCGAAACGTCGCCAGCAAACGAGCGCTTCGTTGGCAAGGCGAGCATCAACCGGAACGATTTGCATCTCGACGCGGTCAAGGAGCTCTTCGAGCAATTGCGCACCCTCTGCGCCCGCCCGGGATTCCACCACGATGCCGAGTTCGACTCGGGTTGTCGCGGCCATCGCACATGGTCCACTGATCAGCATCTGTTCGATTTCGTAGCTGTTCGCTTCGCCGAACAGGAGCGCCACGATGGCGGACGTGTCAACAACGTTCACGAGGGCAGACCGTGTTGGTCGTAGCCGATGATCGCGTCAGGTTGGCGGTTGTCGAGCACTGCCAACTTGCTGAACCGTTCGACGATGTCTCCCAAGTCCCTTGAGTGCCGGTGTCGGCGCTCGAACTCCAGGCGCGCTCTCAGAGACTGAAGCACCGTTTCAGTAATTGATTCTCCAGTTAATTCAGCTAATTTTCGTGCTAGTTGATCGGCTTCAGAGTTTTTGATGCTTAACACCATAGGTAGAAATATACCTGTATAGGTAGAATAGTGTCAATATAGGTAGAATAGTGTCAAACTTGGCTCAGGTGTGGTGTGGGCGGGTTCGGTGTAGGTGCAGAGCCGCGGGGATGGTGGCGGCGGCTGCGGCGGCGGCTGTGGCGTAGCCGTCGCTGAGGGCCCCGGTGAGGCCTGCGGGGATGTCTTTGGGATCGTCGCTGAGCAGTTGACGCACTGCTTCGACGTCGCCTGTCCGGTGGTTGACGACTGCGAGTGTGATCGCCGCGACCGCGGCGATCCCGATGGTCAAAGAGATCGTCCTCAGGAATTGGTGAGCGCCGTTGAGTCGTCCCATTTCGGCCAGCTCGGTGCGGTTCTGAAGAACTGCGGCGCCGGTGGCGGTGATCGTCCCGACTCCCATGCCCAGCCATGCGAAGGTCGGGTACACGAGGGGCAGGGGCGCGTCGAGATGGATGACCACAGCCACAGCAACGGCGGCGGGGAAAGCGATGATCGACCCCAAGACACTGACCGTCTCTCCCCGCCGGCGGTCTTGAAGCCGGCTTGAGAGCCAGGCCCCGGCGGTCCAGCCGGCGGTCATGTACAGCACCGAGAATGCGGCGACGGTCGTGCTCTGCTGTCGCACCCCGCGGATGTACAGCGGCAGCAGCGAATTCACGCCGACCCCCGCGGCGAGAACGGCCATCGAGGTGAGATGGACGCTTCGATACCGCAGCGCGCTCAGATGCGGCAGGCGCAGGATGGGTTCGGGGTTTCGCCTCGCCCACCAGCGGTAGGTCACAACGCTCGCCGCCATTGTCGCGGCGCCGCCGATCACGACCACAGGTGTTGCTGCGGTGAGGCTGAGGGCGGCCGCGGTGATGATCGTGACGAGAACGAGGCCGACGCCGTCAATCCGGTTGCCTCCCCTGAGCGCGGGACTCCGGGCACTCTGGTATCGGGCACTCTGGTATTCGGCACTCTGGTATTCGGCACTGCGGCGGTCGGGGAGTCCGTTCCAGCCGATCCACAACGCGATCGCAGTCACGGGAATGTTGGCGATGAAGATCGCCCGCCAACTGGAGACCGCAACGAGCAGCGCGGCGATGGCCGGTCCGGCCACGCCCATGACGCCCCACACCGTTGATATGGCAGCGAACGCCCGAGGTCGAAGTGCCGATGGTATTGCGACCCCGATTCCGGCGGTAGCCGCGGTCATGACTCCGCCGGCGAATATTCCCTGGACGGCTCGAGCCGCGATCAAAGCGGGCATCGAAGGGGCAGCGGCCACGATGATCGAGGTGGCCATGAATCCGATCCCGGCGAACTGGAAGGTCTTGCGAACTCCGGCGTTGTCGACGATCGGGCCGGCCGCCAGCACGGAAACCGCGGATGTCAGCAGCTCAATGGTGATGACCCAGGGAAGCAGGTTGATGCGACCGAGGTCGTCACCGATGTCGGGCAGCACGGCGGTCGCTGCCAGGTTGTTGTAGGAGACGATCGCGATGATCGAGATGAGCGCGGTCATGACCGGACGGTGACGCGGCCCCCACAACGTGTCCGGTTCGGTCATGAGTTGCGCACGCTATCGGTCGGCCCCGTAAGTTGGAAGCCGTGAAACTCGGTCTGGGACTTGATCTGTACCGTGCCGCTCATCTCGAGGTGCCGGTTGAACAGGTGAAGTTCGTTGAACGTCTGGGTTACCACTCGGTCTGGACAGCTGAGGCTTACGGCTCCGATGCTCTGACCCCGCTGGCTTATCTTGCTGCCCACACTAACCGGATCAAGTTGGCGACCGGGGTCGTGCAGTTGGCGGCTCGCACTCCCGCAGCCACAGCCATGGCTGCGTTGACGATCGACGCGCTGGCCGGCGGGGGACGGGTCATCATCGGTTTGGGCGTTTCGGGGCCTCAGATCGTCGAGGGCTGGTACGGCCAGCCGTGGGGATCGCCGGTCAACAGGCTGCGCGACTACGTGGCGATCATGCGCAAGGTCATCGCCCGTGAGGGGCCGGTGAGTCACGAAGGCGCTGAGATCTCACTGCCCTATGAGGGGCCGGGAGCGGTTGGTCAAGGCAAGGCGTTGAAGTCGATCCTGCATCCGGCGGGCAACATCGAGATCTGGATTGCGGCGGGCGCGCCGCTGAACACGGCGCTGGCAGCTGAGGTCTGCGACGGCTGGCTGCCGATGGGCTATGGATCCGATGGCTGGCAGGTACATGGGCCGAATCTTGAGCGGGGTTGGGCTCGTCGTGGCGGCCGTCCGGGTGATTTCGACGTCATGGGCGGGCTGACGATCGAGATCACCGACGATGTGAAGGCTGCTATTGAGGCAAAGAAACCGTTGACCGGCATGTATGTCGGTGGCATGGGCAGCGAGAGCAGGAACTTCCACAAGGACGCGATGGCGCGGCGGGGGTTTGGCGAGGCCGCTCAACGGATCCAGGACCTGTGGTTGGCCGGGCGCAAGGACGAGGCGATCGCTGCCGTGCCCGATGAGTACATCGACGCTGGTTCACTGTTCGGATCGGCACAGCGTTGCCGGGACCGCTGGCACGAGGTCGTACCGGCCGGAGTGACAGGGCTGATTGTGCGGAGCAACTCCACCGAGGGCCTTGAGGTCGCCGCTGATGTGACCGGCAGCCGAGAGACCGTGGACACGAGTGCCATTGACGGCGCGGGGAGCGAGGAACCCGATGAGTGAGAATTTGGTGACTGTGGAAGAAGCTGCGCCGCAGGTTCGTTATGTGACGTTGAACAGGCCCGACAAGCGCAACGCAATCTCCACACCCCTGCGAGCTGAGTTGTTCGCCGCGTTGCAGCGACATGACCACGACTCCGACGTGCATGTGTCGATCGTCCGCGGTGCAGGCGTGTGTTTCTCGTCGGGATATGACCTGCGGAGCCCGCTGATGGCCCACACGCTGTATCATTCGGCGCCCGGTGACGGGGCTTGGAGTCGTCAGGCAAGCGACGGCTGGTTCTCGATCTGGGATTTGGCGAAGCCTGTGATTGCCCAAGTGCATGGCTATGCGATGGCCGGGGCGACTGAGTTGGCCTCGGCGTGCGACCTCGTCTATGTCGCTGATGACGCGCAGATCAGCTATCCGGTAGTACGGGTCGCTTCGCCTCCGGATTGGCAGTATCACGAACCGTTGTTGGGGCTGCGTCACGCGATGGAAGCGATGCTGACCGGTGATGTGATCGACGGAGTCGAGGCGGCTCGTGTCGGTTGGGCCAATCGGTCCTATCCCGCAGCTGAACTGGAGGCGGCTGTGCTGCAGGTCGCGCAGCGTGTTGCCGCGGTTCCGAGCGATCTGGCTCAGCTGCACAAACGCATGGTCCACCGCCAGTTCGACGTCGCCGGCGGACGTGCCGCGATGCGTGCCGGCCAGGAGTTTCAGGCTCTCGCCGCTCATCAAGCCTCTGTGCAAGCCTTCAAAGCGGACCCCCTTGGGGCGATCAAACGTGAGATTTCTAGCGATCCGAGCTGAGTCGCTATTTGTTTTTCAGATTTTTGAAGTATCTGGTTGCTTTCCAAACAGAAGCCTGCGAGGATGTGCCTCGGCGGATCTCTTTGATCCATATTTCCCCCTTTTGACAGTCCCTGTAGTAAAGGAGGGCATATATGGCGGGCGACATGCTGGTCATGAGCAAGTCACAGATGGAGCAGCTGGCGGGGAACTTTGCTCGGCAGCAGCAGGCGGTTCAGGACGTGATTCGGGCGATTCAGTCAGGGCTCGAGGGAACCACCTGGCAAGGAAACCGCGCCGACCGTTTCCATCAGCTCTGGAACACCGAGTTTCGGCCGAGCCTGATGAATCTGTCTGAGGCGCTCGGCGAGCATTCTTCGTTCATCTCTCGCGAGCTCCAGGCGGGTGTTTCTGCGCTCGACACGGTTTGAGGCCGTCGGATTTCGGTGATCTCACCGTCGGCGTGGCAGGTTCGGTGTGCGGATCGTTCACCGTTGCGAAGTTGGCGAACGGGTCGCCGAGCTCGAAATCGGCGATCTGAACGCACCAGTTGAAGACCTGCTATCCGCGCTAGGAGTGTCTGGGCCTGCAATTCTGGACGGACAACCTTTGAGCCTAGACGCGCCATTGTCGTCTGTTGCTCTTTGCGAAGGTTCGGTGCTGGAGACAGCACCCAGCCAAGCTGCAGCCACCCCCACCGCCCGGACGCTTGCCATTGTCGGCGGCGTCCGGGCCGGTGTGGCCTTCCCGTTCCCGCTGTCGGGCGTTGCGCTGGTGGGACGCGATCCGCAAGCCGATGTGCGCGTCGCAGACCCGACGGTATCGAGCCGCCACTGCACGATCATGATCAACGAGATCGTCGACCACAGATCGCGCAACGGGACCTCCGTCGACGGCCACCCTGTGTCAGCGGGCGAGAAGTCCGTGTTCCCGTTCGGTGGGATTGTGCGCGTCGGCGCAACGCGTTTGGCGATCCGCACTGTGGAAGACGACAGGCCGGTGGCGGTCACGTCGGCGTTGGGGGCCTCCGGCGGCACGATCCCGTTCAACCGTCCGCCTCGCCGTCTTCCCGACGTCGACCTCCTCGAACTCGACGCACCCTGCGAAGCCCCCGAATTGGCCGACAGCGAGTCTCTGTCTGTAGCGGGGATTGTGCTGCCGATCATCGCCGGGCTGGTGATCGCGGTTCTGTTGAGTCCGATGTTCGCAGTGTTCGCCGCGCTCGGGCCGGTTGTCACGATCGGCACTTGGTGGGAGCGGCGCCGTCGCAATCGTCGGGATCATCGCCGTGGGTTGGCGGCGCTCGAAGAGTCGTTGGCTGGGTTGGCGACGAACCTGCCGCTGTGTCGCCTTGCGGAGATGAGCCGTCGTCGGGGTCTGCATCCCGACCCGGCCGAGGTCGTGCGCCGCGCCGAGGGACCTTCGGTGCGTTGTTGGGAACGCCGCGCCGAACATCTCGACGCCTTCAGGGTTGCGATCGGCGTGGCCGATGAGGCGTTCTCGCCGACGCTGGTCACGCCCGACGGCCAACCCCCGGCGGAACGAGCCGCAACCCTTGTAGCGGATCTGCCGCCGATGAGCGATGTGCCGGTCGAAGTGGATCTTCGTGCGGGGAGGATCGTTGGGTTGGTCGGCGAGCGCGAAGTCGTCCTGGCGATAGCGAGGGCTCTTGTGCTGCAGGCCGCGGTGCATCACGGACCAGCCGATCTGGCGGTCGCAGTCGGCGCTGATGACACCGACGTCTGGGACTGGTGCCGTTGGCTTCCCCATACTGCTGATCACACGACAGCCCAGCGGGGTGCAACCGTCGTGTCCACGATGGAGGTCGGCGCCGCTGACGCATTGCTGGCTGCGGATGCCGAGCGGGCGATCCTCGCGGTGATCGACGGCGCCGATCCGTTTCAGGGACGCTCGACGGTCGGCCGGCGCCTGCTCGGCAGCGAGCGAACCGCGGCCATCGTGCTGGTCCAAGACGCCCATCGCCTGCCCGCGGGTTGTGATCTGGTGGTGACCGCCGATGATCTGGGTCGGGTTCAACTCGTTGATCCGCGTCAACATGGCGCTGGGCAGCATGCATTGGGCTGGGGGATCGACGCGGCGGTCGCCCAAAGAGCCGCGCGGCGGCTGGCGCGCCTTGATGATCCCGAGTTGCCTCTGGTGGGTGCGGGGGTTCCGGCCGCGTGTGGACTGCTCGGGTTGCTCGGTGTGAGCGGTGATGATGAACGTGAGATTCGGCGTCGTTGGCGACGCAGTACCGGCACGGCCGAATTGGCAGTGCCGATCGGCGCGGACGCGCAGGGGCCGGTGATGCTCGACCTGATCGCC
The DNA here is from genome assembly GCA_028819005.1 of Acidimicrobiaceae bacterium. Lineage (GTDB taxonomy): Bacteria > Actinomycetota > Acidimicrobiia > Acidimicrobiales > Aldehydirespiratoraceae > VXYK01. The sequence continues at coordinate 43,475 of JAPPMP010000007.1, forward strand.
GACGGCCCGCACGTGTTGATCGGCGGTACGACCGGTTCGGGAAAGTCCGAACTTCTTCGGTCGCTGATCGCGGGTGTGGCAGCTTCGGCGGATCCGGACCATGTGGCGATGGTGCTCATCGACTACAAGGGCGGCGCGGCATTCGACTGTTGCGCCGACCTTCCCCACGTTGCGGGGCTCGTGACTGATCTTGACGAGCATCTCGGGGCTCGGGCGCTGCGTTGTCTGGAAGCGGAGTTGCGTTATCGGGAGCAGCGCTTGCGTGAGGTCGGGGCGGAGGATCTTTCCGCATACCGGCTTCGCAGCGCTGTGAATCGTGCGCAGCGGTCTGCCGCTGAGCCGTTGCCCCGTCTGCTGGTGGTGGTCGACGAGTTTGCTTCTCTGGCTGCGGACTTGCCCGAGTTCCTAGATGCCCTGGTCGGGATCGCCCAGCGGGGGCGCAGCCTCGGTGTGCACATGGTGCTGGCGACTCAAAGACCGGCCGGGGTGGTGACCGACGACATCCGTGCCAATGCGACTTGTCGGATCGCCCTGAGGGTCAGCGACCCGCGTGAATCGATCGACATCATCGACGCAGGTGACGCAGCGGGGATTCCCCGCAGCCGGCCTGGTCGGGCGATCGCCCGTTTCGGGCCCGGTGAGGTCACTCCGTTCCAGTCGGCGTTGTCGACAGGGTATTCGACCAGCGAGGCCACAGTCTGCGTGCGCGGTGATCCGCAAGCGGCTGCTGGACACAGTGCCGCTGATCGCAGTGCCGCTGATCGCAGTGCCGGTGGACAAGTTGCTGCTGATCGCAGTGCCGCTGATCGCAGTGCCG
>JAPPMP010000007.1:44391-48485 GCA_028819005.1 Acidimicrobiaceae bacterium
AGTGCCGCTGATCGCAGTGCCGGTGGACAAGTTGCTGCTGATCGCAGTGCCGCTGGACGCAGTGCTGGTGATCAAGTTGCTGCTGATCGCAGTGCCGCTGATCGCAGTGCTGGTGATCAAGTTGCTGCTGATCGCAGTGCCGCTGATCGCAGTGCCGGTGAACAAGTTGCTGCTGATCGCAGTGCTGGTGATCAAGTTGCTGCTGGACTCAGTGCTGGTGAACACGTTGCCGATAAACACAGGGACCCGACTGATCTGGAGCGTCTGGTAGCCACGATCCGCGACGCTCATTCGAGTGCGGGCGGCGCTGCACCGCGTTCGCCGTGGCCGCCTCCGCTGCCCGCCGATGTCTGCCGATCCGAACTGGGTGGGCTGGTTGAGTCGGCAGGATTCGGCGAACTGGGTGAACACTCTGGTTGGCTGCTGGTCGATGAACCCGATGCGCAGCGCCAGTCGGTGTCTGGCTGGACGCTCGACGACGGCCATCTGGCGGTGGTCGGCGCGCCCGGTGGGGGAGCGACGACGACCCTTGCCACCGCGATACTGGCGGCGACCCGTTGCGCCGGTGACGCGGCTCCCCATGTCCACATCGTTGACCACGACGCCGGCGGACTCGACCCGTTGGCCGCGCTGGCGCATTGCGGCACGGTTGTCGGCCCCACCGACAGGGAACTTCGCGTGCGTCTGCTGCGCTGGTTGGATGAAGAGATCGTGCGTCGCCGTGCCGACGGTCGACAGACGCCTCGGATTCTGCTGGTGATCGATGATCTCGGTGGTCTGTCCCGAGCCCACGATCGAGTGCGTGAGCAGGGTGTGCATGAGGCTTTGGAGCGCATCTGGGCTGACGGGCCCGCGGTCGGTGCGACTGTGGCGGTCTCGCTTCGACGTGGAGTTGATTTGCCTCCAGCGATGGCCGCAACCGTGGGGACCGTGTTGTTGCACCGTGTGAGTGATCCCTCTGACGCCCTGCGGTTCGGGGTGAAGGAGTCGACCGAATCGTTCGGTGCGGGACGGGTGTTGCGCGCCGGCGACAACGCCATTGCCCAGGTGATCAAGGATGCGCCGTCTTTGGCGGAGTCGGTGCTGGCACGCAGTGATTGCACCGCGCCCTCGGTTGCGCCCCATGAGGTCGGTGTGTTGGCCGCGGTTGTCGCGGCTGGTGCTGTGGGGGCGTCGGCTGAGGTGGGGCCTGTCGAGACGGAGTTGTCAGTCGCGGTCGGGGATCGTGACTTGAATCTGAGTCCGCTGCGGCTTCACCGTGGCGAACATGGGTTGATTCTGGGTCCGGCGCGCTCGGGGCGCACGAATGTGCTGGCCGCCGTCGGCGCGGCGTGTGGCGAGCGTTGCGTCATCGTCGGTGACGGCTCTGGCAACGGCCGCGATCTCGCTGCTCGGACGGGGCGTGAACTGGTCGGCGTCGAGTCGTTGGCTGAGGCTCTTTCGTGTGGCCCGATGGTCGTGCTGATCGACGATTGCCTGGATCTCGCAGACTCGAACGGCACCCTTGCAGATCTGGTGGCCTCACCGCCTGAGGGAGTTCACATCATGGCCGCGGCGAAACCGGATCGCTTTCGCTCCGCATACGGCCACTGGGCCGCAGATATTCGATCGTCGAGGGTCGGGATCCTGTTGAAACCCGATCCCATTGACGGCGACCTCCTCGGCGTCTCCCTCCCGGCCCGCCTCGACCTCCCCAACATCGCCGGACGGGGTGTGCTCGTCGCAGATTCGGAGTCCGAGGTGGTCCAAGTGGTCCTCGCCGATTCCCTGTAGCTGGATTCCTACTGTGGTGGGATTTGTCACCATGCCCGTCAGGAAATGGTCGATCAGCGTCGATGAGAAACTCGCTGAACATGTCGAGTTGCGTGCCGGGCGCTGCGGGTTGAGCGGTTTCGTTGCACGCGCTGTCGTCAATGAGCTAGAACGCGACCGCTTGGATGACTACCTCGAGACGTTGGAGCAAGAGTTCGAACCGGTGCCAGTCGACCTTGTTGAACACTACAACGACCTTTGGCCGTCCTAGTTTTTGATTCTGAAGCGCTTTCGGCGTTGGCTCGGCCCGCGTTGACGCGCAGCGCCATCAGCGCGTTCGTGCGGCGATGAGGAGTGCTCACTGTCTGAGATTTTGGGATCCCCGTGGATCGGGGATGTTCGCCGGTTCAGTCGCTGGGATAGCGGACGCCGAGTTCGGCGCGAATCGCGTCGCAGGCTGCGATCATGGCTCGGCTGGTGACCCAGTCCATTTGCGGGCTTTGCTGTTCGCCGGCGGCGAGGCAACGGTTGACCTCGTCCACCTGATAGTGCAGCGATGCAGGCGACTCGGTGATCTCTTCGCGCTCAGCGCCACTTTGCACGATGACCGTGTTGGTGGCGTGTGCTGGGTGCAGAAAGTCGACCGAACCATCGCTTCCTTCGACTCTGGCCGTGAGGGTTCCGACCACATCGATTCCACAGGTGAGAGTTGCGGTCGCACCGTTGGGCCAACTGCACAACAGCGTGGTCTCGGCATCGACCCCGGATTCGGCGACGTGTCCCGCCGCGGTGATCTTGGCGGGCTCGCCGAGGATCCACCAGGCGAAGGTGAGCGGGTAGACGCCGACGTCGAGGAGCGCTCCGCCGCCAGTGTCGAGGTTCCAGAGCCGGTGGCTGAGATCGAAGGGCACCGAGAATGAGAAGTCGGCATGGATGCGCCTGACCTCGCCGATGGCGCCGTCGCTGATCCGCTTGACCGCCTCGATATGGGCGGGGTTGAAGCGCATCCACATTGCTTCCATCAAGAACCGGTCGTTGGCCTGCGCGGCGGCGGTCATGCGGTCGACTTCAGCGACATTGAGGGCGATCGGCTTCTCGACGAGCACATGTTTGCCGGCTTCGAGGAACATCACGGTGTCGTGGACATGGGCAGGTTGCACACTGGCCACATAGACGGCGTCGACGTCGGGGTCAGCGGCCAGGTCGACATTGCTTCCGTGCGCACGGGGGATTTCATAGGTGGCGGCGAACTGGACGGCACTGTCTTGTGATCGTGAACCGACAGCGACAAGCTGGCCTCCCTCGGCTTCGCCGAACGCGTCAGCGAACTGGCTTGCGATATTGCCGGTGGAAGAGATTCCCCAGCGAACAGTTCCTGGGTGTTGCTCCATGATGTCTCCGTGTGATTGGCGTTTGCATCGGCAAGGATACGCAGATGAACAGTTCAGCGGTGACCGGCGCGGAGTCCTTTCCTCGACGCCATGCGTTGACTCGGGGTTTCACGCTCGGCGCTCCGCGCAACTTCCGGGTCTCAGCGGATGGCGAGCGGATCGCCTTTCTGGGTTCGAGTGGACCGGTCGATTCGGTCAATTCGCTGTGGTTGTTCGATGTGTCGGCGGGGACCGAACGTCTGGTGTTCGATGCGGCGGAGTTCGGTTCAGAACTCGCTGATCTGTCAGACGCGGAGCGGGCTCGTCGGGAGCGGACTCGGGAGTCCGGCGGTGGGATCGTGGCGTATGACGCTGATTCTGATCTGACGGTCGCCGTTTTTTCCGTCGGATCGCAGATTGTTCGGGTGGATCTGCTCACGGGCGAGGCGCGTGTGCTGAACACAGCCGACGGTGCCTTCGATCCGCGGTTGTCGCCCGACACGGAAAAGGTTGCCTATGTGGCAGGCCGTGAACTGCGAGTGGTGACCGACGATGGAGATCGATTGCTGATCGGAGAAGCAGAGGAGACTGTTTCCTGGGGCGCGGCCGAGTTCATTGCATCTGAGGAGATGGGGAGGACCCGAGGCTTCTGGTGGGGGCCCGACAGCGATGCGCTGTTGGTGCAGCGAGTTGATGTGGCTCCGATCGATACCTGGTGGATCAGTGCGCCGGTCACTCCTTGGGAATCGCCGAGAGAGGTTCGCTACTCCGCTGCCGGCAGCGCTAATGCCGAGGTGGGCTTGGCCATTATCGGTCTCGACAACAGCCGCGTTGATGTGAACTGGCGATCCCGCCAGGCTCCGGCTGCGCCCGGTGATGTTGTGTCGGGTGTGTCCGCGGCTCGGGTTGCGTCCGGCGAGAGCAGCGCGCCCGGTGATGTTGTGTCGGGTGTGTCCGCGGCTCGGGTTGCGT
>JAPPMP010000036.1:0-31018 GCA_028819005.1 Acidimicrobiaceae bacterium
ACATGGCCGAAGACGACATGGCCGAAGACGACATGGCCGAAGACGACATGGCCGAGATGAGCCTCCCAGGCGAGGGCACAACCGTGCAAATGGCGCGGGGCAACTGGGCAGAGACCAACTTCCAGAACGCCGTTGTCCAAAAGCTCCTGATCGAACTCGGCTACGACGTGCCGACGCCCGAGGAGATCGCCCCAGCCACATATTTCCCGGCGCTAGCACAGGGTGATTTCGACTTGTGGGCTTCGACATGGCCTCTCAACCATGATCCGCTAACCGAAGGAGAATTGCCCGGTGGAGGCATCATCGCCGATCGCGTCAGCCATGTGGGCACGATGATGAGTTCGGGCGCTCTTCAGGGTGTACTCGTAGACATCGCCAGCGTGGAGCAGTTCGGTTTCAGCACGCTCAACGAACTGCTCGACAATCCAGAAGCGGTTGCCCACTTCGATTCCGACGGCAACGGACGCGCTGACCTCAACGGCTGTGACGACGGCTGGGGTTGTCAGAAGGTGATGAACGACACCATCGCCCAGAACGGTTGGGATGATCGTATTGAGCAGATCTCGGCCACGCACTCGGCGCTGTTCGCCGAGTCCAAGGCGAGCTTCGACTCGGGCGGCCCGGTCCTGCAGTACGTATGGACTCCGACCGCGTTCGTCGGCAAGCTCGTGCCCGGTCGAGACGTCTTGTGGCTCGCACTGGCCCCTGGTAGCACCCTGGAAGGTCAGGACGGCGTGTCCAATGTCGGTGACGCATGCACCGCAGATCCCTGCATCACGATGTTCACTCCGTCTGACATCGTCGTCTCAGCCAACAACGACTGGCTTGACGCCAACCCCGCGGCGAAGGTATTGCTCGAAGGGTTCGTCATGAACCCCGTCGATGTGGCAGTGGTGGCCGTTGCTATCGACGCCGGAGCGGACTCCCAAGAAGACATCAACGCAGCAGCAGACGATTGGATCGCTGACAACCGCGACATCCTCGATCCTCTGATCGACGCAGCGTTGGCCGCCGCCTGATCCGGTTCAGCGCTTAATCGCCGTCTATTGGCGTCCGGGTGGGAACCAAGCTCCTACCCGGACGCCAACACGGCAGACGTCTAGGAAGATTCTCTGTGGCAACGGCTGATCGGCTCCGCGTCGAACTGCAAAAACGTCGGACAGCAGTCCGGTCGCCGGAAGTGGTCATGCGACCCACCACGCTCGGAGCTGCTCGGCTCACTCGTTACAGCTTCAGCCGGATGATGCTTCGCCGAGCCGCCGCTGACGATTGGCGGGCCGTTCGCAAGGTGTTCGACATTGACGCCAAAGGACGGGGTGAGGCAGTTTACGAACTCGACACTGGGTCTCGGAAGTTCAGCTTTGTCGCCTTTACGACCACGATCAGCGAAGACCAGCACACCGACCGAGTAGTCGCTGAGCGTTGGGAGGTAAGCGCGGCGCTGCTTGAAGGCGTGCCCACGCCCGGGGACTTGGACACATTGCGTTCTCAGGTTCCTCTCCAAGAGGCCGGCAGGTTCGACCCGCGGGTTTTGGTGTTGACGCGAGGCAACCGCAGTGTTCGATTCTTTCAGTATCTGGTCGACTGTCTGGCGACTGGTTCGCAACCTGAACCGGGTCAAGTAGCAGACGCGGGATACATCTTGCGCAGCACTGCCTTCTACGCCAACGGAAAGTACGGCATGCGCTCCTTCGACGGCTATCCCCCGGGCCATGAACTAGCCGTTCCCTATAGAGCCCAGTTCGTGGCCGCGTGGCTCTTCAGAGAGCTGGGCTACGACCTCGTCGAGCATTGCGCGAGGGCTTTGGGCGGCGCCGACGCGATCGGTTTCAACGAAGAGTGGCGACGCTACTTCGGCCTCGGCAACGCAACGGGCCTCGGGTTGGTTCCTTACGCTTTCAAGCATCCTCAGGTGATGAATGCCTGGGCCTCAATCCGAGAACTCGCGCTAGCAGATGTCCGTGCATTGGAAGCCACTCCATTCCGGCTAGCCCGATTGGACGACTGGGTCGCTCGCGCTCATCGACACTTTGCCACAGGCACGGCCGACGATTGCGCGCCGTTCCTCAACGCTCCCGCTTTGGTTGTCGTGTTGAAAGAAATCAGAGCGTTCATCGACACGGTTCGGTCTGACCCCAGAGCTTTCGACACCATCTACCGGTGGGCGGAGACAAAGGATCCTGAGACTACCGAGTTGGTGGTGTCGCTGCTGATCGAGCTCCACGATGGCGACGACTCTGTCATCGACGAGTTGTTGATGTTCACCGAACACAGCGACACCGATCCGGCGACCACTGTCGGTCAATTGCGGACATTGATCACTGAACGTTTTGAGTGGCTCAACGAACTCGACCTTGATGACGACGATGCCGATTTCTACTGGTGGGTGATCAGCGACAACGCCGAAGAGCCCCGCCGCGTGCCGCGCCCTCGCCTGGACCCGGACGGACGTGACGTCGCCATCGACTTCGCGATCCGGATCTGGCGGCTGCGCGCCGCACTTGCTGAACTCCCCGATCAGCTGTCTGTCGCCGAATTTCTGACCCAACAGCCATTCCATCGGATGGCTGTCAACCGCCTGGCAGCGAGCGACTCCCTCTACGGTGAGCCTCACGACAACCCATGCGGAGCCCGATTCTTGCCGCTCCAGGTGCAGCGATTTCAACTGGCGATGTACGGCATGGACAACTTCAAACCCAAATCCACGGACTGGCTCAGAGTCACTCTCTTTCAGGGCGCGCCCCGTCTGACGGACCTGGATCCGGCTATGGGCGACTCCTGGGCCTTTCCCTGTCGGCCAAGCAACCCCGGCCGGCCGAGGTGAACTCCATGATCATCGACGGGTTGGAAATCAACAATTGGTCCCGCGAGATATTCGAGACCGTGCGGGACGGCGGAGTCGATGCGGTCCATGCAACCGTCGGGGTTTGGGAGGATCTCGGCGGCGCGATGACGCGGATTGGGGCTTTCCGTCGCCTTTGCCGCGACAACTCCGACGTCGTCAGAATCGTGGCATCAGCTGACGAGTTGACCGCGGCGATGGACGACAACGTGCTGGGAATCGTGCTGGGTTTCCAGAACAGTTCGATGCTGGGCGACGATCCCGAAATGGCACAGATTTTCGCGGATGTGGGCATACGGGTCGTCCAACTTACTTACAACATCGCCAATCATCTGGGATCAAGTTGCTGGGAACCCACAGATGGTGGGTTGACCCGTGTCGGCCACCGAATGGTCACCGCGCTGAATGAAGCGGGCGTGCTGATCGACATCTCACATGTCGGTGACGTCACCGGTTCACAGGCCGTTGATGCTTCTTCTCAACCTATTGCCATCACTCATGGAAACCCGAGGTCGTTCTGCGACTCACCGCGTAACAAGCCCGATTGGCTGATCGATGAGCTCGCCGCTCGCGGTGGCGTCATCGGCTGCACTCTGTACCCGCTGTTCACGGGTGGGAGCAGCGTGTCATTGGCACAGTACTGCTCGATGTTGGGCGATCTCGTCTCCCGCGTCGGGGTAGAGCACGTCGCTATCGGTTCTGATGCTGTGCTGGGCTGGCCGACCGATGCGCTGGCATGGATGCGCAGCGGCCGCTGGGATCGGCCGGTCGGAACTGCTGTGCCTTCGTTTCCCGAGTGGCCCGACTGGTTCTGTGGGCCCGCAGACTTTGCCAACCTCAGAGTCGGCCTCGATCAGGCCGGGTTCTCGCCAACCGAACGGGACGCGATTCTCGGAGACAACTGGCTGCGACTCTTCAGTGAAGTGTTCCCCTCGACTCCAATAATCACCGAGTAGCAGCTATGTCCGTCCACAGCGCCCCAGTGACAATCATCGCGCCCCGAGAGTTGAGAGATCTTGTGTACCGCTGTTGCCGCGTTGAAGGAATCGACCCCGGCACTGCCGACCGTTTCGCCGACAACCTGCTTCACGCCCAGATCCACCGTGGGGCGTCGGTCGAGACGTTTCTCTCCATTTTGGCTTCGTCGACCTCGTCCACCCATGACCTAGCTCGAGTTGTCGCCGCTGCGGACCGTGTCGAACTCGCTGAGGCCACTGCTCGCAGCGAAGGTGCTGCCACGGCAACCTTCGATTCCGCAGTTCCTTTGTCGGCCTTGAGCCTTTCGTTATGGCGTGCAGCCGAACGAGACATCGCGAGCATCGGAATCTCGGTCACCGCGCCTGGCGACCAGCATGTCGAGAGCGTTGAACTAGTGTCCGAGGCTCTCGACCAAACGGCAAGAGCCTCAGCGCAACAGCGGAATTTGACTGCGCATCAGCAGGGACTGTCGGTTGCCACTTCAGCTTTCGTTCAGCTTGAGTCACACGCCGCGTCGTTTTTGGTAGCCGAGATGAAACTAGACGCGGTCACACCCTGAAGCCTGGCTCAGCATCACCACGGCAGCCCATAGCTCACTATCCACGTTGACCGAATCAACAGACGCTCTGGCGGCGCCTGGCAGTCGGGCACCGGGTTGTTCATCAACTCGATCCGCTAGCTGCGCAAGGCTCTCTGCGAACGCATCACCGGAAAATGATCCAGGGTCGATCAACAAGTAGAACTGTCCCAAATCGTGCGGCGGACCGTCAGGGGCTTTCAGGGCCGGCACGTCGACACTCGCGAGCGACCCGGTCAACGCCGCCGCCAACACCTCCACCATCAACCCAAGCCCATAACCCTTGTATCCACCAGCCGAAACCAGCGATCCTCGCAACGCTGCTTCGGGGTCGGTCGTGTCGTCGCCATTCTCATCCACTGCCCAACCGCGTGGGATTGCAGTGCCCGCTGCGGCCGCCATGGTGATCTTGCCGAGAGCAACCGCGCTGGTGCTGAAATCGAACTGGAACGCCACACTCGAACCGGGACCGGGGACTGCCATCGCAATCGGGTTGGTTCCCAGCAGCGGTCGTGATCCGCCGGGGGGAGCGACCCGCGCCGTAGAGTTCGTCGCTCCGACGGCGACTAGCCCGGCTTTGGCGAACTGCTCGGTGAAGTAGCCCAGTGAGGTGCATGTATGGCTGTGTTCGATGGAGTAGCCGCAGGTTCCGTTCGCTTTTGCGGCGGCAACCGCAGTGTCGAATCCCGCGGCGAAGGCACTCTGAGCGAAACCGAACTTGGCGTCGACACGCACGACTCCTGCCCGGTCGTGGCACACCACCGGTTCCACCCGCCCGTCAACTCTCCCCGAGCGCAGTTGCTGGCAGTAGCTCTCAAGGTAGTAGAGACCACAAATCCGGTTGCCGTTGGCCTCAGCGACACGCACCGCGTGGGCGACTCTGGCCGCGATGGAGTCGGTGGCGCCGTGGGCTTGCAAGGCACGCTTGGTCACCGTCTCGATTTCGTCTAGCGACACCACATCGTTGTTCATTTCAGTTGCTCCATTTCTGCTAGAGAACCAACGCGGCTCTGCTGATCGAGGAACTCCAGAAGCGCACTGGAGAACCGGTTTGGTTCTTCGATCGGAGCGAGGTGGTGCACCCCGGGCAATATCCGCGCTTCTCCGCTCGGGATCGCATCGGCGAGGGCGACAGCCATATCGGGGGTGGAACCGCTATCGCGTTCGCCGGCGAGTACCAGCGTGGGCGCTTGGATGTCAGGCGCCAAGGTTGCAGCTACGTCATCAGCGTCGACGAACAGCCGATACGCCTTGAGGTAGCCGGCGTGGTCGGTGCTGAGAAGTCGTCGCCGCACTGCCTCCGTCTCAACAGGGTGTGATTCCCTCCAGCCGGGTGTGAACCATCGTTTGATCGCCAGCTCTGCCACCGGCTCGAGTCCTTCGTCCTCGGCCAGATCCAGACGCTGCCGTACTCCAGCCCGCTGGCTCTCGCTGCGACCGAACACAGTGCTCACGAGTACTGCGCGGCGGACTCGGCCCGGGTGACGGGCAGCCGCCGTCAAAGCGATCAACCCGCCCAGTGACAGGCCCGCAACGTCGCTGGTCTCAATCTCGTGGGAGTCGAGAACCTCCAGGAATTGCTCCGCGAAATCTTCGAGTCGGCGCGGTCCGGGAGGGTCGTCGCTTTCACCATGACCCAGAAGGTCGTATCGCAGAACCTGCCTTTGTTGCGCCAAGGTTTCGACCACCGGATCCCACATGGTGTGATCGAGGCCGACGCCGTGTATCAGAACCAGCGGGGGTCCTTCCGCATCGACGCGGGTGTACGTCGTGGTCATGAAGGGTCGTCCAGCCCCATCTCTTCCATATCCGAGTACCGGTTGCCTATGCGGTGATGCGGGCGGCCCCCGACAGACGCCCCGATCGCGACGACTATCTCATCGGGGCCGGGCGCGTCGGCAATGGTCATTTCCAGAGTGAGGTAGTGAGAGCGCCAGCCGGGGTCGATCTTGTGCATCATCGGGATCGACACGGTCGCGCCAGGACCACCCCGAGTGTTGGTGAACGACAGATACGAAGTACCGCCGACTGCGTCTCGAAACACATTGCCGAAGCGCAGAGTGTGGATCATGCCCGACCCGTGTTCGACCTCGCCGTTGCTGCCGACCATGGCCGCTTTGCCGTATGCCTCGACCGCTTCGCCACTACCGGCCATCTCAACTAGGCGCGGCACCATGACCGCTCCGAGTTCGGGAGCGACTGCGAGGATCGTCGGTTTGAGATCCTCGACGAATCCCCGGCCCGCCCAGGGGTTGGCGATCACCGCGGCCACTCCGTACAAGCGCAGCGGCGCCTCGCATGACTTCCCGCCCTCCACATGGACTTCTTCGCTGACCGTGACCAGCTTTCGCAGCTCAAGGCTCATCAGGCAACTCCCTTCAGATCGTCGGCCTGTTCGTCGTCGACGCTGTCATCGTCAACGCCGTCATCCTCAACGCTGTCATCCTCAATGAATTGAGGCATCACCTGCTCGGTGAACAGCTCGATGCTCGCCATGGTCGCCTCGTGCTGCATTCCAGGGAAACTCGACCAGACCAACAGGTCTTGAAGGTTGAGCTTGTCCTTCATCTCCTGAATCTTCTCGGTCACATACTCCGGAGTACCGAAGAGCAGGTTGCGGGGATGCACCCAGTCATAGCTCAACAGGTCGAGTTTGTTGTCGGTTTCGGGCAGTTCTTCGCCTGGGTACCGGTGATTTTCGAGTCCTCGGTAATGACAGACCCAACGCACATATCGCAACAACGCCTCACCGGCTAGTTCCTCGGCCTCTTTCATCGTCTCGGTGACGCACATGTCACGCAGAACCGCGACACCAGAACCCAGTGGGATTTCCTTGCCAGCTTCAGAGGCGGTGTCGCGGTACAACTCAAACCGCGGAACCAGAGCATCCGTCGGTGGAATCCAGAACATCACGTTGAGACCCATCTGAGCCGCACTGATGATCGACGGTTCCGTGTCGACGACCTGCCAGATGGGGGGATGCGGGTCTTGCAAGGGTCGCGGCACAAGCGCCAGTGCGGTTATGTCCCCTGTGTCGGGATCGGTGTTATCAGGCAGCGGAGCACTCATCGGGTGGGGGAAGGAAACGCCGGGATACGGATACTCGAAGTGCTTGCCCGAATAGGAGAAGAACTCCTCGGTCCAAGCTCGGCGTATCACTTCAAGGCCCTCAGCGAACAGTTCCCGGTTGACGGCCGGGTTGCGCACATCCGCGATCGGGTTCATGTTGAGCGTCTCACGCGGGTAGATGCCACGGCCGACGCCGAACTCGACTCGTCCGCCCGACATGTGGTCGAGCATGGCGACATCCTCAGCCACTTGAAGCGGATTCCGGAATGTGATGATGCTGGCAGCCTGACCTATCCGAAGCTTTCTGGTGTGGGCCGCCAGATCAGCACACATCAGTACTGGGTTGGGGCAGACTTCGAGCCCTTCATGGCCGAAGTGGTGTTCCGTGGTCCAGATCGAGTGCCAGCCGTGTTGGTCGCAGAACTTCGCGATCTCGCGGCCCTCGTTCAGAACCTCGGTGAAGGTCTTGTGCAGACCGAGGTTGTTGGAATTCAGAAAATACCCGAAGCGCATGGTATGTCCTCTCAAGTCGGGCGGGTTGGGGCTGGGCACACACCTTTTATCCTCGCTGCCTGCCCGACTCGAGGTCCCAAAATCCTACGACAGCCACCGAGGGACGGCAAGCCCAGCCGGTGGATAGGCCAAACCGGTCATGGGTGGCCGTCGTCCTAGCCGACATCCAAACCGGTGGAGGTTCGTCGCAAGTGGAACATCTAATCATCTACGACGAACGCGTACGAGGTAAGAATCGAGGGAGAACAGTTGTGGTCTTTCGTTTATTGGCCCGTTCTGCACGGGCACATCGGTTTGAACCATCGCGGTGCTACCAACCTCTATGTCCAGACCATCTAGATGCCTTGAAGCGTTCGGATGATAAAGACTAGGAAGAGCAGTGGGACCGTCCAGCGGTTGTGTTTACCCCATGTCGGTCGGGGAGGCCTGACACGGTGTCTAATTCGATATATCACCAGATCACCAAGCACCCAGACCACGTAACCTCCCAGCGCTATGGCGCTCCGCAGAGGGGATTGAGTCGCAGTTATCCAAACCCACACCAGCAGAGGCAAACCAAAGAGGTAGCCCGAGGTCAGAACATCGACAGAAAGCAGACGTGGTCTTTTGTCTACCGGCCTTGTCTGTGTGACCTCGTCGGTTGTTTCTGTTTGTGCCATCAGTTTGTCATCCTAACTGCCCTCCTGGATTCGCGCAGACCGTTCGGTCGCGGGCGTGATGTTCGTGTTGAGTGGGCCCTTGTGTCTGTGGTGAGTCGCTTACGGACATCGACTTGAATTCCCTAGCTTCCGAGGCAGTGGCGCGTGTCAATACCCAGCCGGAGCGCCGTGATGCTCCCCGAGAGGAGACCTGCACGAGCGTGTTCAAGCGCGGGACGGTCTCTGGCACTGAGTAGCTCCCCCTGTACTTTGGGAATCGGCTGTTCTGCGGGAACCGACCCCCAGACTCCACCTATGTGGTACCGGTAAGGTTCGATGGGTGCTGGCGAAACAGCCGGAGCGCTGGAGCCGTAGACCCGCCTGTTGGCGAGGCCGATCGTGTAGGTCTTGACACTTCGAAGCACGCTTTTGGTTATCGTGACGAATTTGAGAACGAACTAGTTTGCTGGACTATCTCGTTCAAAGCCTGTGCTATTAGCCCTGTTCAGAGTTCTCTATTTTGTCGTGATCTATCGCAAAAATAAGTAAACCACAAGTGATCAATAGCAAGCCAATGATTATAACCAAACTAACGATGCGTATTTCAGAAAACTGGAGGCCGAGAAACAAAAAAACTAAACTAACAATTGAAATAGAATAAAACACATATCTTGGAACTTTAACGGCCGATATTCTACGACTTTTTCGAAAGTTAGGTTGAGAGTTTTCCATCTTGTCTTCCCAAATCATCAATTAGAATCATCACCATTATCGTCACAAGTAAACAAAAGGAAGGCTGATGCAGCTAGATCAGAGGCGGTTTGTGTACCTGTCACTAACTTCTTAGTTAGTTTATATGCTTTCTGAGTACTCAGCAAGCCTCTTACCGTCCAACCAACGAGACTACTTGCCACAACGCCGCCCACTGGGTGGCACGCAAATGTCGTAATCCCTTCAGGAATGACATCCGTAAGCAGGTGGTTAATCTCTCGGCAAGTCTGACTAGAGCATACACCAACAAAATTAATGGCGTGACATTCGTGAGTCGGATCAAGCACGTAATTTCCACTAGAACCAATATGCGCTAATGCGTGGCGATGCTTGCCTTCCGGACATGGAGGTGGACATGTAACCGTTTGATCGGAATAATCTGACCATCCTGCCGGATGATGAGCACTTAGCCTCAGCTTGTATGTACCGCCTTCGTCTCCATATTCAGTGAGTGTGTTGGAACTTGTAACGATGGTGCGGCTGCTACCTGTCTCGTTTTGGGGAATCCATTCCACGCGATAACCGGTTATGTCATTCAGCGCTTCCCACTTCGCGCTGACTGTTGCCCAAACGTTGCACGATACCTCGAAATTTCGAGGCACAAACAGAGCGCAGGGTACTGTCAGGGTGGTCGTCCATGGTGATTCGTCCCATTCGGCGTCGGCATGACCGGGGTCTGTTGTGTCTTTTGACAATTCCTTGACTCTCACCGAATAGGTCGTACCAGCTACAGCATCTTCCCAGACATGAGCAATATTGGCTGCACCGTTGGGATACTCCACAACAGCTTCGACCGCACCGCCGATCTCCACATTGAACTTCCGCAGCGGAGAAAGTACCTGCCCCGACGGAACCACATTCCACGACATCGAAATCCCGGCAGCGCTACACACCGCCTTAAGACCGGTCGGCGCCGCCACAACGCGTGGCGGCGTCGTGGGGGGCGGGTTGGGGCACGTGTGGGTCTTGGTTTGCGTGTAGACAGGCCCGCCGTTGCCGTTCCGGGATCTCAACGACACCCGATACTGCTCGCCAAGCGCAACTGTTTTCGACATATTGGTGCTCGTACCACTATAGATCTGGACAACAATCGACCCGACCTGCGTCACCGTCACATAGTAACCAGACGGATCTGGATCATCACCAGAGGGATCGGACCACTCCGCGGTCAACACGCCGCTCGCGGAACACGCAACGGTCAGCCAGTCGTCGCTCACCGTCCGACACCTCACTGTGGCAGCGTTGCTGTTGCCCTCGCTGTTGTAAGCGACCACTCTCAGAGTATAGACAGAGCCGTCGCTGAGTCTAGAAACGCTGTCTGAAGTCGCCGCAGTGCGACCCAGATCCCCAATCCGCAAACTCCTCCCAGGCGGGACTCTAGTCGATAACTGGTACCCATCGGCACCCGCGACCGCATCCCAATCCGCTGTCAAGCTGGTCTGACTGGAAGCGGTGCACTCAAGACCGGTCACATCTCCGGGCCTGCTTTGCGAAACAGTGGTGGTCGACGGGGGATCAGCTCTCGACGGCGTAGTCGTAGCCTCGGTCGTGGTCGGAGCCGCAGTCGTCGTCGGAACCTCAGCTTCAGTCGGGGCTGCGGTTGTGGTTGGGGCTTCTGTTGTGGTTGTGGGGTGGGTGTGGGGGACGGGGCGTGTGCGGGTTTGGTAGTTGTAGGCGGGCACGGTTTGTGTGTAGGGGGCGACCCGCACTCTGGTGGTTCGGTTCTCGTAGTTCCAGGCTGGGATCGTGCGGGTGAACGGCGCGACTCTGACTCGGCTGGTGCGGTTCTCGTAGTTGTAGGCGGGCACGGTTTGTGTGTAGGGCCCGACCCGCACTCTGGTGGTTCGGTTCTCGTAGTTGTAGGCGGGCACGGTTTGGATGTAGGGGGCGACTCTGACGCGGGTGGTGCGGTTCTCGTAGTTGTAGGCGGCCACTGTTTGAGTGAACGGCGCGACCCTCACCCGAGTCGTTGAACAGCCATGCAGCGGATGACATGACTGCCGGTTCTCGTAGTTGAACGCCGGCGCGGTTTGGGTGAACGGCGCGACCCGCACTCGGGTGGTGCGGTTCTCGTAGTTCCAGGCTGGGATCGTGCGGGTGAACGGCGCGACCCGCACACGAGTCGTGCGGTTCTCATAGTTGTAGGCGACCACTACCTGGGTGAACGGCGTGACTCGCACACGAGTCGTGCGGTTCTCATAGTTGTAAGCGGCGACTGTTTGGATGTATGGAGCGACTCTGACCCGAGTCGTGCGGTCCTCATAGTTCCAAACGGGAATCGTCTGGGTGAACGGCTCCACCCGCACTTGATATTCCTCGGTCTGCTCGTCAGCAGCCGCAGGGCTCAGCAAAGAACCCGAATCCGGATCAACAGACAACCCCAACGCCAACGCCGACACAGCTACAACCACCGCAACAAAACGGGCAGCGCCGAACGCTTCGCGGCGGCGACCGACCCCGCCGTCAACACTTTGACCGCGACGCTTCTGAAACCACCTCCCAGCATGTGACAGCTTCAAACAACGGAACGCGGAAACAAAACGGCTCTTCATGGGCCGCGATTACATATCCCCTCACTTTACGTTCATGGTCCTTTCGTTGGTGGCTTCGGTGTGGCAGTGTTCGGGACTGGTTTGCTCACCGTGGCAGGTAGGGCTGTTTCCCCTTGTCACATATGTGGGCTTGGGGGGTGATGTCGCCTGCTGTGGTCGAGCGTTAGTGATCTCTGACAGGGAAATGCCCCAAAAGGGCTGTTCGTAAAGTGATTGAGACGCAGGCGCTTTGAGCATCCAGAAAACAACCCCCTGGAGCTAAGGAGTCCAACAAATGCAAGATTCTGGTCAAGACGCAGCCAAGGTGTTCGTCGGTGTCGATGTCGCCAAAGCCGACCACTATGCCTGTGCTGTGACCTCAACTGGTGCTGAGGTGTTGGCGCGTGCAGTGCCCAACGACGAAACCGCGATCCGCTGTCTCATCGACGACGCCGCCACACACGGTGCCGTCGTTTTGGTAATCGACACCACCAGCTCGGCCGCGTCGCTGCTGTTGGAAACCGCTGCTCAACAACAGATACCGGTCGCTTATGTGACCGGACTAGCGATGCGAGCCGCCGCGGGACTCTACGCCGGGGCAGCAAAGACCGACCCCAAAGACGCTTTAGTGTTAGCCGACTACGCCCGCAGAAACGCAGACCGCCTAAGTTGGACACAACCAAGCGACGAACTGTTGGCAAAGCTACGGATCCTCAACAGCAGAGACACCGACCTCGCCGCCGACGCCACCCGCACCGTCAACCGGCTCAGAGACGCCCTGCTAGCCGTATCACCCGCCCTGGAACGCGCCATCGGCAACAAACTCGCGTCCAGCGCGGGGCTACGAGACGCGTTGGTGTCATGGGCCACGCCCACAGCGCTCAAAACAGCCGGCCCAACCCGCATCCGCAACCGCATCGCAAAACGATCACCGCGCGCAGCCAACCAACTCACCACAGCAATCACTGCAGCCCTCGACGCTCAGACCATCACCATCACAGCCGAAACCGCCTGGGCCGACACAATCCGTGACCTCGCCAGTGACCTCAACCGCATCAACCAACACCGAACCCAACTCGGCACCGACATCGAGACAGCTTTCACCGAACACCCCCTAGCGAAAGTCCTAACCAGCCTGTGCGGATTCGGCCCCCGCACAGGCGCCCGAACGCTCGCTGAGATCGGCGACCCCCACCGCTTCACAAACGGATCCCGCCTCGCCGCCTACGCCGGACTGGCACCCGTCGACTGGCAATCAGGCAGCAGTGCCACCACCCGAAAACCCCGAGGCGGCAACCACTGACTCAAAAACGCGATGTTCCAAGCCGCGTTCGTCGCCACCCGACACGACCCCGACGCCCAAGCCCACTACCAACAAAAACGAGCTCAAGGCAAACGCCACAACCAAGCTGTCATCTGTGTCGCCCGCAAACGCTGCAACATCATCTTAGCCATGCTCAAAACCCAAACCCCCTACCAACCACCCCGAACCCAAACCACCTAAAAACACCCGAAAGACGCGCCCCAACAAGACAGGGACACCCCCCAATGTCAAGCCAAACACAAAGAAATGTTGACAACCGACACACAACCACACTCCACAAACCCGAAACAAAACCCCCAAAAACCCAGGTCACCCACACTTTTCGAACAGCCGCGCACGCACCGAACCCAAAACACAAATATCGGAACCTAACGCGCAAAAACCAAAAGCGGCCGAGACCCGCACGGAACACAGTCGCGATACGAGGCCACGCAAAAGTCGACTGCGGAATTCTCATGTGCGCGTATAATCCGCGGCGCTGACTGCGACGGGAGACGAGATGCAGGGGTTCGATCCAAAGTTCCGGGATCTGCCGGATTTCATCATTGGGATCACCAAAGAAATCTGGGAAGAACGTGGTGTCGAAACGCTGAACCACTACTACGCGCCGAATATTCCGGTGCGGTCTCCCGATGGGGTCGTGATCGGCAACCAATCGGTGATTGAAGCCACCTGGGCCACCCTCGCGGAGTTCCCGGACCGCCAACTCTTCGGCGAGGACGTGATCTGGAGCGGCAACGACGAGGACGGCTACCTGTCGTCTCACCGGATTCTCTCGACCGCCACCCATGCCGGCGACGGAGCGTTCGGCGCGGCCACAGGCACACGCTTGCGTTATCGGATCATCGCCGACTGTGCCGCCGTCAACAACCAGATATACGACGAGTGGCTGGTACGCGACCTCGGCGCCATCGTGCGCCAGATCGGCGTCGATCCTCGAACGTTCGCTGCCAACCAGATCGAGGCCGAAGGCGGGCCGGAAGCGGCAAAGCACCCGTTGACCCCGCAAAATGACGTAGCACCGGTATATCTGAGCTCGGGCAACACCCATGAGGTCGGTAGCACTTATGCGGAGATCCTCAGCGAAGTCATGGGCGGTAGGACCGATGTCGTGGAGCAGAGATACGACCGGGCCGTGCAGTTGGATCTGCCCGGCGGCGTCACCGAACATGGCTGGGACGAGGCGGCTCGATTCTGGGGAGATCTGCGCGCCTCGATGCCCGACGCGGTTTTCGAGATCCATCACCAGATCGGCCGTGCAGATGCCGGCATGGCTCCTCGAGCGGCACTTCGGTGGTCGCTGACGGGAAGCCACAGCGGCTCGGGAACATTCGGTTCGCCAACCGGTACTCCGGTACATGTCATGGGCATCAGTCATGCTGAGTTCGGACCCCGGGGCCTGCATCGCGAGTTCGTGCTCTTCGACGAAGTGGCCATCCACAAACAGATCCTGCTCCACACCGGTTGATGGGTTGGTTTCGCCGGGCGCGTTGTTGTCGCCGGGCGCAACCGGAGCCGCGGGAGCTGTCACCGGGCGTGGTGGGCGCAACCGAAGCCGCGGGAGCCGTCACCGGGCGTGGTGGGCGTAACCGGAGCCGCGGGGGATTTTCTGGGGCTGGGTTTGACAGAATGCTTACGTAAGCATATGTTCGATGACTACGTAAGCATTGAATCCTGGGGCGCACACCCGGACACATGGCATGACGATATGGGAGGGGGTCTCAGATGTCGTCAAAATCGGGGGCTGATTCGTCTCGCCGCACGCGTAGAGGAGTCACGTCAGTCGATGTCGCAGCCGCGGCAGGAGTGTCTCAGGCCACCGTCGGCCGGGTTTTCTCATCGCCTGGGAAGGTGTCGCCCGCCACCCGCGACAAAGTCCAAGATGCCGCGGCACAGCTCGGTTACGTGCCCAACGTGATCGCCCGCAGCCTCAAGTCGCAGCGAACCAACATCATCGGCGCGGTCGTGCCGGCGTTCGGCGAATACTGGCAGAGCGTTCTGACCGAGTTCTCCCGTCAACTCGCCACCAAAGACCGGCAACTGCTGCTGTTCAGCTTCGCCGAACCCGGCGACGTCGACGGAGTGCTGGCATCGGTGGCCCAGTACCGCCTGGACGGTCTGGTTCTGGCTTCGGCCACCATCGGCCAGGACCAGCTGATCCAGATGCGGGAGTCGGGTCGTCCTGTCGTCGCCTTCAACCACCCCGCCGCAACCGGGATCGTGCCGTCGGTGTCGGTCGACAACGAAGCCGGGATGTCGCGCCTGGCGATGCATCTGATCAACACCGGCGCCCGCGAGATCCTGTACGTCGGAGGCGTGTCGAGCGCCTCCACCGATCAGACCCGCTACCGAGGCGCATCTCGAACACTCGGCGAGCACGGCGTTGCATGCACTTACCTCGAAGCCGGCGCGTTCACCTACGAGGCGGGTTACAAGGTCGCCCAGAACATCGTTGAGCGGCAACCGAGCCCCGATGCCGTGATGGTCAGCAGTGATGAAGTCGCATTCGGAGTCCACGACGGCCTGCGGGCCGCCGGAGTCCAGGTTCCCGCCGATCTGCTCCTCACCGGTTTCGACGGACTCTCGCAGTCTGCCTGGGCCGGATTCGACCTGACCACCTTGGTGCAGGCCACAGACGTCCTAGTCGCTCGGGCCATCGAGGTTCTCCTCACCGACGACCGGCCTCCGGAATCCGATCCGGTCTCTGTAGTCGTCCCCGGAACCATCCGCTACGGAAAGACGACTGCGAAAACGCCATGACCGAGATCCTCAAAGACGCGAGCACGAAGAGCAGCCACGGCGCCGATCTGGAGTTGGCTGAGCGCGTCCGGACCCTCATCGCCGACATCGAGGAGCGCGGCGAGACGGCTGTCCGAGAGATGTCGAGGAACTTCGACTCCTGGGAGCCCGAGCAGTTCCAGCTCACCCCGGAGGTGATCCAGCAGACGCTCGACCGAGTCGATCCCAGCACAATCGCCGACATCGAGTTCGCACAGTCACAGATTCGCAACTTCGCGCAAGCCCAGCTTGCATCGCTCAGCGATGTCGAAGTGGAGACCCTTCCGGGGGTTACCCTCGGTCACAAGAATCTTCCGGTGAGTGCAGTCGGCGCCTACGTCCCCGGCGGCCGTTACCCGATGGTGGCCTCGGCACATATGAGCGTGCTGACCGCCAAGGTTGCCGGGGTCAAGCGCATCGCCGCCTGCACTCCCCCTATCGGCGGGGACATTCCCGCCGAGACAGTCGCTGCCATACACCTCGCCGGCGCCGACGAAATCTACCTTCTGGGCGGTGTTCAGGCCGTGGCTTCAATGGCGCTGGGAACTGAGTTCGTCGAAGCCGTCGATGTGCTGGTCGGCCCGGGCAACGCCTTCGTCGCCGAGGCGAAGCGTCAACTCTACGGCCGTGTCGGGATCGACCTTCCCGCCGGACCCACCGAGACGCTCTTGCTGGCAGACGACGCCGTCGACGGTGAAATCTGCGCCACCGATCTGCTGGGCCAAGCCGAACACGGACCCACCTCACCGGCCGTTCTGATCACGACCTCACGGCAATTGGGCCTCGACACGATCGCCGAAGTCGAGCGCCAACTCGAGACCCTGCCCACCGCGGACATCGCGTCCCAAGCCTGGGCGGACTACGGCCGAGTGATCGTCGTCGACGACAACGACGAGATGCTCGCTCTGGCCAACGAACTCGCTTTCGAACATGTGCAGGTGATGACCGACGACGACGACTTCTTCTTGGCCAACATGGTGAACTACGGGGCGCTCTTCCTGGGCCCGATGACCAACGTGTCCTACGGCGACAAGGTGATCGGAACCAACCACACGCTGCCCACGCAGGGCGCAGCTCGCTATACCGGCGGACTCTGGGTCGGCAAGTTCATCAAGACTGTCACCTACCAGCGAATCACCAATCCGGCTTCAAGCGCGATCATCGGCGAGTACTGCAGTCGGCTCTGCGCTATCGAGAACTTCGCCGGCCATCAGGCACAGGCTGACATCCGCGTGGAGCGCTACAGCGGGGTCGGATCGCACGGAGTCGAATCATGAAGGCCGCTGTCGTGACCGGAGCAAGCGGTGGTATCGGGTCGGCCGTCACACGTCGCTTGGCGGCCGACGGATTCGCCGTGGTGGCCGGGTACCATCACGGCGCCGAAACCGCTCAGAACCTGGCGTCTGAGCTGCCGGGTGATCAGCACAGCGCCCAGCGCGTTGCTGTGCTCGAACCCGAGTCGCTCGACGCGCTGAGCGAGACCGTGGCTAGCGGTTTCGGCCATCTGGACGTCTTGGTCAACTGCGCGGGAATGAGCAAGCCCGTCGCTCACGACGATCTCGACGGTCTCGACGACGAGTTGATCGACACAATCTTCGCCACGAACTGGCGCGGTCCCTTTGCGGCGATTCGGGTTCTTCGCCCGTTGCTCGACAAGGGCACAAACCCGGTCGTGGTCAACATCTCCTCGGTGGCTGGCGTCACCGGGCAGGGATCCAACGTTGCGTACTGCGCGTCGAAGGCCGCTCTCGACAGCATGACCCGCTCGTTGGGGCGGGCTCTGGCCCCGAAAATCCGCGTCGTCTCGGTCTCCCCCGGTTGGGTGATGGGCGATTACGCCTTGCGCATGCCTCAAGACGTTCTCGACGCCCAGTGTGAAGCCACCCCTCTCGGCCGCTTGGCAACCGCTGAAGACGTGGCCGCAGCGGTCAGTGCAGTCGTCAACGACCTGCCGTTCACCACCGGATCAACAATCAGCGTCGACGGCGGTCGGCCCCTCGGGACGTCATGACCGATGCTGCTTTCACTCGACCTCCTCCGCCCCCAACTTCGTCGATCACCATCTTCTCCACCAGCAGGAGCCGACGATGACTGAGTCCCTCCGCCAGTCGTCGTCGGAGGTGATCGTCGATTCCGACGACTTCGCCCGGCGGGTCATCGAACCGGTCGACTTTGTGGCCGACGCCGCTGCCTTCATCGATGTGCGTCTCGAGCGCTCCGCAGGGAAGGCCAGTTACTCCTTCATCGGTCCCGGTGTTTCGCAGAACCCGGACCAGACTGTGAACCTCGACGTTCCGCACGGATTCAACATCGGTGCGGCCGGCATGGCCAGCGGCGTGGTCAACAGTCAGCACCTTCATTTCACCGCTGAGGTTTTCATCTGCACGAAGGGAGACTGGCGCGTAGCTGTCGGCGAGCACCGCGAACAACAGCTTGAATTGGGAGCCGGAACCATCTTTTCGGCGCCTACCTGGGTGTTCCGCGGATTCGAGAACATCGGAGACCACGACGGCTGGATGTATACCGTGCTCGGCGGCGACGACACTGGCGGCATCATCTGGGCTCCGGACGTGATCCGGGCTGCCGCTGAGACCGGCCTGTATCTGCGCTCGGACTACACCGTTGTCGACGGCGCCGACGGTCTGTCCACCAATGATGTTGTGAAACCCCTCGAACCAGCCCAGCTGGTTTCGATCGACCGCTACAGCGATCAGGAACTCGCTGGTCGAGCGGTTCGCCAAGAAGACCTGAAGTGGTCTGAGCAGGCGCTTCTGTCCAACGTGGTCACCGGACACGCCGGCGCGATGGCGCCAGTGATCGGTCACGGAATGACTGAAGACCGCCGCCACCGCTCCCCCATCACCTCAGCGCACGGTTTCAGCGTCGAGTGGTTGAGGCTGCCGCCCGGTTCCAGCACCGGTCTGCACCGACATCAACAGAACCAAGTCGTGATTCTCACCGACGGCACCTGGGACATTGCGGTGAACCGTGACGAGAACCGTCTGCATTCCCGCCCCGCGCAAGGTTCGGTTGTGTCGCTGAACGCCGGAGCGTGGCGTGACCTGACCAACGTCGGCGACAGCGATGCTCACGCCGTGGTCGTCTGTGCTACTGATCAGAGAGCGGTGATCGAATGGGATCCCGGCATAGTCGAGGCTGCCCAACAGGCGGGTTGGAGCCGTGACGCAGGCGGTTACATAGCTCCTGTCGAACTGATCGGGAGGCCGGTGTTGTGACGCTTCGGTTGGTTCTCCTGCCCGGCTCGATGTGCGACGCGGCCCTGTTCGCCGGCCAACTCAAATCCCTCGGCGGCGCCGCGTCGGTAGGCGACCTGACAAGGTCGTCGAGCATCGAGGCGATGGCCGCCGATGTCCTCGACGACGCTCCGCCGGTGTTCGCCGTCGCCGGCCTGTCCCTCGGGGGCATCGTCGCCGCGGAGGTCGCCGTGCAAGCACCGGAGCGTGTGGCCGGCGTCGCATTGCTCGACACCAACCTGGGCCTGGCCGACGAGGCTCAACTGCAGAACCGACAGCTCTGGGGCGAACTCGTCAAAGCCGGACATTTCGAGCAGATAATCAAGACCGTCGACCACCTGACCATCGACGCCGAAGCCCACGGCCGGACCATCATCGAAATGGCCGCACGGGTAGGCCCCGAAGCCTTCATCCGACAGAACGAGGCTTTGCTCAATCGCCGCGACCGTCGAGACGACCTGGCCTCGTTGAATTGCCCCGTCCTGGTTGTCTGTGGCCGTCAGGACGAACTGTGCCCACCCGCGATGCACCATGACATCGCCGACCGGATACCTCACGCTCGGCTGGAGACAGTCGAGCGAGCGGGGCACCTGTCCACGATCGACCAGCCCGAGGAGCTGTCCAGGCTCCTGACCCAGTGGCTGAATTTGTGTACTACCAACCAACCCATGAAAGGCACTGCCCATGAATACAACCAAGTATAGGTGGTGGCGATTTCTCGCCATCGTCTTTGCGTTCACCCTCATCGCCGCTGCTTGCGGTGACGATGATGATGGCGAAAGCGAGCCGCCTGCTTCGCAATCCGACGATTCCGGCGACGACATGGCCGACGACGACCACGACAGCGACGACATGGCCGACGACGGCGACATGGCCGACGACGGCGGCGACATGGCCGACGACAGCGACGACATGGCCGACGACATGGCTCACATCTCCGATGAATGTGATATCCCCAACCCCGCCGAGAACGTCGAGATCGACATCATGGGCTGGGAGTTCCCGATCGTCACCCAATACGCCGATGAACTCGACGACTGCGAGGAGGGCAACTACTCGTTCAACTACCAGTTCCTCGACTCAGTGGAAGCCCGCAGCGCCATGACTCAGGACGCGGCGTCCGGTTCGCCGAGCTTCGAGCTGTACCAAGGCTCCAATTCGTTCATCACCGCGTTGGCCAATCAGGGCTTCGTGATGCCTCTGAACGACCTGGTGGACAAGTACCGGGACGAGTACAACCTCGATCAGATCGACCAAGCGTTCTGGGACATGGCGTCGCTCGACGGCAACATCTACGCGATCCCGATGGTGTCCAACACCATGCACGTGTTCTACAACGAACCCGCTCTCGCCGAAATCGGAGTCGGGGTGCCGTCGACGTTCGCTGAAGCGTTCGAGGCCTGCGCCGCGATCCAAGACGCCGGTTACGACATCGGCTTCTTGTACATGCTCTCGGCCGGCTGGGCCTGGCAGATCGAGTTCGACAGCGTCATCGGGGCTCTGGGTGTGAGTTCAATCGACCCGGAGACCGCCCAACCCAACTTCAACAGCCCTGAAGGCATCGAAGCGGCCACGCTGCTGCAGCGCATGTGGCAGGACTGCGCTCCCAACGCTTCGAATTCCTACAGCACCGACGACGTCCAGGCCGCCTTCCAGACCGGTGAGGCCATCCTGGGCCACACCTGGGCGTCACGTGCTGCAGCGATGGACGATCCTGAAGCATCAACCGTGGTCGGCGAAATCCAGTTCGCTCCAGCGCTCAGCCCCGGCACCGGGACCTTGGCGGCTCCGGCCTACATCGACGGTTGGATGATCCCGGCCAACACACCGGCTGAGTCAGTCGAGCCGATCTTCTTGGCAATGCTCGCCGCGACCGACTTGGAGAGCCAGCAAGCAGCCGCAGAACACGGACTCGTAACCCGGACCGGCGTCAGCCACCCGGACGGCCCACGAGACGGCGCTGCAGCCGAAACCAGCCTGGTGAACGGTCGAGGCCCCGATCTGGTCCATCCGGCGGCAGATATCGCCCGCGCCAAACTGGGTGAGGCTCTCGTCACGATCCTCGACGGCACCTCGGTCGAGAACGCCTTGGCCGCGGCTGAAGAGGCCTACATCTCCGAGGCCACCGCTCAGGGTCTGCTCTAAGACTCAGCGAGGGTTACAGTAGCCATTCCTCTCCGCGGGGCGGTGTCTCGGTGGCACCGCCCCGCAAGAGGAGCGCAGCCGGCACCTCGCAACACAGGTTCGAAGTAGGGAACGATGAACAGACGCACCTTCTGGGGATTCACAGTACCCAGCGTGGCTGTGATGCTGCTGTTGATGGTCTTCCCGCTGCTGACCACCGTGTGGCTGGGCTTCCAGAAGCTGCTGCTGCGCGACCTGAACAACCCCGAGTGGATCGGCTTCGACAATTACCGAGACCTGCTGTCCGATCCAGAGTTCTGGGCGGCGTTCAGGTTCACGATGGTGTTCGTCGCCATCGTCGTGCCGGTCACAATGGTCATGGGGTTGTGTACGGCCCTGCTCCTAGACCGGGTAGGCAGGGGTCGCAGCGTCTATCTGGCGGCGTTGCTGCTGCCGTTCATCGTGACGCCGGTGGTCGGATCGCTCGTCTACAAGGACCTGTTCGAGCGGGGCGGGCTGCTCGCCTGGTTGTGGGAGGTGATCACCGACAACCCGTTCGCCGTCAATTCCGGGAACGTCAAGTGGCTGATCATCATCCAAGCAATCTGGAACGTGATGCCGTTCGCGATGATCACCTTCTTCGCCGGACTCCAGACCCTCCCCGAGGAGCGGGTCGAGGCCGCGGCCATCGACGGCGCCGACTTCTGGCGCAACCTGTGGCACGTGACCTTGCCGCACCTCAGAGTGCTCATACTCTTCGTCGGTCTCATCACGACCATGGACATGTATCGGGTCTACGACCAAGTCTTCGTGTGGACCGGCAACAGATTCACCGACGCCCACACGCTGCAGGTCTACAACGTTCGCATTGCCACCGCTTTCGACATCGGTCGACTGGGGAAGGGCAACGCAATGGCGGTCCTGACCGTGATCGGCATCTTCGTCGTGCTCATTCCGTTCCTGTGGCGCAGCTACAAGGACCAGATCGCAGAGAGGGTCTGAGCAGATGAAGAGGACCACCTTTCTCTCCCGCTTCGGACTCCACGCCACGCTGGCCGTGCTGGTCGTCTGGAGCGTGCTTCCGTTCCTGTGGACCTTTCAGACGTCCATCAAGTTCACCCGCGACGTAGCCGCCAAGGAACCCGTGCTCTGGGGTTACGAGACCACCGCGAACGCCTATCGGGCCTTCTGGCTAGACGCCGACGACGTCAACATGTGGAGCGTCCTGCTCTACATCGCGGTCGTAGCGGTGATCTGCATCGCCCTGGGCCAGATCGGCCGGCGGATGCGACACGGCTGGCCCTGGTTCGCTTCCGTCGCGCTCGTGATCTTCGCTGCGCTATGGCGATTCCCGAAAATCTGGGAGGCCAACGACGAGTACGACTTCTTGATCAACAGCATCGTCGTCACGGTGCTCACGATGATCATCTCGTTGTCGATCGGTCTCCTCGCCGGTTACGGGCTCGCCCGCTACACCGGCATCTCGGGGGCTGTCATCCTGATTATCGCGCTCGGTTTCAGGGCCCTGCCCCGGACCGCGTTCGTGCTCCCCTACTTCTTCGGGGCGAAGGAGATCGACGACTGGCTTACCAGAACCGGAGTCGGATCCTGGAACTTCCCGATCATCGATTTCCCGGGCATCGACACCCTGCAGATCCTCGACACCCGCCTGGCCATCGTGTTGGCACTGGTCGCGGTGAATCAACCGTTCACCATCTGGATGTTCCGCAGCTTCTTCATGGAGGTACCCAAAGAGATCGAGGAGGCAGCCATGATGGACGGCGCCACCCGGCTCCAGGCGTTCCGCAAGGTGATCATCCCCATGATGTGGCCTGCGATCATCGCCACCGGCTTGTTCACCATGCTTCTCGCCTACAACGAGTACCTGTTCGTGCGGGTCCTCGCCCCGACCGAATGGACCTTGCCGGTCGCCATCGTCTCTCTGACCGGCGGCGAGAGTTCGAGAACCATAACGGAGGCCGCCGCGGCGTCGGTCTCGATCACGCTGCCCATCGTGGTGGTCATCATCCTGTTCCAGAAACACCTCGTGAAAGGACTCGGCGCAGGCGCCGTCAAGGGTTGATGTCTGAGATTCTGCAGCAGGCGAAAAGCGTGGTCCTCGACTACTACCAGGCACTCGACGGCGCGCGGGAGACTGAGATCGGCAGCGTGCTGGAACAGCACACCGCCAAGGACTACCGATGGCGCGGAATGCACCCGTTCAACAAGATCGGCAGTGCCGTTGAAGTCGCCGAACGGTTCCATGTGCCGCTGCGCCGGTCGTTCGCTCCCCTGCAACGCCGACCCGACATCTTCCTGGCCGGATTCAACAACGTCGGCGACGAGGGCGAGGTCTGGGTCTGCCAGATGGGGAACCTTCTCGGTTTGTTCGACCGAGCCTGGATGGACATTCCGCCCACGAGGAAGATGTGTTTCATCCGCTACGCCGAGTTCCACCAGGTAGCAGACGGCAAGATAGTTGAGACCGCGTTCTTCACCGACGTCATCAGCGTGATGCGCCAAGCGGGCTGCTATCCGCTGCCTCCCCAGACCGGCTCATCGCACATCTACCCCGGCCCGAAGACCCACGACGGTCTGCTGTTCGACGCGGCCGACCCCGCCGAAGGCTCGACGACCATGGCCCTGGTGGACGAGATGATCACTGACCTCATCGTCGCCAACGAAGTCGGCAACGAAACCGGGCGGAACATAATGCCCCGCTCGGTGCTGGCCAGATGCTGGCATGAGGACATGATCTGGGCAGGCCCCGAAGGCATCGGCGCCAGCTACACGATCGACCGATATCAGCAGCAGCATCAGCATCCGTTCCGGGTGAACCTCTTCAACAAGACCTTCAACGGACATGTGGCACGGTTCGCGGAAGGCGACTACGCCTGTTTCTTCGGCTGGCCCAACCTCACCGTGACCGCCGAGGGCGGATTCATGGGTCTGGTCGGCTCAGACACGCCGGCCGACATGCGAGTGGTCGACGTCTACCGCCGCGACGGCGACAAGCTCGCCGAGAACTGGGTGTTCATCGACATGTTGAACTGGCTCAATATGCAGGGGTTGGACGTGCTCGCCAGGATGCGCCAGCTGCTGGGGGTCGAAGAGTTCCGAGCCGAGAACATACAAGAATCCGATTGGGAGCAGCCGCAGGCGCCCGCCCCGAGTCAGGAGAGAGAAGATGTCAACAGTTACTCTTGACAAACTCACCAAGGTCTACCCGAACGGGTTCCAGGCCATCACCGATCTGAGCTTGACGCTGTCTGAAGGCGAGTTCTTGGTGTTGGTGGGTCCGTCGGGCTGCGGCAAGTCGACCGCGCTGCGAATGATCGCGGGACTCGAGGACATCAGCAGCGGAGACCTTTACGTCGGCGACCGCAGGCTCAACGACGTTCCTCCCAAGGACCGTGACATCGCGATGGTGTTCCAGAGCTATGCGCTCTACCCGCAGATGACCGTGGCCGAGAACATCGGTTTCCCCCTCAAGCTCCGCAAGGTGGCCAAGAAGGACCGTTTGCAACAAGTTGAGCAGGCGGCCCAGGTCCTCGAACTGACCGAGCAGCTCGGGAGCAAGCCCTCGATGCTGTCGGGCGGCCAGCGTCAGCGGGTGGCCATGGGCCGGGCAATCGTGCGCAAACCCGCCCTGTTCTTGATGGATGAACCGCTGTCGAACCTCGACGCGAAACTGCGGGTGCAGATGCGAGCCGATATCGCGGCCATTCAGAGCGACCTCGGGGTCACCACCTTCTATGTCACTCACGACCAGGTCGAGGCTATGACCATGGGCGAACGGGTGGCGGTCATCAAGGACGGCGTCCTCCAACAGGTGGCGCCTCCAGAAGAGCTGTACGACCATCCCGACAACGTGTTCGTGGCTGCGTTCATCGGGTCGCCGTCGATGAACCTCTACGAGGCGGCACTATCGGCCGCCAGCGGCGGTGAATACCACCTGCGGCTGGGAGATCATCGACTCGCGGTGTCTCCTTCGGTGGTACACACCCGTCCCGGGTTGGCCCAGTACGTCGACAAGCCTCTGGTAGTCGGAATCCGCCCCGAGGATCTCGAGGATGCGGCGGTCGCACCCGACCACCCCTCCGACCAGCGCATCTCCTCGAAGATCGAAGTTCGGGAAGCCCTCGGAGCTGAAACGCTGATGCATTTCAACATCGCGGCGCCGACGGTGGACAGCGGAGATCCCGATGCTCTCGACGAACTGGGCGAAGAGGACACAGGCCGCTGCACCGCACGATTCAGCGCTGCCACCCGTGCGCGTGTGGGAGACCACATCGAGATCAATGTCAACACCGACCACCTGCACTTCTTCGACCCGAGCACCCACAAGGCGATCCGATCTTGAGAACCAGCACCGACCGCATCCTGACCACCCATGTCGGCAGCCTGCCGCGTTCTCCCGCAGTCACGCGTGGAGTCTTCGCCATCGACAACGACGAGGAGGTCGACCTCGACGAGCACCGCCGGGAGATCTCCGCAGCGGTCGCCGAGGTGGTCGCCCGCCAGGTAGCCATCGGTATCGACGTGGTGAGCGACGGCGAGATGAGCAAGCTCTCCTACGCCACCTACATCAAACACCGCGTCAGCGGGTTCGAGGGCGACAGTCCCAGAAGAGCGCCCGCCGATCTGGAAGAGCACCCGTCGTTCTTGGAGCGCCAAGCCAGAACTGGAGGAACTCCGACCTACAAGCGGCCCATGTGCGTCGGCCCAGTCGAGGTGATGGATCCCGAGCCGTGCCGTCAGGACACATCCAATCTCCAAGCCGCTGTTGCTGCGAGCGAACCGCTCGAAGCGTTCATGAACGCAGCTTCACCGGGTGTGATCGCGCTGTTCCAACCCGACGACTACTACGGCGACCATGAGAAGTACCTCTATGCGCTTGCCGAAGCTATGCGGGCTGAGTATGAAGCGATCGCCGCGGCGGGCTTCGTCCTGCAACTCGACTCTCCCGATCTTGGTCTGGGCAGGCACATGATGTTCAAGGGCAGGCCCGACTCCGAATACGAGCGACTGGCCGGCGTCCATGTCGAGGCTCTCAACCACGCTGTCCGCAACATCCCCGCCGATCGCATGCGGCTCCACATCTGCTGGGGCAACTACGAGGGTCCTCACACCCACGATGCACCGATGTCGCAGGTCCTGCCCATCGCCTTGAAGGCCAAACCGCAGGCCCTGCTCTTCGAGGCCGCAAACCCTCGTCACGCCCATGAATGGACGGTGTTCGCCGAAGCAGACCTGCCCGATGACAAAGTGCTGGTGCCCGGCGTCGTCGATACCACCACCCACTTCGTCGAGCATCCTGAATTGATCGCACAGCGAATCGAACGCTTCGCCGCGATCGTCGGACGCGAACGGGTGATGGCGGGCACTGACTGCGGTTTCTCCACCTTCGCCGGCTATGCGGGGGTGGATCCCGAGATCGCCTACGCAAAATTGGCGTCCTTGGTCGAAGGCGCCGCGCTCGCATCGCAGCGGCTCTGGTGAGCCGCACTCCGGTTTGATTCTGCCAAGGAGAATCCGATGACTGTCCACGAAGAGAACAAGCTGGCACTGGCCCCGCTGCGGGATGCCATGTATCACTGGACCGACGATTCCGTGCGATCAGCCCTTGCTGAGACGTTCGCCGCGGACGCCTCGGTGCATCTCGCGTTTCCCTTTGAAGACCTCGACGGACACGCCGGTCTGTGGGATCAGGCGCTGAGTGCGCTGTCCTGTGCGCTGATCGACGTCGAGCGCCGCGACTACATCGTGATAGCCGGCGCGGACGAACAGGGCGAGGGCTGGGTCGGTTGTTGCGGCCATTACACCGGCACGTGGTTGAGGCCCTTCCTGGGGATTCCCGCGAGCGGACAGCAGGCCGCCATGCGCTACCACGAGTTCTTTCGTCTCGTGGACGGGCAGGTCACCGAGATGCAGGCGCTGTGGGATCTGCCCGAGTTGATGATGCAGGCTGGAGTCTGGCCGATGGGTCCCAGCCTCGGGCGCTTTTGGCACGCTCCGAGCCCCGCCACCCTTGACGGGATCACCAACGGCCCGCGCGACGATGCCGTCTCCCAAGCCAGCGTCGACTGGGTGCTGGGAATGCTCGCAGACATGGGCCGACACCCCAGCGAACCCGAAGAGGCGATGCGGCTGGGACACTGGTGGCACCCGAAGTTCAGCTGGTACGGACCCGCGGGCATCGGCACGGGGCGGGGCGTTGACGGCTTTCGCCACTGGCATCAGATCCCGTTCCTGGCCGCAATGCCCGATCGCCGGGTCAATTTTGGAACTGTGAGCCACTTCTTCGGTGAAGGCGACTACGTGGGAGTCACCGCCTGGCCGGGGATGGCGATGACGCTCAGCGGCGACGGCTGGCTCGGGATCGCGCCCGCGAGCCGGGAGATCACCATGCGCAGCCTTGACTTCTGGCGACTGGAAACCGATCCAGCCACCGGCAAGCGGTCGATCCGCGAGAACTGGGTGCTGGTCGATCTGCTCCATGTATGGGACCAACTGGGCGTCGACGTCTTGGATCGCATGCGGGAGTTGGACCGTCCAAGGCGCATCTCCCAGAACGTTTGACCCGAAATCCGCGCGTTCAGCTACAACATGTGTGGCTCAGCGCGCAGATTTCGTGGGAGACTCGGCGTTCTATGTGCTAGCCGACGCGAAACAGGTTCCCCTGGTGGCTTTGGGGCAACCGCCGGGTTTCCCAAGCGATAGTGTCAGGCCATGGTTCTCGCGATTGATTCTGCCAGATACGGGCTCTTGCAGTCCGTTGTCGACCCCGACGGCTACAAGCGGTCGGTCCAGCGGTTTCGAGAGGCAGACATCCTGCTCCCGACGTTCGCGCAACTCGCTGATCCCTCCACGATTCCCGGCGAAATCCGCGACGCCCTCAACGGCGTCGGCCGCAACGAGGCTCATCCGCTGAATCTGTTCCGGGTCCACTGGTACAACGGTTGGGACAGTTCTGGTCAGGTTGAAGTTCCCGAACATGTGGTTCTGCCAAGCGAGTTGACCGGCGTCGACGCCCGGATCGTTCTGGTGTTCGGCAACCGGTTCCCCATGATCGGGGCCCACAAGGTGTTGGCGGCTTATTCCTGCCTCGTGCCTCGGGTGGTCAGCGGACAGTTCGACCCGACCCGCCACCGCGCCATCTGGCCGTCGACCGGAAACTACGCACGGGGTGGGATAGCGATCTCCAGGTTGATGCAGAGCCGAGGCGTGGCCGTGCTGCCGGAGAACATGTCGAAGGAACGATTCGACTGGCTCGACGCCTGGGTCCCCAACCCCGACGACGTCATTCGCACCCCGGGATCGGAGAGCAACGTCAAAGAGATCTACGACGCCTGCAACGAACTCGAGAAGGACCCCGGCAATTTCATCCTCAACCAGTTCTCGGAGTTCGCCAACCACATCGGCCACTACACCGTCACCGGCCGGGCTCTCGGTCATGTCTTCGAGTCGATGTTGGCAGACGACCCGCAGTTGAAGTTGGCCGCGGTCACGGTTGCTTCGGGGTCCGCGGGCACCCTGGGAGCGGGCGACAGGCTGAAAGATGATTTCGACGCCAAGATCGTGGCTGTCGAAGCGCTCGAATGTCCCACCATGCTCTACAACGGCTACGGCGAGCACAACATCCAGGGGATCGGCGACAAGCACATCCCCCTGATCCACAACGTGATGAACACCGACATAGCCGCGGGCATCAGCGACGAGGCGACCGACGGGCTCAACCTGGTGTTCACTACCGACGCGGGCAAGCGTTACCTGGTTGAGCGCCTCGGCGTCGGCGCTGAGATCGTGGATCAGCTGCGCCACTTCGGTTTCTCATCAATCTGCAACATGCTGGCAGCCATCAAAACGGCCAAACAGCTCGATTTGAGCCACGACGACGTGGTGATCTCGGTTGCCACCGACGGGTCGGAGCTGTACGTCAGCGAAAAAGAGCAACTTCTGGCTGCTGAGCACCCCGCCGGTTTCGCTGATATCCACGCAGCTGAGATCGTGGCCCGGCACCTGACCGGAGCGAACACCGAACACCTCGAAGAGCTCGATTCTGTGGGCCGCAACCGCATCTTCAACCTCGGCTACTACACCTGGGTCGAGCAGCAGGGCGTGAGCGTAGAAGACTTCGACGTACGTCGTGACCAGGCCTTTTGGAACCATCTCCACACAATGGCCCCCGGCTGGGACGCCATGATCGCCGAGTTCAACGCCGCAACCGGCGTGTCGGTCTAGCCACCTGCAGCAAATCTGGCGATGACGACTTCCTGGCTCGAAACACCTCCAAGAGCCTCATGGCCCGACTCCGAAGGTGGCCAGGCGAACCCCTTCGTTCGCTATCGGAAGCTCCTGTGGTCTTGGCATCGCTGGATCGATGCGGGCCTGGACGACAACGACTTCGTGGCCATGGTCCATGCCCTCGACGATTCGGTCAAGGAAGTCGCCGGAACCGGATTCGTGACGACTCCTGCTCGCTGGGTCGATTCGCTTGGTGAAGATTCACAGGCACCGGTGTTCGCCAAGGATGAGACCGGCAATGTGGGCGGCTCCCACAAAGCCCGTCACCTTATGGGCCTGCTGCTGCATTTGGCGGTCGATGCGGTGGCGGTCGATGCGGCGGCGGTCGATGCGGTGGCCGACAATGCCGGCGCCACAACCGGCGCCAACGGCAACGCTCGGCTCGCAATCTCCTCGTGCGGAAATGCCGCTCTCGGTGCTGCAACCGTGGCACGCGCCGCGAGACGCCCGATCGACGTGTTCATCCCGACCTGGGCCGATCCCAAAGTTGTGGCAGTGCTGGAGGCTCTCGAAGCCACGATCCATGTCTGTGAACGTCAAGCCAGCGAGCCGGGCGACCCTTGCATGTTGCGCTTCCAAGAAGCTGTGGCAGGCGGTGCGCTGCCCTTCGGCGTTCAGGCGACCGAGAATCTGTGGGCTCTCGACGGCGGTCGCACCATCGGCTGGGAACTCGCCGACCAGCTCGGAGCCGGCTCGGCAGACCATGTGCTGGTCCAGGTCGGTGGTGGTGCGCTGCTCACGAGCTGCGCTATCGGCCTGTTGGAGGGCACCGCTCTCGGGCCGCTTGAACGGGTGCCCCGCGTCTGGGCCGTGCAATCGGAGGGATGCGCTCCCTTTGATCGGGCATGGTCGCGGATACCGGCCGCAGCCAGCGTGGACGAACGCCTGAGACTCGCTGAACAACATGCCGACCGTTTGATGACGCCATGGCCGGATCCGTCGTCTTCTGCCACCGGCATCCTCGACGATGTCACCTACGACTGGCTCGGGGTGGCCCGTGGGCTGCTCGAAACAGGCGGCTCGTCGGTGCTTGCGACAGAAGACGACATCGAATCCGCCAACCAACGCGTCCGCTCCGCCGGTTGCAACGCCGACCACACCGGCAGTGCCGGTTACGCAGGCCTGCTGGCCGCCCTGCGCGAAGGCGCCGTCTCCCCGACCGACAAGACCGCGGTGTTGATAACCGGCATCCGCCGCTAACCAGCCGCGTCTCTGGGTACGCGCACGCCACTCCGAACCCACCCCCACGCGGCTCCGGCTACGCCCGACGACAACAAAGCGCCCGACGACATACCCACCCCACGCGGCTCCG
>JAPPMP010000036.1:31118-47663 GCA_028819005.1 Acidimicrobiaceae bacterium
CTACGCCCGACGACAACAAAGCGCCCGACGACATACCCACCCCACGCGGCTCCGGCTACGCCCGGCGACAACAGAGCGCCCGACGACAACAAAGCACGGGCATCCTCCGCTAGCCGGCTGACCAGTCGGCGAAGGTGTCGATCATCAGGTTCACGTCGGGGCCGAGGGGGTAGAGGATCGGGGTGGTGCAGCCCCGCTCGATGTACTCCGACACCTTGGCCGCAGCCTCTTCGGGTGTGCCCGAGGCCGTGCAGCGTTGAACCACATCGTCGGGCACGAGTTTGGAGGCCGCCACCACCTGTTCATGCGTAGCGGGCCAGGTGAGCACCTGGTGAATGTCGTTGAGAAGCTCATCAGACACCCCGCTGGCAGCCATGATGTGAGGCTGTTGCCCCAGATACTGGGTGAGCAGCAGCCGCGCACCGTCCAAGGCGACCTGGCGGTCCTCGTCGACAGAGCACACGATCAACTGGGGCCGGTCGATGTCGTCGAGATCACGACCCGCCGACTTCGCGCCCGCCTCGAGCGCGTCCATCGCCCGGTCGTTGTAAGCGGGCTCGACCATGTAGTTCAAGACCACGCCATCGGCGATCCTGCCGGTCAACTCCATCATCTTCATGCCGGTCGCACCGATATAGATCGGCACCTCCTTGGCGCGGCGCTCCTGATGCACATAGTCGAGCTCGACCCCGTCGAGGTGTACGAAGTGGCCGTCGTAGTCGACTGGCCCGTCGCAGGCCAGCAGGGCGCGGCAGGCCTCGACCACCTCGCGCATCACCGTCAGCGGCCGGGCACGGTCGATCCCGACCTTGGCGGCGAGCGGGTCCCACCAAGCGCCAAGGCCCAGAATGACGCGCCCCGGGGCCAGATCGTCGAGAGTTGAGAAGGTCGACGCCAGACGGGCGGGGTTTCGGGTCCAGCAGTCGACCACTCCGCTGCCGATCTTGATCGTGTCGGTCGTCGACGCGAAGGCGGCCATCGGTACGCACACTTCGCGCACAAGCCGTGAGTCGGCCTGCCAAACAGCGACGAACCCTCTCTCCTCGGCGTATTGGACATGGGCCATCGCGTCACGGATGCTGCGAGCATCCTGCATGTAAAGGGCGACAGGCTGGGTCATGGCAGGTTCTCCAGTTTCTTGAAAAGGCGTTGCGCGGCCTCGGCGGCTTTGGCCCGGATCTCAGCCGCATCGACTCTAGTCAGGCGACCGTCCTCCATCACTGTCTCTCCGTCGACGGTGATGTGGCGTGGCGACACACCGGTCGTGAAGGCCAGCCGCCATGGATCCATGTCGTCGTAGTTCCAGGTCACAACATCGTTGCGACTTTCGGGGAACAGATCACGGTTGACCTCGAGCATGTCCCAGGCGGCGTCAGGCCCCGCGGTCACGTCATCTTCACGCATGCGCACATATGCGACCCGGAACTCGTCAAGCATGTCGGCGCCGATCCCATCGGTTCCCAATCCTGTGGCATTGGCGAAACGTGCCGGTCGCGCATACCCCACGGCGTTGTTCATGTTGGAACGCGGGTTGTGGATCAGGGTCCCGGCCAAACCATGGCCGTCTGTGAGATGGACGCCGTGGATGATGAGCCACCTGTCGGTGGACAACTCCGCAAGCCGAGCTGCCGCATCGCGGTCGGCTTCACCTTCGGCCACATGAATATGCACGCCGACATCGAATTCTGCAGCCAGTTCGGTCGCTGCGCTGAGAGTCTCGTCGGTACAGGTGAAGGCGGCGTGTACTCCGACCATCCCTGACGCACCGCTCTCAAGGTGACGGCGGTTCTCCGCCAAGCCACGGCGCGCTCCTTCGGTCATCGGGCCGTCCGTGTCGAAACGGGCAGGGTCGAAGCCAGCAGCCTCCGAGCGGGCAGAGTCGGAGACGCCGGGGTGGCGGTCCGTCACCCCGAAGCAGGTGTTGACCCGCACACCGATCTCGGCGCAACCGGCGGCGATCACTTCGAGAGAGCCTTCGATGGCCCAAGGCGACTCGTGGTGGTCGATGATGCAGGTCGTCCCCCGTTCCAGGGCTTCGAGCGCGCCGAGTTTCGCCGACCATTCGATGGCGTCGAGGTCGAGTGCCCGGTCAAGGCGCCACCAGACCAGTTCCAATATTTCTACGAACGATCCCGGTGTGCGAGGGGGTGCGGGCATCCCGCGGGCGAGAGCCGAATACAGGTGGTGATGCGCGCAGACCAACCCGTGCGTTTGGTCGGGTCTGAGATCGGCGGCTACTGCCACGCCAGCGCGCGCTCGCGATTGGATTCTGCTTGCATCGGCAATTCGCTGCGCCACTCCCCGTCGAAGTTGCGCAGGGCCGTGGCCACAGCTCCCGCGGTGGGAACCAGCCCGATCTCACCGACGCCTTTGATCCCGTAGGGGGAGTTGGGCTCGGCCGACTCGACAAGGATCACGTCGACGGGAGGCATGTCCTTGGGGCGGATGATCCCCAGGCTTCGCAATGTCATGTTGTTGGGCATGCCGACCTCATCGCAGGGGAATCCCTCAGTCAGCGCATAGCCCAAGCCCATATGGACCGACCCCTCGATCTGGCCTTCGCACAGCAGCGGGTTGACGGCGCGTCCGACATCGTGAGCGGCGACAACATTCTCCACAAGCCCCGATTCGGGATCGAGCACAACGAGTTGGGCCGCGTAGCCGAAGGTGGAGTGAATGATCGGGTTCTCGACTCCGTCGGACAGCGAATTGGTCCAATCGACTCGGTACTCGCCCTCGTAGTCGACGCCCGTCTTGCAACCGTCCGCCAGCGCGTTGCGGCAGGCCTCCTGCACCGAACCCGCGCCCATGAGAGTGCCCCGCGAGCCGGTGGTCTGTCCCGCCCCCAGCTCGCGGGTGGTGTCGACGATCACCTCGATGCGCTCAGGGTCGATGCCGAGTTCCTCCACCGCCACCTGCAATGCGACCGTGTGCACCCCCTGGCCCATCTCGGTCCAGCAGTGCCTGACTTCCACCTGGCCGTCTTCTCGGAAATGGACCACCGCCCTGGCGATCTCCTTGAAGCCGTTGCCGAGACCGGAGTTCTTGAGGCCGAGGCCGAGCCCGACCGGCTTGCCTTCGGCAATAGCCGCGTCATAAGCCGGTTTGACTGCGTCGAGACAGGCTCGGGCGCCGAGACACCCGTCGTCCATTATCTGCCCCGGGCCCCATATGCGGCCCGGCTCGACCACATTGCGGTTCCGCATCTCCCAACCGCTGATCCCGACCGCGTCGGCGAGGCGGTCCATGACCCCCTCCATGGCGAACTGGGCCTGGTTGGCGCCGAACCCCCTGAACGCGCCGCCTATCGAGTTGTTGGTCCGCGCCGCTATCGCCTCGACGTCGATATTGGGGACGACGTAGGGGCCGCTGGCATGGCCCGCAGCCCGCTCGAGAACCTTCATCCCCACTGACGCGTACGGCCCGGAGTCGCCCAACATCCGCGCATGCAGGGCCACGAGCTTGCCGTCGGCATCGCATCCGGCCTGGTACTCCATGCGAATCGGATGCCGTTTGGTGTGTACGAGCAACGATTCCTCGCGTGAGAATGTGGTCTTGACAGGCCGACCCAGCAGCCACGCCGCCAGCGCCGTCTGGCCCTGGTTCGACATGTCCTCCTTGCCGCCGAAAGCACCGCCGTTCGACACCAGTTCGACAGTGATCCGCTCGGGGTCGATATCGAGGACGGCGGCTATGTCGTTGCGGTCGTCCCAGATTCCCTGTCCCCCGCTGTAGACCATCAAATCGCCGTTGTCATCGGGCACTGCCAGAGTGGATTCGGGTTCAACGAAAGCGTGATCGATGCGCTGTGTCTGGAAGGTCTCACGCACGACATGGGCCGCGCCTGCCAAGGCAGCTTCAGCGTCGCCGCGCGAATAGACCGATCTCGACAGGACGTTGCCCTCCAACCCCCAGACGGCGTCCTCGTCGGAGGCGACCGCTTCGGCCGGGTGAACCATCGGCGGCAACACGTCGTAGGTGACGTCGACGAGTTCCGCTGCGGATCGGGCAGTCTCACGGTCACCGGCCACCACCATCGCCATCACATCGCCGAGGTAGCTGGTACGACCACCGACCGGGATGAAGATGGGCCAGTCCTTGTGGATCAGACCCACGCGAAGCGCTCCCGGAACGTCGGCAGCGGTGAGCACCCGCTCAACTCCCTCGACTGCCTCGGCTCTGCTCGTGTCGATGGCGATGACGTCGGAGCGGGCGTGATCGGCGAGTTTGAACGCGCCGTGCAACAGACCTTCAGGCCGCATGTCGTCAATGAAGGGGCGCAGTCCGACTGCCAGTTCGAGGCCTTCGTATTTGACTCCGCGACTGCCGATGCCGCCCGGGGTGATGGGTTCGGGGATGTTGTCCGCCGCCAGCGCATCGACTGCGTCGAGCACCTTGATGTAGCCGGTGCAGCGACACAGGTGCCCCCCGAGGTGGCGCGACGCCTCCTCACGTGTCAGCGCCGACCCCTTGCGGTCAAGCAGGGCTTTGGTGCGGACCACGATCCCCGGGGTGCAGAAACCGCACTGCAGCGCGCCGCATGCGGCGAAGGCACGGGCCATGCGGTCGACCTCTTCGGGGTCGAAGCCTTCGAGCGTGGTGATCGCGGTTCCCTCAGCGCGGTCAAGAGCGACTTGGCACGCAACCCGAGCTCTGCCGTCGATCAACACGGCGCAACAACCGCATTGTCCGGTGGGCGAACAGCCGTCTTTGGGTGAGGTGATATCCAACTCTTCGCGCAGCGCACTCAGGAGGTGTGGATGGTTCCCGCGGATGGTTACCGGAGTTCCGTTGAGTTCAAATGTGGTCATGGCTTCTCTTCTCTGACAATGGGATCTATCCGTCTCCGTCGGCCAAACCTCGCAGCACGTGCAACAGCACATTGGCGCCGGCGGCGATGTCGACTGGTTCGGTGTACTCGAAGGGGTTGTGCGAAAGGCCCATCCAGCTCGGGGTGAAGATCATGGCGGTCGGGCAGACTCGGGCGAGCATCTGCGCGTCGTGCCCGGCGCCCGAAGGCATCCGTTTGAACGAGTGGCCCAGTGCTTCGGCGGTGTCGGCGACCCGGTCGACAACCTCAGGGTCGAACACGACCGGCTCGAAACGAGCCAGCGACTTTGAGGTGATCGTCACGTCCTCGCTTTCGGCCAGTTCATCACAGAACACGGCAAGCTGTTTTTCTGCCTGTTGCAGCATCATCTCGTCGGTGTTGCGAAGGTCGACCGTGAGTGTGGCGTTGGCGGCCACAACGTTCACGAGGTTGGGGTGCAGCTTGATCTGCCCGACCGTCGCCACCTGCCGACCCCCCATCTCCAGGGCGAGCCCGCGCACGAACACAGCGATCCGCGCCGCCGCATATCCGGGATCGCGGCGCAGGTCCATAGGTGTGGTACCGGCATGGTTCGATTGGCCTTTGATCGTGACCTCGGTCCAGCTGATGCCTTGGACGCTCTCCACAACTCCGATCGTGGTCCCTTCAGCTTCCAGTACAGGCCCCTGTTCAATGTGCAGTTCCACAAACGCATGGGGAGCGGCGGCAGGGCAGGGCGCTCCGCCGCGGTAACCGATGCGGTCCAGTTCCTCGCCGAGGATCGCTCCGTCGATGCCCACTGTGTCGAGCCCCTCTTCGAGGCTCATCCCCCCCACATAGACGAGGCTGCCCAACATGTCAGGCGGAAATCTCGATCCCTCCTCGTCGGTGAAGAACCCCACAGCGATCGGACGACGGGGTGACAGTCCGACTTCGGCGATCGTCTCGACCACTTCGAGGCCGGCCAAGACGCCGAGGTTGCCGTCGTATCGCCCACCGGTGCGGACGGTGTCGATGTGTGATCCTGTCATGACCGGATCAAGAGAGGTGTCGGTTTCGGGACCCGCCCATACCGCGGTCACGTTGCCGATCCCGTCGATGGTGATCTCCATGCCGAGGTCGCGCATCCAGGTGACGACCAGATCCCGGCCCGCTTTGTCCTCGTCGGTCAACGCCAGACGCGCACAGCCTTCGGTGTTCTCGATCGCGCCGATCTGGGCCAGTTCGTCGATCCGCCCCATGAGCCGGTCGACGTTGATCCGGAGCTCGTCCACAGTCGTATTCTTACACCGGTCGTAGCGATGCGCCACCCATTGGCCTTCGACAGTTCGATATCAAAAGACTTCTCCGACGGGCAACGGCTGGCGACCAAGTGTGGGTAGGCATGTTCGTTGTACTGACAGCCTCGA
The DNA here is from genome assembly GCA_028819005.1 of Acidimicrobiaceae bacterium. Lineage (GTDB taxonomy): Bacteria > Actinomycetota > Acidimicrobiia > Acidimicrobiales > Aldehydirespiratoraceae > VXYK01. Next base: position 37,338 of record JAPPMP010000036.1, read on the forward strand.
TAGCACAAGAGTACATGCACACAGGGAACGAATAATGGCAACAACACAACTAGAACTACCACACAAACAATCGAAGTATTCCCTCGCGTTCAGCTATCTCGCTTGGGCCAGCATCGCTGGGGTCGTGGCGGCGGTACTGATCGCAATAGGCTTGCTAGAAGCAGGCTGGAGCGGACTGGTGAAAGCCGGAGTCTCCAGTTTCGCTATAGCCGCAGTACTGACTATCCCCGGCAAGTGGAGTCCGCGCGGTTTGTATTATCGGTTTAGTTCAAAATAGCGACGCTCCCGAGTCCTGCGAGACAAGGCGCAATCCCAACCTCGGCAACTGTCTCAGTAAAACCCTGCGCAGCATTCCGCGCATGTTGCCCGACCACGCAAGCACAGGAGCGGAGACCCTGTCCACCTGTATTCCGGCGGCTTCCGACCCCCGGCGAAGTGGAGCACCTCGTTCTCGTACTGATAGACGTTGACGATTCTCGCACGGTTGAGCCGCCACCGCTCACTGACGGCACTACGAGGATCTTGGGACACTCCTATCTGTGAGCCCACGGCGAGCAAGGTACCACCCCGGTACGACATTCCAAGAGTCTGCCAGCACCGGACGGCACGGAGCTCTGCGTCGTTCGTGTCTCAGAAGAGACTACGTCTCCTGACCCCGACGAAAGCCCTCCACGTCTGCAATGTCCTGTGTGCGCCCAGTCGCCAGTTTGTTCTTCACCAGATCATCCAAACCAATGAAGGGCACCTCCAGTGAGTCCAGCTTGATCTCGACCCGCCGGCTCCAGCACGTCTCAAAATCAACTCCGGAGACGCTGGTCAGGATGTCGATTCGGTTCGGTGGCGTCCCCAACTGAACCACCTGGCCCTCCTCAGAGAAGTCCTGCACCGTCAGCCCGAGCGACCCGAAACCGAAGTCGTCCATCACCTTGACCATTTGCAAGGCGTTGTCAGGATCGGCCCAGATCCAAACATCCAGGTCCTTGGTCAAACGCGGATGACCGTGGGCCGCCACCGCATATCCCCCCACCACCAGGAACCGAACATCATGCTTCAGGCACAACCGGATGAAATCCTGCAGGTCTTTTCCCAACAACATCTGCCGCCTCTGTTCCAAATTCAATGAGTAGTAGCACGCTTGCAGTTCTGCAACGTGTGATATCCGTTCGGCAGCCGTCCGTGTCAGCCAGAACTCTGCGTCCGGGTCCGGATCATCCAGCCGGAGTTTGACGGCCACCTTCGCAATCCCGACCTCAGGCACTGAGGTCGCAGGCATATCCATAGTGTCCACCCTAACGAGCACGCCGGGTCCTGCCAATAGACCACCCCGCGGGCGCAGCCGGTCCAGGTCAGGGTTGGGCGCCGGCCATCAAGAGGCCCAAGTCTTCGACGGTGCAGTCTTCGCGGTCGATGATCGCGACGATCCGACCTTCGAACATCACCGCCACGCGATCGGCAAGCGCCAGCACCTCGTCGAGGTCTTCAGACACGACAAGCACGGCCGTCCCCTGCTCACGCTGCGCGATCAAACGCTCGTGAATGTACTCAGCCGCACCAATGTCGACACCTCGAGTGGGTTGCGCCGCTATCAGCACCGCAGGCTCAGCAGACAACTCCCGGGCCATGATCAGCTTTTGGATGTTGCCGCCCGACAGAGCACTGGTGGCAGTGTCGATCGACGGGGTCTTGACGTCGTAGTGTTCGACGAGCCGGCCGGCTCGCTCCCGCAGAGCGGGCAGCTTCAAGAATCCCCACCGCGAGTACTCCTGCGAGTCGTGGTTGAGCAGCATCAAGTTCTCGCTGACGCTGAACTGCGCCACAGCGCCGTGAAGCATCCGTTCCTCGGGAACAAAAGCGAGGCCGGCCTTACGGCAGCGTTTTGGAGAGGCGCCCGTGGTGTCTTGACCGTCGAGCAGCACTGAGCCGTCGGTGACCGGGCGCAGCCCGGCCACTGCCTCACAGAGCTCGCGCTGACCGTTGCCCGAGACGCCAGCGACACCGACGATCTCCCCCGCGGCCACAGCGAGGTCGACCCCATCCACCGCCAACGCGTCACGGTCGCCCATGACTCTGAGTTCTCTGAGTTCCAGCCTGGGCTCGCCCGCCTCCACTGGCGGCTTGTCCGGAGCGAGCTTCACAGGACGACCCACCATCATCTGGGCGAGCTGCTGTCGAGACGTCTCAGCGGGTGTGGTCGATCCAGACACCTTGCCGTCCCGCAGCACGGTTATCCGGTCCGACAGCGCCATCACTTCATGAAGCTTGTGAGAAATGAAGATGAGCCCTCGTCCGTCATCCGCGATCTGCCTCAGCGTCACAAAGAAGTCGTTTACCTCCTGAGGGGTCAGCACAGCCGTCGGCTCGTCGAGGACCAGCAGTTGAGCATCCCGATACAACGCCTTGAGAATCTCGACTCGTTGGCGTTCGCCCACCGCCAGCTGCCAGATCAAAGCGTCCGGATCGATGCCGAGGCTGTAGGTTTCTGCCAGTTCAGTGAGGCGTTCCCCTACTTGGTCCATGTCTGCGGTGCCCAGACCCAAAGCAACGTTCTCGGTGACAGTGAAGGTGGGGACCAGCATGAAGTGCTGGTGGATCATCCCGATACCGACGTCGATCGCCGCAGCTGGAGAATCGACTCTAAGTGGCGCACCTTCGAAAGCAATGGTTCCCTCATCGGCTGCGTAGAGGCCGAACAGGATCTTCATCAAGGTGCTCTTGCCGGCCCCATTCTCGCCGAGGAGCGTATGCACCTCACCGCGGCGCACGTCGAAATCAACGCTGTCGTTGGCGAGAACACCAGGAAACCGCTTGGTGATTCCCCTCATCTCTAGCATCGAGTCAGTCATGACCTTCCCAAGCCGAACCTGCTTGACAGAAAATGTCGGGGGCGCGCCGCGCTCGGCGCGCCCCCGAACGAACACGGGATCAGCCGACCCTTGTGGTTACGTCCCCCGCAATCACCGCTTGGATCGTGGCGTCGCCCAATTCGAAGATGTCTTCCGGTACGTCCCAGTTGCCGGGCTCTATCACCAGACCTTCGTTCTCAAGGTTGATCTCGTAGCTGGAACCGCCGAGAACACCGTTGTTGATGTCGTCAACGAGTTGCTGAAGGGCAACTTCCCAGCGGTACACCTGGCTCGCAGCCACCACGCCGTCTGCTGCGGCGCCGGTCTGGTTCGACTGGGTGCCGAACCACAGGATTCCCTCGTTCTCGGCGACGCTGATCGCTCCCACGGTCATCTGAGCGCTGCCGGTCAGGACGTCGGCGCCGTTCTGCACGAACGCGGTAGCGGTCTCAGACGCAAGCTGCACATCGGCGAACGATTCGATGTAGACGACGTTCACTTCCGCGCCACCTGCTTCTGCACCCAGTCGGAAGCCGTCCACATACAGTTTGGCGTCGCCGACCTCGAGCGGCCCGACGATGCCGATGCTGCTGCCCAGCGCCGCGGCGAGAGTGCCGAGCACATAGCCGCCCTGGTCTGATGCGGCCGTGTAGGCAGAAACGTTCGGCAGACCAAACGTGTCGACCGCGGTACCCCAGGCAAATGCCGTGTCGGGGAAGTCGGGGGCGATCTCCTGGATCGAGCTGCCGTACTGCGAACCGTGGCCGATGACGAGGTCGTAGCCGTCCTCGGCGTACTGGCGCAACGCCACACCGGCATCCTCAACGATGAAGGTTCCCGGCGTGACTGCCACCTCCGAAACTCCGACGAGACGATCGACGCTGTCGACGATGCTCTGAGTGAACGCCAAGTCGTTCTCGGCACTCGGCGCGACGATAGCCACACGGAGTCCGTCACCGTCACCATCGTCGGTTTCCGGTTCCGGGGTCTCCTCTTCGGCCATGTCCGAGTCATCTTCTTCAGCCATGTCGGAGCTGTCGTCCTCCTCGGCCATATCCGAGCTGTCATCACCCGAATCGGCGACCTCGGCCTCGTCATCGTCATCGTCACCACAAGATGCGGCAACGAGGCTCAACGCGGCTAGCAAAGCCACTAGAAACAACATTGTTTTTTTCATTATTCCCCTCCTGGGTACTCGTGACTGAGCGGAAATCACCCGTCGCGACTGAATGGAACTGTGAGCGCTGCGGGTTGATCAGCGGCCCGGCGAGCAATGATCGCTAGCGCGATCACCGTAAGGACGGCGGGCGCCACGGTGGTGAGACTCGCCGTCGCCCCCGTGACAATACCCAGTGTTTTCCACTGTGTCACGGTTGCTGTGATCAACCCGTAGAGCAGGGACCCGGCCAGCACGCCTATCGGGCGCCACGCTCCGAAGTAGACGAGAGCCACGGCAATGAAGCCAATCCCGTTGGTCAGATTGTTTTGAAATGTGCCGAGTTCGATGGTCAGAGCCGCGCCCGCGAGCCCTGCCAGTCCGTTGCCGACGAGGATCGCAAAGGCTCTGGTTCGAGCAACGCTCACCCCCAGAGAATCGGCCGCCTCGGGGCTTTCACCAACGGCTCGGATATTGAGGCCGAGGGTCGTGCGATTGACGATGAGCGTCAGCACCGGAACCATCAGCACGGCCAGATAAACCAGCATGCTGTGATTGAAGAACATGTTGCCGATGTGGGGTATGTCGCCCAGAAGCGGAATCTTGAGATCGTCGAAGGATGGAATGCCGCGGGGAATGCCGACCTGCTTGAGGAACAGCAGTTCGCTCATTCCCAGGCCGAACAGGTAGATGCCGATACCGCTGATGCCCTGCTCGGCCTTGAATACCAGCGTCACTACCGCGTAGGCGATTCCCATGATCAGGCCCACCCCGAGGCCCACTGCCACTCCGAGCATGCGCGAGTCGGTCTCCAGGACTGTCCAGTAGGCGAAGAAGGCTCCCAACAACATCACGCCGTCCACGCCCAGGTTCAGCACCCCGCTGCGTTGGCCGACGGTCTCGCCGAGCGCCGCGAGCAGGTAGGGCGTGGCCAATCGCATACCGGAAGCGAACGTGGCCACCAACACCGACAGCGTGAAGAACTCACTCATCAGTCGGCCGCTTTGTTTTTGCTGCGGACAGCGCCGCAGACCCGGCATCACCACCAGGACCAACAGACCCCGCCGACAACGCCCCAGACCCGGCATCACCACCAGGACCAACAGACCCCGCCGACAACGCCCCAGACCCGGCCTGATCCGCTGCGACGCCGTGGGTTCGCATGCGGGAGATCTCCATCGCTTGGCGGAGACGGTCGCGCACACTGGTACTGCTGACCACGAACACCACGATCAGACCGTTGAGGCCGATCACCAACGCCGAAGGGATCTGGATGGCTCGCTGCATGGCGTTCGCGCCGACGAGCAGACCTCCGAACAGGAACGACGACGGGATAGTCCATAGCGGGTGAAGCCCGCCGAACAGCGCAGCGACGATTCCGTTGAACCCCGACGATCCCGTGAACCCGAGCGACGATCCGTCGGTGATCAGCCGATGCGACTGGCTCCCGAACACCAGCACGGCGCCGGCCAGGCCGCACATCGCCCCCGAATAGGTGAGGGCCAACATGGTCATGCGCTTGAAGGGCATCCCCGCGTAGTTGGCGGCCGCTGAGTTGTGCCCCACCGCCCGGGTCTTGAACCCGACGGTCGTGCGCCACAGGAAGACCCACGCAACCACCGAGGCGAGCAGGGCGATGACCACGCCGAGGTGCAGACGGGTGCCCTCAATGAGGATCGGCAGGTCGGCGTTCTCCGACAGACGCTCCGTCTGCGGGATGCGTGTCCCGCGTTCGATTTCGAGAGGGTCGATCAGCGGATCGCGCAGCAGATAGTTCATCACCTGGATGGCGACGATGTTCAACATGATCGTGGAGAGGATTTCGTTGACGCCCAAGTAGGCCTTCAATGCCCCGGGGATCGCCCCCCAGATACCGCCGCCGATGATCCCGGCGAGCATCACGACCGGAATGAGAACGATCGCCGGCAGGTTGGGAACGGCGAGCGCGGTGACCGTTGAGAGCAGCGCACCCGCAACGATCTGCCCCTCACCGCCGATGTTGATGACGCTGGCACGAAAGGCAATACAGATGCCGGTGCCCACCAACAGCAGCGGCATGGCCCGAACCGCGGTGTCGGCGAGTGCGTCGCCGCTCCCGAAGGCGCCCTTGACAAGTTCCCCGTAGCCCACGAGCGGGTTGGCCCCGAGCACGATGATCACAACCGCGCCGACAGCGAGTGCCGCCAACGCCGCTACGAGAGGGACGAGGCTCCCGCTGAACCGGTGGAGAAGGCTCATCATCGAACGATGACAACTATGGGTGCTCGCACAGGCATCGGATAATAACTCACACAGACGTCGGGCGCACAGGCGTCTGGCACACAAACATCAGATCATTGAAGCCGGGCGGTTTCGGACTTGGCGGACGTCAGGCCCTCCAGGACGCGGGTGGGCGTCAGAGGGAAGGCGTCGAACCACACGCCGGTGGCGTCGTGCAGCGCCGAGGCGACCGCCGGCGCATAGGGAATGAACGGCATCTCGGCCATCCCCCGCAAGCCGAAGGGGCCGCGCGGGTCGGGGATCTCCAGCAGCACGGAACGCACCTGCTCTGGGATGTCGGATATCCCGGGTATCAGGTAGCCGCTGAATCTCGGATTGAGTATTCGCCCGTCGACAACCTGGAGATTCTCTGACAATGCGTAGCCGTGAGCCTGGATGACAGCGCCTTCGACCTGTCCGACAGCCAGAGCGCGGTTGACGATGCGACCCACGTCGACGGCGCATACGACATCGTGAACCACGATATGGCCGGTTTCGACGTCCACTGACAAATCCACCGCTTCGGCCACATAGCCGTATGCGAAGTTCGGGGTTGTAGCGGCCGAACCATCGGGATCAAGAGCCTCGGTCGGAGGAGGAACGTAGCGAAATTCTCCTACCGCAGGGCGGTCCCCGTTGAGCCACGATTTCGCCGCCTCCTCCGCGGCGCCCAAGATGGCATTGCCGGTCATCCAGGTGAGTCGGGACGCCGACGCCGAACCTGAATCTCCGCTGCTCGCGGTGTCGGAGAATCTCGCCTCGATCGCTCCGAACGGCACTCCCGTCGCCTCCGCGGTCATCTGCAGGAAAGCCGTGTGAGCTCCCTGCCCGACATCGGCGCCGGCCAGGTACAGCTCAGCAGACGCCGGCTCGTCGTCTCCATAGCCCGACGAGTCGTCCTCTCCGTGCAGAACGATCTTCGCTTCGCTTCGCTCCGGAAAACCGAACGAGAAGCCGACATTCTTGTAGGCGCAGGCGAAGCCGCGGCCGCGCCTGACCGCTTTCGTCGAAGGCGCCAAGGAGGCGAACGCCGACACAGCCCGAGGTTCGGGCAGCGGCTCTGACCATTTGGCCTCATCCGCACAAGCCTCAACCACTTCTGCGAGACTCACGCCGGCAGGCATCTCGGTGCCGGTGATCCCCAGCGATCCGTCCACAAGGACGTTGCGGCGACGAATCTCGACAGGATCGATGCCAGCCAGTTCAGCAAGTTTGTTCATTTGCATTTCGGCCACGAAGGTGCCTTGTGGCCCACCGAATCCCCTGAACGCCCCACCCGGCGGCGCGTTCGTGTAAACGGCCCATGAATCAATGCGAGCGTTCGGGATCACATAAGCGCCTGACACGCTGAGATGGAGGTTTCCCAGCACCTTGTTCGACGTGTAGTTGTAGGCCCCCGCATCGAGATAGGCATCTGCTTCCACTCCCAGGATCCGACCGTCGGAATCCGCAGCCCAGCGGGTGTGGACCCTGCCCCGGTGGCGTTTGTGATGCCCGACAATCGACTCCTCACGGCTCCATTCGCAGCGCGCAGGCCGATTGATCCCGGCCTCTTGCAACCGCAGCGCAACCAGACCCATCACCACCTGCAGGCTCATGTCCTCCTTGCCGCCGAAAGCCCCACCGATGGCCCTGTAGATGATTCGCACCTGATCAACCGGGAGATCGAGCGCGTGAGCCACCTGTTCCTGGTCCTCGTGAGTCCACTGCCCCGCGGTCTCCACGGTGACCCTGCCTTCGGCGTCAATGTAGGAGACAGCCGCCTCGGTCTGCAGGTAGGCGTGCTCCTGGTACGGATATTCGTAGGTGTGTTCGACAATATGGACCGCGTCAGCGAAAGCGGCGCCGATATCGCCTTTGCGCACCCTCAGATGGGTGTAGGCATTGGAGCCGGCGTCGTCTTCGGGATGTACCAGAGTCGCCCCGGGTTCCAGCGCCGCGTCGAGGTCGGCAATCACTGCCAACGGCTCCCACTCGGCGACAATGAGTCGAGCTGCCGCTGACGCAATATCGGCTGTGTCCGCCACAACCACCGCTAGATGGTCGGCTTCCCAGCGTGAAACATCGGATGCCACCGCCGCTCGTTCCGTGCTGTTCGGCCCGATCAGCACGGGCTGGTCGAACTTGGTCAGCCCGTACTCGTTGACTGGTACGTCGGCTGCGGTCAACACCAGATGCACGCCCGGCATTGCGGTCGCGGCGCTGGCGTCGAGAGAAGTGATTCGAGCATGGACTTCGTCGGTGAACACAACCTTGGCGTGCAGCATCTCAGCGTCAGCGATGTCACCGGCATAGATCGCCTCTCCGGTGACCTTCCCGTAGGCGTCGGGTTTCGCGAACGATTCACCCAGACTCACGAATCGGCCCCCGCGCCTTTGGCCGCGTCAAAGGCAGCCTCGATGGCGTAGTAGCCGGTGCAGCGGCAGAGATTGCCTGACAGGCCGTGCTTGACCGCGTCGTCGCCGGCGTCGGGGTCACTGGCCTGCAATGCAGCGCCCGCCATCAAGAACCCCGGGATGCAGTAGCCGCACTGAACCGCGGCGCAGTCAATGAAGCTCTGTTGAAGCGGGTGGAGGACGCCGTCGTCAGCGAGTCCTTCGATCGTCGTGATCCGCGACTTGTGTGCTCGGCCCGCCGGTACCAGACAACTGAGCACAGCCGTGTCGTCGAGGTGGACCGTGCAAGCCCCGCATTCTCCTTCGGCGCAACCTTCCTTGGTGCCGGTCAACTCGGTCGCCTCGCGAATCCAGTCGAGCAGCGACGCTGCGGTCCAAGGTGCGTCGACCGCCATGCCGTTGATTGTTGTGGAGATCATGTCACCGGGGGTGAACTCCGCGCCCACGGCGTCCGGAGCAACGCAGGGGCCTCCCAGTGTCGGCACAGATTCCGGCCATGCGGCTCGATGATCACCAGCCGCTATCGCCTCAAGACACCGACGCACCATCGGCGCCACAACTTGGCTGCGGTACGCCGCAGGGGCTCGCAGGTCGTCGATCGGCGCGACACTGGCGCTGGCAAGCGTGCCCGCCGCTTCAATGCTGGTCTCGTCCAGGTACCCGCCGATCAGAAGCCCTTCGGCTTCGGTGGCTCGCACGATGACGGGCGCCACGCTGCCCAGGGCTATCGCGACGTCGGCAACGGCCCCGTGATCGTCGAAGTCGCAGCGAATCGCAAGATGCACCACCGAGATTGCTTGAGCCCCGCGCAGGCCCAACTTCAAGAACATCGAGCGGCTGTCAGCGACGCGGACCGGGAACGAGATGTCGGTCACGAGTTCGTGCGGTTCGAGGACGGTTTCGCGCACGCCCACGAAGAAGTCCGCGAGATCCACGGTGCGCGCCCCCGCCGCGGAGGTGAGCGTGATGTCCGCATCCAGGGCCCTCAAAGCGCTGATCGTGTCGTTTGCGGGGCTGGCGGTGACCACATTCCCGGCCACCGTCGCACGGTTCCGCAGCGCCGGAGCGCCCACTTCCAGACACGCCTGTGCCAGCGCTAGGCCGTGTTCAACCACGATCGGGCTGTTGGTGCATTGACTATGCGTCACCAGCGGTCCCAGATGCACTCGGCCGTCAATCACGGAAATCTCGCCCAACCCGGCTATACGGGTGATGTCGATCAGTTGTCCCACCTCCCCGCTGATCCGCCGATCCATCTCGACCATGAGGTCGGTGCCACCCGCCACGACTCGGCCTCCGTCGGCGAGCATCGCCAGGGCTTCTGCGACAGTGCTGGGAGCGGCGTACGCGGCTGTTCTGATTGCCGGGAGTTGGACATCATGCACGCTGGGCGGAACCTCCGAGGTGCGGGCCTGTCAGATTAGGTTACGCGTTGCGGACATTACCGAGCCGGCCGCGGATCGAAGCCGACACACGGTCAAGATCGGCAAGCGAAACACAAACGGGGGGATGTACACATATCGTGCCTGTTAGATAGTGCTTTTGAGGCGTTGTGGATGTCGTTTCGACCGGCCTGTCTCCTGCTGGGCGAGAATATTTTTTCGTGTATGGCTTGACAGCGGATGATGTACCGCTCCTGCCGATCCTGCATTACGGTCTCGGTCACGGTCTT
>JAPPMP010000006.1 GCA_028819005.1 Acidimicrobiaceae bacterium
GTGGAGCTAAGGGGAATTGAACCCCTGACCTCTTCCATGCCATGGAAGCGCTCTGCCAACTGAGCTATAGCCCCGCGTTCTTCAAACGTGGATCGTAGCAGTCGCGCAGGACCCTCCCACTACGGGCAGCGTGAGGCGCGTAACGTCAAGATGTGCCCACTGTGTCGACTGGAAACGAACGCAGAACCGTGACAGCGGTGACCGCGGCCCATGCCGCGGTCGGAAGTTGGGTCGCCGCCTTGACGCCTGGTCCGCTGCTGGTTTCCGACGACCTGGCCTATCTGGGAATGGCGAGGACATTGGCAGGCCAGGGAGCGGCGCCGCTGGCCGAGCAGCCCCCCTACGGCGTGCTGTACCCGGTGCTGCTGGCCCCCGGCTGGGCGCTGGGCCTGGATGAGCCATCGATGCTGGTCTGGGCTCGGATCCTCAATGCCCTGCTTGGAGCTGCACTGGTCCCGGTTTTGTATTCGGTCGTCCGGAGACTGACCGGGGCGAACGGGCGCTGGTCGCTGGTCGCAGCCGTGGTCGGCGCGTCGCTCCCAGCGCACATGTCGACTGCCTCGATCGTGTGGACCGAGCGACTGCTGCCCCTGCTGGTGGCGCTGAGCGCGTTGTGTCTGATCCGCTTCGTGGATCGTCCGTCCATCGGCCGGGCAATCGCGGCGACGGGCGTCGCCGCGGCTCTGTTCGCCGGCCACCCTCGGATGGGCGCTTGCGCGCTGGTCTTGGTTCTGGCGGTTCCATGCATCGCCCGATTTGATCGGCTGGTCAGACGGAAACAGGCCGGCCCCATCTTCACCACCCCGACCGCGGCCGGAGTTGCCGGCACCACCGCCGCTGCCGGCTCTACCGGCAGCGGCACACGATTCGGAGTGCGCAACACGCTCATTGTCGGTTCAGTCGGCCTTCTGGGGCTCACAGCGGTGGAAGGAGCGCGTCGACTCGCAGCTGACGCTGCATTTGCGAGCGAGGGCGCCTACGACTTGGCCGATCTGGCCGAACGGCGAGGTTGGGACGAGATACCCGAAATGCTCATACGAGGCGCCGGCACTGTGGGCTATCTCGTGCTCGCCACCGCGGGTTTGGCAGTGATCGGGTTGGTGGTGCTGCTCCGCTCGCCACCGGTCGGGCCTTGGGTGTTTCTCCAATTGGTCGCGGTGGTCGCGGTCGCCGGATGGTTCCTGACCGGTGTTCAACGTGCCGACGCCTACCTTCACGGGCGCTATATCGAAGTGATGGCCCCCATCCTGGTTGGGTTGGGGATCATCGGGCTGGCGAGAATGCGCGCTCTTTGGGCGGGGTTGGCGATGGCCGTCGCCATTGTCTCCTCCGGAGTCTGGGGCGCCTGGGCCGGGCCCGGGGACAACTGGAGCGAGGCGCGCTCGCCGGTCATGATGCTCGGCGCCGAAGCGGGCGGCGCACCATTCGGCAATGACGTGTTCGAACCCGGAGCAGCTGCGTTCGTCGCGCTCGCAGTCGGGTTGGCGTTGCTCATAGCGTTCAGGCGGCCACAACCGTGGCTGGGGCTCGTCCTGGCGACAGTCGTATTGTCGCTTGGAACCGCTTCGGACCTCGAAGCTCTCGACCAGCTCTACGAAACGGCAACCTTGCGCACCGTTCAACAAGATCTGGGCGACATTCCGATCAGCCAGATCGCAGTCGACGTCGAAGGGCTGTCCCGAAACCTCACCGGTGCGGTCGCCTGGGAAGTCGGTTTCGACGACACATCGATTCAGATCAGCGCAGACAGGATCAGCCCTGACACGTCGCATCTGCTTCTGCGCGCCGACGCGCCGGCGCCTCCCGGGGCCGAGCTGCTCACCGACGTCGGAGCCGGCAAGCTCTGGGCATTGCCATGACCGCGGCGAGCGCAGTTCGCGGATCTCCGCAGGGGGTTGGGTCTCGACAGGCTCGAGCCAAGCTTCATTCAGAGTCGCCCTCGACGGCGTCCTCCTCGGCGGCGTCTTCGGCCGCAGCAGCTTCGTCCTGGGCTTTGAGGAACCTCTCGAACTGGGCGCCGAGGTCCTCGGAAATGGCAAGGGCGCCTTCAGTGCTGATCGGGTCCGAGTTGAACTCGTCGTGGTGACGCTCGAGTTGGGCGATCGTCTGGCTGTGATCTGCGTCCTCGGCAATCAGTGCGTCGAGTTGGTTGCGGATCGTCAGAGCGTGTTCTGAAAGAGACCCGCTGTCGATCCTGACGCCCGCGGCGTCGACGAGCCCCTCGATCAGCGCCAGAGACGCGGACGGGTAAGGGGCTGCAGCGATGTAGTGGGGGACCTGCGCCCAAAGGCTCAAAGAAGGTATGCCCGCGGCCGTGAAAGCCGCCTCGATGGCAGCGGCCATGCCCGCAGGCACATCAAGAGTGGCCCCGGCCTGGTTGGCGCGGACAAGCTCCGGTGTGGGCGAGGTGATGGTCAGGCGGGTGGCACGGGTGTGGGGAACGGCGGCTGGGTAGGCCCCCAGGCTCACCAGGCGGCGCACCCCGAAGCGTTTGGCCAGTCCGAGAACCGCCTCGACGAACGCACGCCAATTGTGGTCCGGTTCAGCTCCGCTCAAAATGAGCACGTCACAGTCGTCGCTGTCGCTGCCCGCGCTGAGCTCGATCACCGGCCAGTCGATGTCCGCGTTGATGCCGTTGACGATGTGCAGCGTCGGCCGATGCGCCCGATAGTCGAGAAGGCACTCGGTGTCGAACTCCGCGAGCTTCTCGGCTTCGGTCACGTTGCCGATATGGCGGATCGCGGTCCGGGCGCCTCGCCCGGCATCGACCCAGCCGTCGAAATGCACCAATAGAACAGGATCGACAACGTCGGGGGTGCGCAGCACGCGATACAACTGCTCAGGGTCGATAGCGGGACTCATGGGTGTTGGTTGCCTCCGTGTCGGTGGGAGCGGTCCTGGGCTTGATCGTGGCTCCACATGATGGCCCGAAACTCGTCGGGGACGGGAATCGACCGCGGATGCGCTACGTTGCACGGCACTATGGCCGATGTGACGGACACGACTTTCGACCGCGATGTGGTGCAGCGATCCAAGACGATACCGGTTGTCGTCGATCTTTGGGCACAGTGGTGCGGGCCGTGCAAACAGCTCACGCCGATATTGGAGAAGGTTGTCGCCGAGGCCGACGGTGCAGTCGATCTGGCCAAGGTCGACATCGACGCCAACCCCAGAGTCGCGCAAGCATTCAAAGTCCAGTCGATCCCCGCGGTCTATGCGATGGTCGATGGTCAGGTCGTCGACGGCTTCATGGGCGCCCAGGCCGAAGCGCAGGTGCGCGAGTTCGTTCAGCGCCTGGCTCCGGCGCCGACCCAGAGCGAAGTGGAGAGACTCGTGGCCGTCGGCGACGAGCAGTCTCTGGTGGAGGCGTTGAAGATCGAACCCGACGATCCCTCGGCGGTCACTGCACTGGCGCAGTTGCTGGTGGAACAGGGGGAGGTCGACGCCGCGCTGGGTTTGCTCGAACGCATCCCGGAATCGGCAGAGAAACGCCGGATCACAGCCATGGCCCGTACCGGCGGCATAGGGGACGACGTCGAGGCCACCCTGGCCGAACTGCTGCTGACAGTGAAGACTGATGGAGAAGCGCGACAGAAGTTCATCGACCTGCTAGAAGTGCTCGGACCCGACGATCCTCGCAGCGCTCTGTGGCGCCGAAAGCTGAGCACCGCGCTGTTCTAGGCGTCAGCGGTCGTGAGCGAAGCCCCTGCCGCGGGTTCGCACAACCAGATTCCGGCTTCGAGCCCGCACTGGTTTCGGTACCGCTCCTCGACGCCGGCCCGAAACTCAGCGGCCTTGTCGGCCTGCACCAGCGCCACCGCGCAACCCGCGAAACCACCCCCCGTCAGACGAGCACCGAAACACCCAGGGCTGTCTCGGGCGATCTCGGTGATCTGGTCCAGAGCCGGACCCGAAACCCCATAGTCGTCGCGCAAGCTCTGGTGACTGGAATTCATGAGCTCTCCGAGGGTCCCGGGGTCGCCGTCAGACATCGCCTGCGCGGCGTCGAGTGTGCGCTGATTCTCGGTGATCACATGATGGGCTCGGCGCCGTTCGATTCCAAGCTCGGGCGTCAGCCGTTCCAGGTCCTCCAATCGGGCATCGCGGAGAGATTCGAGGCCCATTGCTGCGGCCGCTCGGACGCAGGCTGCTCTGCGGTCCGAATATTCGGAGTCGACAAGCTGACGACGGGTGTTCGTGTCCATGATCGCCACCACAGATTCCTCTGGCAGCGGATAGGGGCGGGTTTGCAGAGAACGGCAGTCAATCAGCAAAGCGTGTCCTGCGATTGCCGAAGCTGAGATCATCTGGTCCATGAGACCGCTGGGAACACCCACGATCTCATTGTCGACGCGTTGACACAGGCGGGCGGTCTCAGCAGGCGATCGCATGGTCTGCGCGAACCCCAAGATTGTTGATGCGGCCGCCACCTCGATGGCTGCCGATGAGGACAGGCCGGCTCCCGCGGGTATATCGGTGGCAATGCTCGCTTTCCAAGGCCCCGGATCGACGCCCTCGGCTTTCAGCAGACCGTGCACGCCGTGCAGATAAACGGCCCAATGGCGAGGATCGACCTCGGCCGGCGCCGGAGCCAGCACGGCGTGTCCGAAGCCCTCTGAGAAGATCTCAGTCTTTGACCCGTCGGGTGCGCGGCTCGCTGCGATGGCGGTGTCGAACGGCAGAGCCATCGGCAGCACGAACCCGTCGTTGTAGTCGGTGTGCTCGCCGATCAAGTTCACTCGTCCAGGGGCACGGCTGAGAATCTCCGCCCGGCCCCAACGCCGCTCGTGTTGCCCCCTGGCCCGGTCCAGCGCAGACGGCTCGGTCATGTCGACTCGCGGATCACCAACTCCACGGGCAACACCACCGGAGTCGGGTTGCGAGCAGGCTCCTCGATGAGTTCATGCAGAACCCGGATCGCCTCAGCGCTCAGGCGGGGACGGTCCAGTCTGATGGTCGTCAGTCCAGGGTTCACCAGGGCGCTCATCTCGATGTCGTTGCAGCCGGCTATGGCGATGTCGTCGGGCACTCGATAGCCGTATGCCTGCGCGGCGCGCATGGCGCCGACAGCCATCGAGTCGTTGAAAGCGAAGATCCCGTCGAGGTCGGGACGCCGCTCGAGCAGCGTTTGCAAGCCCTCCGCTCCGCCATGGATCGTCGGCCTAGCGCGGACCAGTTCAGGAGGCTGAACTCCCGCCGGAGGGTTCTCGAACGCCTGGAGAAAACCGCGCTCGCGGCGACGGGTCCTGGGAACCGCGACCTCCGACCCGATCATGCCGATCCTGCGTCGTCCCGTGGCCAGGAGATGCTGGGCAGCCTTAGTGGCGCCGTCCTCCAAGTCGAACGACACCGAGGCCAGATTGGGGAACTCCACGATGTCGTCGACCACGACAAGGGGCATGCCTCGCTTGGCGTATCCGGCCAACTGCTCGATGGTTCCCGGTGCTGGGAACACGATCACCCCGTCGACCGCGTGGGACCACAGTGACCGGAACACCTCGGCCTGAAGCTGCGGATCGCCGTCGTTGCTCGCAAAGAACATCGTTCGACCCGTTTCACGGGCAGCGTTCTGGATGCCGTCGGCCATTGCCGGGAAGAAGGGGTCGGTCATGTCCACGCCCACCAGTCCGACCGTGCCGCTGCGGCGGGTGATCAAACCGCGGGCCAACATGTTCGGCTGATATCCGAGGTCCTCCACCGCTTCCAGCACCCTGACACGGGTCGCCTCCGAGAAGCCCCCCTCGTCGTTGACTACCCTCGACACCGTACGAGGCGAGACCCCGACTCGGCCGGCCACGTCTCGCAGGGTTGCTCCTCTTGGCATGTCGCTTGAGTCTTTCGGTGGACAACGATGCTTTCTGTCTAGCTTGCGAAGTTCGGCATTGCGTGGAACTCGACAACTAGCAGACGACACTGAATGAGTCGAACACTGCGTCAACGATGGCGTCAACGTTGACGTAAGTCAAAACTTGTTCTATGGTGACCGCAGATTCAACGGGAGCGAAGTTGGCCAAAGTCGCATTCATCGGAGCGGGCAGCACCGTATTCGCCCGGAACCTCCTCAACGACCTGCTGGGTTACGAGGACTTGCGCGACTGCCTCGAATTCCGGCTCCATGACATCGACCTGCAACGGCTCGAGACCTCCGAGGTCGTGGCGCGCAGGCTGGTGGACGGCTACGGCGCGCAAGCGCGAGTCAGCGCCGGCGCCGACCTGCGAACCGTCCTCGACGGCGCCGACTATGTGATCACCATGTTCCAGGTCGGCGGGTACGAGCCGGCGACCGTGCTCGACTTCGAACTGCCCGAACAATACGGACTCGAGCAGACCATCGCCGACACGATCGGCATCGGTGGCATCATGCGGGGTCTGCGCACCGTTCCGGTGCTGGTGGATGTGGGCCGAACCATGGGCGAGCTCTGCGCCGACGCGGTGCTGCTCAACTACGCCAACCCCATGGCAATCAACATGTGGGGCCTCTCCGAACTCTGCGAAGTCGACGCGTACGGCCTCTGCCACAGCGTCCCCATCACCGCCCAGCACCTAGCGACCGACCTCGGCCTGCCGGTCGAAGAACTCGACTACCTCGTCGCCGGGATCAACCACATGGCCTTCTTCCTGCGGCTCGAACATCAGGGCGAAGACCTCTACCCCAGACTCAAAGAGCTCCACACCGACCCGGCCGAAGCACCCAAGCGCAGCGAATGGCAACTCCCCGACGCAGTCCGCTACGAGATGATGCGACGACTCGGCTATTTCGTCACCGAGTCGAGCGAACACTTCGCCGAGTACACGCCTTACTTCCTCAAACGAGACCGGCCCGACCTGATCGAACGCTACGCGATCCCGGTGCGCGAATACATGCGCCGCTGCCAGAGCCAGATCGCCGAATGGGACGAGCTGCGATCCCGGCTTGAATCCGGGGCCGAAGTGATGGAACTGCCCGAAACCAACGAGTTCGCCCCGCAGATAATCCACAGCCTCGAAACCGGCAAAGAGCGCGAAGTGTACGTGAACGTGCCCAACCACGGACTGATCGACAACCTGCCCACCGGCTGCATCGTCGAAGTCCCCGCCGGCGTCGATGGCAAGACCATCACCCCCTCGGTGATCGGCAAGCTGCCACCGCAACTCGCGGCGTTGATGGGAACCAACATCGCCCCGCAACAACTCACCGTCGAAGCGATCAAGACCGGCAACCGAGACCACGTCTACCACGCGGCGATGCTCGACCCGCACACCGCTGCCGAGCTCGACCTCGAGCAGATCTGGTCGCTGGTCGACGCACTGATGGAAGCTCACGGGGATTTCATCCCAGAACCGTTGCGAACACACGGCTGAAGACCGGCCTGACCATGCTCGGAACTCCCAAGAACCCAACAAAAACTGGAAACTCCAGAAAACCCTAGGAGGGGATATGACCAAACCAGCA
The DNA here is from genome assembly GCA_028819005.1 of Acidimicrobiaceae bacterium. Taxonomy (GTDB): domain Bacteria; phylum Actinomycetota; class Acidimicrobiia; order Acidimicrobiales; family Aldehydirespiratoraceae; genus VXYK01. The sequence continues at coordinate 7,433 of JAPPMP010000006.1, forward strand.
GAGAGTTCACCAAAGCGCCGCGGCGCCGGACTGAACCGCCGAGACTTCATGATCGGAGGCGGGGCGGCCCTTGGCGGCGCAGCACTGCTTGCCGCGTGCGGCGATGACGACGGCGGCGGCACAACAGCCACCACCACGACCGCCGCGCCGACCACCACGGCCGACACAGGCCCCGGCAGCACCACGCTCGGCTCCAACTATTCGGGAGAGAAGAACAGGGAGGCTCTCGCCGCGGCCGTCGCCGCAACCGGCGTTGAGACGATGATCAACACCATCGACCACAACACCTACCAGGAGAACTTCAACACCTACATCCAGCAGCCCGACGACGTGGTCTCCTGGTTCGCCGGCTACCGCATGCGGGCCTTTGCCGGCAAAGGCGTCCTCGGCGACATCTCCGACGTCTGGAGCGGACTCAACGGCATGTCCGCAGGCTTCAGGAGCGCCTCCTCGGGCCTCGACGGCAAGCAGTACTTCGTGCCGTTCTACTTCTATCCGTGGGCGGTCCACTACCGCAAGAGCCTGTTCGCCGACATGGGCTACTCGATCCCCGCAACCTGGGACGAGTTCAAAGCACTCTGCGAGACGATGCAGGGCGACGGCATCACCCCGCTCAGTGCGGCCAACGACGGACGCTGGCCCCAGATGGGCATGTTCGACATGCTCAACCTGCGGGTCAACGGCTACGACTACCACGTCAGCCTGATGGGCGGCAACGAGAGCTGGGAGAGCGCAGAGGTCAAGAACATCTTCTCGGCCTGGTCGGAGATCCTTCCCTACTACCAGCCCGACGCCAACGGGCGCACCTGGGAGGACGGCGCAGGCGCGCTGCGCGAAAAGCAGACAGGGATGTACCTGATCGGCACTTTCTTGGCATCGCAGTACGAACAAGACGTCATCGACGACATCGACTTCTTCCTGTTCCCCGAAGTCAACCCGGAGCACGGCCAGGACGCCATCGAGGCGCCCATCGACGGGTTCATGATGGCTGTGAGCCCCGAGAACGAGACCGCAGCCAAAGCGCTGCTCGGCGGTATGGGATCGGCTCCTGCTATCGACGCCTACATCGCGGTCGACCCCTCAGTCGTCGCCGCCAACAGCAATGCCGACACAAGCGGTTACAACGCTCTGCAGCAGCGCTCCGCCGAAGTTGTGGGCTCGGCGAAGTACATCGCCCAGTTCCTCGACCGCGACACCGATCCGGACTTCGCAGCCAACGTGGCCGGGGTCGGCATAGCCGACTTCCTGGGTGCGCCAGGCAACATCGATGCGATTCTGGCCGACATCGAAGCGAAGAAGCAGACCTACACTTTCGAGTGATCTAGGACAAGCGGCTAGGGTTCCCTCCATGGAAGCGACGGCGGCGTCATCGGTGAAACCGCACCGAGGCGCGCGCCGCCGTCGCTCGTCCACACTCACCGGCAGAGACCGGATATGGCTGTGGTTCATGGTGGGAGTCCCGGCGTTCCTTCACATAGCTCTGGTCTGGGTCCCGGCGGGGTTGACCGTGGCCCTGTCGTTCTCCGAATGGGACAACCTGGCGCCGCTGAGCGATATCAGCGCCACGGGGTTCCGGAACTACTGGATCATCTTCACGATCTTCGAGGCCGACCTTTTCGGGGCGTTGTTCAACAACTTGATGCTGGTCGTTTGGCTGACTGTCTGCTCGGCGATCGGAATGCTGTTCGCCTACCTGCTCGACAAGAACATCCGCGGCACCGCCGTCTACCAGAGCATCTACTACTTCCCGGTCGTGCTGTCGCTGGCGGTTGTCGGCTTCATCTGGAAGTCGACGATGTTCTCGCGGGACCGCGGGCTGCTCAACGAGATCTGGCCAGGAGGCCCGGTCGACTTCGTGGGCGACGGCACCAAGCTGTTCTCCTTCGACATTCCCTTCCTGGATCCAGCGCTGGGACTCTCCAAGAACTTCGCGGCGCTGCTCGTGGCGATGGCCTGGCGACACATCGGCTACATCATGGTCATGTACCTGGCCGGGTTGAAGGCGGTCGACCCGGCACTGCGCGAAGCCGCCCAGATCGACGGCTGCAACGAATGGCAGTCGTTCAGGCGGGTCGTGTTCCCCTCGCTGCGGCCGATCAACGTGATCGTCGTGGTGATCACGGTGATCGAGGCCCTCCGCGCCTACGACATCATCGCCGCTCTCAACGAACCACGCGGCACCGACGTCATGGGCACGCTCGTGACCAAGAGCCTGCTGGGCGAAGGCGGCGGGCGTGTCGGATTCGGATCGGCCTACGGCGTGGTGCTGCTGCTGCTGTGTCTGGGGTTCATCATCTGGTACGTCACGAACCACTATCGAGAGTCGGAATTATGAGCGCCGTGACTTTCGACGGCCAACTGGCCTCCGAGGCCACGAAGCCGGACGGCGAGCTGCTCGACACGGTCCGCGCCCGACGCGCCCTGCGGCGGGGCTCCAGAGTCAAACCGATGCGTGTGCTGCTCCACAGCTTCCTGGTGTTGATGGCGATCGGCTGGCTGATCCCGATCGGCACGGCGATCTACAACTCGTTCCGCGACTACCAGACAGACACCCAGCCGAACGGCCCGTTCGCGGCGCCCGAGATGCTCACGCTCGACAACTACCGTGCCGCCTGGAACGTCGGAGAGATGTCCAAGACGTTCGGCAACACCGCCTTCATCGTCATCCCCGCGTTGTTCCTGACCCTGTTGCTGGCGGCGATCGTGGCCTACGTGTGCACCCGCTACAGCTGGAAGTTCAACATCGTGTTCCTCGTGCTGTTCACCGCCGGCAACTTGATGCCCCAGCAGGTGCTGTTCCAGCCGCTGTTCCAGTTCTTCAAGCACATGCCCTGGCCCGATCTCATTTCCGACACCAACACCGGCAATCTCCTGGGCACCAAGATCGCGGTGATCCTGATCCATGTGGCGTTCCAGATCGGATTCTGCACCTTCGTGCTGTCCAATTTCATGAAGACCATCCCCAAGGAGATCAGCGAAGCCGCGGCGGTAGACGGTGCCGGAGTCTGGCGAGGCTTCTTCCAAGTGATCCTGCCGTTGACCCGGCCGGCCCTCGCGGCGCTGGGCACTTTGGAGTTCACCTGGCTGTACAACGACTTCTTCTGGGGCTCGGTGCTGCTCAACCAGGGCGACGAACGTCCGATCACATCGTCGATCGCGGTGCTCAACGGCCAGTACGGGAGCGACTTCAACCTCGTCGCCGCAGCGTCGACCCTGATCGCGCTGCCCACGCTGATCGTCTACCTGGTCCTTCAGAAGCAGTTCATCTCGGGTCTGACGCTCGGAGCGAGCAAGGGCTGAACTGCCCCTCGCTTTGACGCCCTCAGTCGAGTTGAACTGCAGCCGAGTTGCCCGTCGGCTGCGCGGAACCTCGGGTTCAGCTGCCGGCGAGGCGAGATCCGGTCTCGGCGTCGAACAGGTGGATCGAATCGGGTTGTGGCACGAGGCTCACCCGGTCGCCTCGTTGAGAGGAGCCCAAACCCTCAGTGCGTACCACGACCTCGCGTTGGCCGGCGCCTTCTGCGGTGCAGTACAGGTAGGACTCCGAGCCGAGCTCCTCGACGAGGTCGACGGTTGCGTTGAGTCCTCCGTCGCCGGCAGTGGTCCAGTTCTCGGGTCGCACACCGATTGTGACCGCGTCAGATGTGGCCCCGCTGGACTGTTCAGGCGTGAGCGGGACCTCCAACGACCCCGTACGCGCCACGTTGTCGCTGATCGTGCCCTCAAGCAGATTCATCGCCGGCGAGCCGATGAAGCCGGCGACGAACAGGTTCGCCGGACGGGTGAACAACTCCCGTGGAGTCGCGCACTGCATCAGAATGCCGTCTTTGAGCACCGCCACGCGATCGGCCATGGTCATCGCCTCGACCTGATCGTGGGTGACATAAACGGTCGTCACAGCCAGACGCCTCTGCAACGCCGCGATCTGCGTCCGCGTCTGCACCCGCAGCTTGGCGTCGAGATTGGAGAGCGGCTCGTCCATCAAGAACGCTTGAGGCTGGCGCACAATCGCTCGGCCCATCGCAACCCGTTGCCTCTGACCACCCGAGAGCTTCGCCGGCTTGCGATTCAGGTAATCGGTCAAGTCGAGCATCTCGGCTGCCTCGGCGACTCGCTTGGCGCGTTCGCCCTTGTCGACCTTGGCGATCTTGAGGTGGAAACCTATGTTCTCGGCAGTGGTCATGTGCGGATACAACGCATAATTCTGGAAGACCATGGCGATATCGCGATCCTTGGGCGGCACCGTCGTGACCTCCCGGTCGCCGATATAGATCTCGCCATAGTCGACCGGCTCGAGCCCGGCGAGCATCCTCAGAGTCGTGGATTTTCCGCAGCCCGACGGGCCGACGAGAACAAGGAACTCGCCGTCCTCGATTTCCAGGTCGAGGCGATCAACAGCGGGCGGGTCTCCGTCGTTGTACACCCTCGTGGCTTGATCGAAAGTTACGGTGGCCATCAGCACCTCTGTTCTCTGGCTTCAGCGTTCATTGTCTTGGGTGTTCTTGTCGTGGCTAAACACTACAGCCGTAGTTCTGTCATTGTCGGAGTGAGAGTGGCTAGGGTGCGGTAACGCCTCGGCGCGCTTCCCCCAGAGCAGGCACTCACAAAGGACAGCGCGGTGGGCAGAGGCGAGGCGGTTCAGCAATGGGCTGATTCGGTCGCGGACCGGCTCGGGGTGGGCATCTGGGGATTCGTCGCAGGTGTGGCAGCGATAATCGCCGCGGCCGTGGGCGGCTGGTGGGCCTTGGCCTCGCCGGATGTGGCCCCCGCCGAGGAGATGCTGCCTAGAGTCGTGAACGCACCCGCTCCAGTGGTCGCCGAAACGTCTCAGACGGCGGAGTCGGGCGGGCGGATCGTGGTTCACGTCGAAGGCGCGGTCGTGCTGCCCGGTGTTCACGAACTCGCCGAGGGATCCCGTGTTCACGACGCCGTCGACGCCGCTGACGGCTTGACGGCGGAAGCGGACCGCTCCCGGATCAACCTTGCAGCGCAATTGGCCGACGGTCAGCGGGTCTGGGTCCCAGCGGTGGGGGAGCCGGAACCGGCGGTGGTCGATATGGCCGCGTCCGGCGCCGGCGGTGCTCCTGCTGCTCCGGTCAACCTGAACACCGCGGATCTCGCGACGCTGGAGACGCTTCCAGGAATCGGGCCGAGCATCGCCGCGGCGATCATCGGCCACCGTCAGCAGCACGGCGCGTTCAGCCGAGCAGAAGGGCTGCTCGAAGTTCCAGGGATAGGTCGGGCGAAACTGGAGCAGCTCCTGTTGCTGGTGACTGTGTGAGCGCGCATCTGGTAGCTGTGGCCGCGGCGTTGGGGGCCTGGTGGATGTTCGCGGTCTCGCTGCCCGTTCTGATCGCGATGGTCCTGGTGACGTGTTGGCGGCGACACATCGCGTTGGTGCTCCTGTTGACGTTCGTCGCTGTCGGGACCCGTGGAGCTGCGGCGGTCGACGCATTGGACCCTCCGGAAGCAGAATCGTTCTCGAGCTGGGTCACCCTGCTCGACGACCCCCGGCCGGTCGGCGCGGTGGGAGTTGTGGCCACGGTGCGGCATGAACGCAAACGGCTCACCGCTGTGGCTCACGGCGCACCTGCTGCCCGGCTCGACGACGCCTTGGCCGGAGAACGGCTCTTGTTGAGAGGTCGTGTCGCTCCCGTGAGCCCGCAGGACTCATATGCCCACTGGCGTCATGTTGTCGGCAGGCTGGCCGTCGACTCGGTCGAGGGTCGCGAGCAGGGATCACCGGTGTCCCGGTTCGCCAACACGGTGCGCAGAACGCTCGCTGACGGGGCCAGCTCTCTGAGCCGCGGCGACCGCGCCGTATTTCTGGGCATGGTGATCGGCGACGACCGCGGCCAGACAGCGGTCGTCGCCGATGACTTCCGAGCGGCCGGTCTGGGTCATCTGCTGGTGGTCTCGGGACAGAACGTGGCTTTCGTGCTCGCAGTGGTGGCCCCGCTCGCCGGGCGCTTCAGGCCGGCGTTTCGAGCGCTGTGGCTCTTTGCCGCATTGTTGATGTTCGCGGTGATCACCAGATTCGAGCCCTCCGTGCTGCGGGCCGTTGCCATGGCCGGCGCCGGGATCGGGGCTTCGGTCATGGGCACGCCGATCGACGGAAGACGGGCACTTTCCTGGGCCGTGGCAGCACTGTTGCTGATTGATCCGTTCCTGGTGCATCTGGTGGCGTTTCAACTGTCGGTGGCGGCCACGGCCGGCATCGTCTGGTGGTCGGCCCGGCTCGCGCAGCGTCTCGCCGGACCGGCCTGGCTGCGAGTGCCCATGGCGACTACCGCGGCCGCGCAGCTGGCGGTGTCACCCGTATTGCTGGGCTTGTTCGGCCCGCTGCCGCTCGCTTCGCTTCCAGCGAACCTCTTGGCGGGGCCGGTCTCGGGCGCTGTGATGGTCTGGGGTTGCACCGGTGGGCTGCTCGCCGGCGTGCTCGGCGGCGTCGCCGCGGACATGATCCATCTGCCCAGCAAGGTGATGCTCTGGTGGATCGGCAGTGTTGCTTCCCGCGCCGCTGTAGGCCCGCAGGCAAGCCTCGGCCCGGCGTCGATCGTGCTGCTGGGGGGAGCAGCCCTGCTGGCGATGCCCAAGGCCCGGCTGATGACGCTCGCGGCCGGCGTCACGGCGTCTCTGGTGGCATTGGTGGCGCTGCTCTCGGCGCCGACCCTCGCGGTCGGCGAGCATCGTCTCACAGGAGAGTCGCGGGCAATCGTGTCGGAGCGGGGGAACTTGGTGCTGGTGCTTGACAATCCCCCGACGCGAGCCCTTGTCGAGTCCTTGCGGACAGCCGGAGGGGGAAGACCCGAGCTGGTCATTGCCCTCGACGGAGACCGCGCCGATGCTGAAGCGGTGCTCGCGCTCAACGAGCGGTTCGGGGGATTTCCGGTGGCTGCTCCGCCGATGCACCGCGTGCCGACAGGCCGCACGGTTCAAGCGGGGCAAACCGTGGAGGTGGACGATCTGATCGTGCGCTTCGAGCGGGTCGAGCCGCGACTGGAGATAAGCGTCCAACGTCGAGCCGGCTCCTAGAAGCCGAGCGGATTGATCCCGAACACGGTTGCCGAACAGCGAGGCCGTTGCCCGAGCGGCCCGTGAGCGCAGCGAACAAGAGCGGGGAACAACAGGTGTCGGCACAACGGCCTCTTGAATCCGCGCACGCTCCTAGACGCAACGTGTGCCCGTCGCCGCAGTCTGCGTGTAGGGTCCGGTCGATGTTCCTCGAGTTGGGCGGCGCGCGCTTTGATGTGACTGATCGTGCGCTCGTGATGGGCATTCTGAATCGAACGCCCGACTCCTTTTTCGACAGCGGCAAATACTGGAACTTCGATGATTTCCTGCGCCAAGCGGAACTTCTGGTCGACCAGGGCGCCGACTTTTTGGATGTCGGCGGAGTCAAGGCGGGTCCCGGACCGGAAGTGACTCCGCAGGTCGAGATCGAACGGGTGCTGCCGGCCGTCGAAGCTCTGCGAACACGTTTTGACCTGCCCGTCTCGGTCGACACTTTCAGAGCCTCGGTGCTCGAGGAATCGCTCAGAGCCGGCGCTGTGGTCGGCAACGACATCAGCGGGTTCGCGGACCCCGACTACCTCAGAGTCGCCTCCGAGCACGGCGCTTCGGTGGTTGCCGCACATGTGCGCATCGGCCCCCGCATTCCCGACCCGCAGCCTCGCTACAAGAACCTCCGCGCCGAAGTCACCGAGTTCTTGCGCGTGCGTGCGGAGGCCGCTCTGGCAGCGGGGATTCCACGCAACAGAATCATGATCGACGCCGGACTCGATTTGGGGAAGACGCCCGCCATGTCAACCGAGTTGATGCGCCACAGCGACGATCTCGTCGGGTTGGGATTCGCAGTTTTCCTGTCGGCCTCCAACAAGGGCTTCCTCGGCGAGCTGACAGGCACTCTGGTGGACGACAGGACCAACGCCACTCTGGGTGCGCATGCCTTGGGGATCGCGCTCGGTTGCCGCGTGCTCCGAGCCCACGATGTCGTCGGCAGCCGTCGCGTCGCAGACATGATGGCCCTGCTGTTGCGAAATCGCCGCGCCGCCCCGGTCGGAGCGGCGACCAAGAGCGGGAATCCGAGGGAATAGAGAGAGCGCGCAGATGGCAGTTCGGTTGATACTCGGAGACGATCCGGTTCTGGTCGGAGAAGCGGTGAGCAGAGCCGTCGACGAGTTGGTGGGCGACGGTGACCGGTCGCTGATGCTCGAGACGCTCACCGAAGCCGAATACCGCACCGAGGAGGGCGCATTCGAGCCGGCGCGCCTTATCGACGCAGTTCGAACCCCCCCTTTCCTGACCGACAGACGCGTGGTCGTCGGCCGCCACGCGAGCCGCTGGGCGCGTCCCGAACATCTGAGCGCGGTAACCGAGTTGCTGGGCGAGCCGCTCGATTCAACGGAGCTGGTGATCGTGTGGGAGCGCGGGGTCGACCCCAGAGTCGATCGGATGCCGTCGCTGCCCAAGGCACTGAAGGAGGCCGTCGAGCTGGCGGGAGGCGCCGTCGAACAGACCTCGGCGCCGAGAGGCAAGGGAGCCGCGTTGTGGCTGAGAGAGCACCTGGGTGCATCGACGCTCGAGTTTGATCGGAGTGCGGCCGCGGCGGTCGAGGCCCTCATCGGGGAGGACCGGGGCCGTGTCGTGGGGCTGATGCGGACACTGGAAGGCGCCTTGGGTCCGGGCGCAACCGTCACCAGCGACGATGTTTCCATATACGGCGGAGGCAGTCTCGGTTCAGCAGTCCCGTGGGCTCTGGACGATGAGATCGACAAGGGGGATATTGCAGCCGCATTGAAGGTGCTGACTCGGCTGATCGATTACGACGGAACCCTGAGCGACCGAAACGGAGCGGCGTTCAGGTTGCTGGGGATGCTCCACAAGCGCTATGCGAACATGCTCCGCCTCGACGGCGCGAAGGTGTTCGATGAAGCCGAGGCAGCGAAGCTGCTGGGAATGAAAGGTTCGACGTTCCCGGCCAAGAAAGCTATGCAGCAGAGCCGCAGGCTCGGGACGTCCAAGCTGGCACGAGCTGTCGAGTTGCTGGCGACCGCTGACCTGCAACTTCGGGGAACCGTCGACTGGCCGCCCGAGCTGGTGATGGAAGTGCTAGTGGCCCGGCTGAGCAACCTCAGCCATCGCGCTAGCCGTTGAGCTTGCGAACTAGGCGGCTCTTGTTGCGAGCCGCAGTGTTCTTGTGGATCACACCTTTTTGGGCGGCTTTGTCGATTCTCTGGACGGCCAACCGGACTGCGTCCTCTGAATCGAGGGCGTCGTCACTGATGGCTTCGAGCGCATTGCGAGTACGCGTGTTGATCTCAGAGCGGACGCTGCGGTTGCGCTGATTGCGCTTCAGGTTCTGTCGGTTGCGCTTGATTTGCGACTTGATGTTTGCCACGGTTACCTGCCGGGGATCACGATTGAACGACGGGTAGCGTATCGGGTTCAGGTACTGGATCGCACCCGCTCGCAGATATCGTCGTCAGCTAGATGGACCTTGAGCGCATACGCAACACGTCGATCATCGCCCACATTGATCATGGCAAGTCCACCCTCGCCGATCGGTTGTTGGAACTCACGGGCGCGGTCGACGTCAGAGACATGCGGGCACAGTACCTCGACTCCATGGATCTCGAACGGGAGCGGGGCATCACCATCAAGCTGCAATCGGTTCGCCTCGAATGGGACGGCCATGTAATCAACCTCATCGACACGCCCGGTCATGTCGACTTCGGATACGAGGTAAGTCGATCTCTGGCTGCTTGCGAAAGCGTGATCCTGGTGGTTGACGCCGCTCAGGGAATCGAAGCCCAGACCCTGGCGAACTGCTATCTGGCGATGGAGAACGACATGGAAATCGTCGCCTGTCTCAACAAGATCGACCTTCCCGCAGCCGAGCCCGACAAGTACGCCGCGGAAATAGAGCAGGTCCTGGGCATCCCGGCTGAGAATGTCCTGCACATCTCTGCCAAGACCGGTGAGGGGGTCGCAGAACTCCTCGACGCGGTCGTGGCGACCACTCCCTGCCCGCAAGGCGACCCCGCCGACCCGCTGCAGGCGCTGATATTCGACTCGCACTTCGATCAGTACCGCGGTGTGGTGTCTTCGGTGCGGGTGGTCAACGGAGTCATGTCGGCCAAGTCCAAGCTGCGGTTCATGCACGCCCAGACGACCCATGACCCCGATGAGATCGGTGTGCGCACGCCGGAGAGTCAACCTGTCGGCGAACTCGGGCCGGGGGAGACCGGCTATCTCATCGCCGGCATCAAAGACGTGGGCGAAGCCCGATCGGGAGAGACGGTCACCACCGACAAGAACCCCGCGGCTGAACCGCTCGACGGCTACGCGGAGCCCAAACCGATGGTGTTCTCGGGGCTGTATCCGATTGAAGGGGACGAGTTCGCCGATCTGCGAGAAGCCCTTGAGAAACTGCGCCTCAACGACTCGAGTTTCACCTACGAGCCAGAGACGTCCGGCGCTCTCGGATTCGGGTTCCGCTGCGGGTTCCTCGGCCTGCTGCACATGGAGATAGTCCGCGAGCGGCTCGAACGGGAATTCGGCCTGTCGCTGATATCCACGGCGCCGTCGGTCGAGTACCGGGTCACCCGCAACGACCAGCGCACCACCGTGGTGTCGAACCCGTCGGACCTGCCGCCGGCAGGAGAGATCGCCTCAATCGCCGAGCCCTACCTGACAGTCAGCGTGCTCGCACCGTCGCAATACACGGGAACCGTCATGGACCTGTGCCAAGGCCGGCGCGGCAAGATGGTGAAGATGGAGTACCTGTCGCCCGAGCGTGTCGAGATCAGCTATCGGCTGCCCCTCGCCGAGGTCGTCATCGACTTCTTCGATCAACTCAAGAGCCGAACGCAGGGTTATGCCAGCCTCGACTACGAACCCGACGGCTATGAGGTCAACAGCCTTGTTCGAGTGGACGTGTTGCTCCACGGGGAGCCGGTCGATGCTTTCAGCACAATCGTCCACTCCGACAGCGCATACGGATACGGCAAGAAGATGGCCGAAAAACTCAAAGAGTTGATTCCCCGCCAGCAATTCGAGGTGCCGATCCAGGCTGCGATCGGCGGAAAGGTCATTGCCCGCTGCACGGTGCGCGCATATCGCAAGGATGTGACCGCCAAACTCTACGGCGGTGACGTCACCCGCAAGAACAAGCTGCTTCAAAAACAGAAACGCGGAAAGAAGCGCATGAAGTCGATCGGCAGAGTCGACATTCCCCAAGAGGCGTTCATCTCCGCGCTGCAACTTCACGACTGAGCCGGTCTGATGCCCAGGCCCCGGCAACCGGTACAATTCCGCTGATGATCGACGATCAGCGCATGGTTTTCGACAACCGCAAGGCAGCGATCCTCTCAGCCGTTGTCCAGCAGTACATCGAGACGGCCCAGCCGGTGGGTTCGAGCCGGGTGTCCAACGCTCCGGGAGTTGCCGTGTCGCCGGCAACCGTGCGCCACGAAATGGCGGTGCTCGAAGAGCAGGGTTATCTTGCCCAGCCGCACACCAGCGCCGGACGGATTCCGACCGACAAGGGCTACCGGTTCTTCGTCGACGCCCTGCGCAAGCGCGACCCCTCGCTGGTCGCGGCCGATCGCGGAATGGTCCGACAGTTCTTCGCGGATGCACACGGCGAACTCGAGTCTGTACTTGCCCGCACGTCAGATCTGCTCATTTCCCTGACCGACTGCGCGGCCGTGGTGGTCGGCCCCAACATCGACGTCGCTCGCGTGCGGTCGACGCAGATGGTCGACCTTGCTTCGCATGTGGTGATGGTCGTCGCGGTGATGTCCAACGGCGTGATCGAGAAGCGGACCGTTGAGGTCGCAACCGAACTCACCCCGCAGATCGTTCAAGACGCCAATCGCAGGCTGGCAGACACGGTCGTCGGCAGGTCTCTGGCGGAGATCCAGCCCCAGGCGCTCGACGACGACCCGCTCCTGAACGCCGCTGTCGAGGCGCTGCGCGCGGCAAGCCACACAGCGGAGATCGTTGTCGGAGGAGCATCGCGGGTCGCTGCAGCGTTCGACGCGGTAGACCAGATTCGCGAGGTGCTGGCCATTCTCGAACAGCAGATCGTGGTGGTTTCACTGATCCGCGATGTGCTCGACCGCGGCATGCGAGTCGCAATCGGGCAGGAGACCGGCGTCGAGCCTCTCGCGGACTGCTCTCTCGTCGTCGCCCCGTACTCTGTCGAGGGCGAGACGACCGGAATGATCGGTGTGCTGGGTCCCACGCGAATGGATTATGAGCAAGCGCTCTCCGCTGTAGCTGTGGTGAGTCGCCGGCTCGGTCGCGTGCTGAGCGAGAACTGAAGATGGCTGACCACTATCAGACTCTGGGAGTCGAGCGGGACGCGACCGACGAGGAGATCAAACGGGCCTACAAGAAGCTAGCTCGCCAATTCCATCCCGACATGAACCCTGGTGATTCGTCCGCCGAGACGCGGTTCAAGGAGGTGGCGGCCGCCTACGAAGTGCTCGCCGATCGCGACCGCCGAGCCCGTTATGACCGTTTCGGCACGGACGCGCCAGGAGCCGGCGATCCCTTCGGCGGCGGCTTGGGCGACATCTTCGAGGCGTTCTTCGGAGGTTCCGGTTTCGGCGGCCAGGCGCAGGGGCGAACAGGTCGTCCCCGCGGCGAGGACATCGAGGCGCACATCGACCTTGATCTTGAAGACGTGGTGTTCGGCGGGGAGCGCGACATCAAAGTGCGCACCGCGGTGCGTTGCGAACCTTGTGACGGGTCAGGCGCAGCGCCCGACACTCGACCTGTGGTCTGCGATGAATGCGGCGGAACCGGGCAGGTTCGACGAGTCCGCCAGTCCGTGCTCGGGCAGATGGTGACCGCGTCAGCCTGCCGGACCTGCGGCGGAGCGGGCGAGCGGATCGAGACTCCGTGCGACGAATGCGGGGGGTTGGGGCGAACGATCGAGCAACGAACCTACAAGGTCGAGGTTCCTGTGGGTGTGGACGATGGGACGACGCTGCGTCTCGGCGGCCGTGGCGCTGTGGGAATGCGCGGCGGCGCCCAGGGGGACCTCTACGTGCATGTCCGGGTGCGTCCGCATCCGGTATTCCACCGAGACGGGGACGATCTGCTCCACGCGCTGTACGTGCCGTTCACCCAGGTGGCGTTGGGAGCCGAACTCTCCTATGAGACCCTCGACGGTGTTGAAACCCTGGTGATCCCCCGTGCCACCGAGAGCGGCGCCGTGTTTCGGTTCCGCGGTCGCGGCGTTCCCCATGTTCAGGGGAGGGGGCGCGGCGATTTGCGGGTCGAGATCGTGGTCGACGTGCCCGATGAGCTCGACGAGGAGCAGGAGCGGCTGCTGCGAGATCTGGCCGAGGCGCGCGGCGAAGAGGTCGCAGAGCCTCCGCAGGGCTTGTTCTCGCGAATAAAGTCGGCCTTCACATGATCTTTGGGCCCGCCCGCAGGTGACGACCGGTGGCATCGCCGAAGTCGACCGCTGACTACAACAGGCGCGTGGGGGAGGCGCTGCGAGCTGCTCGGCGACGAAAGAAGATGTCGCTGCAGGAAGTCGAGGGATTGTCCGACCAGGAGTTCAAGGCGTCGGTTCTGGGGGCATATGAGCGCGGAGAACGGGCCATTTCAGTTCCGCGGCTCTGGCGATTGGCCGGTTTCTACGGTTTAGCTACAACGCAGCTCCTTCCGCCCGATGGATCCGCCTTCAGCGCCGATCGCGGATCGGGATCTGCCGATCCGGCGTTGGGCGATCTGGTCGAGAAGCTGGATCTGTCGGGTTCTGAAGTTCAGACGCTCAAGCGGGTCCTGTCGTCGATTGCGGCTGCACTGGAGGCAGAGCCAGAACGGTCCCAGGATGAATCAGATCAGGGTTCCCGTTGAGAATCTCGCGGTTCGTTTCGATGAGCAGGCGCCAGTAGGAGTCCACTGTCGTTGGTTCAGCGTCGTAGCCCTGATCGAGCACGGTCTTCGTCGCGATCTTCCATAGGTGGTCGCCCTCGCTGACCGTCCAATGCCGCGATGCCGCCGAAGAGCCGCTTTGATGCGGGTCGCCGGAGGACTCGACGAGCCTGGAAGCAGTCTTGTCCGAGGCGGGCACCCTTGTCGTCTTCGTCGCTTGTGCGGGCATCTTCGAGGATTCAGCCGTTGGCGGGTCAGTTTCGAGCGGACCGAGATCGGTCAGAACCGGCGTGAACCGGGACGGCTCGACCTGTGGCCCGAGATCCTCCAAGACCACGCGGTCGTCTGCGCTTTGAGTGCCGGCGGCTGCGACCGTGGGGGCGGCGAGCGTCACGGTTACGACGCCGGCGGCGAGGATCTCCCTGAAGGAGCCCGGCGTGATGCGACGCCAGACGCCCTGCAACAGGCCGTTTGGTCCGAGCACCGCGAGCAGGCCGGCCGTACCGACGAAAATGCCCCAGCCGGCCAGCGTGATGCCGGCGACACGGAGCAGGGTTATCGACGCGGCAGCGGTGCCGTGCCTCTCCCACCAGTCGGCGAATGCGCCAGGGTCTGCCGGCGGCCAGGGCGTCGAAGCGTTGAGCTCGATCAGCGCGGCTGCGCAACAGAGCGACAGCAACGCCAGCGCAGCACAGCGCAGCGGGTCGGGACGGTGTGTGTTCATGACAGCTCCATTTCGATGAGTGTTGATCCGCCGGAGCGGATGACCCGAAGGTGATCGCACCCGCCGATCGGGTCGTTGCGAAGGTCGACGGCCCCCTCGACCACGGTCACGTAGTCGGCCTCGAGCCGTTCGGAGGGTGCCGGCCAAGCCGCGAACACCGCGACCAGCCCGGTGCTCGGTTGAAGCAGCGCCGGTGTTGCGTTTCCGTCGCACGTCCAGTCGCCGAGAACCGCCACATCGCCTACTTGGCCGACCCCGTAGCGGCGGCCCTGATGGGTGATGATCAGGGGTTCGTTATTGCCGACCCCGGTTTGACTCTCAGCCAGTGCGCTCGTGTCCGGCGCTGGAACGGCCGCCGATCCGGCGCCTGCAGGCGCCGGATCGGCTGATGCGAACTCGGTTGGCGCGAGTTCATCTGCTGCTGGATCGGCAGGCGCCGGATCAGCCTGAACCGCGCTGAGTTCGGGGGTGTTTTCGGTTGAACCCCCGGGCTTGAACACCAGCCAACCCAGCACAGCCAGCCCGATCAGCGCGATGACCGCGGTGGAGGCCCGTCCAAAAGGCGCCGGCGGAGCGATTCGAGCACGCGGGACCGTGCGCCTGCGGGGACCGCCGTGCAGGCGGTCGAGTTCCGCGGTGAGATCGCCGGCCGTCACCGAGCCTCGCTCAGCACGTCGCGCCAGAGTTTCAAGCTGGCGGCGCTCCTTCTCGTCGCAAGCCGCAGCAAGGTGGTCGATCAAGCCCGCCAAACCCGCCAGATCACGCGCGCAACCCGCGTCGCTGGAGACAGTGGCGTCGGCCAGCCCGCACAGGACCGGGCGCTTGTCGGGCGCCACCAGGACATGCTCGGGACACAGCGCGCCGTGGACGGTGCCGAGGTCGTGGAGGTCGGCGACTATCGAAGCCGCCGAGGCGAGCGCTTCGAGCGACTCGGCGGGAGTAGCGGGCGGCTGGGTCGCCCAGGAGTCGGGGCCCACGAATGCCAGGTACAACTCGACAGATGGCCCCTCCACGAAATCAACGAACTGCACGACCCCGGGATGTTCCAAGCGCCTCAGCAGTTGCGCCTCATGCCGAATCCGATCCGAGTCCCCCGGGGGTGCGGTTTTGCAAGCCAACAGGTTCCCGTTTCTTCGGGTGACCGTGATGCCCGTCATGGTTATTGATATAACATGAAATTATGTGATTTACAACCACAAATCCCAGAGGCAAGCGCGGAAGCCGGACCGGTAGCCTTGAGGTGATGTCGTTTCCGCTCGTAGTTTCTTTGGAGCCGGAGTCACCCGCTGAGCAGGCCGGACTCAAGGTGGGCGATGAGATCTTGAAGATCGACGGCGAGGCGCCGCGTGATGTCATCCGCTGGCAGATCCTGACCGACGACGCCGTTGTGCCGCTCAGCGTGCAACGAGAATCACAGCGTCTCGACCTGGTCGTGACGAAACGCGCCGGAGAACCGCTCGGCGCCGAAGTGCATGCGGCCGTGTTCGACAAAGTGCAGACATGCGACAACCACTGCGAGTTCTGCTTCATCCATCAACTGCCCCGAGGAATGCGCCGCTCGCTGTACCTGAAAGACGACGACTACAGGCTCTCGTTCCTGTACGGGAACTTCACGACCCTGACACGTTTCTCCGAACTCGACATGGAACGAGTCATCACCGAGCGCCTGTCGCCGCTCAACGTGTCGATTCACGCAACGGACCCGCAGATCCGCGCTGAAATTCTGGGCAACCGGCGAGGAGCGGTGTCCCTGCGGTGGCTCCGGGCGCTGTTGGACCACGGGATCGAGGTTCACGGCCAGGTGGTGGTGTGCCCCGGAGTCAACGATGGCGACGTGCTCGAGGACACTCTCGCTGGAGTCCTGGAACGGTTCGGGGAGTTGGCGACGGTCTGCGTTGTGCCGTTGGGGGTGTCGCGTTTCAACAAGCAGAAGCGGATGCGGCCCCACACGATCACAGAAGCGCAGCGGGTCCTGGACATTGTCGGCGATTGGCAGGAGGCATTCCTTGGCGTGCTCGGTCGACGACTGGTGTTCGCAGCCGACGAGTACTACCTGATGGCCCGCAGGCCGTTCCCCGAAGCTGACAGCTACGAAGGATTCCCGATGCATGAAGACGGGATCGGCATGGCACGCACGCTCGAGTCGGAGTTCCATAGTCCGACGACCGAACCGACACGCCCCAGATCGGGGTTTTTCGCCTGGGTCGATGGAGCGCCCGCCGACGGTTACAGATCGCCGCGCTCGGGTTCGCCGGCCTGCTCGGTCGGTGCTCCCGAAGCCCCCGGGTCAGACGCGTCCGGCGACGCCTCGGCGCCGAGGGCGACACGAGTGTCGCTCGGTGCGGTGAGGCATGCGCCCGTCGGGGTGCTGACCGGGACGATGTCGGTTCCTGTGATCGAGTCGTTGACGAACTCGCTGGACCGCTCCGACGTGCGAGTCATCGGTGTGCCGAACCGCTACTTCGGCGGCAACATCGGGGTCGCGGGGCTGATGGTGGGCGAGGACCTGGCGAGGGTGCTGGCCAAAGAACCGCAAGGCCATCGTTATCTTCTGCCCGACGTCTGTTTGAGTCGGGGAGTGTTCCTCGACGGCGCCTCTCCCCGGGATCTGCCCCGCGCCGTCGAAGTTGTGCCGACCGACGGCACGGCCCTGCGCCGGGCCTTGACCCTCGGCCCCCGAACAGCGGCGGCCCGGGCATGACCCTTCCAGTTGTGGCTGTGGTGGGTTGTCCGAACGTCGGCAAATCTACGCTGGTCAACCGCATCATCGGACGACGCGAGACGATCGTTGAGCCTCGTCCCGGCGTCACCCGGGATCGCAAGGTCCTCGAGGCGGAATGGCTCGGTCGTCATTTCCGCCTTCTCGACACCGGCGGATGGACAGCCGACGGCGACCTGCTCGATGACAAGGTGTCGAAGCAGTCCGAGTTGGCGATGGCACAGAGCGACGTCGTGGTTTTCGTGGCCGACGCCACGGTCGGGGTTACACCGGACGATCAACAGGTGGTCAAACATTTGCGACGCTCCAAGGCGCCGGTTCTGCTGGTGGCCAACAAAGTCGACGACGCCGGCCATGAGCACTCGATCTGGGAGTTGCTGGGCCTCGGCTTGGGCGACCCGTTCCCGGTCAGCGCCCTGCACGGTCGGGGAACGGGCGATCTGTTGGACGAGGTGGTTCGCCTTCTGCCGGGCGATCCGAGCGACACGCCGGCGGATCCCGGCGACCACGATCCGAACATGTTCGCGGTGGCGCTGGTGGGGCGCCCCAACGTGGGAAAATCGACGCTGTTCAATCGGCTGACAGGCGAGGAACGAGCGATAGTCCACGACAGGCCCGGCACGACCCGCGACGCCATCGACACCGTCGTGGAAACCGACCACGGTCCGATCCGTTTCATCGACACCGCCGGGATGCGTCGCAAGGCGCGGATAGCCGAGGACACCGAGTACTACTCTCTGCTTCGAGCGCTGAAGGCCGTCGACAGCTCTGATGTTGCGCTGCTGGTGATCGACGCCACCGTCGGGGTCACCCACCAGGACCAGCGCCTCGCCGAGCGGGTGGACGGAGCGGGTTGCCCGATCGTGATTCTGCTCAACAAATGGGAGCTGCTCGACACCGTCGAGCGAACCAAGATAGCTGTCGACGTGGAGCGCAAACTCGGGTTCCTGGGGGACTCCCCGGTGCTGCGGATCAGCGCCCTGACGGGCAAGGGCGTCAACCGACTGTGGCCGGCGATCCAGACGTCAGTCGTCGAGTACCGCACTCGGATTCCGACTCGCGACGTCAACAAAGTGATCCGTTCCGCACAAGCAGCGCAGCCCGCTCCGCGCGGGGCGCGGGTGCTTTATGCGACGCAGGGGGCCACCGACCCGCCGACTTTCGTGCTGTTCGTCAACAGGGAACTGCCGAGGACATATATGCGCTACATCGAGCGTCGGCTGCGGGAGGAGTTCGGATTGGGCTCGACTCCGATCAGGCTTCGGGTCCGAAAGCGCAGCGGTTAACCGTCTGGAAGAGCGCTCGGCTTCTAACCGAGAGGCAGCAGGTTCGAGTCCTGCCAGGGGCGCTACCGCTTGACGGTCCCGTCGTTCACGCGTTGACCGACGCGTATGCGGCTTCGATGACTTCTCCCCGCCCTAGACGACGGGGTTGTCATGACCCCGTGCAGGCCCCCGCCGTAAGAAGCGGAGGGATCAGTCATGCTGATCGAAGCGTCATAAGACCGGACACTCAACCGGCAATCGCACAGCCCTGCGAACACAAAACCTCGAAAGAGGCAGCGTGACTCCGCAAGGAGGGATTCGTGAACAAAACAACACGAACAATCAACGGGCTATAGTGGTGCTGGGCGAAACCAACTCGGCTGCTGAGGCGAGTTCCTGGAGGGGAACCGGTTCAACGCAACGGGAGTCACGATGACAACTATCATTCTCGCTACTCTCGCAGTTCTCAGCACGGCAACGTCTGTCGTCTACGCCCGTTCGGCTCGTCGCCGGTTCCGGCTCGCTCGTTTGATCGAGACTGACAGCGCCGACGACCGAGAAGGGCATTCGTTGGCTTTCGCGGCGTACCGCAAGGAAGCCCATACGTCGATGGTGTATGCGCTGATTGCGCCTGCCGCCGCGGTTGTAGCCGTATTCGACGGCGCCAACGTGACTACGGCTGCCTTCGGTCTGCTTGTTGTGCCCGCAGCCGCTTCGTTGTGGTGGTCGCGCACGCTTGCCCGCGAGGCTCGCATGGCCCGCAACCGCTATGACATCGAACGCCGTGCTTCAGAGGCGCTGGAGCAGGAGCAGTTGGCGCCCAAGGCATGGGCCGCCCGCCTCGCCCCTGAACAGGTCCCTGACTTCCCGGGCTTCGAGATCGGCCGTGTCTACCAAGCCGGTTCGGGGCTCATGGCCGGGGACTTCTTCGATGTTCACCGTGTGGGACCCACCAGGGTCGCCGCGGTGATCGGTGATGTGGCCGGTCACGGCATCGAGTCTTCGATCACAGCTTTCCAAGCGAAGTACTTGCTGAGGGTGTTTCTGCGCCAGTTCCGCGATCCGGCTCAAGCCTTCGAGGAACTCAACGAGCAGCTTGCGTCCGGCGACCGGCACGAGGAGTTCATTTCTGCCGCGGTGGTCGTGTTCGACACCGAGGCGGGAACCCTGCGCTGTGCATCCGCGGGCCACCCGGCGGTGTTCTTCTTTCAAGAGGACGGCGTCAAGCCGCTGCGCTCCACGGGTCCGCTGCTGATGCTCGACTCCAATGCCACCTATTTCTCCCGGGAGATTCCGATGGAGAGCGGCGACATGATCGTCATGTACACCGACGGTCTTGCCGAGGCCCGCGCCGGAGGGTCGCTGTTCGGCGAGGACCGCATCATCAAGACCGCGGAACGGGAGCTGAACGCACCACCCGATGTGTTGTGCAAGGCTCTGCTCGACGCGGCCAAGGATCATGCGGGCGGGATCATCGACGACGACACCGCGGTCATGGCGATTCGTCGAGACTGATCCCTGCTCCGACTCCTATGCCTTGGTGTACGTCGTGTGAGCGGAACTGGACTCCGACGTCTTTGACGACGGCCGGCACCTGCCCTGAATGCGGTGAACCCGTGGAACCAACCCCCGGCGTGGACCATTCGCCGCAGGCTTACCGCCCACCATGGCATTTCTGGCTCGGTCTGGCCGCCGCGACGATATACCTGGCCTGGCGAGCCATCGACGGCCTGCTTCTGTTGTTCTGAGGGCGTGTGGGCGAGGGCGCGGGCGAATCGGTAGTACTGGGACCCGAGGAATAGTAGCGCAAAGACGTGGAGATCGAATACCAGACTCGCGTCGTAGACGATCAGCTCGACAGGGTTCTCAAGGGGTACTGAGATGGCTCGATGCTATCAGAATTGATAGCATTGGGTGATGGCAACTACACGTACCACGTTCACGCTTGACGAAGGGCTCGCTGAGCAGGCCCGGGAGCTTCAACTCAATATTTCTGCCGCGGCTCGAGAGGGCGTCGCAGCCGCGGTGAGGCGCACTCTTGCCGAAGCCGACCGAGCGGCCTATCTACGACATCCCGAGGAACCCGACGACTTCTGGGATCAGGCTCAAGCCCAGACTTGGGGTGACCAGCACGACGATGATCGGCGTTGACCAGTGAACCGCGGCGAAGTGTGGTGGGCCGAACTGGGCCGCAAGCGTCGGCCGGTCGTGATCCTTACCCGCCCGGAAGTCATAGACGTGCGGGAATTGCTGACTGTGGCCGAGTTGACCACTGCGATCCGTGGTCTCACAGTTGAAGTGCCCGTCGACAGAGACGAAGCCGGTGTGTCCGAAACAACCGTCGTGAATTGCGACGGCATCTACACCCTGCGGCGCTCAATGCTGTCCAACCGTGTCGGAAAGCTCAGCGACCCCACCATGCTTCGTATCTGTCGATCACTGACTTACGTCCTCGGCTGTTAGGCCCGACTTAGAAACGTGCTCTCACCTGCTCGAATTGGTCGGGCTGAGAAGATCTGAACCTCCGACGTTCGGTCCCCCCCACGTCTGATCCGCGGTGGCGTTGTAGCTTGCAGGCTACGTTTCCACCGTATGCTATAGTTGTAGCGTGCAAGCTAC
This sequence comes from Acidimicrobiaceae bacterium, assembly GCA_028819005.1. Classification (GTDB taxonomy): domain Bacteria; phylum Actinomycetota; class Acidimicrobiia; order Acidimicrobiales; family Aldehydirespiratoraceae; genus VXYK01. The sequence goes on from JAPPMP010000006.1 coordinate 28,659, forward strand.
AGAACATGACGGTCGCGGCCCAGGAACATCAGGACAAAAGCGCCGGACCAGCCGCGGTATCACCTCAGGACCGCGGCTCGGGCACGCTATCAGGCAAGCACGAAAGGAACTTGGCTGGTCCCAAGCGGAGCTCTCCGCCAGGTCGAAGGTGGCCCGGTCCCAGATTTCCGCCATTGAGTCAGCGAAGGCTGACCCCAAAGCGTCGACACTGATCGCTCTGCTGCGATGCCTTGATTGCGAGATGGCGGTACACCCGATAGACCCCAGCCAGTTCCGTTTGGAGAACCACCTGAAAACGGTGATGGGATATGACTGAGCTGGACGTTCTGATCCACGGCGTGAGAGCGGGCTCAGTTTCACAGAGCAGAGGCGGCAGCGCTCGATTCTCGTACAGCGACGAGTACCTCGCCGGCGGTTCGCCGGTACCACTGTCTACGAGGTTCTGGCTTGGCTCGCGCGCTTATGACGTCGAGAGATGGTTGGATGGTCTGCTCGCGGACAACGGCGATGTGCGGCGAAGATGGGCGACCGACTACGGGACATACTCAACTAGGCCGTTCGATTTGCTCGGATCACCGGTGGGGCGCGACTGCGCCGGGGCGGTTCAGTTCTGTCGCCCAGAGATCACGTCCGAATTGATGTCCAGAGGAAGCAGCCTTGAGCCGCTCAGCGAGACCGACGCGGCGAACATCGTCGCTGGGCTTCGAGCCGATGCCGCGGCTTGGAACGAGAACCGCACTCTTACCGCGTTCAGTCTTGGCGGTGTTCAAGCAAAGACAGCTTTGAGGTTCGACGGCGATCAATGGTCGCTGCCGGGCGGGACCGCGTGTACCACGCACATTCTCAAACCTGCTCCCGCCGCGTTTCCTGATCTCGACATCGTGGAGCACCTGTGCCAGCAAGCAGCACGCAATCTCGGCATCCAGGCTGCTGCTACAGACTGTCTCTACTTCGGCGACGAACGCTCTCTGGTTGTCACCAGATACGACCGGACCCAGTTGGCTGCCGGTCTTGAGCCGCAACGCATCCACCAAGAGGATATGTGCCAGGCGCTCGATGTCTCCCCGTTGCGGAAGTATCAGTCCGACGGTGGCCCAACACCGTCGGACGTCGCCAGCCTGCTGCGGCGTTGTTCGAGTGACCCAGATGCCGATGTACGACATTTTCTTGATGGATTGATCTACAATTGGCTGGTCGCGAACACCGACGGTCACGCTAAGAACTTCAGCTTGCTCATCACTGCCGACCAGGTGAGGCTTGCCCCGCTGTACGACCTGTGTTCGATTCTGCCTTACCGAGACGTCACGGGTCGCAGACACTACGTCCCCAAACTCAAGCTGGCGATGAAGGTGGGCAGAACCTACACCTTGCGAAGAGCCGACACGGAGTCGGCGTGGGGTGCCGCGGCCGATCAGATGGGTGTTAGCCGCATGGAGGTGTCGGAACGGCTGAGGGATCTGTCAGAACGCATCAACGGGGCTTTCGAGCGTGCCGTCACGACTCTGCCTGACAAGTCGACTCAATCGCCATACGTGTCAGACCTATTGAAAGCGATTGAGCTACGAGCGAGCACAGGGCTGGCGGTTTCGTCGGCTTTGGGACGCGGTTCGCAGCGCACGATTCGTGAGACAGGAGACAAACTCCTCACAAAACAAACGTTTCAGCCCGCCAACACCAACAAACCGGTGTGCGGTTTCCGCGGGCCTCGCTCCAAGAAACGTTGTGTGCTCGCGTCGGGTCACCGCGGGTCGCACCGGTACTGAGACGGCGGCGCGCCATCGCCTGCGTCGCGGACATCCGGCGACCACCAGTCATCTACATCAACCACCAGTCATCTACACCAACTGCTACACCGGCACCATTCATGTCGGGTTTCAGCAGTCTCGGTACGCCATCCGACACTCCTTTCTCTCCAGGTTTCGGCGTGAGGCCGCGCAGTCTGGTAGGCCGCAAAGACCTACTTGACAGCATCGGCGGGGGCTTGGCCACTGGCCCGCACTCCGAGCGCTACACGTCGTTGTTGATAGGACGGCGCGGCTCAGGAAAAACGGTGGTGCTTCAAGAGATCGAAGGCCGAGCCCCCACGCCGCTCCCGTTGCCGGAGATCGACGACTGATCCCCGCGTGGGCGGGGAGAACAATGCGCCCAGCGCGGGAAATGGCAGCCGAAGCGACTGATCCCCGCGTGACGTGTGGAAGGCGGTGGAACGTGAGATCATCCGTCCGCTGCGCCCGTGGCTCGGCTTGGCTGCCGCCGTTGTCTACCTCGGCTGGCGAGCCATCGACGGCCTGCTTCTGCTGTTCTAGCCAGCTCAAGATCTGGGGGAATGAAGGTCGTAGTTCATAAGGGTGTTGCGTATCGTATGGATACCTAGGTAGCGTGCATTCTCGCTACCAATTACGTGTTCTTGAGATCAGGGACATCATCCGAGGAGGAGCAGATGGCACCACAAGGAGACACCAAGAGCATGACATTGCGCATCGAGGAGACCCTCGCGGAAAGAGTGCGGACAATAGCGGAGGTTGAGGAAAGCACTGTTAGCGACGTCATCAGGGATGCTCTCGCTGAGCACGTGGATCGTCGACGCCGTGATCCAGAGTTCCAGGCGATGTTGAAGCGTAATCTTCGGCGCCACGAGGAACTGTTGAACCTGCTCGCAGATGGCTGAGGTGAACTACCTCGAACTCGATGATGTGCTCGCTATTGCTTGTGAGGTTCTAGGCCTCGAGGTGAACGCGCTCTTGCACGTGACTGATGTCGGGCTAGCAGACTCGGCTGTTGCACGGCCACGGGCGGGCTTTGCCGAGCAGGAGTTTCACCCAACGCTAGAAGCCAAGGCGGCTTCCTTGCTCTTTGGACTTGCACGCAACCATGCGTTCATTGACGGCAATAAGCGAACATCCGTGTTGTCCACGCTTCAGTTCCTCAACGCGAACGACCACGACCTAGAGCTCTCACCGGTCGAGGAGGTCTACAAGACTGTCGTGCAGGTCTCGTCGGGAGACTTCTCATTGGATGACCTCACGGAGGACAAGTCCAGGCCCACAACGCGGTCATAGGCCGCCACCGCCTCAGCCGCCAAAGCGTCGAACACGCCGGCTGCGACCCACTCGTCGCGGCGCGCCCGCAGCGTGGTGTCTGACACCTGGTTGCCCAACAGGCGCTCAGCGGTGACCCACGAACACCCCGTCACCAACCTGATCACGATCCCCTCAAAACAGACACGGTCCGCGATCCGCGGATTGTGACAACCCAACGGATGCCCATCAACACGGCCTGACAGCAACGGTTCCACCGCCGCCCACATCGCATCCATCACCTCGGGATCCAGCGCGCGCACAATAACAGAAACCTCCACCTAGTCGTCATTGGTTGTGGTACCCGAAGTCCACATCGGGAAACCCGACGACAGGTGGATGGTCACCTACCCGCTCGGCCTCTAAGCCTCAATCCACCGGTGAGGCAGGAGTTCCGAGGCCCAACGGGCAGTCCGCAGGCCGGAGGTCTCGCAGAAATCCATTTTCCTTAACCCGAGTTAAAGTCTCACAACTTGAGTCGGTGTCATACCTTGCACCTAACGTGATGTCGAACTAACCGGGAGGTGTCCGTGGCCAAGTTGACCCAGATAATCCGAAGTAGTGATCCGGTGTCGGAGACCGATGCCAACAAGGTCTTTGGACTGTTGATCCCCATAGTCGAGAGGGTGCCGACCGCCGAAGCCGCTGTGGAGGTTGCTCGATCGGTCATAAGCAGGTGTGCCCTCGATGACGATCGTCATCTGGCCCATGTCCTTGACTGGTGGTACGTCGTGACCACCGGAAGGCCGTCAGCGAACGGCGGAGCGCACCGGCTTCCGGAGTCTCTGGACGGAAGGGTCAGGGTCAGCATGGTCGCACTGATCGATCTCAACGTGGGGTTGCCCGCGGCGGAGTGGCTGCGCAAGAAACAGGAGTTCGATCAGCGGTTGTCTACTGGTGATTTGCTCCATTCTGGCCCTGAGGTGACAGCGCTCAGCGAAGAACTACGAGACACGGTTGAGAAACTGAAAGCGAACCTAAAGGCGGCCCCGGTTGAGATCGACATGCGCAAGCTGGAACGAGATCTTCGTGACAGGGGAGTGAACACAAGCGGTCCTGCATACAAAAAAATGCGCAAGGATTACCAACGCGCCGTAGAAAGCGTAAACAAAGCCGTCGATCTTCAGGCTGAGGTCGAACCGTGGATCCATCGGCAAACGCCAACGATCATCGACGAAGTGCCTATCGAGTTCAAGGATGCCGTCGGGCGCCTGGCTGAAGAACTGTTGAGGCCGATCCTGGTCGCCAACGCTGCCCCTGTTGTAGACGGTGTGGACCTTGCGAAACGATTCGAAAGTGCTGGGCGCAGCGAGAATCGATCCGGGCGTTACAGGCTCGCGCGTGTCGTGGAAGCGTGGTGCGAGGAGTCGGGTGAATCCGTGCCATCCCTCGACGACGAGATGCAACGTCACCGAGCCTTACAGGACGAGATCAAGCGCTTGGCCGCCAAACCGAGCGCGCAGGAAGGCATCGACGAGATCAACATTTATGTGCTCGAAGACGACCTGGAAAACGCCGAGAAAGCACTCAAGCGACTTCAAGAGCAGATTGCACGCACCGAGCACGCTGAACTGGCGCGTTCGCAGCTCCAGGGATTGCGACGCAAACTAGAGGAGTCCAGTCTGAGTGGAGACACCACTTGGGCTGCACGCGTCGCGGGTCTCGAAGCACGCTTCGGCGACACCGACCCCAACGAGATCGCGCGCGAGATCAACATCGCGTTCTCGGAATTGTCCAGACAGCTCGACCATCTGGTCCAGGAACAACAGACGGAACTGGAGCAGAATTTGGTGCCTCTTGAGTTTCTTGGTGCCGCTGACTCGAAGATGCGGGAATGGAGGCAGCGAATTGCCGCATTGGAGACGCGCGAAGGACGCGGGGCCAACGAATTGGGCCAGGAAATCGATGAAGCTCTTCGTCAGCTGCGAGAGGATTGCCGCAACCTCGTTGAGACAAACGTCGAGGAAATCCAAGGGGCGCTCACGGAAGAACGCGAGTACTTCCGCGGCGAGGACTATGAACTGTTTGCGAGTCAGGCATCCGAGATCGCCGGATGGCTTGAAGACTCGGAACCGACCGATCGACTCCTAGGGGACGCGCTCGAACACTCTGAGCAACTCCTGCGCGACATTGAGGAACGTAAGATTCATCGGTGGCAACCAGAACACGGTGAGGATCAACTGGTTCAACACATCTTGGAATACTGCAAAGGACCGTTGGACTACGACGACACAGACATAAGGCGCTTGTACGTGTCACTGAAGACACGGCCGTTTGTGATCCTGGCCGGACTCACCGGTTCTGGCAAGAGCTCCTTGACACGGATGTTCGCGGAGTCCCTCGGCGCGAATAATGCCAACGGCCGATTTCGGCGCGTCGCCGTGAAACCAGACTGGATCGATCAGACAGAGGTACTAGGGTTCGTCAACCCGATATCCAATCGCTTCGTTCCCGGGTGGCTCGCGGAGACCGTGCGCGACTGTGAGCGCGAGCCTGATCGCCTGCATTTCGTACTACTTGACGAGATGAACCTTGCTCCTGTGGAGCAGTACCTAGCCGAGTGGTTGTCGGCCATAGAAACGTCGCGTTCGGGACACGATGACGTGCGCCTACCGCTCTATTCCTCATCGCTCGAACCGGAAAACAAAGATGATTGGTCGCATTACTTACAGTTTCCTGACAATCTGTTGATCGTTGGCACTGTCAACGTGGACGAAACGACACGTCCGCTGTCGGAGCGGGTCCTTGATCGGGCGAACGTGCTATTGCTCAACGTGGATGTTTCGGATCGCCATCACGAGGAAAACGGCCAAACCTTAACACCGTGGCACGTTGGGACGACTGAATGGCGGAAGGTCTGCACCTCGCAAGCAAGCGACGCGCATCACGAGTTCTTGACCGATGTGGCCCGCATCTTGCGGCAGGCAAGAATCGGCATCGGGTTGCGCGCACACCTAGAGCTCGAGCGATTCGTAGCCAACTCTGAGGGGATTCTTGACGCACCAGAGGCGTTGGACTGGGGCATAGTCCAACGCGTGATTCCGAAGGTACGCGGTTTCAAAGGCCACTTGAGCGAGAGCCTGGCCGCGCTGTTGGAAGAATTCGAGAATGTCGGGGCCGACCAATCGGCTTCGATCGTGAGTCTTTGGCTTGACGACAGGGTGTCTGACGACGAGTTCCTTGAAGGCACCGACCCGCGGCTTGCGTTTGCACGGAGGTAGATCATGAGCACAGTCGAAGTACGCGTCGGTCGGACATGGCTACCGTTGCGTCGCGCCCCCGGGTGTCCTCAAGTTCCAGAATCCTCGAAGCTGCGGCTTCGGGGTCTGAACATCAACGAGCTTGTCTCACTGGGGCACTACGCTACCAACGTCGATGCCAACGGTAACGTCGAACTTGGGTTTAGCAACTGCAAGGAACTGTTCGGTCACCTAGGCCTTGTCGAGGTGACCCGCGAGTCGGGCGCCTCGGCCGGAGAGTTCGAGATTGTGCCCGACAAGACCAGCGAGGATGCGTTCCAGGCGCTGCGGGTAGCGCTCGAGTCGGTGTGGTCGGGACTCATATTCGATCCTGACGGTGTGAGCCGGTTGAGGGGTCAGTTGCCTTCTCCCCACAAGTTGTGGCGCGCAATTGAGAAGCCGGTTCGTGACATCGCCGCGGAGCCACGGTCAATCCTGACTCGCGGTGAAGGTGTTCGCCGACTGGAGGCGGTTCGCAAACCTTCGGAGTTAACGTCCGGGGTCATCCGGGTCTCGGCAGCCATGGCTTCCCGAGCCGGACCGAACCCTGATGGAGTTTCAGATCGGAATGCGGCCGCTCGAGCTGATTGGCCGACAAGACCCGCTCGTACCAGCCTGGTCGTCCGGGAGGTTGCGATTCCTGAAAATGCGCTCGTAGCGGAGACATTGCGCCGGTTGGCCGCCTACGCTCGACGACAACCCGACGGCCTGACAGTCGCGACCCTTGCCAATCGGGCGCTCCGGGAACAGCCGTTCGTCTCGTGCGGCCCCTTTCGCGGCGCCACTGAGAGTGCGCTGGCGCGAACTCTGCACGATCAGCGCTACCGGCAGATCGCCAAGGTCCTCCGTCTTCTCAACAGGCCCGAAGCACACGCAACTGAGGGACCGGGTGAAGCTCGACTCGGAGTGAAGGGAATGATCCGGCTATACGAGTACTGGGTGTTTCTTCAGGTGCTGGTTGCCTGCCGAAAGAAATACGGCCCGCCGATCGAGGCCGGTTTCGACGTTCTGGGTACGAGGACCGCATCTGGGACCACGAGGTTGGAAATTCCGCAAGGAGCTACCGTACGATTCGCGGGCGGAGTGCATGTCGGGTTTGAACCGACGATTTCCTCGAGCGGTCGAGATTGGTGCGGGCTCGAAAATGTGCCACACCCAGACAATAAACTGGCTCAGCAAATGATCACACCCGACGTAGTCATGCTGCGTCTCGGGCCGTTGCCATCCGCGGTGGTGTTTGACGCAAAGTACGTGGGTCGGCACTGGGTAGAAACTGAGGCAGCCAGGATTCACACGCGTTACTCCCGCATCCGCTTGCAAGGTAGACCGGTTGTGCGTCATGTTCTAGCCGTTCATCCCCATGAAGGCATCGACTACCTGTGGGCCGGTTACGGTTCCGTGCCAATGATTCCCGGTGAACCAGTAGACCTGAGCAACCTCTTGCCATAAGGCACAACGCTCCGTGAAACTCCCAACTTCGGGAAGTGCGGTCATGCAGAGAGCGACTGAAAGGTATTGAATGCCCTCACAACTTCCTGATTACCGTGAATCGGTGAGCGACGCCGTAGCCGACTACTGGGAGGTACGGCGTTCGCAGGCGGACGAGTCTGAGAGCAGGGGAGTCATAAACACTGGTATTCGGTCTGAGGTGACGGGCGGGCGCCACCTCGACGCCTTGCACGAGCTCGTCGTGGCTGTGTTCGTCGATGCGGGAATCCCAGCTCGTCTGATCGATGTGAAGAGGCGTCCGATCGCCGGTTACTTCCGTCGCGACAAGAGTTGGGACATCGTGGTTATGGTCGCCGACCGGGTTGTAGGCATTGTTGAGTTGAAGTCGATGGCGGGCAACAGCCCAGGCCAGAATTACAACAACCGTACTGACGAGGCCCTAGGTCAGGCCGTTGACGTTTGGAAGGCGGTGGAACGTGAGATCATCCGTCCGTTGCGCCCATGGCTCGGTTACTTCATGTTGCTCGAGGACAACGAGGCTTTCACCACTCCAGTCACCCCACGAAAGGCGGTATGGGAACCCGATTCAGCCTTCGACGACGCCAGTTACGCGGAGCGGTATGTGATCTTCTTCGAGCGAATGGTCCGAGAGCGTCTGCTTGACGCAGCGTGTGTCGTCCTAGCCGACAAGGCCTCGGCCGCCGTTCGCTTCCCGTCAGATTCAGTCAGCTTTCAAGCCTTTGCGGCAGCAATCCATGGCCGGTGCTTGCAGTTCATGGCTACCAACCCAGACATCGACTGGTCGGCAGGGGAGTAACCAAATCACACCTGGGCTTCTCGTCAACGTCTAGGCCACCGCGGCGAGGAGGTTTGAACGGCTGATCCCGTACAGCTCGGCGGCTGCGGCGGTGGCTGCGGCCCGGTCCCTGCGCCTGAAAGCGGCGGTGAGGGCAGACGCGGAGGCCGCATCAATGGCGTCAGGGGCCGGCACTCGGATCTTGCGGAGGTACTGGGCTTGGAATCGGTAGGTTCCTCCGCGCATCTTCACGCAGTAGGCACCGACGAACAGGTTGGCGATATCCGACAACAGCAGTCCCCCCAGCACCTCCAGATCCCACTTGTCGGAAACCACGTAGTAGAGGTTGTGGTGTGGATAGAAGCCTCCGGTGTCCAGTACGGGGTGAGCTGCCGATTTCAGGTCGGGGAGAAGCAGCTTCGGTCGGGCTTGGAGTTCGGGGTCGACCCGGTCGATTGTGCGATACCAGGAATCCGGCCGGTTGCGAGCCACATGTCGCTGTTTGATCCGGGTGCTGTGGGACCGCAGGTAACAGGCGAGGCCGGGGTAGTCATCTAGGTCCACCAATTGGCTGTCCTCCCAGGGGTTCACGAGGAACCTCCCGCTCCAGTCCGGCGTACCCAGAGAGATATCGTGCGCGATGAGCATCGGCAGCAAGCGACTGGACTCCACGCCCGGTGCGTCCTCAACCACAAAGACGTCGTCGCAACCCGTGGCCACGCCAATCCCTACTCGGGTGCCTGTGCGCCAGTCCTCCAATGGCGCGAAACGCTCCTCGAGGTCTGCAATCAACTCCAGCGTGCCCGGCGAACCCAACGGCCAGTGGCTGCTTCCGGTGAACCACCGGTCGAGGGTCCCGGCGTCGAATCGACCTCCAGCGGGAGCGATTTCACGACTGTCTGCGAGCCACCGCGTAACTGTGCGGCCGTCGGTTTCGTCGAAGCCGTCTGAGGTCTCAACGACACGGGCTGAACCCTGAGGCCCGTTGCGCAGCACGGTGATCGCCGGATAGGCAGACACGGCGTCCTCGAATGCGTCCACGGAGTGCATCACGACAACTGTGTCCACCGAGTACTCCGAAGCGACCAGCGCCCGCAACCTCTCGCCGTACTGGTTGTGCATCCAGCGGTCGGCGCAGATGAACGCAAGCCTTCCCTCAGGGCTGAGCATCGACAGGCCCTTCTCGAAGAAACCGACATAAAGATCGGCCCGACCCCGCATGGTTGAGCACTCGGACCGGTACGCCTCGCATACCTCACCGGGAATGTCTTCGAGCCTGACATAAGGCGGGTTGCCGACCACGAAGTCGGCTGGCCGACACTCATCGGGTTGCGTGTCTAGCAGAAAGTCCCCCTGTACAACCCACCGAGTGCTGAGTCTCGCGGCGACATCGGCCGGCTGACCGAGCAAGACAAGCCGCTCAGCAACAGCGGCGCGGGCCGCCTCGACGTTGCGGTCGAGCAGGTCGAATGCCCGAATGGCCGATCCCATGTCGGCGACGCTGCGATCATGCCGATCGCAGGACTCCACCAACCGTTCGACGATCGGAACTAGGAACGCACCGGAACCGCATGCTGGCTCCACGATCACCGACGCTCCCAAGTCTGCCGAGGCTCGATAGCCGGCAAGGTCCAGGATCAAGTCGACCACCCAGCGGCGAGTGAACACCTCACCGTGCGCTCCGTCGGGATCGACGGTCCGAGTCGGCATCGTCCTGGCAACCTCCATCAACTTGGGCTGACGGTACCGAGTCATCGGAACCTGCCCGTGCCAACCAAACTACATGAATGCGACTTCACAAAGGAGCACCCTATTGAGACCTTGTGACAACAGCAGTCTTCGGACAACGGCAGATAGAGCCCTAGAGCTGGCGACGACCGGTAGGCGCGCCCATTTCGTCACAATACCCGGGCCGAAAAGTGGGTTTCAAGTGCGTTGTTGGTAGGCGGTGGCTGCTTCGGGGGGCAGGGCGTTTAGTTGTTGGTCGTGGATGCGTTCTCGGTCGGCGCGGCGGGGATGGTTGATGCCTTCGCCGATCACCGTCTCGTCCTTGTCGCAGACGACGTATCGACTGATTCGCTGCGCGTGAGGTGACAGCGTCGACCAGGCATCATAAGACATCGACCTGATCAGTGCTTCGCTGCGAAACCAGGGGGCCATGTACTCGATTCCCGGCATCGCCCGAATCTCCCGAGACAGATTGGGTGTTCCCCCGTGCCAGCAGCGAGCGTCGCGGATGATCGCGGAGCCGGCTGGGAGCGGGCACACGGTGGGTTGTCGTTCGATTCGGGCGAGTCGTCGACGACTCGATTGTGGAACCCGTTGGGTGGGACTGCCTCGTTCCATCCTGCTGATTTCAGACCGATTGCAGCGGTAGCCATGACACCGTTCGGGCTATCGAGGGGACCGGGAGCGGCGCATCGAGATGACGGCTCCGACAATAAGCACTACGAAACCGATGATGATTGCGATGGATTCCATTGAGAGAGTGTCCGTCTGTGCGTTGCGTCAGTCAAGCTAGGTTCGCCGGATCCCCTGTCCGAGCGCCCCGGCCCGGCCGTCGAGTCGGTCGGCGGGTCCGACACCGGGTCCCCTGTCCGAGCACCCCGGCCCGGCCCTCGGTGGCCCAGCGGCAGCCGGCGTCGGAGATGCCCATGTCCGAGCGCGCCGGCCCGGCGTCTTCGCGGCGGGTGACTTTTGGGGGTGGGGAGTGTGAGGACGGGTGCGGGCCGCTATTGTCACTGACTCACGGGCTGTGGCGCAGCTTGGTTAGCGCGTCGGTCTGGGGGACCGAAGGTCGGAGGTTCAAATCCTCTCAGCCCGACAAAGTGCAACGCCGGAGCAACCGGTCCTCATGGGTCGACATGGCGAACCCTGCGCTGATAACGGCAGTCGGGCATTGTGGCAGGCACCTGCCGATTGAAGGACCAACCGATTTGATGTGTTCGGCTTCCCTGGTGGAGCCGATACAGCGGGGTCGGCCAGTCTCGGCGTCTTTCAGTGTCCGCCTTCGTGACCTTCGTGGCGCCAACCGGAGGCGATGATCGTGCCTTCAAGGTCAATTGCGAACAGCCTTGTTGTTATTTCTTGTTCGGTCTCAGCAACTGTTCCAACGGTCTCAACCCAATTGCCGGATTCGGTGAACTCATAATCAGCCCCGGCGAATACCTCGTCGATGTGGGTGCCTATCTTGCTGGCGTCAGTGTGGGCCAAGATTGTGCCGTTGGGGGCGGCGGTGAAGGACAGAAAGTCGCCCTCGATATGGTGGTAGCTGTTGTAGTGCTCAACCAACGCAGCGCCGCCGGAATGCACATTCACATTGGCAGACAGCGTCTCCACCATTCCTTGGAGCCCTCCAGCCTTGTAAGCATCGGCAGCCGCGTGCACATAGTCCTGGGTCATCTCGTCGGCGTTGATGTACCAGCCCGACCCGAACAGGTATCCGTCGTGGCTCACTATCCAACTGCTCTTCAACTCATAGTCGCCATAGTCACCGGCGCTGATATCACCTGTTTCCGGGTTCTGGTATGCATAACCCACCCACTTTCCGTCTTCGGTGGCTGTGAGTATCTCGGCGCCGTAGTGGTAGCCGTGGATGTCGGAGAACATTTCCGGGTCGTTCAGATCTCCACCTATGCGCGCGTCGTTGAAATGGGCTGCGATCCTGTCATCAGGGTCGACGATGAACACGTACCAGGGGCCGTCAACGCTCCCTGGCGTGTTGTAGTACTCCAATGTGGCGTCGAGCCCTTCTGCTTCGTATCTGGCGATGGCGCTGTCGACGAAGAACTGGGTGTAGTCCGAGGGGTTGGATCTGGAAGGGCTGCTGATCGCAACGGACCGAGCAATGCTCTCAACCTGCATGGCGGTCAGCGCAGGCTCTGGGTCGGGCATGGACGCGATGGCTCCCTCGACGATCTCTGCCACATCAGCGCGTGACAGTCCCGCGTCGGGCGCCGGCATGTCGGCCATGGCAGATTCGACAATCGATTCCACGATCATTTCTACCTCGGCGCCTGTCAGGCCAGTGGGCGCATCGTCGTCATCGTCTGCGCAGGTCGCGAGCAGCAGCGCTACCGCGGAGAAAGCACCCAGCCGAAGGGCGATGCGCCAAACGTTTCGAGACTTGGAAGGGGCCATGTTGCATCCAATCGCAAATGAGTCAGCGCCTTTAAAGCTACCATATTGATCGGGAACTGCGAAGTTGCCATATCGACCGGGAACTGCGTAGACACGCGGGAAAGTTCAACTGGCGGAGGGTTGTCGCCTGTGGCCGAGGGGCTTGGCGTCGAACATCTCTTTGAGTTGACGGGCGCGGAGGTCGTGGGTGCTCACCACACATCTCTATGCGTTCCTAGCCCGAACAACTGCACCCGGACAATCGTGAAGCCCCAGCAGCACGGCGGGTCAGAACCTCATCTGCTGAATCTGGGCGGAGAGTCCGCCGTCGAGCACCCACAATTGGCCGGTCGCGTAGCGGGCTTCGTCACAAGCAAGCCAGTGGACGAGGTTGGCCATGTCGGTCGGTGTGCCGATGGTTCTGAGCGGATGCACGCGCTCGGCTTCAGCGCGGGCTTCAGCCGGGTCCACCCCGTCCGGGATGAACTGTTGGAGCATCGGCGTGTCGATGTAGCCGGGACAGATCGCGTTGACACGGATGCCCTCGGGCCCATAGTCGCATGCCATCGCCTTTGTGAGGGCATGCACCGCGCCCTTGGTGGCGCAGTAGGCGGCCAGCTTGGGATCGGCCAGGTAGCCGTCATAGGAACCGAAGTTGATGATCGAGGCGTGGGCTGACCTGCGCAGGAGCGGCAGCGCGTGCTTCGATGTGAGGAACGTGCCGGTGACGTTGATCGCGAAGATCCGGTTCCACTCGTCGAGGGTCGTCTCGTCGATTGCCTTCTCGATCTCGATTCCCGCGGCGTTAACCACGATGTCGAGGCGATCGTGGCGCTCTCTGATCGTTGCGACGCCCGCAACGACTTCGTCCTCGGAGGTGACGTCGAAACGCAGGAATTCACCAGCTGCCGGCGATGGACCGATCGTCCCATGGTCGTCGAGGTCGGCGGCGTACACGAAAGCCCCCTCAGTTGCGAAACGCGCGCAGACGGCGCGGCCGGCGCCGCCTCGACCGCCTGTCACGAGAGCGACTCTCCCTTCGAGCGTTCCGGCCACTACTCAGATCTCCTGTAGGCGTCCAGCACGAGACCGTGGAAGTGGTGCAGCCCGTGTTCGGACAGGCCCGATCCGTCGGGATCGCTGATGATGCGGCCCTGTTGGAATGCCGGCGTCGACATGCCCCGCTGGACGCTCTCCACGAGGTTTATGTCCTCCACTTGGAGAATTCCGTCGAGGTAGCGGATCGACTCGAGTTCGGCCCCGGTCGGTTCGGCGGTCTCATAGAAGAAGTCGTAGGTCTCATAGGTGAGGGCGGGTCCGGCCGGGATGATCTTCAGGATGCTGAAGTTGCCCCGACCGGGGTAGCGCATCATGGCCGTGTTGGGCCATAGCCACCAGACCGCGTGGTCTTTGACGGCGGCGTCGCTCACGTCGTAGGCGCTGTTCGGGGTCTTTCCGGCTTCGGCCATGTGGCTTGAGTAGATGCCGTGGGTGGTCACCTTGTAGGTGTCCATGTCGACCAAGGAGACGAAGTCCTTGTGCGCGATGTGGCAGTGGTAGCACTCGAGGAAGTTGTCGACCACGTTCTTCCAGTTGCTTTTGATTTCGTAGGTGAGGCGGTGTGCGTGAGTCAGTTGTTCGACGTCGGGCGCCCATCTTCGGATCTCTGCTGCGAGGTCGCCGGACTGCTCTGCGAGCGACGCCGCTTCCGAATCCAGGTTGACGTAGACGAATCCACAGAACTCGTTGACCTGGACCGGTTCGAGACAGATCTTGCCGACGTCGAAATCCTCCAGGTGATTCGTGTGCCGGGCGGCCTTGAGCTGCCCCGTCAGGTCGTAGGACCATCCGTGGTAGGGGCACACGAGATTCTGCAGCCGGCCCTCGCCGCCGACGAGCTCGTGGGCCCGGTGCTTGCACACGTTGTAGAAGGCGCGAAGTTCACCGCCGTGGTCTCGTAGCACGACGATCGGCATGCCGGCGACCGTGTCGGCGATGAAACTGCCTGGTTGCTCGAGCTTCTCGCGATGGCAGACCCATTGCCAGGAGCGGCTGATGATCTCGCTCTGGTCGATCTTGAACCAGCGCGGCAGCGTGTAGGCGTCGACATGCAACGAGAACGACACACCCGGGTCGGGATGCCATCCGTGCCCGATATCGACTGGCGTGGGTATGTTCATGGTGTCTGCCTCAGCGTGAGACTAGACCCCTTTGCGAACGATCGTTCAAGTCTCACATGCGAAGACGCATCGTCGACTTTCGCTAGCGACGTTAGGTGATCAAGGCGTCGACAGCGGGTTTGATCTCGGGCCAGCGGATCGGTGGCGTGAGGCGGTCGAGGCTGGCGGCGCGCTCTGCGAGCGCTAGGGGAGTTGCAGCCAGCAGGCGTCGTGTACAGCGGCGGCCATGGACACCGGGCCCTTGGCCGTCATCGCGGGGTTGAAGACCTCGGCGGCCACGAACACCGAAGATCCGATGTGGTCCAACGCCGACCAGAGCGAGGCGTAGTCGACCGTCCCGGCACCGGGGAGACGACGGTCGTTCATGGCTTCTGTCTCCAGATCCTCTCCCGGTGCGGGCCCTGGATCACACATCTGCACGTACGCCACGCGTTCGCCGGGAACCGAGCGGAGCAAGTCTAGATCAGGACCCCCGGGCTGGCGGACCCAATGCCAGGCGTCGATCAGAACGGTGGCATTCTCGGCGCCGCTGGCGACCACCAGGTCGTTGGCCGCAGAAAAAGTCGGCACCCCGGCCCAAGGCAGGAACTCCAACGCGATGACCATGTCGGCGGTAGCCGCCACCTCCGCCAGCATCGCCAATCCGTCGGCCGCCGCGCTCTGGTCTTCGATCGGCCCCAGACAAGCGGCCCCGACAATGTGCGCCCCGAACTGAGAACCCGTCTCAACCAGACCTGCAACCTCAGCACGGGCTGCGTCACTCGGCCCCGAGGCCCAGCTGATGGCGGCTTCCACCGCCCTCACCGACAGTCCCGAATCGAGTACCACGTTGGCCGCCTGCGGACCGGCGAGCATGAGATGGAACGCCCACAGGCTGACCTCGTCGAACCCGGCTTGCGCGGTGGCGTTGATGTAGCCGCGGAAGGAGTCTGCGTCGACCCTCATCGGGTCGGGCAGCAAGGTGGACGGGCAGTTGCCGAGGGAATCGATCTTCATTCACTGAGTCTCGCCAATCCAGCGGTCCGCCGCCAATCCCGCAGGCCAATGTGCCTCCAGTGCGGCGATCAGACAGAATCAAGAAGTGACCGAAAAGCTGATCCTGGAAATCGATGGCCCGATAGCGACCATCACCAACAACAACACCGCAAAGCACAACGCCTTCGACGATGAAATGGACGGCCAACTGTTCGCGATATTCGACGAACTCATCGCAACCCCCTCAGTCCGGGCGGTGATCTGGAGGGGGGAGGGCGAGAACTGGTCCTCGGGCCGCGACGTCGCCGCGATAGGCGCCAATGTCACCGAGATGACCCACCACGAGTTGATGACGCGCGGGCACAGGGGAATCCAGAAAATCTGGGAACTGGAAGCCCCCATAATCGTGGCCATCCAGGGCTGGGCCATCGGCGGTTCGTTCCAACGGGCGCTCATGTGCGACATCCGCATCGCTGCAGACGGCGCACGTTTCATGTTGCCCGAAGTCGACTACGGCGTGATCCCCGACACCGGTGGCATGGGTGTGCTCTACGAGATGTGCGGCCATGGACTGGTCAGCGACATGGTCCTGACAGGGCGGATCCTAGGCGTCGAAGAAGCCCTCGCCCACGGCATCGTCAGCCGTATCGTCGAACCCGACGAACTCGACAGCATCGCCAAAGAGATGGCCGAGAAGATCGCGGCGTCTCCAGCGGTCACAGTGAAACTGGCCCGCCGGGTCATCAGCCACCTGTCACGGCCCGAGATCCGCTCATCGATGGAGGATGAGCTGGTCTACCAGACCTTCCTCAACAAATCCGAGGACTTCGCAGAGTTCAGAGCAGCCCGCGCCGAAGGGCGCGAGCCGAACTACCGGGGATCGTGATGGCCGACGACGAGACGCCGCAAGGGCTCCCGGAACCGCCGCCGCCGGGGGCTTCTGCGCTGCCCTCGGGCACCTTCGACGGCACCGCGGTGCTAGTGACCGGCGCCGGTACCGGTTTGGGCAAGGGAATTGCCCGAGAATTCGCCCGTCTCGGGGCGAGCATCGTGATCGCCAGCCGCAAACAGGAGAATCTGGATGCCGGCCGTGCGGCCATCGAAGAGCTGGGAGCACCGGTTGAAACGGCGATCTGCGATATCCGCGACCCCGAGTCGATCTCCGCCATGCTCGATTCGGCTGTGGCGGCCTTTGGAACTCCCCAAGTCTGCGTCAACAACGCGGCCGCCAATTTTCCTGTGCCGGCCGAGGATATGTCGCCCAATGCCTGGCGAGCCGTCGTCGACGTCACGCTGAACGGAACGTTCTTCGTCGCCCGCGAGTTCGCAAGGCGCCACCTCGCTGCCAAGACCCCGGCGAGCATCATCAACGTAGGGGCCAGCTACGCATGGACCGGCGGCCCGGGATTCGCGCATTCCGCCGCCGCCAAAGCCGGCGTGAAGAACATGGTTGAGAGCCTCGCTGTGGAATGGGGGCCCTACGGGATCCAGGTCAACGGCCTGGTGCCCGGCCTTATCCCCCACGAGGACATGACCGCCGACATCACCGCGAACCTGCAACGAGCCGATCCCGAGAAAGATCTGTTGCAGCCCGCCATGCGCGTCGGCACCCGTCGAGAGTTCGGCTGGGCCGCGACATTCCTGGCCAGCCCCTACGCCCGTTTCATCACCGGCCACACCCTTGTCGTCGATGGAGCGAACTGGCAGCGCCGCTTCATGACGAACCCGACGGTGGTCCCGATCCGCGATCAGATGAACAGGGGTCCGTTCAACCCCGAAGGTTGACCGCAACTGCTCGCTCGACCCGCGGGCAGGGCGTAGCCTACAGCGCATGGAGGCCATCCATGTCGTGCTTCTCCTCGGTGGTGGTTTCCTTGCAGGGGTCATCAACACGATGGCTGGTGGGGGATCGCTGCTGACGGTTCCTCTGCTGGTGTTCGCTGATGTACCCGGCAATGCTGCCAACGGCTCCAATCGGGTGGGGGTGCTTGCAGGTTCGTTGAGCGCCACGGGCACTTTCCGCCGATTGGGTGTGTCCGGATGGACGGGCATCGGTCGAATCCTGCTACCGGCAGTGGCCGGCTCGCTGGTCGGCTCGGTCCTCATCTCACGATTGACCGACGACGATTTCGAGCGTGTCTTCGGTTTGGTGATGATCCCGCTGTTGGTGTTGTCGTTGTGCAAGCCGGACCCCGAGAAGCTGCATGACCGCCCTCAATGGTCTCCGTGGATCACTGCGATCGTGTTCTTCGCGGTCGGGATATACGGAGGCGCGATCCAGGCTGGGGTCGGGCTGATATTGATCGTTGCGCTGACCAGAGCGGGCATAGACATCGTGACTGCCAACCACATAAAGGTGATCGTCGCGTTCGTCTACACAGCGTTCGCGCTGCCGGTGTTCATTGTCAACGGCGACGTCCACTGGTTGCCGGCGATCGTGCTCGCGGCAGGCGTGGGGGTGGGATCGTTCGTGGGTGCCCACATCACCGTTTCTGGTGGTGAGCGGGTGGTGCGACCGGTCCTAGTCGTTGCCGTCGCGGTTATGGCCGGCCGCCTCCTGGGCCTTTACTAGTGGTGTGTGGCGGGTTTGGTGGTCTGGTTGGGGGTTGTTTGTCCTGGGGTTGTTTTGTGGATAGATGTGTTATGGCGCCTGGCTTGGCCTGGGATCATTGGCGGCGATGTCCGGGTGC
>JAPPMP010000008.1:0-23635 GCA_028819005.1 Acidimicrobiaceae bacterium
AAGCCGGGACAACACAACGACCGGTGGATGGTCACCTATCCGCGCGGCCTCTTAGCTACAACCCGTCGGGATCTCCTCCGTAACCATCACCAACATCTTGAACGGGCACGGCTGGTGCGACACCAACACACTCGCCCGGCTCGAGTTAGCACTCGGTGTCCCGCTGTGGGGCACCAGCCACCTGCCACCCGAGCACACCCCAACCCGCAACCCAACGACCCAAACAACGACAACCGGCACACGAAACAGAACCCGGCTAAGACGCGCTGTTTTGACTGGCGCAAAGCAACAACACGACCGGTGCCGCTCCGCCGGTGCCGACCTCGGCGGGTTCTGAAGGTGCACCGCTTATGCTGTGGGCCGATACCACGAGCACGTTACGGTCACAGAATCTAGGAGTCGTGGAGTGCAAGACCTGAACCCGTCAGCTCTCACAACGATTCGGTCAACGTCTTTCGACCGTCGGAGGACGGTTGGATCGTTGTCAACGTTGTCACCTTCGACCAGGATTGAAATGACCTCAACCCGAACCGTTCAAGAAGCTACATCATGAGGCTCGTATGGTTTGAGCTTCGGGATTTCCGGCGCTTCGAGAGGGCCGAAGTCAACCTGGACGCTCCCGTTGTTGCATTGGTAGGGCCGAATGAGGCGGGGAAGTCCAGCCTCTTGAACGCTCTTTCTTTCCTTAGTCATTCAGGAGAGTTTGACGATCGAGACTTCACTCGGGACACGAACCCAACCGGCCATATATTGACAGCAACGTTCCTGTTAGACGACGAAGACAGGGAAGTTCTCAAAGCAAAGGTGCCGGAAGCAGCCAATGTTCGTTGGTGCCGCACATGGAGAGAAGAAACTGGAGGATGGTTTCACGAAACTATCCCAGAGGTTCCTTGGCTAGGAACAGCCGCAGCGCAGGCCCAGAAGACGCTCACGAAGCTGAGAGAGATGAGATGGGCCAAGACAGCCTCCGAAGAGCTGCTCGAACGGATCGACTCTGTTATCTCGTGGCTGCCCGAACCGGGTTCCCCGAAACAATATTCGGAGGGGGAATTAGCCGAAATCGAGGAGCTTCGAAGCGCACTCACCGAAGAGATCGTTGATCGGTCCCCCAGGACACTGAGCTTGGCGTGCGATCACATCGGCGCAATGATTGCTGATGAGACCAAACCTCGGCCGGGAACTGTTGCGCTCGACCTACTGTCGTCTCGACACCCCGACGTTTTGGATTTTTCTGAGAGCGACCGTGCGTTGTCAACGAGCTACGATCTGCAGGATCCGAGATCTTGGACTAACGGGTTACATAACCTCGCTCGGCTAGCCCAAGTTGATTTGCAGCGATTGGCAGACGCAGCTGGCGGAGCACGCCCCGAGGTGCGTGAGGAACTAGTGGCGAACGCCAACGAGTGCCTCAATCAAGCACTTTCGGTTCGATGGTCGCAGTCACAATTGAAAGTTCGTTTAGCAGTGCAAGGAATCACGCTAGAGATCTATGTCGGAAGTGACGGCGGCAACTTGCACCGTCTGGAGGATCGAAGCGACGGACTACGGATGTACTTGGCGCTAATCGCTTTCCTAGAACACAGGGGTACAACAACTCAACCCATTCTCGTCGTTGACGAAGCCGAAAATCACCTCCATTGGGATGCGCAAGCTGATCTAGTCAAAGTTCTCTATGCCCAGGATGTGGCTTCACAGGTTATCTATTCGACTCATTCTCCTGGTTGCCTGCCACATGACCTTGGGCAAAGCGTCCGGGCTGTCGTCCCCACCGGACCAGACCGTAGCTCAGTGAAGAATTGGGTTTGGGAAGATGCAGCGGGGTTCCGCCCGCTCCTGACACACATGGGAGCGTCAGCGGCTGCCCTCACCCCTCACAGGTACGCCGTGGGTACGGAAGGTATATCCGACGCTATTTTGTTGCCGTCACTGATTTGTGCAGCGATAGGGGAAGATGCGCTGCCGTACCAAGTCGTGCCAGGGATTGCGCAGGCGGCAGGGGACAAGCTTCGAAGCATTGACGCTGAATCTGACACGATGCTCTACCTCACTGACGGAGATCAAGGCGGTGACGACTTGTCAAAAAAGTTACGAAAACAGAACGTCCCCGATAACCGAATCTTCTCTCTCCCCGATGGCACCGAACTCGAAGATCTGGTTTCGGCCGAAACACTTGCCGCTGCTCACCTTGAGGAACTAAAGCGAGGATCTGAGCCAGAAGCACGCCTTGAGTTGATGGTGCCCGAGGATGGGCGCTCGGAGTACCTGAAGACGTGGTATCAGAACAGAGGCTTGACAGTGCCAACCAAGCGTGTGATCGCTTGCCGTGTATTGGAGGTGTCCGCTCGGAGTCCAGGAGCCGAAGCTCTCCCTTTGGTAGCGGAACGGCATCTTCAGACTCTTGAAGTACTCCACAATTCATTCATGTCAGTGTTCGATCGGTCGTCTGAACACTGATAGTGACGAGACGGTGCGAACACCATTCGTGTCGCAACAAACTTGACGCGGCCTGCTTGAAGACGGAATAGGCAGTGGACTTCGGTTGGTGTCGAGGCTCGGTTGTTGTCGATTCCGGTTTGTGAGCCGCTGTCGTACCCCCGTGTCATTGTTGGGTTCTCGATTCCCGGCGAGTTCTACGACGTGCCTGATGTTGGTTTCCTGCGAGGTCGGCATCGAGACAGTTGATCCAGTTCCAGGTTGCTCGGGTATCGCCCGTCTAGCGGCCGTGGGCTACTACCTTCGATGAAAGGACTTGAACCATGGCTTACACAACCATCGACCTCTTTGCTGGAGCGGGTGGGCTCACCGCTGGTTTCTGGCTTGCTCGTGACAGCGCAGGAAATGAGCTCTTCGACCCAGTGTTCGCTGTGGAGCATGATCAGGCCGCCGCGGCCACTTACAAGGCCAACTTCGGCATCCACGTGCATGACGGGGACATCGAGTTCATGGACTCCAAGGTGTATCCCGAAGCCGACGTCATCATCGGAGGGCCGCCCTGTCAGGGATTCTCCCCGCTGGGGCGCGACCGCGATCCCGATTCGAGGACCGCACTCAACGGATTGTGGGAGCACTTCCTCAGGGCGGTCTTGGAGGTGCGCCCGCGAGCGTTCGTGATCGAGAATGTCCCCCAGTTCCAACGTTCGGGCCAGTTCAACGAACTGCTGCACCGCATGGCGACGGACCCTTTCCTGTCGCAGTTCGGGTATGCCTACGGAGTCTTGAACGCCGCCGACTACGGAGTGCCGCAGACTCGGCGAAGGGGAATCTTCATGGCGACCCGAGACCGGACCGTACCTTGGCCACCGCCACCGACGCACGGGGACGCACCCATGTTCGAGCAACCGTATTGCACGGTGCGCGACGCAATCTCTGACCTGCCGGCCGAGCCGACTACGGGTGAACCCACCACAGCCGAGGACGGCTCCCAGGATCTCCACATCCGACGCAACCCGCGGGACATCTCCCTGCAGCGTTACCGGGCGATCCCGCCCGGAGGGAACCGCTTCGACCTACAGCGCGCTCGGCCTGACATCACGCCCGCCTGCTGGCTCAACAAACCCACGGGCACCACCGATGTAATGGGCCGAATGTGGTGGGACCGTCCGGGACCGACGATCCGAACCGAGTTCTTCAAACCTGAGAAGGGGCGGTACCTTCACCCTGAACACGACAGACCCATTACTCACCGCGAAGCCGCTCGGCTCCAGAGTTTCCCGGACACCTTCGTCTTCGAAGGATCCAAGATCGAGATCGCCCGCCAGATCGGCAATGCCGTCCCGCCGGTGCTCGCCCGAGAGATCGCCATGCACCTCACGCGCATCCTCGAGTAGCGCAGGATTCCAAGCAGCATACACCCGATCGGTCCCGGTGGCGTCAGGCTGTTGGTCCGTACTCGATCATCTTTCGGCTCAACCCGAGATAGAGGTCTCGGTCTGGACTCGGCCCCGATTCTTCGTCGGCGCCTGCGAGTCGCCACCACCCGTCACCCAACCAGACTTTGTTCACCGCGTCCTGTTCTGCGGGAACAACCCGGCAAGACACGATCTCTCCCTTGCCAGGAACAGGAAGACCCAGAATTCGAGCGATGTGTGGATCAGCCTCTTGATGTCCCAGGATCAAGAACCCTTCGCCGCCAAGGTGCTCAGGCAGCCTCGCATCCCGTGGTCGCTTCATTGGATCCTTCTGCTGCGCGACTGTGACCAGGGTCTGGCGGTTGATGATCTCGCACTGGATTTCGCGCAACAGCGCGTTCACACGCTCCTGGCCCGACCTGTTCAGCAGGATTGCACGGCGGCTCTCCTCGCTCGTCCGCCGAAGCAGGTTCGGTGGCAAGCTCTGCGTTCCACCCCAGAGCCAGTTGATGCTGTTCATTCCGTCGTCGTTCAGACGCCTCTTGTTGTCCCGGTTGTACTGTCTTCTCCTTCGGCCGGAGTCGTCGGTCTTGAACCTGAGCAGGTCGTCACGGACTTGGACGACACCTGCAGCCCATTCGGCGTCGTCGTCGTTCATCCATACGAGCAGTGCGAGATGGTCGGCGGTGCCCGATTGCTCGTGGTCTTTGCAGAGGTACATCTCCATCGGGATCTCCCATCCGCCGAAATCCTTGGAGAATTTGCAGTCGACCTCCTGTCCGTCGATCTTCCAGTCGAGATCAGCACCCTCGAGAATGTCGAATTCGATTGTCAGCCCGAGCTCGACTTTGGTGCCCAGGTGGGTCTTCTCTGTCTTGTTGAGTTGCTGGTAGCACCATCGGCGTGTTCGTTGGCCGTCGAGCAATTCGTTCAAAGAGTCACGAAGCACCCAAGAGAAACGCTCGCGGCCCTGTGGCTGTTCTTCGAACCACCGAACCAGACCGGCCAACACAGGGGTGGGGGACGTGGTCTGCCCGACGGGAGGGCGCCGGTTCGAGGACATCGGCGTTACCGGGTCATCAGCGAAGTCCTGTGTAGCCCGGGCACGAGATCCTCTTGAGCTTGCCCTCTTCCTTCTCATGGAGTCCGGTCGCGCCATATCGCGTGGTTTACCGGGTGTTTCAGGGCTTCGCAACTCGGCGCTGCGACGACGGGTCACCTCCCTGAACCGCGAGCCGGGGGCTCTTGGATGTCGTCGCATCGGTTCGCTCTTTGCGTGCATCCGAGGCACGTACCGACTCTTGAACCCGGTCGGCTACCGACTTGGGGTCTTCGTGCTCCCAGCATCGCAGGACCGTCCGGCCCGCCTTTCGCAGGCAGGCAGTAGTCTCGGCGCCTCGCTGGATGTTCCGGGCGATCTTGTCGGCCCAGTACTCGAAGTTTGTTACAGGCTGGGTGTGGTGCTCGGGGCAGCCGTGCCAGTAGCAACCGTCCACGAACACCGCTATTCGGCTCTTGCGCAGCACCAGGTCGGCGGTGCGGGGAAGCTCGGTTGGGGACGCGCTGAGACCCTGAAGCGGATGCCCCGTCGGTGTACGGCGGATCGCACAGCCAGCTCGGGCTTCGTATCGCGGCTCCGATTGCCCTGCATCGACTTGCGGTTGTCAGGCGACGAAGCCCACGATCCGATCCCGGGGTCCTCGTTTACATGCAAGACCATAGTGGACATGCTCGGTGGTGTTCAGGAGCGCCGAATCAGGCTTGGGCCTGAAGGATCGCGAAGTCGGGTGGCTCAGCAGTCCAGGTGACGTCGGTGTGCCAATTCTCGGCCGCGGGTGGACTGTCGGGTCCATCGGCGATCGTGGTGAGCGGGAACTCCATTGCGGCTACTCCGTCAGCTCCGGGGGCGTTCGTTGACCGGATCGTACACAGCGCCGAAGTGGCGCTTCGCCGGGCATTCGGTGCCGAACACATCGACCGTGAAGCCGGTGGTGGAAGCGGCGAAACGCCCTTCGACGTAGCCGAGGCAGACCCGCTGGCCGGTGCGGAAGCCCATGCTCGCCGATGTGACGAAACCGGCAAGCCTGCCATCGACCCGGATCGGGGCTGACGGTGCGGGGTCGCCGGGCGCGCCGTTGAGACTGTTGAGGTCGATGGTCCATATGCCATAACACCATTGATGTGGCCCGCCGGAGGCTGCCCGCGCCGCTTCGCGGCCGATGAAGTCGGGCTTTCCCAGGTCGACGAACCGGTCCAAACCAGCCTCGAAGGGGGTGTACTCCACCCCGAACTCGCTGCCCCAGCCGTGGTAGGCCTTCTCGATTCGCATCGCGTCGAGGGCGTATGAGCCGAAATCCCACAGGCCCAGATCCGAACCGGCGGAGTGCAGCGCGGCGTAGAGGTCGGCAACGTCGGCGTCGTCTACGTGCAGTTCCCAGCCCAGTTCACCCACGAAACTGACCCGCAGAGCAGTCGCCTCAACCCCGGCCACGTCGATCTCGCGCAGCGACATCGGTGGTGCGGCCTCGCGGGACAGGTCCGCGTCGGAAAGGCGCGACAACAGATCCCGGGATTGCGGCCCCATCACCATCAACGCGGATGTCCGTTCGGTGCCGTGGCGGAGCGCAACACTGCCGTCGGCGGGCAGATGGCTCTGGAGCCAATCGAAGTCGCGTTCACGAGCTGCGGTGGGCCCCAGCAGAATGAAGCGGTCCTCCGCGAAGCGGCCGATGGTCGCCTCACTCCAGACGGTGCCGTTGGGTCGCAGCATGTAGGCGAGTCGTACTCGGCCCACCTCGGGAAGTCGGGTGCAGAACATGCGGTCCAAGAACTGTGCGGATTCTCGACCGGTGACCTCGAACCGTGTGAAGCCGCAGTGGTCCATGACGCCGACATGGTCGCGCACGGCCAGGCACTCGTCGGCCACGGCCTCGTGCCACTGTTCGTCGCGGTAGGTGAGCGCCGCGTGGTCGTAGGGTTCGGCACCGAACCAGAAGGCCCGCTCCCAGCCTGCGACCTGACCGAATCGCGCCCCCTTCGCCGCCAAGGTCTCATAGAGCGGACTCCGGTTGACCGGCCGAGCCGAGGTCCAGATCCGGTGCGGGAACGGCTCGGCGTACTGCAGTTCGTAGAGTTCGCGGACGCGGGTGTTCGCGTAGGTGTGACGCCCGCTGCCCTTGAGGGCCCAGTCGCCGAACCGGCGAGGATCCCAGGGCCACACGTCCCACTCGGTGTCGCCTCCGGTGATCATCTCGGTCAGTACCTTGCCCACGGCTGCCGCGTGAGTGATGCCGACCTGCACGCCGACAGCCTGATAGAAGTTCGGTACGCCGGGTGCGGGACCGACCAGCGGATACGCGTCGGGGGAGTAGGCGATGGGACCGTTGACGAACTCGGCGATACCGACCTCCCCCAGAATCGGCACGTGGGCGATCGCCCGCTCCGCGGCCTCAGCAACGTCATCGGTCGAGTTGTGGAACAGCGAGGAGTCGAACACGTCGGGCAGACCGTCCTCCCACACGGTACGGCCTTCATGTCCGTAGTTCCCGAACAGCAGGCGGTTCTGCTCCCGGCGCAGGTAGAACATCAACTCCGGGTCGCGCACCAACGGGAAGCTCTCGGTTGTGGACTCCAGCTGCGGCACTGGAGCGGACACCACGTACTGGTGCTCGACCACCGCCAGAGGCGCGTCGACGCCGGCCATGGCACTGACCTGTCCGCCGTAGAAACCTGCGGCGTTGATGACTATGTCGCAGTCGATGTGGGCGCGGTCGCCGTTCCGCTCGACGTGTACCCGCCACTCGGCATCGCCGCGCCCGGCAAGGGCCTCGATGTCGATCACCCGGCAGTGGCGGTGGATTCGAGCCCCGAGGAGCCTGGCCCGGCGAGCCAGGCTCTGAGTGAGCGCGCTCGGGTCGATGTCGCCCTCGTAGGGGTCGAGCAGGCCTGCGATCACGGTCCCGTCGTCGCGCCAGAAGGGGTGCATCTCTTCCATTTCGGCGGGCGACACCAGGTGGAGGTCGAAGCCGAGGCCGGTGGCTATGCCCATGAGATGATGGAAGTGGTCGATCCGCGATGAGGTGTGGCCCGGCCAGAAAGCCCGGGTGTGGCGGTAGGTGATCGGATTGTCGGGGTCAGCCGCGAGCTCGGAATACAGACGCCACGCATAGTTGCCGGCTCGCTGCCCGAGCCAACTGTTGGAGCATGTCGGCACGTTTCCGGCTGCGTGCCACGTCGAGCCCGCTGTGAGCTCGTGCTTTTCGAGCAGAACGGTGTCGGTCCGTCCGGCGTCGGCGAGATGGGCGAGGATGGAGGCGCCGACCGCGCCGCCGCCGATGACCACGATCTCAGCACAGTCCGATTCCGAATCTGTCATCGAGTTTCCGGCAGAAGGATGGGGAACCGCGACCGGATCGCCGATTCGGCCTCAACGGAAAGATGGCCCGGTCGGCCCGCCGCGACAATCTCGTCGACCCGATCCCGGGCCCGACTCCAAAGGCTGGGCGCTCCCTTCGCGACCCAGTCGTCGACCGACGCCCGATCGCCCAGTTGCGGGTAGACGTACTCGCTGCGCATCAGTTCAAGGGTCTGGGTGTGCCCCAGGTAGTGGCCCTCCCCAATCACCGCTTCGTTGATGATGTCGATGTTGAGGTAGTCGGGCTTGACCTCCACCCCTCGCACGGATCGCAGGATGGCACCGCACATGTCGTTGTCGATGACGAGGATCTCAGGACTCGCGACCATGATCGAGCCCAGCATTCCGACCGACAGCTGCACCATGTCGGCTCCAGCGTGGGCGGCGAGGGCCACCGTGTAACCCTTCTCGTATCCGGCCTGGCTGTCGGCTGTTTTTGACTCGGTAATGCCGGCCGACACGGCATGGGGGATCTCCAAGGTCGCCATGAGCTGGGCGGCGGCCGCGCTGGCCACGGCAGCCTCCCCGCTTCCGCCTGTCATCGCGCCGCTGCGGAGATCGGAGATGAACGGCATGAATGCATGGATGCAGGGATGACCCGGCTTGATCGAATCGGCCAGCACGACGCCTGCCAAGACTTCGGCTACGCCCTGGGCCAGGCTTCCCGCGAGCGACGGAGGGCTGGTGGCCCCAGCCTGGCCCGCAGAGCAGGTTTGCACGATCATGCCCCGTTCGATGGCCGAAGCCATGATCTGGCAACCCTCGGGTGAGAAGCGAAGAGGCGGGACCACGTGGACCACGACGGCCATCGAGAAGGGCCGGCGCGCGAAAAGCCCCTTGCCGCCGAGAGCGACATCGAACAGGTCGACGACCGGGCCGACGCTGGCCGCCGAAGTGAAGCTGATCCCGGTCGGCTTGGACGAGGCCGCGGTATTCGCGAACGCGGTGTTGACGTCTAGGGCGAGCTCGTCGGTCACGTCTCGGGCGACGAGGGGACGCAGGCCGTAGTGGATGTTCGGACACTCGTCGAGCACTCGCATCATCGTCCAGAGGTCAGCGAGCGTTGAGTCGCGGTAGGCGCCGGTCGCTCCTTCGAGGGTGAGCACCGCTGCGCCTCCGGTACCGATGTGAACACCCTCGCGGCCGATGGTGATGCCGCGGTCCTCGCAAAAGCCCGGCAGCGACACACTGGAGGGCGCCCGACCGAGCGCCGCTTCCACCATCGGGCGCGGTAGGAGCAGTCGACCGTCGTCGCGCTCGATCGCTCCCAGATCCTTGAGCCGGGCAGCGTAGCGGGAGGGCGCGCCGGCCATCCCAACCTGCTCGAGGATGGTGAACGCGTGGTCGATGAGCGCGTCGCGATCTCCGTCCGACAGGGGTTGGTAGGCGCCGCCGACCGGCGCTGGGGTGGTGGCGAGCCTCGGTTGGTGGTTCCGGTTCGTGACCCGGCCGCCCCGGCGCATTAGCCACCGGCGAGCCGGTTGACGGTGGTGAGTACGCGCTCAACATCGGCCCGTGAGTAATGGTGGCTGACCGAAACCCGTTCGCAGCTGGTTGTCGCCAAGGCTCTCAGAACGGTCATTGCGCCATGCTTTCGATGACCCGCGTGTCGGTGAACTCGTTCCTCGGGATGGTGGCGTCTCAGAATGGTCATTGCGCCATGCTTTCGACGATGGCGGTTGACTCTCGGGAGGCGGCAGCGTAGATGCCCTTGGACATCAGAGATCGCTCGGCATGGCGTCGGGCCATGTAGATCTCCGCTCGGGCGCCGTGTGCCGCGACTGACTCCGGCTCAGCATTCGTCGCCAGCTCGATGAGTTCGCACGCCAAGCGGAAGTCCCCGGCCTCGGCGAGTTCCTGAGCACGGCGGATGACCTTTTCTTCGCCACCCGCAAGCCCGACGATCTCGGCTGCATACGCGGCCTCGCTCGCACTCTTGAGCTTTGCGGGGTTCAGGTCCCACCATCCGCCGTAGAGTCGCCAGATGTTGCGAACAACGAATTCGGGCTCGTCGTAGACGGGTTGGAGCCACGGCTTGGACAACAACTCCTCGGACACCTCGACGGCCTGAATGATGGTGTCGAGCGATTCCCCGGCGTTCATCAACTCGAGCGTGGCATCGACCAGACCCTCGAGCGCAGAGGCGAGGTCGCCCAGGATCAGATTGACTTCTGCTTGCCCTCGGACCGGGAGGCCGTGTGCAGGCAGCAGAAGTTCGGCCTCGAATGCCTGCATGTGCCGCAGCGCCCTGGCCCACTCCAGCGGATACCGCTGAACCTTCTGCGGGTTTCCTGCGTTCGGAAAGACCCAGGTTACGAAGTCACCGACGCACAGGGCACGGTGCTCCGGCACCCACGCCCACGTGTGATCGTCGGTCTCACCCTTGTCGTGGTGCAGAACAAAGTCGGTTCCCGCCACCGAGACGGTGAGATGGTCGTCGTAGGTGACGTCCGGCCAAAGAGTGCCGGGAGCGACGAAGCGATCAACGCCCGCTCCCAGACTCCCTAGGTTCAGTCGTCTCGAGACACCGCCGAACTGACGCGCGTTGATGGCGACGTTGTAGCCATTCGTGTCTTCGTAGCGTTGCAGACGGACAGGAACGTTGGCGTGGCCGACAACGCGTGGCGGACGATGCCCGTGAGCCTCGGCATCGGCGGCGACAGCGCCGCTACCGCCGACGTGGTCCATGTGCCCATGCGTGTAGACGAGCGAATCGACCGGCTCTTTCGACCAGCCCCGCAGAGCTTCGGCGACAGCTGCACCGCTCATGGCGCCGCTCGCGTCGAAGCACACCAGACCGGCGTCGGTCGAGAACGCCACCATGTGCGAGAAGGACTCGACGATCGCAATGCCGTCATCGATCTCGGTTAGCGTGTTGGTCACCCGGTTCGTCGGCTCGTCGGCCCCACCGGACGCGATCACACGCGCAGAAAGTTCAAGCGGATCGGCAGTGCGGGAAGCCGCCGAATCGCGGGGCTTGGGGTGCAACGACATGCTTCATCCTACCCCTGTGCAAAGTTCCGCCTTGCCCCTACCCAAGCCCCGCGCGAGATCAGAGCACCAGGGTCGCTGCCGAGTTCACATGAGTGGGAACTGACAACAAACAGGCCCTTCGCGTAAACGTGGGATGTGGGGTTGCTGGCATCGGTTGGCTGGTCGTGTTGTCAGCAGGCCTCGGGCTTCGAAGTTGGTGGGGTTGGTGAAGTTGTGGGCGGTGCGTCGCAGCACTTGCGGGAGGTTGTTTGTGCCTTCGGTTCTGCTGTTGGAGGCCCGGCTGGTGTGGTGGAAGGCGAGGATCTCGTCGGACCATGCGATGGTGGCGTCGGCGATGTCGTGGAACGCGGCCGGTAGTTGTCATGGTCAGATGGTTGACATAATATGGGGAATATCCCATAAGAAAGAGGATGTCCGAGATGGCGCGCACATATGAGCAGGCCACAAAGAAGCGTCGGACCCGCCTTGGAGCTGACGCTGAGGCGCAAGCTGCGGTTCTGGCCCAGGCGTACGACATTGCTATGCAGATCGTGGAACTGCGTGAACGGAATGGTCTGACCCAAGCTGAGCTGGCCGAGCAGTGCGGGATCGATCAGGGTGACATCAGCCGTATCGAGCGGGGGGCTACCAACCCGACCGCTCGGACGTTGCAGCGAATCGCCGAGGTCTTGAGTGCCGATGTCCGCTTAGTTGCGCGGGCATCCTAAGGAAATCCAGGCCCTTCACGGTCTGGTGGTCCCCTGATCGGATGAGCAACGACCTGGGCGGGGAAGTGATTGGCTACCTTGAGAAGGTCAGCCGGTCGGTTGTGCCGGACCTGGACCCGTTGCTGGGTTTTGGCATCGTGTTGAGATGATCGCGGTTGCAACCAGCGAAGACGAGCTTGCCGGATTGTGCGACCGGCTTCGATCGCTCGGTATTGGTTCGTTGGAGGTTGTCAAGCCCAGCGATACCCGCCGGGTGGTGCTTGCCGCCGCAGATGACGGGTGTAACGAGGTGGACTTGGTGGTGATGCTGCAGGCTGAGGGTGCGATGGCGGTGACGAGGCCGGAAGGCGGTGCTGCCTTGCAAGCGTGGTTTCGAGACACCAGTCCGGTCGTGTTCGGCGGGCGACTCAGCGTCTGCCAGGCCTGGTCGGAACACGACCGCAGTGGCCTTTCGGGGTTGATCGAGCTCGGATTGGGTGGGTTCGGAAGCGGCCGCCATCCCACGACCCGTCAGTTGATCCAAGCACTGCTACAGCGGATCGAGGGCGGTGAACGGGTCCTTGATGTCGGCTGTGGAAGCGGGATCCTCGGCCTGTGCGCTCTCAAACTCGGCGCGGCGGGCGTAGCGGCACTGGACGCCAAGCCCGAAGCGGTCCAGGCGACACGAAGAAACGCTCAGATTAATGCCATGGACGCGCGTGTGCAAGCGACAGCCGTTGATCTAGGCGACATCGAAGGCACTTTCGATGTCGTGGTTGCGAACATCGCCCGAGCGGGGATCGTGGAACTCGCCTCGGAGTTGGTCTCCCACGTATCCCGAGGCGGATGGCTCGGCGTAGGTGGGATCTCCCCGTCGCAATGTTCCCAGATCGTCGACTTTCTAAGCCCCCTCGTAGAAGTCGAACGCCGAACCGAGGGTGACTGGTCGTCGCTGGTCCTCGCGAACGCTGACTCCTGAGTCCCGTGACCACAACCCGCGCTCCGCACCCCGAGTTGTACAGGTCCGACACTTCGCGAACGCTGACTCCTGGGCCCCGTGACCACAACCCGTAGACTCGAACCGATGCTGGGAGTGGTGTTCGACTGTGACGGGGTATTGGTAAACACCGAGGAACTGGGCTGGGAAGTGTGGCGATCGCTGGCGTCGAATCACGGCATTGAACTGACGCTCAGCGACCTCCGAGCGGTAACCGGCTGTACCGATTCAGAGAGCGTTGCGTACTTCTCGAGGTGGTTGGAACCGGATCAACTCGCCAAGCTCGGGTCGCAGTTCGAAGCGTTTTTTTCAGCCGCGCTGCGTGATCGGACCGAGCCCTACGCGGACGCGCTGGAGTCGATCGTCGAACTCCGCGAGCGAGGTGTGCCGGTTGCGGTTGCGTCGAATTCGACGACCGCTCAGGTCCATTCGTCGCTTGATCGGGCCGGGCTCAGCGACCTGGTCGACTTCGTCGCAGGCGTTGATCAAGTGGATGCGCCAAAACCTGCTCCAGACGTCTATCGCCATGCGGTGGCGGCGCTGAATTGTGAGACGGTGGTCGCCGTTGAGGACTCACCTGCAGGTATTGCATCGGCGGTAGCCGCGGGTCTGCCGGTTTTGGCGGTCGACCGTGGCGCCTTCGCAGTTGAACAGCTCAACGAGGCATCGTTGGTGGTTCCGTTGATCAGCTACAGGGCGATCGTTTCGCTCGGAACGCTCCCAAACGGCTGAAGAACGGGCAGTTGGCTCCGTTCGCTGAGGGGATGATGCTGCGGGTTACCTGAAGAGGGCCTCGCATCCGGTGCCTTCAAGGACTGCGTCGACGCGGTCGCGGTCACCGTCGGACAGCGCTGAGTAGTCGGCCCGCAGCCAACCCAGGCACTTGCCCTGATATTTGAACGGACCTTGCCGGTACTCGCGGCCGTCGATCTCGCACACGACCTCGTCTGCGCCCGACTCCAAAGCGGTGGCGTTGGCCAACATGAACGGCGTGTAGGTGCGTCCAACCTCGACCAGCATCTCCTGCACCGCCGCGCCGGTTTCGTCGAGTGCGAGCCAGCCGTCGTCGGCTCCCTCAGCAACGGGGAGCCAGGACAGGTCGTCGACCCGGTCCACCCAGTTGATGACCTTCGGTGCCCGGTCAACGGCGACAGCCGTCGATGTCGGGTCGAACCCGACGAGTTGCGTCAGTTGTCCGAACAGTCCGAAGTCACCGCGGCCCGGCCGGTCTCCGAGCAGGAAGTCCCGTTCATCGAAGGTGGCTTGCAGGATGTCGAGCACTCGTTGGTAGGAGCCTTCGATGATGGGCTGGTTGGCGTCGGTCGATCCCACAAGCGCCCTTCGCTTGATCTGGCGCGAGGTGAACATGTCGTAAGCTGCGGCTGCGTCGGCGGTGTTCACCTGCAGGTCCTGCGATAGGGGCAGGATCTTCCCGGCTTTGTCGATGTCGGGTTCATAGGCCCAGCGGTAGTGGTACATGGCCTTGGTGAACCACTCGTCGGCATAGTCCTCAATGAGCGTGTCGATGAACGCCAACGCCGGATCGGCCGGGACGACGCTGCGACCCGAGCACTCCGCTTCGAGCCGCATGATCTGAGGCGAGGAGTCGACCATCACTTCGGCGCCAGGGCCGCCTGTGTTGCCGTCGGCCCCAGGAAAGGCGATGACTGGAATGATCTGCACGGGGACTTCTGGCAGGTCGTCCCAGCGGGATCCGCGCAGCACCCAGCGGAAAGGAATGTGGCGGTACCGCAGGACCGCTCTCATCTTGCGTGTGTACGGCGATCCGTACTGGCCGGCTAGCACTATCGGTTGGTCGGTCACGACAGAATCCCCTTCGCCCTTCGCTTGCAGTGCCGATTCGATCAGCTTGAACCCGAACAGGCGAACCCTAACGATGCACCCGAACATTTGCCAGTCAGAGACGCACTAGTTAACCTCCTCCGAACGATCCAAAGTTGGCCGAGGAGGACTGACATCATGACTGGTGGAGATGCGGCAATGCGCTCCTACGGGGCTCAACAACCGGTGCCGACGTTCGAAGACCCGGCGTTCACCAAGCTCGACAAGCCACTCTCGCAAGCTCGTGTTGCAATCGTGACGTCGGCAGCCCTGCACCGACCCGACCAGGATCGCTTCGCTCCGGCCGACAGCGGCTTCAGGGCGCTCGACCGTGCCGACCGCAACATCGTCATGGGCCACTGGAGTCCCAACTTCGACCACTCGGGCTTTCAACTCGATATCAATGTCGTGTATCCGATCGACCGGCTCGAGGAACTGGCCGCTCAGGGCGTCATCGGTGATGTGTCGCCCCGGCATTTCGCGTTCGCCGGCAACCAACCTGAGACAGTCAGCGAACTGCGTCTCGACACCGGTCCGGCATGCGCGAAGGAGATGTTGGCCGATGCGGTCGATGTGGTGGTGCTGACGCCAGTTTGACCAGAGTGCACGCGCACCGTGAGTGCGCTCGCCCATGTGTTTGAAGCTGAAGGTCTGTCGACGATCGTACTCGCCTCCATGAAAGAGGTCGCGGAACGGATGATGCCCCCGCGCACGCTGTACTGCGAGTTCCCGCTGGGCCGTCCGCTGGGCCGTCCTGACGACGTTGAGCTGCAGCTTGACGTCTTGAACCGCGCCTTGGCACTGCTCGACTCGGACGAGCCGGTCTTTGAGACTCATCCGCTGGTCATCGAGTCCGAGGAAACACCATTGGCCTGCTCGATCCCACCGCGGTTCGACGCCGCGCTTCCGCCCGCGGTCGACGAGGCGCAGGGTCTGCGAGCGGCCTATGACCGGTCAGTTGATGCTCGAGGCGTTACCTCCGTGGGTCGGGCCATCGACGCCGACACCGTTGTCGAAGCACTCGATGTGCTGCATCAGTGGGCCGAAGGTTCGTCGTGGAAGGAGACTCCGCTACCGGGGAAGATCACGATTGCGGTCTGTCACGACATTCGGGCCTACTACACCGAAGCAGCCCTCGAGCTGGCTGCCGGACCTGCGCCGGGTGCGCGTGCGGTCGAATCCTGGTTCTACACAGAGACCGAAGCAGGCAAGGCCATGATGGCGGCCCGCACACAGCTGAAGGAGCAGGGCGCGCCGTTCCCGTTCTGGTTCTACATGGCCCCCGCCCACCGCTAGCCTGGTCGGCTTGACTGAGCCGAAAATCACAGTTCGTCCGGGGCATCCGGACTTCTTGGATCTCGCCTGGGAACAATCCGTCGTCGATTGGGACAGCCCCCGGCTCGTGACGCTGCCGAAGGGGATCTCGCGCCATGAAGTCAGGTTCGTGGCATACGGCGAAGGCTTGTATGCGATCAAGGAACTGCCCCTCGAAGCGGCGCGCAACGACTACCGTGTGCTCCGCGCGCTGGAGCGGCTGGAAACCCAGATCGTGTCGGGGTAGGCGATCTGCATGTGTGCTCCGCGCACTGGAGCGGCTGGAGGCGCCGGCGGTCACCGCGGTGGGCCTGGTCGAGGACCGGTGGGACGACCCCGGAGCCGAGCGTTCCGCAGCCCTGATCACCAGATTTGCCGCCGGTGCCGATCTGGGCCAGGAAGCCGCCTTCGACGGATGGCTCGCAGCCGGTCTCCCGGATTCCGTCCTGAACCCGAAGCATCGCCAAACGAATAGGGTGCAACGACATGAAGGCGATCGAGATCCAAGGTGACCAGCTGGTGTGGAGCGACGCCCCGCGTCCGGTGTTGGGCGAAGGGGAGATCCGTGTCGAGGTCAGAGCCAGCGCTGTGAATCGGGCTGATTTGGCACAACGAGCGGGCGCCTACCCGCCTCCGCCAGGCGCCAGTCCGATAATGGGTTTGGAGTGTTCGGGCGTGGTGTCCGAGATTGCCCGAGACGTATCGGGCTTCGAGATCGGCGATGAGGTTTGTGCGCTTCTGGCCGGAGGAGGTTACGCCGAGGAAGTCGTGGTCCCGGCGGCGCAGGTTGTGCCGGTCCCTGCCGGATTGTCGTTTGTTGAGGCCGCCGCGCTGCCTGAAGTCTTCGCCACCGCCTATCTCAATCTCTATATGGAAGCGGCTCTGGCTCCCGGCGAGAGGGTCCTGTTGCACGCCGGCGCGAGTGGTGTGGGCACCGCCGCGATTCAGTTGTGCCGTGCCTTCGGCAACCCCGTTTTCGTGACGGCTGGTGCCGACGACAAGATCGAGCGGTGTGTAACTCTGGGCGCGTCCGGAGGCAACAATCGTCATTCAGGAAGCTTCATCGATCACGTTGAGAGCTGGACCGATGGCGAGGGCTTCGACGTAATCCTCGATCCGGTGGGCGCCAGTTATCTCAACGACAACCTCGGAAGTCTCGCAATCGGTGGTCGGCTCGTGCTGATCGGGTTGATGGGAGGTGCCAGCGCAGAAATCTCGCTCGGGCTGTTGATGATGAAACGGCTGCGAGTGATCGGTTCAACCCTGCGAGCCAGGCCAGTGGCTGAAAAAGCTGAGGTCATGTCGGCGCTTCGTGAACGAGTTTGGCCGCTCATCGATTCGGGAGAGATCCGTCCAATCATCGACGAGGTGATCCCCATTGCCGAAACCGACAGGGCTCACGAACTGATCGAGTCCAACGAGACGTTCGGCAAAGTCGTCCTCCGAGTCGGCTGAGCGACCGACTGTCATCCAGATCAGAAGCGCGAGCCCACTCCAACGGGGTCTCGCGCAGCGTTCGCGACATTGAGACGACATAACCGACAGAGGGATCGGCCCGCCCCTCCAACAGTTCTCGATAGACCGATCCGGACCTGGCCTTGCGCCAGTTCAGCCGGGGCTGTGTCGACGATCCGGGTGTCCCGGAAGTCTTGGCGGTTCACCTCGAAGTCCATGGGCGAACCCTAACAACTTGCGCTAACTATTGCCAGTCAGAGGCGCACTACTATAGGTTGCGACGATTCCGCGACGCGGAACACCGAGACACGCAACCGAAAGGCCCAACGGACAGCAATGCGCATTCTCCGAACGCCAGACAGCGCAGGCGAGCTTCCGCTTACTGCGGTCGGATCACAATGACTGACATCGTCGAAATCGAGCCTCTGCTCGACGGGCGCGCTGCTCGACGGGAGCGCAACATAGACAACGTGCTTGACGCGGTGTTGGAGATGTTCGCCGAAGAGTCGCTGTTCCCGACCATCGAACAAGCCTCGAAACGATCGGGTCTGTCGGTGCGCTCGCTGTACCGGTACTTCGCCGACCCAGGAGAGCTGCTTGAAGCTGTCATCGAGCGCAACCGTGAGGTTGCCGCAGATGACGCGTATCTCTCGTCGATCGGTCGGGGACCGCTGCACGCCCGGGTCGAGGACTTCATCGCAATGCGGATGCGACTCTACGACAGGATCGGCCCGGTGTATCGAGCGACGGTTGCCAACGCCGCGCTCAATTCCCGTATCCGCGACGAACTGGCGACAACCCGCAACGAACTCCGTGATCAATTCGAGCGGCAGTTCGCCCCCGAACTCGATGAACGCAAGAGGTCCGATCGAGCGGCGGTGATGTCTGCCGGCGATGTGATTACTCAACTCGACTCGATCGATTTTCTGCGCCGTCACCGTCAACTGGCCGTCGCGGATACCGAGAACACGCTGCGCATGGTGTTGCTGGCAGTGCTCGGTTAGTGCCAGTGAAACTAGCATAAGATCACCTGAGCCTCAGACTCCTGTATCGAAAGGGCCCCACATGGACAGTCCCACAATTGACTCGATACCCGTAGCCAAGACTCCCCCCGGCGGCTGGACCGATTGGCCCGCTCCGATACTCGTTGGTTGCAGCGAACCCCGCCCAAAGGGCGCGCCGTGCCTCGATGGCTACTGGCAGACGATCGAAGTGAAGGTCGACGGTCAGGTCGTAGCTGACCATCCGTCGGTAGGGGTCGTCACTCGGATAGAGCAGGCCGGAGATCGTCTAATCGTGGTCGGCGGGGGAGTGGTCCACGATATGCGT
Source organism: Acidimicrobiaceae bacterium (assembly GCA_028819005.1). GTDB lineage: Bacteria > Actinomycetota > Acidimicrobiia > Acidimicrobiales > Aldehydirespiratoraceae > VXYK01. The sequence goes on from JAPPMP010000008.1 coordinate 18,880, forward strand.
TGCGACGGCACGCTCGAACACGGCGTCCGAGATGTGGCCGAGTTCGACAAGGCAACCGAGATCAATGTCGCCGCGAGCTACGAGGACGGTGTGCATGTGCTGCGACCTGAGGGCATTGACATCGAGGTCCGCCGCTGGCGCGAGGGTGAGCATCTGATGTGGGACTACGCCTTTTTCGTGGCGCGGATGAGACGCCTCGGGTCATCAGATCGCGATCCCGGCGATGTCATCGGCACCTGAGGAAGTTCTGGGATGAAGACCAGGATCACAGAACTCTTGGGGATTGAGATCCCTGTCGTGCAGGCTCCGATGGGTTACATCGCCCGTGCTCAGTTGGCTTCTGCGGTGTCAGCCGCTGGGGCCACGATGCCGCTTCACGAATATGGCGTGTTACATCGCCCGTGCTCAGTTGGCTTCTGCGGTGTCCAACGCCGGGGGCATGGGCATCATCGAGACATCCTCGGGTCAACTCGATGAGATCAAGGTGGAGATCGCCAAGATACGTGATCTCACGGACCGTCGGTGGGGGGTCAACATCGCGCAGATGTTGACGCCCGGCGACACGGTGATCGATTTCGTGATCGAACACGACGCGAGCGCTGCGCGCAGAACTGACCGCGGAGATGGAGCGCCGCGATCGAGTTCATCTCCCCGGGTTGGATCTGCTCATGGAGCAGTATTTCGGTGGAAGAATGGATGTGGCTGTGCCGTTCGGCGGGCAGGTGGTGCGCGAAGCCGTTGCAGAGGCATTGTTGGGCGTGGGCAACGAAGCTAATGCTGCTCTCTCTGAGTCCTGCCAAAACCCCCGGCAGGACCCGGCTCAGCGTGGGCGTGTCTGTGCTGTCCGTGGTGACCGTGATCGTCTAGCACGATCATTTCATGATCGTGTGTGTGGTCTCGGTGGTCTCCCAGGAGACGTTCGCCGAACGCCTGCCTGAGCCGTTCCTCGGTGAGCATTTCCTGGGGGCTGCCGGACCCGATGAGCCTGTTGGCGAGCAATATCACTCGATCACAGTGCCGAGCTTCGTCCAGGTGGTGTGTGGTGAGGATCACGATCGCGCCCCGCCGAGAATATTCCTCGACCAGCGCGAGGATTCGCTCCTGGCTTGGGATGTCAAGACCGGTTATCGGCTCGTCCAAGAGCAGAAGTTCCGGGTCCGACGCTAGTACTTGGGCGATCCGAACGCGCTGCTGTTGTCCGCCGCTCAATTCGCTGAAGCTGCTGTTCAAGAGGTGGTTGATGTTTAGGCGCTCGGCAGCGGCCCGCATGGCTGCTCGGTCGGCGGCCCTCAGCAAGCCGACAAGACCCCGCTCGCGGTATCGGCCCATTGCCAGAACTTCGTTGGAGGTCAGCGGCATCCAGGTTGCGGGCGGGTGTTGGCACACGTAGGCAAGTCGGTCAGGCACGCCGTCGATCCGTCCCGAGGTGGGCTGTATCAGACCGGCGATGCTCTCCAACATTGTGGTTTTGCCTGAGCCGTTGACTCCCATGACCGCGGTGGATGTGCCCGGCTCGAAAAAATGGGTGACGTTGTCAAGAGCATTGAAGTCGTCGAATCGAACGGTCAGATTCTCGATTCTCACGCCCTTGCTCACGGGGACAGGCTAGTGGGGCTGTGCAGAGAAAACCGAACGGTCTGGTTCCGTTCTGCTCGACAGCACATCAAAGGAGGCCATCACAATTTGCGCAGTGACCGTGCAGGTCAAGGCTGTGATGTAGGGGTTTGAAGCTGGCGCGGGAAGCGATCAGGCTGAGGTGTTGATCCAACACTTCCTCGACCTCATCGTCGAGACGAACATCTTCGATTACACCGCAGTCGACACATACGAGGTGGTGGTGGTGCGACAACAACGGCTCGGCCAGTTCGAAGTGGGCGTGGCCACTCCCGCTGGCTATGCGTTTGACAACTCCGCATTGCTCTAGGACTTCAAGGTTGCGGTAGACGGAACTGGCGGCCAAGTCCGGCGCAATCTCGACGATGTCGGGCAGCGTGAGCGGTTGGCCGGAGCAGGCCAATGCATCGACGAGACGGCGCCGCCCTGTTGTATAGCGGTGGTTGTCGCTGGAGAGTCGCGTGTGCACGAATGCATGACGCTCGGAGGACTGCTTGTCGGGTGGGGATGTTGTTGGTTGGCCCATGGGTTTCAAATGCAAATGAGACTTATTATCATTATCGTGGACATCGAATCTAGAAGGGATGATAGTCGTGCATGTCAGACTCGTAGATGAGGACTCTCGCCCAAGCCTGGCGAGTCGGCAACTACTGCGCACGATAGTGATGACCGCGGTGTTGGCCGTGCTGGCTGCTGGATGCGGAGGGTCTTCGGATTCAACGACCAACACCGAATCCGACGCTCCGAGAGTACTAGTGACAACAGGTATCTGGGCCGATGTCGTGGCGAATGTGGCCTGCGGGGGAATCGCCGATATTGAGACCATTATTCCGGTCGGCGGTGATCCCCACGGATTCGAGCCGTCGCTACGCGACAGGGAGCGCATGGAGAATGCCGATCTTGTCGTGGCCAATGGGTTGGAACTTGAACTTCGACTTGAAGACACGCTGGAGGCCGTGGGGGATTCTGGGACGACGGTGTTTGAAATTGCGGAGAATGTTGAATCGATCCCGTTCTCCTCCGGCCAGGATCACGGCGACGGGGATCATGGCGACGGTGATGAGGATCATGGCGACGAGGACGGGGATCATGGCGACGGTGATGAGGGCCATGGCGACGGTGATGAGGATCACGGCGACGGTGATGAGGGCCATGGCGACGGTGATGAGGATCACGGCGAGGATGCTGGGCACGGCCACGGCGGCGCAGACCCGCATGTCTGGTTTGATCCCACGCGAGTCTCGGGTGTGCTCGGTGAACTCGCTCAACACCTGATCGATGCAGGCGTTGACGGTGATTCGATTGCCGCATGTCTGAGTGACTACCAATCGGAGTTGGCAGCGCTGGACCAAGAACTTGAGGATCTGATCGGAGAGTTGCCGGCAGGCAAACGGAAGCTGGTCACAAACCACGACGCTCTGGGGTATTTCGCCGACCGTTACGGGTTTGAGATCATCGGGACTGTGCTCCCCTCGCCGACCACCATTTCAGAGACGAACCCGGCCCAACTTGAAGAATTGGCGCAGACCATCGAGCACGAAGGGGTCGGCGCCATATTTGCTGAAACGGTGCACTCCAGCGACGACGCCGAAGCGCTGGCCTCGAGAGTTGGTGACATAAAGGTCGTAACCCTCTACACGGGAAGCCTCGGCCCGCCTGGCAGCGGTGCGGAGGACTACATCGGATTCATGCGAACCAATACCCGTCTGATAGTCGACGCCCTCGGCTAGGACATGCTGCGGGTTCCTGACCGAACTGCCTCAGCGGCGGGAACCGGGGGATGTTGCGATGTTGCGTGGATGGTCTTCTCTCTGCAGGTGTAGGGACTGCCCGGGACCCCGTCACGGCGGTGTGAAGGAGCCCGAGCGGGAACCCACCAGCCCGGCTCCGGTCGGCCATGCGCCCAGCCGTCGAGTCACGGCGGTGTGAAGGAGCCCGAGCGGGAACCCACCAGCCCGGCTCCGGTCGGCCATGCGTCCAGCCGTCGAGTCACGGCGGTGTGAAGGAGCCCGAGCGGGAACCCACTGCCAACGCCAGCGCCTTGACAGTCATCACCACGAGAAAGACGATTACTGTGGCCAGAGCCATGGTGGCTCCCGCGGCTGTGTCGTAGTGGTAGCTGAACAGCAGGCCGAACACTGTGGACACCGATCCGACGACGGCCGCAACCAGCATTATTCGGGGAACGCGACGGACGAGCAGCACCGCAGTGGCCGGAGGGGCTATCAAGAAGGCGAACACCAGCAGGTTTCCCACCGCCTCGAACGAAGCGATGATCGAGAGGGCCACCAGCACCAGCAGAACTCCGTGGGCAAGACGGGGACGAAGGCCGAGAACTTGGGCTTGGGCGTGGTCGAAGGTCATCACCAAGAACGCCCGGTAGAACACGGCCGTCCCGCCCAGCGACACCGCCGCCGCTATCGCTTGCCGACGGAGGTCGCTCGCGTCGACTCCGGTGATTGAGCCGAAGAGGAATCGGCTGAGGTCACCGGTATAGGCCCCTGATGAACTGGACATGATGACCACGGCCAATGCGAGGAATCCGACGAACAGCACACCGATGGAAGTGTCCTCAGGAAGCGGTGAGTAGCGGCGGATCGCGTTGATCCCCGACACCATGACGATGGCCGCAGCGAAGGCTCCAATGGTGGTGTTGACCCCGATGATGAAGGCCAGCGCGATACCGGGCAGCACGCCGTGGGCCAGCGCGTCGCCGAGAAAACTCATTCCTCTCAGAACCACCCAAGTGCCGACGACCGAAGTGGTAAGGACGACGAGCAGCCCTGCAAAGAGGGCTCGCTGCATGAAGACGTTGGACGTGAACGGGTCGATCCACCACGCCAGCGGGTCGCTCAGAAACTCCATGTCGGAGTTTCTAGCGCGGTTCAGCCCCCTAGCGTCGACAATAGACTCCTCGTTGATGCACATAGGGTTGATGCACATAGGATTCGAAGGACGGCGCACCGAGCAGAGATTTGTGTTTCGCGGTTCAAACCCTTAGGCTGTGCCGACCAATCGGGCTCACCAGCCACTCGAATCCCTAGGAGAAGTCAACAAACATGTCTACGACTCATGTCCATACAGAAGCTTGCTACGACCATCCGGAGCATTCGCACGCTGACCACGCCGACCACTGCGCCAT
>JAPPMP010000008.1:23735-43360 GCA_028819005.1 Acidimicrobiaceae bacterium
TCCGGAGCATTCGCACGCTGACCACGCCGACCACTGCGCCATCGAAGAGCACATTCACACCGAAGAGTGCTGTAACGCCATCTAGTGACGACGGCTGAGACCGGCTCTGAAAAGGGCACCGGTCACGATCATCCTCCCGATTGCGAGCATGAGGGGCACGACCACGAGCACGGCGATGCCTGCGCGCATGGTCACAGCCACGGGCATGATCACGTTCATGGGCATGATCACAGCCACCACCATCATGGCCATGACCACGAACATGGACACCATCACCACGACCTGAGGGAGACCTCCAGAAAGGTGCTTATCGGCGCGCTCGTCATGACATCCACCTTCATGGTGGTTGAGGTCATTGGCGGGGTTTTGTCTGGAAGCCTGGCCCTGGTGGCCGACGCCGGACACATGCTTACCGACAGCGCCTCGATCGGGTTGGCCCTGTTCGCGATCTGGATCGCCAAGCGGCCCGCTTCGGCAGAGCGTACCTACGGCTACAACCGGGCCGAGATCCTTGCCGCCGCGGCCAACGCGTTGTCGCTGTGGCTCATCGCGGCCTGGATCATTTGGGAGTCCATCCGCCGCTTCTTGAGTCCCGAGGAGATTGAAGGCGGGGTGGTGCTGATAGTGGGCGGTATCGGCCTACTGGTCAACGTGGTTGCGGCCTACATGCTGCACGGTGCTTCCGAGCACAGCTTGAACGTCGAGGGCGCCCTCCAGCATGTGATCGCCGACCTGATGGGTTCGGTGGCCGTCATCATTTCCGCTGTCATCGTCATCGTCTTCGGGTGGACGATCGTCGATCCCATCCTCAGCGTGCTGATCGCGCTGTTGATCGTGAGCAGCTCCTGGCATCTCGTAACCTCGGTGCTGCAGGTCCTGGTTGAGGGGACTCCCGAGCATCTCGACCTTTACAAGCTGTGCTCGGACATTGAGGACGTGCCTGGCGTGACGATTATCCACGATGTGCATGCCTGGACGGTCACCTCGGGTTATGTCTCATTCACTGCACACGTCTTGATCGACCCGGACCATGCAGGCGATTTCGACGACATGCTGCGCGAGATCCGGCGGATCGCAAACGAAGAGCACGGGGTTGCGCACACCACAATCCAACTGGAGACCTCTGTGCGAGGATGTGACAGCGAAGACCACCATGTGGACCACTTGCTGGAGCGCCAGACTGCCCGCAAGAAGCGAAGGTTCGCCTTCGGCCACCATCACTAGATCCACCTCGTGCTGTCACCATCCACCTCGTGCTGTCACCGGGGGCGTCAATGAGCCTTGTGCAATGAGCCTTGTGGTTGTCCGCTGAGTCATGCTGAGAAACATGGATCTGGCCACCATCAGCTACGAAGTACGTGACCATGTGGCCTACATGAGGTTCACCCGTGGCGATGCCGCCAACGTCGTCAATCGGGTATTCGCTGCGGACCTGCGAAATGCGATGCTCGAAATCGAGTGGGACGACGATGTGCGTGCCGTATCGGTTACAGCCGAGGGCAAGCTGTTCAGCGCCGGCGGTGACCTCAAAGAGTTCCATTCCAAAGGCGCGGACCTTCCCAAACATGTCGCCGACCTGCTCACAGACTTCCATACGGCCATCTACAAGATGAACCGCATCCCCAAACCGTTCGTGGCGGGGGTCAATGGTGGAGTCGGCGGAGCGGGACTATCGCTGGTGGGGGCTTTTGACCTGGTGGTATCGGGCGAGTCGGCCAAGTACACGATGGCCTACACCCGAGCGGGGATGACCCCCGACGGGACTTCCAGCTACTTCGTTGCCCGACACATCGGCCTGCGTCGGATGCTCGACCTCACCCTCACCAACAGGACATTGTCCGCAGTTGAAGCGGAGGCCTGGGGATTGGTGAACCGAGTGGTGCCCGATGATGAGGTGGACGAGGCAACTCGGCGGCTTGCGCAACAACTGGCCGGCGGCGCCCCGTATGCGACAGGCAACGCCAAGCGTGTCATCTATGAGGGATACGAACGGTCCCTCGAAGAGGCCGGGGAGATCGAAGGCACGACGATCACCGGTGCGGCCGCAACCAACGACGGCCGAGAAGGAATCGCCGCATTCGTTGAGAAACGCCGCCCCAAGTTCACAGGCTCCTGAGCCACATACCGTCGCCTATTGTCGATTCGTCACCGGTGCCTTTGGCGCGAGGCTCTAGCATGAGGGCGGCCGGGACGTAACACAGGCCGGGAGGTCGCATGAACCCGCGAAGAGACATGGTCATCGGTGCCGTTGCCTGCATCGTCATCTTCTTCTTCTTTGTCAGTATCGACTTGTACGAGACGGTCTCGGACTTCACGCGTGACCAGGAGGGATGGCTGCTCGTCGAGCTTCTTGCCGCGGTTCCGACGCTCGCACTGGTCACCTCCTGGTTCGCGGTGCGGCGCTGGCTGGAAGTAGCTCACCTCAACGACCGGCTTGCCCATACCGTCGGACAGCTCAAAGAAGCGATCCAAGAACGCCAGGCGATGGAGGAGCAGATCGGCGAGGCCTACAAGATGGCGGCGATGGGCCAACTGGCCGGTGGACTCACCCGGGAGCTCAACAATGTGATGCAGCCGATCGTCACCCTGGCGCAATTGGGAGTCGACCAAACCGACGAGAGTGATCCGCAGAGGGAGAATCTGGGTCGCATCCTCCTCGCGGCAGATCGGGGTTGCAAGATTTTGGAGAGTTCGTTGGCCGATCCCGCGGGCGGCTTCGGTGAACCAGAGGAGATCGTGCCGTCGCGGGGCTTGTCCAGCGTGATCGCTCAGGCAACGAAGTCGGTCGGAAACGATGTGACGATAGTGCCGCAATTCAGCGACGCGCCCGGTGTGATCTCGGTGAACCGAGAAGAGTTCAATTCTGTGTTCACGAGTCTGCTGACCAACGCGGCGCAGGCCATGCAGCGTGGGGGCGAGATCACGGTGGGGCTCTCAGCCCAAACATTGGATGAGGCCCAGGCGCGGGTGCAGGGAGTTTCAGCCGGCAGTTACTTCAGTGTCACTGTGGCCGACCAGGGCATCGGCATGACCGATGATGTGCTCGCCCAAGTATTTGACCCGTTCTTCACCACCAAATCGGCCGACGGATGCGCCGGTCTGGGCTTGACCATCGCTTACGACCAAGTTCACGGATGGTCGGGCAGGATCACCGCGGAGTCGTCTTATGGTGAGGGTTCGGCCTTCCAAGTCCTCATCCCTCGGCGCCATGCCGACGAAGCCCGAGGAGGCTGAATAGTGGCGACCGTGTTGGTGGCTGACGACGACCCCGGTGCGCGCTACGCGCTCAAGCGGCTGCTCGATGCTTCAGGCGACCATGAGGTGATTGAAGCCGACGGCTGCGAAGCGGCTCTGGAGCTTGCGGCTTCTCAAAAGCCCGATGTGGTTGTGACAGAGGCCGTTATGCCGACAATGCCTGCTATCGAGTACATAAAGGCGTTGCGCTGGGCCTGCCCACGCGCCGGAATCGTGGCCCTGTCCGCGGGTGGCATGCACCAGAGTCCAGAGTTCGCCACCAGCCTCGCCAGCGCAGCGGGAGCCGACGAGGTCCTCCGCAAACCCGCCAGAAACGAACCCCTGATCGAGGCCATAGACAGACTGCTTCACTAGCCCCGCCAAGTGTTCAGAGTGCTAGTTCTTCGGCAAGTTGAAGGGCGTGGAGACCTTGTTGGGCATTGTCGAGCAGCGCGGCGCCTCGCTTCGCATACAACTCGGCCGACCTCAAAGTCGGCGGGAAGTTCTCTGCGACGGCTGCTTCAACCCTAGGAGCACCAGAGTCGACAGAGTGTGGATTCAACCGTTGGAGGTGGAGTTCGAGTCGGGGGGATAAGTGACTTTCAACGACAGGAAGCGCAGCGGGAGTTCGATCAGCGCGGTGGGGCCGTGGGTCACCTCGCCCCGGAACTGCATCGAGTCGCCAGCGTTGAGCACGTATCGCTTGGTGCCGTAGCCGTATTCGACGGAGCCCTCAAGGATGTATATGAACTCCACGCCACCGTGTTGAAACAGAGGGAAGACCTCGTCGGGTTCGGTGATCGTGACGTACAGCGATTCGATCTCGCGGGTCGGACCTCGCAACGATCCGAGGTCGCGGTACACCCTGCCCGGGCCGGCTCCTTCGTGGATGATCTCCATTCCCTGGCCGGCGGGGACGACCACTGCATCGCGTTCCTCGTCCAACCCTCTGAAGAAGGCTGTGAATGGAACCTCGGCGGCGTCAGCGAGGCTGATGAGGGTGCTGAAACTGGGCGAGGTCTGCCCATGCTCGACCTTGGAGAGCATCCCGATCGACAGACCAGCGGCGTCAGCGAACTGCTCCATGGTCAAGCCCATGCCCACCCGGAGTTCACGCACTCGCCTACCAACGCTCTCGCACACCTCATCGGTTGTCAGTCGGCCAGTCCGGCTGTTGTTGGTGGTCCGCGATTCTTCAGGTTCGCTTCGGTCGGTCGGCATTGTCTTCCGGTTAGTGCTGTCGTGGGTCGATTCTCAGAACAGGGTGAGATACTGGTCGATCTCAGCTTGGGTGACCTGATGATGGTGGGCCATGAACTCGGCTTTTTTGGTCTTCACAAAATAGTCCCGATAGGAACCGTCGGGGGTCATCCCCAGCCCTTTCTCAAGCACATCGCAGGCTGCCAGGTTCTCTGCGGCGTGCAGCAGAGTTGGCGGCAAGGTGACGATCCCTCGCTCGGCGATCTCCTCAGCGGACAGCTTGAACAGGTTGTCCTCGTTCGGTTGACCGGGGTCGGCGCCTCGGTCAATACCGTCGAGTCCGCAGGCGAGTATCGCCGCGAACATGAGATATGGGTTGGCTGCTCCATCGGCGAGACGGAGCTCCAGCCGGTCCGCTTCGGGAACGCGGATCATCTGCGTGCGGTTGTTGCCCCCGTACGCCGCGTAGGCTGGGGCCCAGGTAGCACCCGATGCTGGGGCGCCGACCCCCATTCGCTTGTAGGAGTTGACGATGGGGCAGAGGATCGCGACGAGGGAGGGGGCATGCTCGATCAACCCGGCCGCGAACTGGTATGCCGGCTCACTCAAGCCGAGGCCTTTGGGGTCGTCGTCTCCTCCGACGAAGAGCGGTTCGCCCTCGAGCGACCAGAGGCTGGAGTGAGCGTGGAGCCCGTTGCCGGTCTTGTCGGCGAAGGGCTTGGGCATGAAAGTCGCATAGCGTCCGTCGCGCGCGGCCATTGTGTGGATCATCAACCGGAACAACACCAGCCGATCGGCGGTGGTGAGGGCGTCGGAATACTGCCAGTTCTGTTCGAACTGGCCGTTGGCGTCCTCGTGGTCGTTGGCGTAGTTGCCCCAGCCCATGGCGTTGAGATTGCGTGAGACTTCGGTGAGGTGGGGGAGCATGCGGGTTAGACCCTTGGCGTCATAACAGGGCTGTTCGTCGACGTCGCGCTCATCCGCGACCACGATTGACCCGTCCGGGTTCCTGTCGACCAACGAATACTCCGCTTCGACCCCGGCGTTGAACACCAGACCACGCGACGCGAGATCGTCGAGCGCCCGGCGCAGGATCACGCGTGGTGCGTAGGGCCAGAGTTCCCCTTCAACAGTCGGGTCGCATTGCAAGGCGGCGACATTGGGCTGCCATGGCAGCTGCGTGTACGACGCGGGATCGGGAATGGCCAGGATGTCGGGGCTGGACGGGTCCTGGCCGATGGGGCCCGCGGCAAAACCTGCGAATCCGGCCCCCTCGTTCATCACCGTCTCGAGCGCTTCAACCGGGACGAGTTTGGCGCACGGCTTGCCGTGCATCTCCACGAACATTGCGTAAACGAACTCGACCCCATCGTTTTCGACCCGTGCTTTGATCTCTTCGTATGCGCCCATCGGCAGCTCCTTCGTCTGATCTGAACCTGCGCGCGATTCACCTGAGGAAACCTCTACTGTAGGTGAAATCTCTTCACCGTTGTCAAGAGATGCGGCTAAGGTTCTCAAGCATGTGCGGGATCGTCGGATTGTTCCTGAAAACTTCCACCTACCACGATGAACTGGGGAGGCTCACCGCGGTCATGCTGCATGAAATGCGCGAGCGGGGCCCCGACAGCGCCGGATTCGCCGTCTACGACCAGGGTGACAGCGAACGAACCAGGATCACCGTTCTGGTGACCGACGATTCGATCAACCGTCGCCAGACGGCGGATGATCTCGAGGCCGAGCTCGGAGCTGAAGTCACTCTGCGGGAGATCCACGACCACGCCGTGTTCGAGACAACCGGCGACGGCCGTGCCGCGCGTCAGTGGCTCATCGACAACGTGGCAGGACTCGATGTGTTGAGCTACGGACAGCAGATCGAGCTCTACAAGTCGGTCGGCGACCCCGATCTGGTGGCGAGCCGCTACGACCTTGCGTCACGCCGCGGCACGCACGCCATGGCGCACACCCGCATGGCGACCGAGTCGGCCGTGACCACCAACGGATCGCACCCCTTCGTCACAGGGGCCGACACCTGCCTGGTCCACAACGGCTCGCTGTCGAATCACAACCAACTTCGAGAACGGTTGGTCCAGCGCGGCGAGTCGTTCCAGACTGAGAACGATTCCGAAGTCGCTGCGGGCTACCTCGCCTGGAAACTGCGGACCGGTGACGCCATCGACGGCGCCCTCACCAGTGCCCTGACCGATCTCGACGGCTTCTACACGTTCGCGATCGGCGTGAAGAACGGGTTTGCGATCCTCCGGGATCCGATCGCGTGCAAGCCGGCCGTCGTCGCGGAGACCGACGACTGGGTTGCGATGTCGTCGGAGTTCCGGGCGATCGCCCAACTCCCCGACGTGAGCCATGCGGAGATCTTCGAACCCGAGCCGTCCCGCGTCTACTCGTGGAGCCTGGCGTCGTGACAACCTCCATCGACCTTTCGCAGGTGACGCTGCGTGAGCTGAACAAGCGGCTGCACGAAACCGATGAAGGCCGTTTCGTTGTGCGCAATCCAAGGGGGGCCCACGCCCTGGCGGTCGGCATAACCACACCGGTCACCGTCGACGTGGAAGGATCCGTCGGTTACTTCTGCGCGGGGATGAACATGACGGGCACGGTCCGCGTCGACGGCAACGCCGGCACCGGACTCGCTGAGAACATCATGTCGGGTCTCGTGCGGATAACCGGCAACGCCACGATGTCTGCGGGAGCCACTGGTCACGGCGGTTTGGTGGTCATTGAAGGCAACGCTGGGGCTCGCTGCGGCATCTCCATGAAAGGCGTCGACATTGTGGTCGGCGGCAATGTCGGACATATGAGCGCGTTCATGGCTCAAGCCGGCAACTTGGTGGTGCTCGGCGATGCCGACCACGACCTCGGCGATTCGATATATGAAGCGGAGGTGTTCGTGCGGGGCAAGGTCGCATCGCTGGGATCTGATTGCGTGGAAAAGGAAATGACCCCGCAACACCTCGACACGCTCAGCCGCCTGCTCGAAGCGGCCGCGTTGCCGGCCGGAACAATGTCAGCCGGAACAATGTCAGCCGAACCAGGCGATTTCCGTCTCTACGGCTCAGCCCGAGAGCTCTACAACTTCCATGTTGACGACGTCGACGCGGCCGCGGCAGCGAAAGGCAAGCCATGAACCAGCAGCAGTGGCATCACCGCGAGTCCTACACGTTCGACCGCAATGTGATCGCGGAGATCAGGCGGGCGGCCAACACCGGGATCTATCGCATTCGAGGCTGGGGAGCGAAGCGGGAGCTGCCGACTTTCGACGATCTCGTGTTCCTCGGTGCTTCGATGTCGCGTTATCCGCTGGAGGGTTACCGCGAGGCTTGCGCCACTGATCTCGTGATCGGCGAGGGGCGAGCGGAACGACCCGTTCGCCTTGCCATTCCGATCACCATTGCAGGCATGAGTTTCGGGTCGTTGTCAGCGCAGGCGAAAGAAGCCCTCGGTCGGGGCGCCACCGCCGCGGGCACCTCTACGACCACCGGGGATGGAGGAATGACCGCTGAGGAACGAGGCCACTCCGAGACGCTCGTCTACCAGTATCTGCCGTCGCGTTACGGCATGAACCCCGATGATCTCCGCCGCGCCGACGCAATCGAGGTGGTCGTCGGGCAGGGCGCCAAACCGGGCGGCGGCGGGATGCTGATGGGGCAGAAGATCAATGAACGCGTGGCGGAGATGCGCACCCTCCCAGAGGGGATCGATCAGCGCTCCGCTTGTCGTCATCCCGACTGGACTGGGCCTGACGACCTGATGATCAAGATCATCGAACTGCGCGAGATAGTCGATTGGCAGGTTCCCATCTATGTCAAGGTCGGGGCTGCTCGTCCCTACTACGACACCTGCTTGGCGATAAAGGCAGGCGCTGATGCAATAGTCGTCGACGGCATGCAGGGTGGCACAGCGGCGACCCAGGACGTCTTCATCGAACATGTCGGCATCCCCACGCTCGCCGCCGTTCCGGAATCGGTGCGGGCGCTCAAGGAACTCGGAGTGCACCGCGAGGTGAAGCTGATCGCTGCGGGTGGGATTCGCTCGGGTGCCGATGTCGCCAAGGCAATAGCGTTGGGGGCCGACGCGGTCTCGCTCGGCACTGCCGCACTGATCGCCATCGGAGACAACGACCCAGCCTTGGACGAGCAGTACCGGGAATTGGGCTCGGCGGCAGGCTTCTGGGAGGATTTCCAGGCAGGCAACGACCCGGCGGGAATCACCACGCAGGAACCCGAGTTGGCGAGCCGCCTCGATCCCGAACTGGCCGGTCGTCGCCTGGCCAACTATCTGCAGGTTTTGACCCTCGAACTCCAGACGCTGGCTCGGGCAAACGGAAAATCCCACGTCCACAATCTTGAACCTGAGGATCTGGCCGCTCTCACCGTGGAGGCAGCAGCGATGGCCAGAGTGCCCCTCGCCGGCACGGAATGGATCCCCGGCGATTCTTGACACTGTCCTGGTTCAGGACAGAGAAACCGAGGTGCCCGCGGTCCAGGCGATCCTCGGTGCAACCGGTCACTCGTTCGCCGGTTGGGGTTCTCCGCTGCAGAATCAGCACAAAGCCGCCCGAACAAAGAGCGTCGCTGATGACCAGGCCATTGCGGCTCTCGGTCTGGATCGGCCCGATCCGAACCTGGGAGGACACGGTTCACCGGACCGAAATCATCGAGGCGTCGGGTTGGGCCGGGATCTGGGTCGCCGATCACCCCCGCTTGACCCGCAGCAAATCGCAACCGAAACCGCGCCGCTGCATGGCAAGTTCGGGGACCTTCTCGTCCCGCCTCAAAGGGAGGAGTCGTTCGATCAGATGGTGGCCTTTCTGAGGGAGCGTCTCTTGGGAAACCAACGAGGAACTCAGCTACGGTCGCACCCATGGACCGTCGTCAGTTTTTGCAATCGGGCGTTTTCGCCGCAGGTGGTGCTACCGCATTCCCGTTATTGGCAACCGCCGCCGGGGCCCAAGCATCAGGCGAGAGCCCGTACGGCTCTTTGGTCGGCATCGCTCCCGATGCCAACGGGATGATTCTTCCGCCCGGGTTCACGTCGCGTGTTGTGGCTGTTGCCGGTGAGCCGGTGGGCGACACCGACTTCGAATGGCACATCTTCCCCGACGGCGCGGCGACCTTCGACGACGGCAACGGCGGCTGGATCCACACCGTCAACAGTGAGGTGTTCCTCGCCGGCGCCGCAGGTGTGAGTGCAATCCACTACGACGCCGACGGCAACATCATCGACGCTTACCCGCTGCTCCGGAACAGCAATTCCAATTGTGGTGGCGGGCCGACTCCCTGGGGGACGTTCCTGTCGGGCGAAGAGGTCTTTGCTTCGGGCGGGTATCTGTGGGAATGCGATCCGACTGGCGCCACAGAGCCGAAGGCCCATGCTGCGATGGGGATTTTCGTCCACGAGGCGGCAGCCGTCGATCCTGTGCGCGAGCAGGTTTATCAGACCGAGGACATGCCCGACGGGCGCCTCTACCGCTATACCCCCGACAACTATCCCGACTTGAGCAGCGGATTGCTGGAGGTCGCCGCCGTCGACGGCAACGGTTCCGTGTCGTGGATCGAGGTGCCCGATCCGTCTGGTTCGGAAATGCCGCCGCGCCAGCAGGTCCCGGAATCGACAGCGTTCCTCGGTGGCGAGGGCATCTGGTACTTCGACGACTGGATCTTCTTTGCGACGAAGTTCGACAACAAGATCCACGGGATCAATGTCGTGACCTCGGTCCACACTTTGCTTTACGACCCGAACCCCGATGACGTCGCTGCCGGCACAGCAGTGTTGTCGGGCGTCGACAACCTCACGGTCGACGCCGGAACCGGCGACGTCTTCGTAGCCGAGGACGGCGGGAACATGGAGCTTGTCATCATCACGCCCGAAGGGGTCGTCGCACCGTTCGCCCGACTCGTCGACCAGGACAACTCTGAGATCACGGGGCCGGTGTTCAACCCTCGTCGCGATCGCCTCTACTTCTCGAGTCAGCGCGCGCCGTCTCCGCGTCCCATTGGTGAAATCAATCCGATGGTGGTCAGCGAGGACCGCTTCGGCGGCATCACCTATGAGGTCTCAGGACCGTTCCGAGGGATCGTGCAGGAAGTTGTCGAGGAACCCGAGGTGACGACCACAACGACTGCGGCGGCTACAACCACTGAGCCTCCGGCGACGACACAAGCGCCGAGCACCACCGCGGCGCCCACCACGACGGTGCCAGCGCCCACTTCGACGATTGCTCAGATTTCTGAGGAATCGGGCGGCAACGGTGGTTCGGGTACGGGTATCGCAATCGGGGTCGGCGCTGCCGCAGCGATCGCCGTCGGCGCAGGGGTGGTCGGCCTGCGCCGACGGGCCAGGTCCTGATCACCCCTTGATTGGTGCGCCGCCCGGACAATTGGCTCAGGCTGTCGCCTTCTTTGTGCCGGTAGTCGGGGACCGGTACGCTTCGGGCGATGGACGTCGTCGTTGCGCTGCACGTCGCCGCAGCGCTGCTCTTGATTGCGGCGGGCGTCGCCAAGGTATTTCGTCCGGTGCCGACAACGGATCTTCTGGCCTCTTTCGGTTTGCCAGAGGCGCCTGCAGCAGTCGTTGTCATCGGGTTGGTTGAATCTGCGGTCGGCGTCCTGGCGCTGGTGGTCGGGGGTCCGTTGTCGGCCGCGGCGACGGGTGTCCTCTACCTCGGGTTCTTGGCAGTGGTTTGGCGAGCGCTCGTCACCGGTGCCACGACCTGTGGCTGTTTCGGTCGGGTCAACGCGCCGCCATCGTGGCTTCATGTCGTCGGCAACGCTGGATTTGCGGCGGCGTCGTTTGTTGCGGTTGCCGGGCCGACGCCGACGCAGGTCATGGCAGACCAACCTGCGAGCGGCGTTGGTTTCGTGCTCGGATCCGGAGTGATCGCAGGTCTGGCTCTGGTTGCATTCACCGCGGTGCCCGAAGCGCTCGCAGCACGCGGCGGCACCTCCTCAGCGGCGAGGTTTCACATCAACGGCGAGCACCCGAACCGATGAGCAGGACTGTCGTCAAAGCTCTGAGCCGTGTGGTCGCACATCGGACGTCTCGACGCGGCCTTCTCGCCCGATCCGCTCTCGGGGCAACCGCGTTGGCCGTGTACGGCCAGTGCAATCAAGACCTCGCCTGCGTCGGACCTATTGCTTGTCCCAGAAGCAAACCGTACGCTGACGGCGTCAGCATCGCCGACTCGAGTCAGTGAGCAGGTTGGAAGCGGCGGGAAATGGACCGGTGGGTGGTCAGCATTTCCTCAAGGCGCGGTGAGGTGAGCTCGCCGTTGTGGACGACGGATTCGCCGTTGACGATCGTGTGGTGAGCACCGACCGGGCCGCAGCGGAGCCAGCCTTCGACGAGATCGTCGAGCACGCCGGCAAAGGCCGGACCGTCAAGTTTCCAGACCGCGATGTCGGCGACCGCACCCGGTGACAGCTCCCCGAGTTCACCGGAGCGGCCGAGGCACGCAGCCCCGCCGCGGGTGGCTATCTCCAGCACCGAACGGGCGGGCGTCGAATCGGCGCCGTTGCGGAGTTTCCCCAGCAGCATCGCCTGACGCGCCTCCTGCCACAGCGAAGCGCAGTCAGCCGAGGAGGAACCGTCACATCCCAACCCGACCGGAGAACCAGCAGCCCTAAACTCGGCAACAGGTGCGATACCAGAACTGAGAATCAGATTGGAGCTCGGACAATGGGCAATGCCCACGCCCGCGGTTCCAAGCCTGACGACTTCGTCGGGGTTCGGCCGGACGCAGTGAGCCACCCAGCTTCGATCGCTGAGCCAGCCGCAATGCTCGAAATGCTCGACGCAGCGCATCCCATAAGTCGCCATCGAAAAGTCGTCGTCTTCGACGTTCTCAGCCAGATGCGTGTGCAAGCGCACATCCAGTTCCTCAGCCAGAGCAGCGGTCTGTTGCATGAGGCTGGTGGTCACGGTGAAAGGAGAACAGGGAGCCAAAGCGACCCGGGTCATGGCCCCGTGGCTGCGGTCGTGGTGCCGGGCTACTGCGCGCTCGCTTTCGGCGAGAATGAACTCTTCGTCTCGCACTGCGTCGTCGGGCGGGAGACCTCCGTCCTTCACCGACAGGCTCATAGAGCCATAGGTGGGGTGAAAGCGCATGCCGATGTCACGCGCCGCCGCGACCTGCGCGCTGAGCAGGTCGCCCGCGCCCTGCGGATGCAGATAGTGATGATCGGTCGACGTGGTGCAACCGCTCAAAGCCAGTTCGGCCAGCCCCACCCAGGTCGAAACATGGGCAGCCTGTTCGTCCAGAGAGGCCGTCCACAGCGGGTAAAGCGTCTGCAGCCAGCCGAACAGGGGCGCAGAAGTCATCGGCGTGTACGCCCGCGTCAGATTTTGGAACAGGTGATGGTGGGTGTTGATGAGACCGGGTGTGACCAGGCACCCGTCGGCTGAGATCGTTCGCCGAGCTGTCGGTTGAGGCTCGTTTTGCCCACCGACCCCGGAGATCCTGCCGTCGGTGCAGGCAACCCAGCCTCCGGGGATCTCGCGTCGCCGCGCATCCGCGGTGGCCACCAGCGAGGCATCGACGATGAGCAGGTCGGCGGGCATGCCCTAGCGCTCTTCTCGCCGGAATGGCAGACCGAGAGCGGCCGGCGCGGCCGGTGGCCGGTTGCGAAGCACCAACGCACCGGCGATCATCACCGCGATTGTGAGGATGTACGGCAGCATCGACCACAGGATCGGGTCCCAGGGCAGGTCGAAGCTCTCGGTGCGGTTCGGCAACGCCATCGCAAGCCCGAACAGGAACGCTCCGAGCGCCACCCGCCGCACCTTCCAAGCTCCGAAGATCACCAGCGCAACCGCGATCCAACCCCTGCCGGCCACGACTCCGACCGTCCACCCCGGGCTGATCGACAACGACAGATAAGCACCGCCAATTCCAGCGAACGCTCCACCGATCGCCACAGCGAACAACCTCAATCCGAGAACCGAGTGCCCGGCAGCGTCCGCAGTCGCAGCCGACTCGCCGGCGGCCCGCAACGCCAGGCCCCCGCGCGTGCGGTTCAACACGAACCAGGTGACAAAACCCAACAAGACGGCTGAATATGCCAGCGGAGACTGCTGGAACAGGATCCGGCCGATCCAGGAGATGTCGCTGAGCGGACCCCAGTCGACGTCCGCGAACTGGACTTCGGGGCGGACTCCTTCGTAGTCGGTGCCCCAGAAGTTGGCGAGGCCGACCCCGAAGATCGTGAGCGCCAGCCCGCTGACCACTTGGTTGGCGCCGAGTGCCACCGCGAACAGTCCGTGAACCATCGCCACGGCGGCGCCGATGACGGCCGCGGCGAGCAACCCGAGCCAGGGGCTGCCGGTCTCGATCGCGAACACGAAACCGCCGACCGCGCCCATGGCCATCATGCCCTCGACTCCGAGGTTGAGCACTCCGGCCCGTTCCGCGATCATCTCGCCGAGGCTCGCCAGATAGATCATCGCGCCGAATTGGATGGCGGCGAAGAGCAGTCCGATCACCGCGGTTTCAGGGAAGGTGAGGCCGAAGATCATGTGCTTCTCACCTTCGGCTCGGTCATCTCGATGCGGTACACGATCAGCACCCCTGCAGCGATCACGCCGAAGAGGATCAGTGCTTGCAGCACTGTCGAGACTGCGTCGGACACGCCGATCGCCTTGATCGACTGCCCGCCGACCTGGACCGCTCCGAACAGCACCGCAACAGCCGCCACTCCGCTCGGACGCATCAAGGCCAGCGCCGCCACGATGATCCCCGCGAAGCCGTAGCCGTTGGAGACCGTCTCGGTGAGCCGGGTTGCGTTCCCCGTTAGTTCTATGCCGCCGGCGAGTCCTGCGACTGCGCCGGACAGCACCAACACCGTCAGGATTTTTCGCTTCAGCGAGATGCCCGCGTAGGTGGCGGTCGCGCCTGAAGAGCCGGCGACCCGGAGCTCATAGCCCCACGAACTCCGCGACACCATCAAACCGACCACGGCCAGCACCGCAATAGCGATCAACAACCCGACATGGGTCCGCTGGAACAGATTTGGAAGGAACGACTGTTCCGGCAGCGCCGGGGCTTGCACGAATCCGTAGCCCTCCGGGTCTTTCCACGGGCCGTTGATCAGATAACGGATCAAACGAATGGCGATCTCGTTGAGCATCAACGTGGTGATGATCTCGTTCACACCGATGTAAGCCTTCGCCGCGGCAGGTCCGAGTGCCCAGAGCGCCCCGCCAATGGACCCTCCTACGATCATCGCCAGGATCAGCACGGGTCCCGACCAGCCTTCACCGGCCTGTGCGATCCCGGCGGCAGTCGTCGCTCCGAAGAGGATCTGTCCTTCCGCGCCGATGTTCCAAAGGCCCATCGTCGCGGCTATGGCCACGGCCAGACCGGCGAGTGCCAGTGGAATCGCCCGGTTGAGGGTGACAGAGAAAGCCTCCAGGTCACCGAACGAGGCTGACAGCATTCGTCGGTAGACCTCTATGGGGCTGTCGCCTGCGACAAGAAGAAGAACTGCGCCGAGCAGCAGTGCCACCGACAAGCCCACTGCGAACGCCAACGGCTGCCCGCCGCGAACCGGCGCCTCTCTGCGAACCAGTACGGGGCGGATCATGGCGACTCGCCCGCCATCGCCAATCCGATCGCACTGCGGTTCGCGTCAGCACCTCCATATTCCGCCGCGATCCGGCCCTCGTGCATCACGATGATTCGGTCGGAGATCGCCAGAAGTTCGTCGAGATCCTCAGAGATCATCAACACGCCCAGACCCTCGTTCCGGGCGTCTATGAGCAATTCCTGGATTGCCTTCACGCCCTGCACGTCGAGGCCGCGCGTGGGCTGTGACGCGACGATCACCGACGGCTTGGCCGTCAACTCACGGCCCACGAGCAGCCGCTGCAGGTTGCCGCCCGAGAGCCCTGCGATCCGCTGGTCCAACGAGCCCGTCCTCACCTTGAACGAGTCGACGACGTCGGCACAGAAGGCCTTCGCCCGGTCAACCGCGATCAGCGGACCGCGGGTGTGTTCCCGGTAGGAGCGCAGGATGGCGTTGTCGGTGACGCTGAGTTGAGGAGCTAGCCCGACCCCCACACGGTCTTCGGGAATGTACGACAACCCGGCACGAAAACGCTGCCGCGGGGTAGCGGTCGTGATGTCCTCGCCGAACAGCGTCACGGTCCCGGACGTGGATTCGCGGAGTCCGGCTATCACGTCCGAGAGCTCTCTTTGGCCGTTGCCTGCCACGCCGGCTATCCCCACGATCTCACCGCCATGCACCGACAATGAGATGTTGCTGAGCGCTTCGAGGTTCCGATTGTTGAGAGCGCGCAGATTCTGCACCGACAACAGCTGCTCGCCGGCTTGTCTCGGCTCGGGTCGCAGCGCTGCTTCGGTGGCCTCACCTACCATCAGCTCCGCGAGTTGTCGAGGCGTGAGGTCGGCAACCGGCATTGAAGCGGCCACCGTCTTGCCGCCGCGCAGCACTGTGGCCTCGTCGCAGTATTGCTTGACCTCATGCAGTTTGTGGCTGATGAAGATGACCGAGCGGCCATCGTTAGCCATGCGTCGGATCACCAGACCGAGTTCATCCGCCTCGTTCGGGGTGAGGACGGCTGTGGGCTCATCGAGAATGAGAATCTCCGCGTCGCGCCACAGCGCTTTGAGGATCTCAACCCGCTGCCGCTCACCCATAGACAATTGCCAAATCTGGCGTTGCGGATCGACGTCGAGGGAGAATTGTTCAGCAAGCTCAGCGACTCGGCGTTCAACGGCGCCCATATTCAAAACACGGTCAGCCGCACCCAACACCACGTTCTCGGCAACGGTGAAAGTCGGAACCAGCCGGAACTCTTGATGGACCATCCCCACACCTGCGGCCAGCGCATCAGCTGGATTGGCGAACACCACACGTTCGCCGAACAGGCGAACATCGCCCTCCTCAGGGCGATAGACCCCGGCAAGGACGTTCATCAACGTCGATTTGCCGGCGCCGTTCTCACCGAGGACAGCGTGGATGCTGCCCCGCTTGACCGTGAGCTCCGTACCGGCATTGGCGACAACACCGGGGAAACGCTTCCAGATTCCTTTGAGTTCTACAGCAAGCGGGGCAGCATCCACTGTCGTATTGGCCTGTCGTGAATTGGCTGAGTGTGTTGGGAAGTGAGCGGGGAAGCTTGTGCCCTAGCCGATGTCGCCGACGACGCCCTGGACGAAGAACGCTTCGCCCAGCAGCATTCCTGGATCCATGACTTCGCCTTCAGCCAGCAGTTGCGTGCCGTCCTGGGCGAACAGGGGACCAGAGAACACAGCGAAGGCGCCGTCGATCATCTGTTGGCGGATGTCCTCCACCTGAGCGACGACGTCGGCGTCGACGTCTGCAGCGATAGAGCCGATGTCGACGATTCCGTCTTCGTAGCCGCCCCAGTAGAACCCGGGCACGTAGCTGCCGTCTGCAGCTGAGGAGATTATCTTCGCATAGCGCGGACCCCAGTTCCAGATTGCCGACGCAAGGTAGGCGTCCGGAGCGAACTCGCTCATGTCTGAGTTGTAGGACACCCAGCGGGCACCGGCTGCTTCGGCAGCGAGGCCGGCCGAAGTGGTGTCTTGATGCATCGCAATGACGTCTGCGCCGCCCTCGAGGAGTGCGTCGGCCGCATCGCCCTCGATCGCCGGGTCGAACCAGGTACTGGTCCACTGGACCACAACTTCGACGTCGGGGTTGACCCGCTGCGCCCCGAGTGTGAAGGCGTTGATCCCGCGAGCGACCTCAGGAATCGGGAACGCGGCGACATAGCCGATCTGATTGGTCTCAGTTGCGGCGCCGGCGATCATGCCCGTGAGGTAGCGGGGCTGATAGATCTTGCCGAAGGTGTTTCCGAAGTTGGTGTCGTTGGCCTTGTAGCCCGAAACGTGTTCAAAAACCACATCGGGGAATTCCGCGGCCATTGCCTCCATGGTGTCCATGTAACCGAACGACGTACCGATAATCACGTCGTGGCCGTCGGCAACAAGCGTACGGATCGCTGCCTCAATGTCTGCAGGCGAACCGTCATTCACGCTGTCAACGAAGAAAGTCGGGATTCCGGTGGCCTCTTCGGCGTATAGACGGCCCTGGTCGTGAGCCCAGGTCCAACCGGCTTCGCCGATGGGGCTTATGTATAGGAAAGCCGCGGAGAAGTCGTCGGCCATGTCGTCTCCGTCGTCGGCCATGTCATCGCCGTCGTCGGCCATGTCATCGCCGTCGGCCATGTCATCGCCGTCGTCGGCCATGTCTCCGTCGTCGGCCATGTCTCCGTCGTCGGCCATCTCATCGCCGGCATCATCACTCACGGCTGAGCCGCCGTCGTCTCCGCTTCCGTCATCGCCGTCGTCATCGCCGCAGGCAGCAGCGATTATGACGAAAGCCATGAGCAGAGCCAGCAGACGCAAGAGCGCCTTCGTACTTTTTGTTGATTTCACGGTCCCTCCATGGGTCGATCCACGAAAGTCGCCTGGACCCTCATGGACGGTCTGGTTGCCACGGACACCCCTCAAGAGGTGCATCCGGTCGAGAACTTTTTGACGATTCTCGTGAGCGTCACGACATTAGCGCTATCTGCGTGCGTTGTCATGAGCGAACCAGCAGCAGGCGTCGGCAAGCCCACCGTTCCCTCCAAGGCTTGAAACTGGTCCGTCATTCGCTGGTGCTTGATATCTCCGTTATTGAGCGACGATCCCAGACGGTGCGGCAGTGGTTGGTGTGGTTGGGATGGTGTGTGCGATGTCGCGAGTCCGGTCTGGTCAGTTGCACTCGTGTCCACGTCGTCTAAAGCTTCCCTGTCACCGGTCGTTTCTCTAGACATATGTGTGGCTCGACGGTTACAGACTTGCGGTCAGCGGTACTGGCCCCCGGCATAATGAAAGACCGCCACAAGCGCGAAACCGGCCATAAGCGTGAAACCGGCCGCAACCCCGATCCACCCAAACCGAGAGTCCGAAATCTGCTGAAAGGCTGCACCGGCCAACCCTATGCACACCAGTCCCCAACCCCTGCCGAGGAATCTCAGGGTTTGGTTTATTCGTCCGGCGGGGCCCTGTTTGGGTTGGTTGTCGCCGTCTGTTGTCATCAAGTCTCTTTGCAAGGGTTCTTGGGCGACGATAGCGCAATGACCGGGCCGGGGCTTGCATCATCGCCCCTGCCGGGTAACCCTGTCTGTTATCGAGCGTCGTCGCCGGTGAAGTGGGAGCACGTCGAGGCATCTAAAGGCTCCGAGTCCTTGGCCCCCGGATTACGCTGTAACTTTTTGGGGTCCCGCCCGCCGGTGCTGGCCACCGAGCACGTCGAGCGTCGGCCCGGTCCCGAGAACCGTTGAGCGCCGCCCCAGGGAGCCGAGAGCGTCGAGCGCGGCGATATCGGCCCGATCCGTCACGCACAGAGCCACAGAGCGCTCTCGAGACTGGCCAGTCTGGAACTATCCCCCAGCCGGATCGAAGGCCGAGCACAGACCAGCGGGGGACCTACTCCCCGTCAAGGTGGGCGAGTCAAACGCCTAGAAAACAAACTCCAACAGCGACAAACACAAACAACCGACGCACGATCACGCTCGCACTGCATCCTTAGATGTCTCATTTTGGCGCTCGCAAAGCCACCTGCAGAGTGGGTTGGCTCCCATTTTGCCGATGGGCACCGAATGTGTAGCACCCCGCCGCTTCGTTTGTCGAGCGCGGACCCCAGGAGCGGAGGACGGGCCTAGAGTCCGTAGCGGGGGAAGTGATCCTTCTTCTTCGCCTTGCGCTCGCAGAGCTGATAGACCGAACCCACCAACACACCGAGCAAAACGCCCCTACCTATACTCGGCGACCCCCAAACCAGGGACGAGACCAATCCCAAGACCCCGGCCGAGACCAGCGTCAGAACCCAACCCCAGCGAACACCGGCGAGGAATCGCCGTATCCGTTTGCCGGAGCTTTGCGGGGTTTGCTTTGCGGGGGTCTGACAGTCCCTCACGCTCGCACTTCATCCTTAGATGTCTCATTTTGGCGCTCGCAGAGCCACCTGCAAAGTGGGCTGGCACAGAGAGCTGACAAAGCAATTGCAATGTACAAAACCCCGGGCGGGTCCGAAAACTCGGGGATCACAACAAGCAAGGCCATGCCGACCGCACACAGGCACCAACTTGAGCTTCCCCCCTAATCGTGGAGAGGTTGGTTGTGGGGGTTGGGGGTGTTGGTT
>JAPPMP010000004.1 GCA_028819005.1 Acidimicrobiaceae bacterium
ACCGGGCCAACACAACGACAGGTGGATGGTCACCTATTTGCGCGCGCTCTAAGGGGTTCACCCCGGTTGGGAGGCAACTCAGCGCAAGCCCGGCTAGTCGAGCGCGGTGACTCCAGATAGCGGGACTATTTGGGATTGCGCGGTTGGCAAAGGAGCCTCGGAGCGGAACCAGCGCAGGCTCAGAGATCCGGAGGGGTGGCTGGCGGTGTCGCGCCAGTTGGGGACTCCGGGGTCCTCGTGTGCCACGACGATACGCACTGATCCGTCTTGGCGTCGCACGGCAGTCACCTCTGCTTGTTCGCGCCTCTGGTTATTCTGCACCCTCGGGATCGGTGGCGAACTTTTGGATCTGGTGATGCTGGGTCATCGCCGAGCCGGGCGGGCCCAGGAGCATGTGGGCGCGCAGATTGCGGCGGTGGAACAACCTCACCAACTCCTCGTC
This sequence comes from Acidimicrobiaceae bacterium, assembly GCA_028819005.1. Taxonomy (GTDB): domain Bacteria; phylum Actinomycetota; class Acidimicrobiia; order Acidimicrobiales; family Aldehydirespiratoraceae; genus VXYK01. Next base: position 443 of record JAPPMP010000004.1, read on the forward strand.
GTGAACGCTCGTGTCGGCATTGGCGAGCACGAATCGTTCGAGTTCGGCCTCGCCCTGTTGCCAGTCGGCGGGCCTGTGCCCGAGGAGGAGATGCAGGTCGTCGAGGTTTGCCTGCTCGGTGGCGTCACCGATCTCGTCAATGCGCGCCAGGTGACGGGCCAGCCGAAAAGCGGTACGGATCTGGTGGCGCTGCACCTGGTCATCGATCTGCTGCGACCGCAGCATGCCCACAAGGTGTTGATGGCCGGCGGCCGCTTGTGAGTTCCGTGGCTCGGGCATCTCTGCCTCGGGCAACTCGATCTCGAGCATCTCGGCTAGTGCCTCGGTGGCGAAGAGGTTGGTCTCGTAACACCATTGCAGGTTGGTCATCAGATCCGAGGTGGCTGGCGGTTCCTTGATAGCAGCGCTGAACGCCAGCTGATTGGTGAGCGTGAAGACGAAGTGGTGGTGCTGAATTGCGTCGATATCGACTGGTTCGCCTCGCAGTTCTTCGTAGCGGGCATACAGCTTTTCCATGTCGCCGTAGCCGACGATGGTGTCGCGCATCCGCCAAGCGGCGAGATCCATCATGGGATCGCCAATGTGGGCGATCTCCAGATCGAGCAGAGCCACGATTTTGCCGTCCGCATGATGAAACTGACCCGAGTCCCACACGATGGGGGCTTCACGCCCTTTGGAGTCGGGCGGGTTGCGGCGCAGCCAGCCGAGACAGAACTCCAGGAAAGGATCCGGATGCACCTTCTGGGATCGGTAGACCTCCTCGTAGCGTGCCAGGCCCACGGTGCCCGACGCTGCAGGGTTCTTTGCTCGAAGGATTCCGGCGGCTGCGAACGGTTCTGGGTCGAGAGCGTGAAGCCGGGCGAGATGTCCGAGGTAATCGTTGACCGCTGATTCTCGTTCTTCGTCGGGAGTTTCACCGAAGTGTTCCTGGCCGCCGACACGGTCCATCACGTAGGCATAGGGTGAATCGATCATTCCGTGGACCGAGGCGACGGGAATGCCGCGCTCCGCCAGCAACGACTGGAAGCGCATCTCGTGTTCGAGCGGGAATATCAAATCCATGTCGGACCGCTCGGCCCGCACGCACAGCTGGTGGGTCTCACCATCACGCTCAAGGTCGGCGAACCACACTGGTCGCCAGCGCGGCTGTTGTTCGATCCCTACGACCTTTCCGCCCAGTTCGCGCTCGAGCCACGCGATGATCTGCCCGGTGTGTTCAGGCGCGGGAACATACATCGGCCCGACGTTACCTAACTGTCGAGTGAATAGGCCATTGATGCGCCAGCACGAGGCTCGTCCAGGGTTCCACACATGGTTTGGCGGGTGGAACCACTGCAGGCGAGCACCGCGGCGACCCTGTGGGCCTGCTCGAGGGTTCCACACATGGTTTGGCGGGTGGAACCACTGCAGAGCGATGTTCCCGTGAAGTGGCCTTGGAAACCCGCTGCATGACCGAATTCGTGGACCGACACCGACCGCGCATCTGACTTTCCTGAAGGGACCGATGTTGAGACTCCCATGTACCAGGGTCCGACATTGTCGAACCGTATCGTCGACTTGATAATGGCCCCGTCTTCTCACGCCCAGCAGACGCGGTGGAGCGATGACCTCAGCGGAGGGTGAAGACGCCGGCGTCGAAGACCACCCGCTCACCGACCCGGGTCTGGAACAGGGTCTGACCGTTCACATCCCACATGTGGGCGTCGAGACGCTCGCCGGGAATGACCGGAGACTTGAAGCGCCCGCCCATCGACCCGAAGCGGCTCGTGTCGCCGTCACAACGTCCGTGCAGCAGCGCCCTCCCGGTGAAACCAAAAGTGCAGAGTCCATGCAGGATCGGTTTGTCGAAGCCCGCCATCCCGGCGAAGGACGGGTCGCTGTGCAGTGGGTTCCGGTCGCCGTTGAGGCGATACAACAGGGCCTGGTCGGTGCGGGTGTCGTAACCGATCACCGTGTCGGCGTCGCGCTCGGGCAGAGCCCAGTCGCTCACCGGGCCGCGGTCGCCGCCCCAGCCTCCTTCGCCGGAGATGAACAACCCCGAGCGGCTGGTCCAAAGCGGTGCCCCCGAGGAATCGGTGACGGTGGTTTCTAGGCGCACCAGAGCGGCTTTGCCCTTGTCGTAGATGGCTGCGACTTTGCCGGTGCCGATACCCGAGCCTTCCGCGGGAAGGGTTTGGTGCAACTCGATTTCCTGTTCTCCGTGCAGCAGGGCAGCGAGGTTGTAGTCACCGAATTTAGGCATTTTGCCGGCGCCCATCACCACGGCTTGGGTGGGTAGCGCAAGTTGTTGCACGTCCTTGGTGTTCTCGGTGGTGAATTCCAACTCGAAGCCGGTCGGGTCGGTCATCCCCGCGCCGACGCCGAGCGCGTAGAGCAGGCTGTCACTCGAGGACCAGGTGATTTCTGCGGGTTCGCTGGTATTGCCGACGGCTTCGGGGTCGATGGGCATTGCTGTTTCTCCTGTTACTGGGTTTGTTCGATGGGCGCGTGGAGCGTCGCCATCGCAATGGTTGTTAGTCGGTCTTGAGTCTGCCAATCGACTCGAGCGGTGGTGGCGACCGATGTGATCATGCCGATAGTGGCTGTTACCAGCAGGTGGGCTTGATCTTTGGTCAGCTCTGGCCGAACCGAGACCAGCACGGCCGTCCAGTCGTTTATCCAGGCTCGCAGCCGTCTCGACATGGGAGAGCGGCGCTGTGCCGAGAGGTGACGGGCTTCGCTGGTCCACACCGCGATGAGTGCCGAGCGACGCATCGCCGTTCGCACGTAGGCGCTGACATAGCGCTCGAGCAGCGATTCGCCGTTGCCTTCGGTTGCTTGCGTGGCCTGGATTGCTTGGTGGACTTCGTCGGCGGCGAGGATCACGGCCTCGATCAGGATTTCTTCTTTGGATGAGAAATGGCGGTATATGGCGGGCCCGCTCACGTCAACCGCACTGCCGATGTCGTCAACGCTGGTTGCGGGATAGCCCCGTTCATGAAACAGCTGAATCGCCGCTTCGAGTATCAACGCCCTGCGATTGGGAGGTCGACGGTTCGGTTCGTCGGCAGGGGTTGGTGATTCAGCTGTTTCAGCGACAGTTCCCTCACTCATTGTTAGCCAACGTTAACAAGAGTCGTCGTTAGCCAACGTTAACAAGAGTCGTCGTCACCGGGAGTAGTCGGAGCCGTGCTAACCGGTCTCCGCACGGGCTGTGGGGATCCGATGCGGAAGTCATCGGCGCAAGCGACGACGGGTTAGGGTTTCGCCATGGTTCTCCGTCGGCGTCGTCGCCGCAATCGTCGCAAGCCGCCGCACTTCCGCTACTCGGCGTGGGACGGCACGCAGAGCGGGTTTGATGTCAACGCTGACCGGCTCTTCGACGAGTTGGCAGACGACTTGCTGTATCACGGTGACGTCAACAGCGCGCTGCGGCGGATCATGCAGGGCGGAATGACCGACCGGGACGGCCGCCGCATGAAAGGCATCCGCGAGATGCTTGATCGACTCCGGGAGCGGCGCCGAGAAATCCTCGACCAGCACGACCTCGGCGGCGTCTTCGACGAGATTTCCGACGCGCTCAACGAAGTCGTCGACGCCGAGCGCGGAGCCCTGCAGCAAATGGTCGACGCCGCCACCGACTCCGGCGACGAAAGGCGCTCAGAGCTCGCCAACGACTCGGCAGCGATGAAGAACATGGAGCTTGACATGCTCCCCCCGGACCTCGCGGGCAAAGTCAAAGGCCTCCAGAGCTATGAGTTCGAAAGCGGCCAGGCGCAGCAGCAGTTCGAGGAGCTCATGGATCGGCTGCGTGAGCAGCTCATGCAACAGCAGCTCGACCAGATGGCCCAGGGCGTCAACGACATGACTCCTGAGGACATGGCGCGTCTCAAGGACATGCTGGCTGAACTCAACCACATGCTCGAACAGCGGGCCAATGGCGAGGCTCCCGACTTCGACGGCTTCATGGAGCGCTACGGCGACTTCTTCCCGGAGAACCCGAGAACACTCGACGAGCTGCTCGAAGTGATGGCACGGCGGATGGCTCAAGCCCAGCAGATGATGAACTCCATGTCGCCCGAGCAGCGAGCGCAACTGCAGGCGTTGAGCGATCAGCTCGCCGAGGACATGGACCTGCGCTGGCAGATGGACCAGCTCGCAGGAAACCTCCGCGAGCAGTTCCCGCAGATGGGTTGGAGCCAGTCCTTCGACTTCGAGGGCACAGACCCGCTCGACATGTCCTCGGCGATGGACATGATGGGCGAGCTCGGCGACATCGATCAGCTCGACAACCTCCTGCGAGGAGCGAACAATCCCGGAGCCCTCGCCGAAGTCGACATCGACCGCGCCCGCGACCTGCTCGGCGATGAATCGGCTGAGAGCCTTGAGCGGATGGCGGAGTTGGCCGCCATGTTGGAAGAGGCCGGCCTCATTGAGAATTCTGAGGGTCGCTACGAACTGACGCCCCGAGCGATTCGCAGGATCGGCAACGGCGCCCTGGTAGAGATCTTCAAGCGCATGTCGGACGACATGATGGGCCAACACTCGCTCTCAGAGGCGGGCCTGGGCCATGAACGAGAGTACGAAACGAAGCCCTACGAATACGGCGATGCTTTCAATCTCGACATCCCCCAGACGCTGCGCAATGCGATCTCCCGCACTGGAGGCGGCGTCCCGGTCCGCCTCCACCCCGACGATTTCGAGATCGAACGGACCGAACAGCAGGTCCGGTCGGCGACGGTGCTGATGCTCGACGTGTCGATGTCGATGGCGATGCGGGACAACTTCCTTCCGGCCAAGAAGGTGACCATGGCGTTGCACTCGCTGATCTCGGCTCAGTATCCCCGTGATTTCCTCGGCATGGTGTCTTTTTCGGAAGTTGCCCGGGAGTTCCATGCCACAACGTTGCCGCAGCTGTCGTGGGACTACGTGTACGGCACCAACATGCAGCACAGTTTTCAACTGGCACGCAAGATGCTGGCGCGTCAGACCGGCACCAAGCAGATCATCATGATCACCGACGGCGAGCCGACGGCGCACATCACCAAGTCCGGCCAGCCGTACTTCAACTATCCGCCGTCGCGCACGACGGTCGATCTGACGCTCGCCGAGGTGATCAAGTGCACCCGCGAAGACATCCGGATCAACACCTTCGTGCTTGATGTGACCCCCTACCTGCGGGGCTTCGTGTCGGAGATCTCCCGGTTGAACGGGGGCCGCGCCTTCTTCACGACCAACCAGGATCTAGGCGACTACGTGCTTCACGACTTCGTCGACAATCGGCGCAGCGTCGTCCGCTCAAGGCGCTGAACGGCAGCGCTGAGCGCCGTGCAGGGTTCAGATCGCTGGTTTCTCGCGCAAAACCAAGAAATTCGGCTGGAAATCCGGCACGCGGGCTTTACAATCTGAAATCACAGTGTTGTAATTCCATAGTGTGACTTACGGACTGAATCTAACACAGGTTCATGCGCCACGGAGGGACCGACCCATGGCCGTCATTGATATTGAGCATGAAGAGATGGTCTGGCAGAACTACGCCAACTGTCTCGGAGTCGACCCCGACCTTTTCTTCCCCGAGCGCGGAGCCTCCACACGCGAGGCCAAAGAGGTCTGCCGCGGATGCGTGGTGCAGGACGAATGCCTCGAATTCGCGCTCAGCAACGGGGAGAAGTTCGGCATCTGGGGAGGCAAGAGCGAACGCGAGCGCCGCCGGGTACGCCGCCAGCGCGCCCTGGCACAGACTGCTGACGCAGCCGGTCAGGCATAGCGCAGCGCAACAAATGTGGCGGCACTGGGGCGCTCGGGTGCAGCCTCAGCTAAGCTGATGCCATGTACGGCTTGATTTCCACCCCTTCCGCCTCCGAGCTGATCATCGTTCTCGTCATTGTCCTGATCGTGTTCGGTGGAGCCAAACTCCCGAAATTGGCCCGCTCCCTCGGCCAGGCACAAAAGGAGTTCAAATCCGGGTTGTCAGAAGGAGCGGACGACGAGGAGTCCACTTCCTCGAAGTGATCGCCTCGAATGTGGAAGTGATCGCCTCGAATGTGATTGCGCTGTAGAGCGGTCCCTTTGCTCCGATAAACTTCAGACTGCGCAAATTCGCGCGCCCTGCTGTGAAATCAGCACGAATCGAAGTCCGAGGAGCTGTGATGACCGATACCGCAGAAGCCGAATACGACGACTCGTCGGTAGGCCAGGTGATGATCGTCTATCTCGGACCCACCGCTCCGCACTGGGACGTCCGCGCAGTATTCGGCGAACGCGAGCAGATGGACGGATTCCGCGACCGGGTGAACGCCAGGCTGCTGCTGCTTCCGCCGCACGATCCCCAGTTCCGGCGAAATCGCGAGCGGGTCAACCGTGACGGGGAACGCGAGCGCATCGTCGTCGAATGGGATCTCGGTTACCCCGAAGACGAAATGGCGCGGGCGTGAGCCGACCGCAAGGTTCAAGGGAGCGGTAGATGGCGTCGATCGGCATCGACCTCGGAGGGACCAAGATCCTAGCGGTGCTCGCCGACAACGGCGAGGTGCTCGACAAACACAAGCTGCCGACGCCCAAAGACCGAGGGCCTGAGGGCATTCTCGACGCGATGATCGCCGCTGCGCGACAGGTTGACCCCGATGGGACCGCCTCGGGGATAGGGGTCGGAGTACCCGGCCCGGTGGTTCCAGGTACCGGGGTTCTGCCGCTCGCCTGCAATCTCTCGGGTTGGACATCCCCTGTCGACGTCGCCGGCGAACTCTCCGCGCGCCTCGATCATCTGCCGGTTTTCGTCGACAACGATTGCAACGCGGCGACGCTCGCCGAGCACCGGTTGGGCGCGGGTCGAGGCGTCGACAATCTGGTCGGCGTGTTCATGGGCACCGGCGTCGGCGCCGGACTGGTTCTCGACGGGCGGCTGCGTCGAGGACCGCGTGGAATGGCCGGCGAAATCGGCCACGTCGTCGTCGATTTCGCGGCGAAGCTGAACGGGGCCGCCGACAGTCCAACAGCAGACGGTGCAGTCTCAGGCGACACATGGTCGGGAGAGCTTGAAGACTACACCGGCCGCTCAGCACTCGAGCGCCGCGCCCGAACCCTGCATACCCAAGGCGAAACGTCTGCTTTGATCGCGCTGGCCGGCGAGTGTCAGATGAAATCCAAACTCTGGAAACACGTCCTCGACGAAGGCGATCGCGTGGCCATCCGCCTCATCGACCAGGCCGCTGAGGCGCTCTCTTCGGCTCTGGCCTCAGTGGTCAACCTGATTGATATCGAGATGGTCGTGCTCGGCGGTGGGATGGCCGAAAGGCTCGGACCCGAGTTCCGAAACGATGTTGCAGCGAGGCTGGCAACCCGCGTTTTCGCCGGGAGCACGGTGCCGATCCGCGCGGCGAGCACCGGTGACACCGGCGGGGCAGTGGGCGCGGCCCTGCTCGTGGAGGAGGGACCAATGTGAGTGTGCGGGTCGGTGGCTGGGACGTCAACGACACCACGGTGCTGAACCGCGAGTTGAGTTGGCTGGCGTTCAACGGCAGAGTCCTGGAACTTGCCGCCGACTTGAAAGTCCCCCTGCTCGAACGGGTTCGATACCTGTCGATCTACGCCGGCAACCTCGACGAGTTCTTCCAAGTGCGGGTGTCGGGGCTCCACGATCAGATCGCCGCGGGCATCTCCGCGGTGGGACCCGACGGTCGCACTCCCCGCAAACAGATCGAGGACATCCGCTCGGTGGTTCTCGAGCTCGGAGCACGCCAGGAGAAGATCTTCGCCACTCAGATCCTCCCCGCCCTCAACGAGATGAACATCGAACTGCTTGAGTTCGACGACCTGACCATCGACGAGCAGGAAACGATCACCGAGCGGTTCCGCCGTCGCATCTTCCCGATACTCACGCCGTTGGCGGTCGACCCCGGCCACCCGTTCCCCTACATCTCTGACCTGTCGCTCAACCTTGCTGTGGTCGTCCGCAATCCCGCGGACCGGGAGAAGCGATTCGCCCGCGTCAAAGTCCCCAACACGCTCGAACGCTGGATCTCTCTGGATCACGGGCTTCGCTTCGTCTCCCTCGAGTCGGTCCTCGCTGCTCACCTCGACCAGTTGTTCCCCGGAATGGACATCGTCGAATCGGCGCCGTTCCGGGTCACCCGCAACGCCGACCTGACCCTCGAAGAAGAAGCGGAAGACCTGCTCGCGGCAGTTGAGATCGAGTTGCGGCGCAGGCGCTTCGGACGCGCGGTCCGTCTTGAGGTTGCGTCTTCGATGTCGCAGCAGACCCTCGAACTGTTGATCCGGGAACTCGATCTCGACCCGGCCGACGTCTACTCGAGTTCAGTTCCCCTAGACGCGACCTCACTCAACGCCGTGGCCGACATCGACCTTGGACGCCAAAAATGGCCGCACTGGCGGGGTATCTCCGAGCCGGGTCTGACCTCCGAGAACGAGCCGAGCAACCTGTTCGACACGCTGGCCGATCGAGACGTGCTGCTCCACCATCCGTATTCGTCGTTCAGCAGGTCGGTCGTCGAGTTCGTCCATCAAGCTAGCCGGGACAGATCGGTCCTCGCGATCAAACTCACGCTCTATCGAACATCGGGTGACAGCCCCATCATCGATGCGCTGATCGAGGCCGCCGAGCGCGGCAAACAGGTGGCGGTGCTGATCGAAGTCAAGGCGCGGTTCGACGAGGAGGCCAATATCGGCTGGGCCCGGCGACTTGAACAGGCCGGAGTGCATGTCGCCTATGGGATTGTGGGCCTGAAAATCCACTCGAAGATCGCCATGGTGGTGCGCGAAGAAGCTGACGGCATCCGTCGCTACTGCCACGTAGGCACCGGCAACTACAACCATCGCACTGCCCGGCTGTACGAGGACATCGGTCTGCTGACGGCCGATCCCGTAGTCGGCGACGACCTCGCCGACCTTTTCAACTATCTCACCGGGTACAGCCGGGCCCGCGACTACGAGCGGATTCTGGTGGCGCCCGAGATGCTGCGCTCACGTCTGAATGAGCTGATCGATTCTGAGATTTCCAGCGGCGAGGGTCGGATGATCCTCAAAATGAACAGCCTCGTCGACACCGAGATGATCCAGAACCTCTACGAGGCTTCTGAAGCGGGAGTCGAGATCGATCTGATTGTGCGGGGAGTGTGCTGTCTGCGACCCGGAATTGCGGGCATGTCGGAGAACATTCGGGTTCGCTCGATCGTGGGCCGCTATCTGGAGCATTCGCGGATCTTCCACTTCGCCAATGGAGGTGGCGCCAGTGGCGATGCCAATGGGGGTGGTGCCAGTGGAGGTAGCGCCAATGGCGGTGCTGGTGGGGGTGGTGCCAGTGGAGGTAGCGCCAATGGCGGCGCTGGTGGCCGCGGCGGCAGCGCTGTCGGCGACCGTCGGAGTCGCACTTACATCGGGAGCGCCGACCTGATGCGCAGGAATCTTGATCGGCGGGTCGAAGTTCTTCTCGAGATAGGCAACCAGGAACTGGAGAATCGGCTCCTCGAGGTGCTCGACGCCAACCTTGCAGACGACTCTCTGGCGTGGTCCCTCGACGGGTCCGGCGTCTGGACCCGTGAAGGCGGTACTGTCGGAGTCGATGTCCACGAAACGCTCCAAGAACTCGCGAGGGTCCGAGCCCGTGGGTGATCTATACAAGCGACTGTCGCGCAAATACCCCAAGATCGAGGTCTGGGCAGCGGGGGGAGTGGTGCTGCGCGAGCATCTCGGCGTCACCGAGGTGCTGTTGATCCATCGGCCCGTTCACCGAGACTGGTCATTCCCCAAGGGCAAACTCGACCCGGGCGAGACTCTGGGACGGGCGGCGTGGCGGGAAGTGCACGAAGAGACCGGATTCAGGTGCAAACGTCTTGAGCGACTGCCGCTGGTTCGCTACCGAGACGGCCGTGACCGCTGCAAAGCTGTTGTCTACTGGACGATGCAGGTACTCGACGGGCAGTTCGAGCCGAATTCCGAGGTGGATGCCCTGGGCTGGTTCGATCTGCTGTCTGCGCAGCAGGTTTTGACCTACGAACACGATGTTTCGCTGCTTGATTCCGTGACAGGGGCCGTTCCTTCGCTCAGAATGCTTGCGTGAGCTCCGACGACGCGCGACCGTTTGCCTCTTTCGGGTCGAAGTCGCGCCTGTCGAGGTCTTCGGGTACGCCGAGACCGGTAGTCACACCGTTCATGCGGCTGGCGCGTCTGCACGCGATGAGCGCGGCTTCCGACGGTGCCATCGCGGCTGCTTTGGCGGGCTCGATCTTCTTCGCCATCAGCCCTGAAGAGTCACGCGGCCGGGTGGCGCTGGCTTTGCTGCTGACGATGGCTCCCTTCGCCGTGGTGACGCCGCTCATCGGCCCGGCCATCGACCGCATACGCGGCGGACGTCGCATGATGATCATTGCCACGACGGCCGGCCGGGCTGTTCTCGCGCTGCTGATTATTCAGCATGTCGACACGCTGCTGCTGTTCCCAGAGATATTCGGCATTCTGGTGCTGCAGAAGAGCTACTCCGTCGCCAAGAGCGCGGTGGTTCCTCCCCTGGTGTCCTCGGACGAGGATTTGGTGGGCGCCAACAGTCGATTAGCGCTGATCAGTGCGATTTCGGGGCCGATCGGTGCTGGACTGGCAGGATTCTTCACGATTTTCGGTGGCCCTGCCGCGGCTGCGGCGGTGGGTCTGGTGGGTTTCGTGTCAGCCACGTTGCTGGCCTTCGCCATCCCGTCGGTCGTCGTTGCCGCAGTGCCGGTCGAGCAGTTGGAGAGGGCCGAGCTCAGGGACCGGAAGATCCTCCTGGCCGCAACCTCGATGATGATCGTCAGAGGCATCGTCGGGTTTGTGACGATGCTGCTGATGTTCGAATTGAGAGGCGGCAAGGACGGTCTGGATGTGAGCACGGAGGGCGCCGCGCTAGGTGGCGCGACGGCGACCGTGCGCGACGTCGACATCACCGGCGATCCCCGAGCGCCGGTCTGGCACTTTGTGATCGTGGCTGTGTTCGCGGTGGTCGGCACGCTCGGGGGTGCGCGCTTCGCGCCGACATTGCGCCGGCGCCTGACCGAAGAGCAGATACTTCTCGGTGCGATAACCGTGCTTGTCGCCGGAGCGCTCTTCGCGGCTCTGTCCGGGAGCCTGTTCGGAACGGTCGTCTTTGCATGCACCCTCACCGCTGCAGCCGGCACCGGAAAACTCGCGTTCGACGCGCTGGTCCAGCGGGACGCGCCGGTCGCCAACTACGGCCGCTCCTTCGCCCGCTTCGAAGCGCGCTTCCAGCTTGCGTTCGCCATGGGCGCGATGCTGCCGGTGGTGATCCGGCTGAGCATCCCCGTCGGCGCCGGCCTGGTAGGAGCGGTGGGCGGGCTTTCGCTGCTGGTGTACGTGTTCGGCAACCCGGGGCGTTTGTTCAAGCTTCGACGAACTTCGACTGACAAGCCCTCGACCCGCGATCGCGCAGACACACCCCCATGGAGCCGCACCGAGTACGAGGGTGAGCTCCGTCCTTCCCAACCGGCGCCTCCAGCGGGCACAAGCGACTTCTCCAGACCGAAGTCATGGCACGAGAGCACACCGTACGTCTCGTCCATAGACGGCGTCGAAGTCGACCCGATCCCGCCCGCCGATTCACCGGCCGAGCCACCCGCCAAGGGAGAAGGCCCAGGCGAACCCCCGCGCAACCCAGGCTGATCAACCCAGCGGGAGGTCGATCCTGGCCAGCCACAGACCCGGCGCGTCGACCTCCGACGGAGTGGGAAGGTGTTCGGGGTCGTCAAAAAGACGGTCGAGCCCCTCAGTCCCGGCACGCTCGATCACGCCCTCGACGAACGCCGTGCCGCGGTCGTATTGATTCTGGTCGAGTTCAAGGCCGAGGATCCGCTCAACGAGTCGGTCAGAAGCGGCGGCTTGAGTCCTGCGGCGACGGAGAGCTTCGGCGACCCTGTCGCAGGACCCGATGATGCTTCCCCCCGTCTGATCCATCACATGGTCGATGTAGCCGGTGATGGCGGCGACCAGAGCGGCGATCTCGGGTTCGAGCGCCGCCTGTGCAGGTGACCGGACCGCGCCGAAGATCACCTCCGGATCGCTGAGCGTCTCGTTCAACTCTGCAAAAGCCTCGGGACCCGCGCTCAGGTCGAAGTTGCCGAGCCGGTCGCTCAGAGCCTCGGGATCGCGCTCGAAGGCACTGGCGTGGCGTTGCAGCAGGTCGCTCAAGCGTTCGTTCACATGAGGCACTCCCAGTACCGCTCGGTGGGTCGCCTCATGGAGGCACACCCAGAGCCGGAGGTCGTCGGGGTCGAGCGACCACTCCTGGGCGAACCGGTCCACGTTCGGCAGCAGAATCAACAATGGGGCGTTCGCCGGGCGCGGCAGCGGCAGGTGGAAGCCCCCGAAAGAAATCCGCGCCAGTTCACCGACCATCGAACCGGTGGTCATCGTCAGCAGCATCGACTCGAGCATCTGAGACAGCCCCGCCATCATCTGGTTCATCGGATCGTTCTCAGAAAGATCGTCCGGTGTCGGCAAGCTCGTCGAAATCGACGAGGCGATGGTCCCCAGCAACGGTCGATAGTGCTCGATCGTGCTGTCGACCCACTGCGTGCGGTTGACCACATCCACCTTCAGGGCCGCGCCCCGAGCCACCACCAGTTGCGTCGCCGACTGGACCTGCAACTCGGCTACACGCACCAGTTCCTCGATCGCCATCCGGTCCCGGGGATCGATGTTGGGTTCGGACTCGCTACCGGTGGCGATGGAGCGGGCGAGATCACGGGCCGAGTTGGGTGAAGCGCCGCCCGCGCCGGACAGCATCTTCATGATCTCACCGAGAAACGCGCCGAGCGACTCGCCGTCAGGTGGCAGATCGTCGCTCATTTGGGCATCGTAGATGAGTGACGGTGTCGATACTCCCGAATCGGGGTGAATAAGCCATGAGGCCAGAGCAATGAGCCCGAAGCCATGAACCCGAAGCCATGAGCAGAATCGTGGTCACGGGCGCGGCGAGCGACATCGGCGCGCGAGTGGTGGCGAAACTCGCCGACACGCAGCCGCGTCCCGAGGTGCTGGCGGTCGACCAGGCGACGTTGCCCCCGCCGCCCTCGTTGCCACCCGAAGTCGAACAGCAGCGGGCCGATCTGGAGTTTGCAGACCTCCGATCCATGTTCTGCGGCGCCGACACAGTCGTACACCTGAACTATCAGGGCACTCCGGGCGAGACGGACGCCGCCGCTGACGAGTCGGACCTGCTGATAGCCGAGCGGGTCCTGCAAGCAGCAGCGGACTGCCAAGTCGATCAGATCGTGCTGCTGTCCTCGGCGCTGGTCTATGGCGCCCGGACCGCCAACCCCGTCCCGTTGACCGAGGACGCGCCGGTGCGCCCCAACCCCGACTTCTCCTGGGCAGTCACGCGGGCGGAGATCGAGAAGCTGACGGCCGAGTGGAAGAAAGCCAATCGATCCACAGCGGTGGCGGTCCTGCGTCCCACAACACTCGTGACCGACGACGACTTGGGACAACTGGCCCGCGTGCTTCACAACGGTCGACTCGGAGTGGCCGCCGACGGTGACCCGCCCGTCCAATACCTCCACATTGACGACCTGGCCGGCGCAGTGGCAACCGTGGTCGAGTGCCGGGCCGACGGTCCGCTCAACGTTGCTCCCGAAGGTTGGATCCCTCCCGACGCTCTCCGTGATCTCGAAGGACCCAAGCCGAGGCTGCGGGTACCGATGTGGATGGCCCGGGGGCTCGCCGCGGTCCGCTGGCGGGCAGGACTGGCGCCGATACCACCGGGAGTTGTGCCCTACACGTCGCACTCCTGGGTGATAGCCAGCGACCGTTTGCGCTCGCTCGGCTGGGAACCGGCCTACTCCAACGAGGAGGCGTGGGTCGTTTCGCACAACCCGGGTCCACTCGACTGGATCCCGGCGCGCCGGCGTCAGGAACTGGCCCTGGCGGTAGCGGCGCTGGGCGTTATAGGCGGACTCGGGTTTTTGGCGTGGCTGTTGCGTCGGATCGCCACCCGCCGAGCTGCAGCGTGACGGACCGCTGCTCGGAGTCGTACCATTACAGAATGCAGGCCCCCCGAACGCTCGCACCGCCAACCGACTCCGACGCCTGGCTGGGCCTGACCGACGAAACGCTCCCGGTGGGTCGAGCCGTTGACTGGGCGGTTCTCCCCAGTTGCGGTGCTGTAGTCCTGTTCAGCGGCACGGCCAGGGATCATGCCGAGGGGCGCGATTGCGTTGAACGGCTCGAATACGAAGCTTATGATCGCTATGTCGTGCCAAAACTGGAAGAGATCGCTGGACACATGCGTCAGCGGTGGTCTGCTCTGGGAAGGATTGTGCTCTTGCATCGAGTGGGCCTGGTGAAGTTGGGCGAGTCGTCGGTCGTGGTGGTCGCCTCGTCGCCGCACCGCCCCGAGGCTTTCGCCGCGGCCCGCTTCGGAATCGACACTCTCAAAGCAACCGTTCCGATCTGGAAGAGAGAGGTATGGGCTGACGGCGAGTCCTGGGGGCTCGAGGCGCAACATCTGACGAAGCTGGACTCATGAGCAGCGCGGTCGGGTTTCTGGTGGTGGCTGCTGCGGTGGCGATCGTCGGTTCGCTCATTCTGTGGCTGTGGCATCGCGCCAGGACGTCGGCGCCGCCCACATTCAGTGAGCACTTGAGTGTGCTGGCGCCACGCGACGGTTCCCCGAGGGTCGAGCAACCGACCGGGATTGTGCCGTTCGATCCCGAATCCGGCGAGGAGTTGAACTCTGGCACGTGACCTAGCGATCGACCTGGGCACCGCGAACACGCTGGTCTACGCCCGCGGGGAGGGCATCGTCCTGAACGAGCCGTCCGTCATCGCGGTCAACAGCCGCACCAAGAAGGTGCTCGCCACCGGCCGTGAAGCATGGCAGATGATCGGTCGCACACCGAGCCACATCGTGGCAGTGCGCCCGCTCCGCCAAGGCGCGATCACTGATTTCGACGTGACGCAGCGGATGATCCGGCTGCTGCTGCAGCGGGTGGGTGTGAGCCGTCTCAACCGCCCCCGTGTGGTGATCTGCGTGCCTTCGGCGATCACTGCGGTGGAACGGCGGGCCGTGACCGATGCAGCCAGAGGAGCGGGCGCCGCCGACGCTCAGCTCATCGAACAGCCGGTCGCTGCCGCAATCGGCGCGGACCTTCCGATCAACGAACCGATCGGCAACATGGTCGTGGACATCGGCGGCGGAACAACCGAAACCGCGCTGCTCTCTCTCGGGGGAGTTGTAGCGCTCGAGGCGGTCCGGGTCGGGTCGTTCGACATCGACAGCGCGGTGCAGGCCTATGTCCGGCGGGAATACGGGATTGCAATCGGCGAACGCACAGCGGAGGACATCAAGATCGTCCTGGGCTCCGCCGCGCCGACCGCCAACGAGGTCAACGCGGAGGTTCGCGGACGCGAGATGATGAGCGGGTTGCCCAAGACCATCGTTTTGACGCCGACAGAGATCCGCGGGGCGATCGAGGAGCCGGTGGCGGCGATGGTCGATTCGGTGCTCTCCTGTCTTGCTCAGGCACCGCCTGAACTCGCTCAGGACCTCATTGTGCAGGGCATTCACCTTGTCGGCGGAGGTGGAATGTTGAGGGGCATGGACCAGAGGCTGTCGCGTGAGACGAACGTCCGCGTGCAGTTGGTGCACTCGCCGCTCGAAGCTGTCGCCTTCGGCGCGGGTCGGGTGATCGAGCATTATGAGTCGGTTCAGGTGATGTTCATGAAAGCCGGCAGCGCCGACGGTCGGGACCGCTGAGACTCTGAGCCCCGACAGAGCGTGGGGTGATCAGCCCTCTTCGTCGGGCTTGTCGTGGGATGCTGCCCAAGACTACGCGGCGGCCCACGATCAGCCCTCTTCGTCGGGCTTGTCGTGGGATGCTGCCCAAGACTACGCGGCGGCCCACGATCAGCCCTCTTCGTCGGGCTTGTCGGGTCCCAGCAATTCTTCGACCGCGTCGCGGACCTGGCGGTCGCGGTCGTGGCGTGCTCGCGCAAAAGCAGCAGAAACCTCAGCCCCTTCGAAAGCCGCCAGCGCGATGACCGCCCGGCGCCGGATCGCCACCTTGTCACGGGTGGCGCCGAGGACCGCGCCGAGGCCCCGGTCGTCTCCGATGGCCCCGAGCGCGGCGACGGCGCTCTCCCGAGCAAGCGGATCGTGATGATCGCGGGCGACCCGCGAGAGCCGGTCGATGATCGTCTCGCCGGCCGTCTCCCGTTCCCCGAGGGCCCAGGCGGTGGTTTCGACCACCATCGAGTCCTCGTCATCGAGCAGGTGGAGGAGCCCTGGCTCAGGCTGGCCGGCGGCGATCTCGATCGCCGCGATACGAACTGATGGTTCGGCGTCGTCTAGGGCTCTGGTGATCTGTTCGTTGCGGACCGGCTCGTTGGCAGCGGCTCCGATCCTCGCGAGAGAACGAAGCGCGGCGATCCGGACCTTCGGGTCAGGGTCGCCCTGTGCAGCCTCGGCAGCATGGGCTGCGTCGGCGTCAGCCGCGCCGCGATAACCGGCCAGCGCCGCGTCCCGTCGGCGTTGTGCAGAATCGGATCCGCTATGCCCCGCCATGATCCGCCCCGATCCGTCCCGACCCTCAGGAGATCGCGTTCTCCAGCAGGAACGCGAGCCCGACGACGATCACGCCGATCACGACAGACACAGCGACGCCCAGACCGACGACGATCGCCGCGAGCACTATCAGCGACCGCAGGCGCTGCCAGAGCCGGATGTAAGCTTTGGACCCGACCACGGGACGCTGGACGGAATGCCGCAGGATCCCCACAGCGCGCAGCGAGCTCGCGAGCAGTTCAGAGGGCTGGTTGCTTCCGGAACTCGATCGATGACCGCCACGGTTCGAAGCGGTCATCCACACCGAGAGCCCGATGGCGTCCAGTTGGGTCCGAACGTGCGCCCTGCTATACGCCCTGCCATAGTTGGTTGTGGCTCTGGCAGGCTGAAGTCTCCGCTGGGGTCGCCCAGCGCGACCGGAAATATCCCCCGCCACTAGGACGAACGCTGAGACGATGATTGGCACGATGACTGAGGAGGGCACGTCCGTTTCAATGCTAGCGCCCGATGTCGAGGGCTCGGCGCCGACCGACGAGCAGACGGTACCTGTTCGCCGCAAACGCAAACGCCGCTGGTTTCGCAGGGTCCTGTTGGCGCTGCTGGCGGCGATTGTGCTCTGCGGTGCGTCGTTGCTGGTCCCGGCCAAGACGCTGGGCCGGGTCATTCCGGGCCAGGCGCTGATCGACAACGGGGCGGTAGTCACCAGGCCCGGGACCGCCCGATCGGTCGGGGACCGGGTGGATATCAACGGCCGTCTCAGGTACAGGCCCGACGGCGAGTTTCTCTTCACGACCGTGTCAGTCGACCTCGATGTCTCGGTGTTCGAGTGGATCCAGTCAGAGGTCAACGACGACTTCGAGTTGCAGCCGCTGGGACACATTCTCGGCGACCGGACGCCCCAGGAGAACCGCACGCGCAACCTCGAGATGATGAGCCGCTCCAAAGACGATGCGATCGCCGCGGCTCTGGAGTATCTGGGGGTGCCGGTCAAAGAGACGGGAGTCGGGTTCAACGCTGTCGTCAGCGACGGCCCGGTAGACGGCCTGTTGACCGTCGACGATGTGATCATCGCCGTTGACGGCGTCGAGATCAGCTCGCTCCAGTCGCTGCGCGCTGAACTGGCGCGCAAGGCGCCAGGTGCGACCGGCGTCGTCACAGTCGAGAACGAAGAATCGCTTCAAGTCCGAGATGTGTCGGTCGTCTGGGGTGAACACCCGCAGGGACTCGAAGGCGCCTACATCGGCATCGGCGAGATCGTCCCGCGGATCGAGGACGTGTCGCTGGGGATAGACGTCGAAATCGACACTGGATCAACCGGCGGACCCTCGGCTGGACTCGCGTTCGCGCTCACCATCATCGACTGGTTGACCGAGGGTGAGCTCACCGGAAACCAGCGAATCGCAGTCACGGGCCAGATCTTCGTGGGAGGGGTGGTAGGCAACGTCGGGGGAGTCGGCCAGAAGGCAGTCGCGGCGCGCTCGGCCGGCGCGGTCGCATTCATTGTCCCGGCGGACTTGGTTGCTGATGCGCAGGCCCAGGCTGAAGACATGAGAGTCTTCGGCGTGTCGACTCTCGATGAGGCGATTGAAGCGCTTGCCGAACTCGGTGGAGACACCGACGCACTGCATCTCGACTTCTAGGCCATCTCGACGGTTGCCCGGGGATGCCCGGGGATTCCCTTTGGTGCTCTGGGCAGGGGCGGCTGGGCACGGGAAGTGCCGGTGCTCGGCCCGGGGATTCCCTTGGGTGGTCTAGGCAGGGGGTATTCCCCATTCGTGCTGGTGTGGCTCCTACGATGTTGGGCGTGACCGACACGCCGGACATCGAGCCTGAAGACGCGCCCCAAGTCGCAGATGCGCTCAACGAAGGGGCTCTCGATCCCGGCGAGCTCGAGTCGGGCTCTTTTCCGATCACGCGCCGCGGATTCGACCCCGCCGAAGTGCGTGCCCAGCTTCGGGCAGCGGCTTCAGAAATCCGCCGCTTGCAGCGGCTATGCAACGAATTGAGGGGGAGGCTGAGCGAATCCCAACAGGCGGGTCGAAGCGACGCCGAGGCGCGCCGGGCGACTGAGCTGATCGGGGTCGAGGTGAGCAGCGTGCTTGAAGCAGCCCACGACGCGGCGGCGAGCCGGATAGCGAGAGCCGACAGCGAAGCCGAAGCGATCAGTCACGAAGCGCGTGCTGCGGCAGAGACCGTGCTAGCGGACGCCACCGCCCAATCCACTGAGCTGATCGAAGCAGCGCGGCACGAAGCCGGCGAGATCGTGGAGGAAAGCCGCAATCACGGACGCGAGATGATCAGCGAGGCGCAGACCGTCAGAGAGCGCATGCTGCGCGACCTCGCCCGAAAACGACAGACCGGCCGAGCCCAGATCGAGCAGCTCCGAGCCGGTCGGGATCGACTGCTCGAGGCATTGACAACGGTTCAGAACAGCCTCGACACCGCGATCGAAGACCTGGTGGCCTCCGTGCCGGAAGCCCGCGCAGCCGCCAATCGCGCCGGTCTGCGGGTCTCCTCTGAACCGGCCCCGACAGTTGATGATCTCGAGGCTGAGATCGAAGCGGGGAGGTTGGTGGGACAGCCGCTGGTCTCCGACTCGCCCCTGCCCGGGCCGATCAGCGATACCTTCACGACCGGCGAAATGGAGGCTCTGGACCATTTGGATGCTCTCAGCGTCCACGCCGGGGAAACCGCCGATGAAGCTGTCGCTGAGCCGGCCGAGCCTGAGGTCGAGCATGCCGAGCCTGAGGTCGAGCATGCCGAGCCTGAGCCTGAGGCCGAGCATGCCGAGCCTGAGGCCGAACCAGCAGAACCCGAGCATGAGGCCGAGCATGAACCGGTACCGGAGGCTGTTGCTGAGCCTGAGGCCGAACCAGCAGAACCTGAGACAACCCAGAAGAACGAAAGCGGGTCCCTCGTCGGCAACGCCCGAGACGTCTTTGCTCGTCTGCGGTCGGGACGAACCAAGACCGAGCCCGAACTTGTCGGGCAGGCCCCGGAGCAGGCCGCAGGGCCTGCCGAAGATGCAAAATCCGAGGCCGAGGAAGCATCTGAGGAAGCATCTGAACCGGTGTCTGATCCGGCAATCGAGCCGAAGCCTGGTTCAGACTCTGCTCGCGAGCGTGCGGCCATCGCTGCGGCGAGAGCCATGAAGAAGGTTCTGGTGGAAGAGCAAGGTTCGCTGCTCGACGGAATCCGGTGCCGGGGCGCAGCAGCAATGACCAAGTTCGACACTGAGGCAAAGCACAATGCCGCCTACGAGGAGGCCGCCATCCCGGCTCTGCGGGAACAGTGCGTCTCCTTGGGAGGTTCCCCGGAACTCGATTTGAGCCCGGCGCTGGCCAACATTCATGTGATCGCGCTGGAGCCTGTGCGGCGACGGCTCGCAGACATTGCTGAGCAGTTCGACGGCGAGCAGGAACTCTCCGATGCGGTTCGGGCGCTGTACCGCGAGGCCCGTTCCCGGCATCTCACCGATGCTGCGTCGGCAGCTTCGGTCGCGGTCGACGGTCTCGTCAAGATCGACCAGGCCCACAAAGACAAGGCCAACCTCACAGTTCGCTGGGTGGTTGACTCCGACGGTTCCTGTGGAGCAGATTGTGCGGACAATGCGTTGGCCGGCGAAGTCGTCGCCGGCGAGAAATTCCCCACAGGTGACCAATTCCCCCCGGCGCATCCCATGTGCACCTGCCGCCTCGAGGTGGCATGACCGCGCCTTGATTGCGCCGAGACAGCACGATAACCGCCCCAATGCTGTCCCGTACTGTCCCGTACTGTCCCGCAACAGTGCCATATCAGCGGTATGTGGGCGCCATATCAGCGCCAAAACAGCACTGATCGGGGTCGGCTCATGCTCCGCGACCGGTAGCCTCTCCTACGATGGCTGAGGTTGAGGACATAATTAACCCGCGGAAAGGGCGATTTCGCCGCAACGGGAGGTTCATCGTCCTCGCAATGATCGCTGCCCTGCTGTTCGGCCTTTTCTCGCTGCGCGGAGTCGCCAGTTTCTACACCGACTATCTGTGGTTCGACGCACTCAACCGGGCCTCGGTATGGCGCCAGGTGCTCGGAGCGAAAATCGTTCTCACCCTCATCTTCGGAGCCTTCTTCTTCGTGCTGATGTGGGTGAACCTGCTGATCTCGGATCGCAGTGCACCAACGCACCGACCCCCGGGACCCGAAGAAGAGTTGGTCTCGCGGTACCACGCAGTGGTCGCGGGTCACTATTTCCTAGTGCGTACGGTGGTCTCGTTCCTGTTAGCGCTGATCGCGGCGGCAGGCGTGCCCAGCCAGTGGGAGGAATGGCTGCTCTTCGTCAACCGCAAGGAGTTCGGAATCACCGATCCTCAGTTCGGCGCTGACATCGGGTTCTACGTCTTCCAACTCCCGTTTCTGAGCTACGTGGTCGGCTGGGCATTCGCAGCCTTCGTGATAATGCTGATCGTCACCGCACTGTCGCACTACCTCAACGGATCGGTGCGCGTCAGTGTGATCGGAGGCGAGCGTGCCAAGCCGATCGTCAAAGTCCATCTTTCAGCGATTCTGGCAGTCCTCGCCCTCATCAAAGCGGCGGACTACTGGCTGGCCCGATACGAGTTGACGACATCGACCCGCGGGGTTCTCGACGGAGCGTTCTACACCGACGTCAATGCTCAGCTGCCGGCGTTGTACCTGCTGATCGCGATCTCGCTCTGCGCGGTCGTGCTGCTGATTGTCAACCTGTGGCGACGCGGTTGGACGCTCCCGGTGCTCGCTGTCGGGCTCTGGGCGTTCGTGGCGATTGTGGTCGGCGGGATCTACCCGGCGTTTGTGCAGCGCTTCCAGGTCGACCCCAACGAGACCGCACGAGAGGCGGATTTCGCCGATCGCAACATCGAAGCCACCCGCTACGCGTTCGGTCTCAAGGACATGGCCGTCACCCCGTTCGACTACTCCGAGGTACTCACGCCCGAGCAGATCCGCGCCAATGCCGTAACGGTTCAGAACGCCCGAATACTCGACCCGGTTACAGTTCATCCCACCTTTGAACGGTTCCAGGCAGAACGCGGCTTCTATCGGTTCCTCGGTGAAGATGCACTGCCGGGAACCGGAGCGCTGGAACCCACCCTCGACACAGACCGGTATGTGGTCGACGGTGAATTGCGGCAGGTGGTGCTCGGCGCCCGTGAGCTCGCCGGAGAGGACACCGCCAACTGGGAGCGCCGACATGTGCGCGTCACCCACGGCTACGGCCTGGCGATGGCGAGTGCCAACGCCACGACCGACGAGGGTCGCCCGGACTTCTTGGTGTCGACGATCACCAACGACGTCGACGACTCGCTCGATCTGGATTTCGGGGTTCCGCAGATCTACCACGGCGAGGACATGGATGGATACTCCCTGGTCGGCACAACCGTCGACGAGGTCGACTATGTCGCCAACGACGGCGGCGACGTGCTGGGCAACTACGGCGGCTCGGCTGGCGTCAAACTGGGCGGGATCGTCCGCCAGGTGGCATTTGCGCTGCGGTTCGGTCAGATCGAGCCGCTGATATCCAACTTCATCAACAACGACACCCGCGTGATCTACGTGCGCGATGTGCGAGATCGGGTGGAGAAGCTCGCACCGTTCCTGCAATACGACAGCGATGTGTACCCCGTGGTTTTCGACGGCCGCATCCACTATGTGATCGACGCGTACACGACCACCGACAAGTACCCGTACTCGCAGCGCTCCGAGAACGACCGGCTCCAGAAGGGCGGTTTGGCCGGGCCCCGCTTCAACTATGTGCGCAACTCGGTAAAGGCCGTCGTCGACGCATACGACGGTGATGTGTCGTTCTATGTGATGCCGGTCGACGATCCGATCATCGAGGCCTGGCGGTCGGCTTTCCCCAGCTTGTTCAGCGATTTCTCTGAAATGCCCGATGAGTTGAAGGATCACCTGCGGTATCCCCAGGACTTGTTCAGAGTGCAGACCAACATGTACTCGACATACCAGATCGAGAGCCCGGTGAGTCTGCTCGTCGGCACTGAGCGCTGGGCGGTGGCCCAGGATCCGGGCCGTTCGGTCTCGGCAGGCGGCACCTTCGAGTCCTCGGTCGACGAACAGGGGATCGTCACCGTCCGTGAACAGCGGGTCAGCCCCTACTACACACTGCTGCAGCTGCCCGGAGAGGACGATCCGTCCTTCGTCACGCTGCGATCGTTCGTTCCCTACGACGAGAACGACGACCGCAAAGAACTTGAAGCGTTCATGGTGGGTGAGGCGCTTCCGGACGGATCATCTCGCCTGGTCACCTACGAGCTGACGAGTTCCACCGCTCCGGGTCCGGTGCTTGTGGCTTCAGGGATCGCCCAGACCGAGGAGATCACGGCCCGGCTCACCTTGTTGGATCAGGCTGGTTCGCAGGTTGATTTCAGCGATCTCGTGATGCTGCCGATTGACAACTCGATTCTGTGGGTGCGTTCGCTGTACGTGTCTGCAGAAGGCACGAGTGTGCCGAATCTCGAGTTTGTGATCGCCGCGATCGTCGGCGAGACCCAGCAGATCGGCCTCGGCCGCAATCTCAACGAAGCATTGCAGCAACTGTTCCCGGGGGAGGACTTCTCCGATGTCGTCGGCGATGCCTTGGGCGATGTTAGCGGTGCAACCTTCGAAGCCGGCGACGGCGACACGGATGCTGCGGATGATGCGGATGCTGCGGGTGATGCGGATGCTGCGGGTGATATGAGCGGCGCGGACGAGCCCGCTGATCCTGACGACACCCCGTCCACCACCCCGTCCAGCGGTGACGAGACCCCCGAAACGCTTGTGGAGCTGCTCACCGAACTGGACCGCCAGTTCCGCCTTTCGCAGGAGGCGCTGGCCGCCGATCCTCCCCAACGCAGCGCTTGGGCCGCGGCCCAAGACCGCATTGACGAGCTGCTGGCTCAGTTCCGCGATCTTGTTGCCGATGGATAGCCGAAGCTAGCCAAGCGGATTGACCGAGGTCGGCAGTGGCTGACTGCGGCTGGAAATCAGCTGAGCCAATCCGCAGGCTATGACGCGCTGACCAGGATTCTGGCGGAGGCGAATCCGCCCACGACGACTGGGGTTCCGTCGATGACGACGGTGGAGGTGCCGTCGGGAGACTTTGCGCTGAGTCGACCGGTCGATCCCGGGACGATTGATGACTCCTCAAGGAAGTCGAGCATTCCTTCGGTGAATTCCAGTTCCTCAGTGATGCGCCGGATGGTCAGCCTCTGACCGACTTTGATGGTGTCGAGTGCCACAAGATCGGGCGTTTCGTAGTCCGAACCGGGGATGGGATTGCCGTGGGGGCAGGTGGTCGGCTCATGAAGCAACGTCATCATCGCCTTCTCGACCGTAGGCGAGATTATGTGCTCCCATTTGCCTGCTTCCTGGTGGGCTTGAGCCCAGGTCAGACCGAGAACATCGGTGAGGAAACGCTCGGCGAGGCGATGGCGGCGCACAACGGTTTCCGCCAGGTGCATACCCTCGGGGGTGAGGGTGATCTGCTCTCCGACATTGATCAGTCCCTCCGCTTCCATGCGCTTGACCATCTCAGACACCGAGGGACGTGACACTTCGAGACGGTCCGCGATCCGCGCTTGTATGACGTCAAGATCGTCTTCGTCGAGTTCGTAGATTGTCTCGCAGTATTCCTCGAATGCTGGGTGCCATTCAGGTGACTCGTAGTCATCCATATTCCGGAGTCTAGGTCAAAGGACCTGCAGCATTTCCCCTGATCGCCGTGTTTTCCACGGTTTCGGCGGTTTGCCTGGTTTGCCCGATTTTGTCTCTGGTTCGGCGAACCAGCTTGCGTGCAACTGCTGGAGAGCGGCGGCGTGGCGGTAACAAGGCGGGTCCGGCTGGCTAGCGTGCGGAGATGGTCGATTCGCTAATGCCCTTCTCGGCACCTGTCCGGGACTGGTTCGAAGCGAGCTTCGCCGAACCCACACCACCGCAGGTGCAGGGTTGGCCGGCGATCGCTGCAGGCGACCACACGCTGATCCTCGCACCCACCGGATCGGGCAAGACGCTTTCAGCGTTCTTGTGGGCAATCGATCGTCTGTCGCTCGAACCGGTTCCCGAGGATCGATTGCAGAGGACTAGGGTGTTGTACGTTTCTCCGCTGCGAGCTCTGGCGGTCGATGTCGAGAAGAACCTGCGTGACCCATTGCGCGGTATCGAACAAGCGGCGCAGCGCAACGGGACCGCTGTCAATTCGCCGACGATGGGGATTCGCACCGGCGACACACCCACTCCGCGGCGGCGTCAGCTGATTCGTCATCCGCCGGACATCCTGATCACGACGCCGGAGTCCCTGTATCTGATGCTCACCAGCCGCGCCCGCGAGACTCTGAGCAGCGTGCAGCATGTGATCGTCGACGAGATTCACTCGCTGGCGGGAACCAAACGAGGTGCGCACCTGATGCTGTCGCTTGAACGGCTTGAAGAATTGACACCACGGAGTCCCCAGCGAATTGCACTGTCGGCGACCCAGCGGCCGCTCGAAGAGATTGCCCGCTTCCTGGGAGGCTGTGAACCCGGAGATGACGGCGAGATGCGCCCTCGTCCGGTCACGGTGATCGACGCGGGCGCCGGCAAGGAACTCGAGATCGAGGTGGTTGTTCCGGTTGAAGACATGGGTTCTCCGGGCGAAAGAGCAGAACCGCCTGCCACTGGCCAAGCTGCGGGCAAACCCGCTTACCGGAGCATCTGGCCCTCAATTCATCCCAGGCTGCTGGAGTTGGTTCAACAGCACAGATCGACACTGATCTTCGCCAATGCTCGCCAACTGTGTGAACGCCTGGCCACTCGACTCAACGAACTGGCGAGCGAATGCGGAGCAGCGGAAACCGACTATCCGTCGACTATCCGCCGATTGTCCAACGAACTGGCGAGCGAATGCGGAGCAGCGGAAACCGGTGTTGAGAGCACTGAAATCGATGAGTCCGATGAATCCGAGTTGGTGAAGGCTCACCACGGATCGTTGTCGCGTCATCGACGGCTCCAAGTCGAAGAAGAACTCAAGCGCGGTGATTTACGGGGGCTGGTGGCGACTTCAACCCTGGAGCTCGGCATAGACATGGGAGCCGTTGATCTGGTCGTGCAGGTCGGCTCCCCGGGCTCGGTCGCGTCGGGTCTGCAACGGATCGGCCGTGCCGGGCATCGGGTGGGTGAGCCGAGCCGCGGCAAGATCTTCCCCAAACACCGTGCTGAGCTGGTCGAGACGGCGGTGATCGTCGACCGCATGAAGCGGGGGCTGATCGAACACACGAGTTACCCGCGCAACCCCCTCGACGTGTTGGCGCAGCAGATCGTGGCCATGTGCGCCATGGACGACTGGGATTTCAAGCATCTGCTGGCAGTGGTGCGACGCTGCGCCAACTTCAGGGAGCTGTCGGAGGAGGTTTTCGCCAACATCGTGGACCTGTTGTCGGGGGTCTACCCCTCCGAGGAGTTCTCCGAGCTGCGGCCGCGGATCGTTCATGACCGCGCGGCGGCCAAGGTGCGGGGCCGCAGAGGCACGCAGCGTCTGGCCGTGACCAATGCGGGGACGATTCCCGATAGGGGGGCGTTCGGCGTATTCCTGCCGGACGGCACTCGGGTCGGGGAGCTCGATGAGGAGATGGTCTACGAGAGCCGCGCGGGGGAGGTTTTCCTGCTCGGCGCTTCCTCGTGGCGCATCGAAGAGATCACCGTTGAGCGTGTAGTCGTGACTCCCGCGCCTGGCCAGCCCGCCAGAATGCCGTTCTGGAAGGGTGACGGGCCGGGGCGGGGAAGCGAGCTCGGCCGAGCGGTCGGCGAGTTCATCCGCGAGATCCGCGCTGATCCGGACCCGATTCCGCGACTGCGCCAACGCCA
The DNA here is from genome assembly GCA_028819005.1 of Acidimicrobiaceae bacterium. Lineage (GTDB taxonomy): Bacteria > Actinomycetota > Acidimicrobiia > Acidimicrobiales > Aldehydirespiratoraceae > VXYK01. The sequence continues at coordinate 26,838 of JAPPMP010000004.1, forward strand.
TGATCTTGATGATCGGGCTGCTCGCAACATTGTCGCTTTTCTGCGGGATCAGGCTGATGCCACGGGAGCCGTTCCTGATGATCGCACCGTCGTGGTTGAGCGGTTCCGAGACGAGATCGGTGATTGGAGGGTGTGCATTCTGACGCCGTTCGGCGCCCGGTTGCACGCCCCGTGGGGAGTGGCGATCAGCGCTCGGTTGAGTGAGGCGTTCGGAGCCGATATCGAGCTCATGTGGAGCGACGACGGCATCGTGATGCGGCTTCCCGATGCTCTTGATGAGTTGAGCGTCGACGATCTGCTCTTCGAGCCCGACGAAATATCGGACGTGGTGCTCGCCGGGCTGGGCGACACCGCAATGTTCGCCTCGCGGTTCCGTGAATGTTCCGCCCGAGCCATGCTGTTGCCGAGGCGCAGACCTGATCAGCGCACCCCGCTCTGGCAGCAACGCCGGCGGGCTGCGGATTTGCTGGCTGTGGCGGCGCAGTATCCATCGTTTCCGATGTTGCTGGAGGCGACCCGGGAGTGTGTCAACGATGTCTTCGATCTTGGTGGGTTGCGCCGGCTCATGGGTGACCTGCGGAGTCGGCGGGTTCGGGTGGTTGCGGTCGAGACTCCGAGGGCGTCGCCGTTCGCCCGGTCGTTGCTGTTCTCCTGGATTGCGGTTTACATGTATGAAGGCGACGCGCCCATGGCCGAGCGTCGCTCGGCGTTGCTGGCGCTCGACCGCGACCTGTTGGGCGACCTGCTCGGCGACGAGGAACTGCGAGAGCTTCTTGATCCGGCAGTTCTGGCCGGAGTCGAACTGGAGTTGCAGCATCTCGGTGACGCATATCTAGCTCGCGATGCAGACGAGCTCCACGACCATTTGCGCCTGCTCGGCCCGCTCAGTCGGCTCGATCTGGCGGTTCGTGCGGTCTCTGGTGCTGACATTGATTCCTGGGTACGGCAACTGGTTGAAGAGCAGCGAGTGATCGAAATCCAGATCGCCGGGGAGGACCGGTTGGCCGCAGCGGACGATATTGCCCGCCTCCGCGACGGAACAGGCGCGGTAGGCACAGCCCTTGCGCGCGGCCCGGTTGGGGCGGCTGGAGCGTCGGCTGAGCCTGCTGCCGATCCGCTGGGCGAGCTGTGCCTGCGCTACAGCCGCACTCACGGACCGTTCCTGGCCACGGACGTCGCCCGCTGGATCGATGTATCCGAAGATCAGATTGTTGAGGCACTGAACGGTCTGGTGGCGGCCGGCAAAATCGTCCGGGGCGAGTTCCGACGCGGCAGCCGCGCACGCGAATACTGCAACGACGATGTGTTGCGCCTGCTGCGCCGACGTTCGCTGGCTGCCCTGCGCAACGAGATCGAGCCGGTCGAGTCGGAGACCCTCGCCCGGTTCCTGGGCGCTTGGCAGGGCTTGACGGATCCGACGGGTTCGACGAGTCCAAGATGCGGGGTCGACGGGCTCGTGGAGGTGATCGGTCAACTCCAGGGTGCGCCTATAGCAGCTTCGGTGTTGGAGTCTGAGGTGCTGTCCGCTCGAATCGAGGACTACCACCCGAGCCAACTCGACGCGTTGTGCGCCACTGGTGAGCTGGTGTGGGTGGGCGCTGGTGGGTCGGGTGCTCGTGACCCGCGGGTATGTTTGTTTTTCCGGGAGCAGATGCGGTTTCTGCTGGACGTGGCTGCTGGTCCTGAGCCTGTTGACCAGTCTGCTTATGAGCAGGCTCAAGATCCTGTCCATGGGGCGCTGCTGGCGCATCTTGGTGAGCATGGAGCGTCGTTCTGGCCTGATTTGGTGGCGGCGGTTGCCAAAGCCGGTGTTGAGTACGACCAGGAGACAGTGTTGGCGGGCTTGTGGGATCTGGTCTGGGCCGGTCACGTCACCAACGACACCCTGGCACCGGTCCGTGCTCTGGTTGCCGACGGATCGACAGTTGTCTCCCGCTCCCGATCCCGGTCTGGATCCTATATTGGATTCCGTTCCGGCTCTCGTGCTGGATTCCGGTCCAGCACTAGGCGGAGCGGGGCGCATGGCCAGCGGCGACCTCGGCCGGGTGCTCTGCGTTTGCAGGGACCACCAACAGGAGCGGGGCGGTGGTCGCTAGTTGCCCCGATGCGGGAACCGGCGCCCGCACAGACTGAGATCACCTACGCGCGGGTCCAGCAACTGCTTGACCGATACGGCATTCTGACTCGCGAGATTGCCCGCGGCGAAGGCGTCGATGGCGGTTTCGCCGGTTTGTATCCGCTGCTGCGGTTGCTCGAGGAACGCGGCGAGGTCCGGCGCGGGTACTTTGTTGCCGGTCTCGGCGCGGCGCAGTTTGCTGCTCCCGGAGCGGTTGATCGACTGCGAAGTCTGCGCGTTGCCGGCGGCGAGTTTCGCAGCGACCGTGACGGACGCAGCGGGGGTTATTGCCAAGCCGACCGTGGTGGCGGTGACAGTTTGAGCGACGGCCCGGTCGTGTTGGCGGCGACCGATCCGGCTCAGCCGTACGGTTCGGTGTTGCCGTGGCCGGAGTCTTCGGGCCGTCCGGTTCGGGCCGTGGGCGCCCATGTCGTGATCGACGCTGGTGTCTGTGTGGCGATCCTGGAACGGGGTGGCCGTTCGCTCGTGACCTTCCCGGCGGCCCAGGACGATGACGCCTGGATTCAGACCTTGCAGGGTCTGGTTTCCAGCGGCCGGTTGCGTTCGTTGGATATCGCCAAGGTTGACGGCGTCGCAATCCGCGAGACTCCTTGGGCCGCGCGCCTCCAGTCCGCCGGTTTCACCCCCAGCTACCGAGGCCTCACCTTCCGCCTCTGACCCCCAGCCACCGTTCCCCGCTGTCTGTTGCTTGGGTTCTGCCTGTTGCCGGTCACCGGTTGCCGGCTGCCCGCTGCTCGTTGCCGGTCGCCGGTTGCCGGTTGTCGGCTGCTCGCTGCTCGTTGCCGGTTGCCGGCTGCTCGCTGCTCGTTGCCGGCTGCCCGCTGCTCGTTGTCGGCTGCTCGCTGCTCGTTGCCGGTCGCCGGTTGTCGGCTGCTCGCTGCTCGTTGTCGGCTGCTCGCTGCTTGTTGCCGGTCGCCGGTTGTCGGCTGCTCGCTGCTCGTTGCCGGTCGCTGTTGTCGGTTGCTCGTCGCTCGTTGTCGGGGCTGCCTGCTTGCTCGTTGCCGGTTGTCGGCTGCCTGCTGCTCGTTGCCGGTCGCCGGCTGCCTGCTGCTCGTTGCCGGTTGTCGGCTGCTCGCTGCTCGTTGCCGGTCGCCGGTCGCCGGTCGCCGGTCGCTCGTTGCCGGTCGCCGGTTGTCGGCTGCCCTCTGTTGCCGGTTGCTCGTCGCTCGTTGTCGGGGCTGCCTGATTGCTCGTTGCCGGTCGCCGGTCGCTTCGTTGTCGGCTGCTCGTTGCCGGTCGCTTCGTTGTCGGCTGCCCTCTGTTGCCGGTTGCCGGTCGCCGGTTGTCGGGGCTGCCTGCTTGCTCGTTGCCGGTCGCCGGTCGCCGGTCGCCGGTCGCTCGTTGCCGGTTGTCGGCTGCCCTCTGTTGCCTGCTGCTCGTTGCCGGTCGCCGGTCGCCGGTTGCTCGTTGTCCGGCTACCCGCTGTTGCCTGTTTGGTCGTTCGCTGGCTCGTTGTCCGACTACCCGCTGCTCGTTGCCTGGTTCTGCCGTTGGTGGTAATCGCCAAGCGACGGTGAACGTACCCGTGTTCGCTAAGGGGTGGTGCTTGGGGTCTACCGCTGGCATTGGCGGGTTGCTGTGATTCTTCTGTCGTCTCCAGTGCGGCTACTGGTGGCGGTCGGCAGATGGTGGTGATGCACCGGTTCTCGCCGAAGGCCATAGTCGTAACGCGTTTCCGCTCCAGACTCGGTCGATCGGCCGGGTTTTGGGCGGAAACTGGGCCAGAGGCGGGTGGTTTCAGCTTGTATCTGCGGGTTTTTGGGTGTTGGTGGACGGTCCAGCCCTGTTCGTGGATCTTGTGGTGACAGCTGTCGCACACCAGCAGCAGGTTGTCGAGGTCGGTTGGCCCGCCGTTGCGCCACCAGATGATGTGGTGGGCACGGCACCACAGCGGGTTGGCGCCGCAGCCGACGCAGTGCTTATCGCGAGCCATGAGTGCCACACGCTGAGCTTCAGACGCGGTGCGTCGTGCGCGTCCGAGCCACATGTTCTGGGTCTTGGCGTCGAAGATGGAAGGCAGAATGTCGGCATCGAGAGCCATGCGATGCAACTCGGCTATGGGTATCGGTGAGCCGTCAGCGAGCCTGGCGTTGGCCAACTGCTGTTGAATCACGTCGTAATCGGCGATCACCAACAGATCGGTTCCCTGACCTTTGCCGGAACCGGGCTCGCAGACCAACTCGGATAGTGCGTCGGCCATTCGCTGTTGCGGAGTGCGCCGCTTCTTTGGGTCTTCGTTGTGCCATAGCTGTCGTTCTTTGGCGGTCAACGCAGTTGCGATGCGTGCCCCGGTTATGTGGTCGAACTCGGCAGACAACACGAACATGCCGGTCTCAGGAGATTCGAAGATCCGGGCTTTGCGAGATTTGCGCTGCCGCTCCAATAGCGACTGGCCGTCGTCTTTGGACTGATCTTGTTGATGACGACGCACCGTCTTGACGAACGCGTCGAAATCCTGCTGCTTGGCTGAGTCGACCAACACGGTTTCGTCGATATCGCTCTCACCAGAAGCACGTGCGATGAGCCGAGCATGGCCTTGGGGGATCTCGCCTGACTCAAGGGCTTCGCTAGTGGCAGACAACTCAGACAACCGCACCGCTGATTCGACATCTCGTTTGGCTTCACGCGCCGATGACTGCAGTTCATCCCGGGCGACTCGCTGAGCGGCGGTGGCGTCGTGACGACGCTCGACCTCCGCAAGCACCTGGGACTTCATCGCTGCCAAACGGGACTCGGCACGACCGATCACCCCCAACCGGGATGACAATCCCTCATCGCCCAGCCCCGCGACGTCAACCGCCGCAACAAACAGGTCCTCCCCGCACCCGGCACCGGTCTGGGTGTTGAAGGAGTCGGATGCGGACAGTAATTTCATGGATGTAACTCTACATGCAAGGTGTGACAATAACACGCAGAAAATAATGAAATATTAGAAAATATAAGATAGAGGAAACGTAGATTGATCACTGGCCGGACCGAATTTCCTGAACCGCGACACAGATTTCTCCAAGCGTTATCGGTTTTCAGTGGTTCACCTATAGGGTGAAAGTCTGAACAATGAAATTCGAGTTCGAGGATGACGACTTACGACGACTGTACGAGGAGAGAGATTTTGTGCTGCCCAGAATCGGGCCCGACGTCACAAAGTCCTTTCGGAAGAAGATGGGTTTTCTCGCCAATGCTGAGTCCGAGTCCGACCTACGGAGCTATCGAGCCTTACGTTTCGAGAAACTCAAAGGTGGCCGTGTCGGTCAGCACTCAATCAGGCTCAACGATCAATGGAGGCTCATCTTGCGGATAGGGAAGGACGCGGAGGGCCACCTGCTCATCGTCGTCGAGATCGTCGATTACCACTAGGAAGGAGATTCAGCGCTATGACCAAGACCTACACTCCCGCCGAGGTCTTCCCTCCAGGCGAGTACCTCCGCGACGAGCTAGACGAGCGCGGCTGGACTGTCACAGAGTTTGCGGGAATCATCGACCGACCGCTGCAGGCAGTGTCGGAGATTCTGAATGGGAAGAAGGCGATCACGGCCGAGACAGCCTGCTCCTTTTCCGAAGCGCTCGGTACTACTCCAGAGCTTTGGCTCAACCTTCAAAGCGCCTATCGTCTTCACCGTTTGCGATCAGCGGCCGCTCAGGATCAGCCGAGTCCAGTCGCCCGGCGAGCGCGACTCCGCGAAGTGATACCCCTGGCCGAAGTACGGTCTCGCGGTTGGATACCGCGAACCGATGATCTTGATGTCACAGAAGCAGCCGTATGCGAACTGCTTGAGATCAACACTCTCGATGATGATCCAGAGTTTGCGTTGGCGGCAAGGCGCTCGAATTCCGCTGACCCGATCAGCATTGAACAGTCGGCGTGGCTTGGACATGTTCGGCGAGTTGCCGAGGGTCAGACTGTAGCAGACTTTGCCGTAGACGCTCTAGAGGAGCTTGCACAGCGCCTTCCGAGACTGCTCAAAGACGGGCCGGCGGGACTCCCCGGACTTCCCAGTCTCTTTGGGGACTGTGGCGTTTGTCTGGTCTTTGCTCAAGGTCTCCGGGGAGGCAAGCTCGATGGCGCTGTGACCTTCCTTACCGATGCCCGCCCCGCAATTGGGCTGACCACTCGAGGAGACCGTTTTGACAGCCTTTTGTACACGCTGCTCCATGAGTGCGCTCATCTAACACTCGGTCATATTGACTCGCAGGACGGCACAATTCTTGACGACGACCTTAGAGCACTTCGGGACGATCCAGCCGGGGTAGACGATCCAGCAGAAATAGAGGCCGATGAGCAAGCTTCAGCCTGGCTCTTCCCACGCGGTTTCTGCATCAAGTCAACATCGGTGCCAGCAATCGTTGAAGCCTCGTCGCGATATGAGGTGCATCCAAGTGTTGTCGTGGGACGTGTCCAGTACGAAACTCAGAACTGGAGTCGTTACCGCAACCTGATTCCAAAGGTCCGACCCGAACTTCAAGACGCGGGTCTGCTCTCATGAATGCATTCACGGAATGGGAGCCAGAGGCTCGAACTGCGACCTTCTCCTTCTACATGACGGCGCACTTCTGTACCCGTCGTACCGCAGATGCACTATCCGCGGCGCACTTGGCGGACGCGATCACGCTTGCAGGTCCGAAAGGTCCAGATGCGGCTTACCTCCTGCGCAATTCTGGCTCTTCGCGTTTGAGGGTGGAGTGAGTGTGTTGAGCAGGCTCCAGTTGGGTTTGCCGGCATAGAGCAGTGACCGGATCCGGTAGTTGTCGAAGTCAGTTCACTCGAACGCGACGCGTTTTACGCGTTTGATGAGGTTGTCAACGCGTTTGATGAGGTTGTCAACGGTTTCGGTGGCGGCGTTGGACACGCGGGCGTGATGCCAGTTCGAGATTTGGCGCCGCCAACGCCAGATGGTCCGTCCGAGCCGGTTGATCTCCGGGGGCAGGCAGTTGTCGCAGAACTCGACGGCGAGTCGGTCGACAGTCCCAGCGCCGAGGCCGGGGTCGGCGATGCCGCAGATCCCGCGCAGTGTCTCCTTGGCGTGCCAGGCGTCGCGGACCCCGCCGCGGGGCCGCCGGCGTCGAGCAGCCCAACAGCTTGGTCTCGCCTGTCACAGTGACGCGTTCGTGTGCTGAGGCCAGCAGTTTGCGGGCCCGATGCAGCGGGTCGTGTTTGTGTCCTGCGGAGCCGGGCCGCCGTTGCTTCCAGTGCTCTACGGCTGAGTCCGGCAGGTGTGCGGGGATCTGAGCCGTGGAAGCTCCGACGTCTGTCGAAGGCATGGACATCACTCCCGAGGAGCGTGCGGAGACGCCGAACCCGAGCAGAATCTAGGTGATAAAATTATATTTTATGTTTTTCAATGTCATACCCCTGTGCGAGGGTGTGACCCATGTGTGCTAGATGCGAAGGATACGGCGAAGAGCAGGTCGGGCGAATGTACGACCTGATGATCGATGTGCATGGGTTCGCGATGACCCAGGTACGAAAACACGGCCAGAACGGCTGGACATACACCATGGGGCTGCGCGACCGGTTTGACCATCCGGACCTGCTGATCGTGCACTTGACGCCTGTTGTCCAAGCCGAACTGGCTTCGAAGCTCGGTCAGTTGGTGGTGAACGACGGGACCCTTGATCACGAGGTCCTGGTCGCATCCGACATCGAACTTGTCCCAGTGCACCCGAAGCACTTTCGAGACGGCCTCGTCGCCGAGTGGGTCAACCGCTACCGTCGCTTTCCCGAGGAGGGTGATTTCCTCCAGGTCATGATGGGCCCCGGCCAGTTGTGCGAATGCTGCCAGCACAGAATGCAGCGCCTCGACGATCCGGCGCCCTTGCAATTGCATCGCAAGAATCGACAACAACGCCGAGCCGAGCGGCGGCACCGCCCGAGGCCGTCAAACAATCGCCGGAGGTGAACGGCGATCCTCGGTGATTGGCACCGCCCAAGGCGGTCTCCGAGCGCAACCCGTTACTGTTGAAACATGAGTCTTGCAGTTGAGTCAGGGGATCTTTCAGGTGTTGCACAGCAGCATGGTCCGGCTGCCTATGTGCTGACCACTGGAACCGACGGCAGGCCGCGGGTCATTCACGTGGGCGTTGACGTGGCCGCCGACGGCACCATCTCAGCCGTTGTCGGCAGAAGCGCCGCCGCAAACGCCATCGACCGCCCGAACGTATGCGTCCTATGGCCGCCCGCCGCCGACGGTTTCAGCCTGATCGCTGACGGCACAGCCACCGTTGAGGGCGAACCAAGCCCCGATACTCAAGTCACCATCGCGGTTGCCTCGGCCGTGAGGCACCGCCCTGCTCGGACCTAGCGCTCGCTTCGCGAAAAGAGGGGCAAGCACTACCGCAGCAATCTGAGCGCCTCGAGTTTGCCTTTCTCCCCGAGCGGTCGGATTCCGGACTCGGAATCCCATACGCCTGTGGTTGCATCAATTGCCTGATATGTGTGGAGAGTCACGCTGCGGACGCTGTTGATGTCCGTCGGCCAATTGTGGGCTTGGGCACATTTGCGAATCTTCTCGGAGTTCTCCTTGAGATAGTGCAGCCATCGCTCGAGCGCAGCAGGTGCGAGAAGCGAGTCGGATTTCTTGCTGTTGACGCTGGGTGTGGTCATGAGGAAGTTCTCGACTTGCGACAACCTCGCCCGCGACCAGGGCAGCACATGATCCAACGACCTGCCGGTTGCAGCCAGCGAGCGACCCGTGAGGATGCAGTGTTCCCGTTGAATGCGGACCAGCTCTTGACGCATCTTGACGGGCGGCATGATCCTGTCGCGGCCGAACAGGTGGGAATAGACATCGTCAATCGGCAGTTCGAGCGTCTCCCGGTTTATCCTCATGACAGCCTGAGCGAATCTGAACTCGATCAAGGGACGTAGAACGCCGGCGAATCTGATCAGGCTCTCCGCCACGCCCGGACGCAGCTTGAGCCCCGACCGGTCCTCTGCCAAGTCATAGAGGAACGGATCGGGTTTGCCCGGCAGCTCCTGAAGCAGACGCACAGGGTTCTTCAGCAGAGCGACTTGAACCCGCGCGAGCGCGGTTTCGAGTGCCTTCTGCCACTGCAGATGCCATTCAGAGCCTTCGAGGAAGCGCCTGACCATCTGTAGGGGTTTGTCTTGGAGATCTCCGCGGCCGTAGTCCTTCAGCACTTCCCGGAGTCTGCGAATCTCCTGCATCACCAAGGTGTCGTCCGCGACAGTGCCGTCTTTGCGCTTCTTGCGTGACGAACTCTGACGCAGGGTGACACCGTTGTAAGGGCGTGCATGCTCCCAGTGGATTTCGAGGTAGCGCTCTGCCAGCGCGGCTCGGGGGATGCTGCGAGCGTCGCCGCTGAGTGACGGAGCCAGGTCGAGCAGGGTGAGCAGCAGGCCGAGTTTGTTGGTGCCTGTCATCGCGGCGCGATCAAGAATGTCGAGGACACCCAGGACTGGATTCAACCGCAATGAGCTACCGGAGTCACAAGAATTCACGCCAGTGACCGTAGCTTCAGCTTTGGGACCGGGCGCGGTGCTCACATTGATCGGTATGCGTCTCGGCGATGGGCGACGCGAAGGATCACCACTTCCCGTTGGCTGTCGTTGATCCGATAGAGAATTCGGTAAGTGCCTCGGCGGACGCTCCACAGCCCCTCCAGCTCGTTTCGCAACGGCACGCCCATCCGTTGAGGATTTTCAAGCAGCGCACCGGTGATCAACTCGATCACAGCGGCGGCGACTGCTTCGGGGAGTTCTTCTGAGATTGTGTTGGCGGCCGGGCGGGTGACGACGATTTCGTACGGCCCGTCGGTCATGAACGCAGCAGCGCCCGAACGGCGTCAACTCCGCGAGTCACGTCGCCCTCGACATACGAGCAGTGCGCCTCAGCCAGTGCCTCGACGGCTTCAGTGTCTTCCAGCACTGCCAGGGTCTCTTCAAGCGATTCAAGATCTTCGGGACTCATGAGTACAGCTGCAGGCGAGCCGTTTCGCGTTATCACGACGCGCTCGTGGTGGGCGCTGACTCGTTCGATGTACTCCGAGAAACGGTCCCGAACCGTACGAAGTGATTCGCTCGACATGGCCACAATTGTGCCACGCGTGCACGCCAAGTCAACACCCGCACCACCGAATCGGTGCGTTGGCGCCTGAGGCATGCGCCGCGGTTGAGCCATCTAGGCTGATGGCTTGTCTGTTCTGCTCGCCGGTATGGCCTCGGCCTTGTTGGGTTGCGGCGATTTCTTCGCAGGCGTAGGCGGGCGTCGAACCGGTCACCCGGGTGCGGCGACAGCGATCGCCTGGGAGGCCTCGCTGGTAGGCGCGATCGTTGCCGGACTCTACGTGCTGGTCTTTCGTCCGAACGCCTTTAATGCCGACGATCTGCTCTGGACTCTCGCAGCGATCCTGTTCTTCTCGCTGGCGCGCCCGCTGCTGTATCTGGGCATGGAACGAGGTCCGATGTCGATCTTCGCACCGGTCATCGGTGTGGTCGGACTGGTCGTTCCCGCACTCGTCGGACCTCTGACCGGCCAAGCCCTCACCGGTCTGGAATTGCTGGGAGTGCTGGTGGCCGTTCCGGCAGTCGTGCTGGTCGTGGCTGAAGGCAAGTTTCCGTCCATCGACTCCGTCCGCCACAGCCCGGCGCTGGGGCTCGGAGTGATAACGGGCGCGCTGATCGGTGCCACGAGCTTGTGTTTCGGCCAGATCGATCCCGACGCGGGAGCGATCCCGGCCTTTGTAGTTCAAGCCGGCGCGGTGGTGTTGATCCCGCTTGTTGCCATGGCATTCAGGCCGATGGCGCCCATGCGGGCCGAGGTTCTCCGTTTCGGTCTGTTGGTTGGACTCGTTGACGCGGGCGCCATCATCGGCAGCGTGATCGCGTATCAGCGCGGCAATGTCGCGGTGGTCGCGGCGATCATCGGGTTCGCGCCAGTGGTCACGATCACGTTGGCGTGGAGGGTGTTCGGCGAGAAGGTCTGGCGTTGGCAGTGGGTCGGTGCCGGTTTGGCCACCGTCTCGATTCTCCTGTTCGCCGCGGCCATATGACCCGATGACTTGTGTTTCGATGACTTGTGTTCCGATGACCTGCGACCACATGATTGGGATGAGCCCGTGATCCGGATGACCGGCGTGCTTAGATGCCCCGCAAACAGGCAGAGGATTTCGGTGTGCCCGAGAAGGGCAACATGTGGTGCTCACACAGCGAGATGCCCCGCAAGCAGGCAGAGGATTTCGGTGTGCCCGAGAAGGGCAACATGTGGTGCTCACACAGCGAGGCGCCCCGCAAGCAGGCAGAGGATTTCGGTGTGCGAACAGCTTGATTTGCGGGGCTGTGGCCCGAGCGGCCCGCCCGCACCCGAGCGGCCGGTGACCGAGAGACGAAGCGAGATCGGCGATCGACCGGGGCCCGCCCGCGCCCGAGCGTCCGGTGAGCGCAGCGAACAAGAGCGGGGGGTGGAGCGCAGCGAACAAGAGCGGGGAACAACGGGTTGCAACTCGAAGGCCTGCCTTTTTGCGCGGCCTCTTGCTGTTATCTTTAGCCGGGCGCCTCGCCCGCCGCTCCAACTCAACCCAGCCAACAGGGGAATCAAATGACTCCAGCACTGCTCCACCCGTTCGCCTCTCCGGCCAAGTCAGCAGTCGACTACGTGTCGATCGTGCGTGGAGATGGCAGCCGTGTCTTCGATTCCAACGGCAAGTCCTACATCGACGGCCTCGCCAACCTCTGGCTGTGCCAGGTGGGCCACGGACGCCGAGAGATCATCGACGCAGTGGCCGCGCAGATGAGCGAACTGGAGTGCTACAACACCTTCAACCCCTACACCAATCCTGCCGCAGATGCTGCCGCGGAATCGGTCCGGGCGCGCTCACCGCACCCCGACGGGCGTGTGTTCTTCGGTTTGGGCGGATCCGATGCCGTGGACACCGCCCTCAAACTGGCACGCCTGACAATGCAGCGTCGAGGCGATGCCGACCGCCAGGTCATCATCCGTCGCGAGGGCGGGTATCACGGGACCAACATGGGAGGCACGAGCGCCCAGGGCATCGACTTGAACCGGGAAGGATGGGGTGATCTCGTGCCGCACTTCGTCGAGGTCCCCCGTGACGACATCGAGGCGATGGCCAGAGCCTTCTCGGATCATGGTGAGCGTATAGCCGCGGTGATCACTGAACCGGTGCAGGGCGCGGGCGGGGTGTGGCCGCCGCCCGACGGATATCTGCCGGCGCTGCGGAGACTCTGCGACCTCCACGGTTCGCTGCTGATCCTCGACGAGGTCATATGCGGTTTCGGGCGAACGGGGGAGTGGTTCGGAGCGCAGCGCTTCGGTGTCGTGCCCGACATGATGACCTTCGCCAAAGGGGTCACCTCGGGTTACCAGCCCCTGTCGGGTGTGATCGTGTCGCGCGCGTTGTGCGCGGAGATGGAGGATCCCGACTTCATTCTGCGAACGGGATACACCTACTCGGGCCATCCGGCTTCGTGCGCGGCTGCTGTCGCCAACATCGAACTGATCGACAGCGAAGGACTGTTGGCGAGAGCGACCGAGATCGGTGCGCAACTCGAAACAGGCCTCAAAGCGCTCGCCGACGACGGCACTATCGAAAGCTGCCGTGGGAACGGGGCCGTCTGGGCGGCCGAACTCGGCTATGACACGACGGCCGTCTGGAACGGCCTGCTGGAGCGCGGAGTGATCGTGCGGTCGATGGGCACTGCGCTGGGGATTTGCCCGCCGCTGGTGATCTCGGCAGGCGAGGTCGACGCGATCCTCGACGCCATCAGCGATGCCGTTGTCGACGCCGGGCCCGACTAGCCACGGGTCCGGTTGTCCACGGGGTCCGGTTGTCCACGGGTCCGACTAGCCACGGGGTCCGGTTGTCCACGGGGTCCGGTTGTCCACGGGTCCGACTAGCCCCGAAACCGAAAAGGCAGGGGACGTAAACACAACGGAGCGTGAGAACGAAGTAACCGAGTAGCAAAGGGTAGGAGGCGAAA
>JAPPMP010000037.1 GCA_028819005.1 Acidimicrobiaceae bacterium
GAAACGACGATGGGCAGGCAGACCCGTCGACAGCAGGCACCACGACGACCACCGTCCCGCCGGCCGGATCACAAGCCCATAGAAACGACGATGGGCAGGCAGACCCGTCGACAGCAGGCACCACGACGACCACCGTTCCGCCGGCCGGATCACAGGCCCTCAGAGTTGAAGTAACCGAATGCACCGCCAATATCTTCTTTGAGGGATACATGGTGACTATCAGAGGCATCGTATATGCGAATCGGGCGGTCAGCGGTGTGACGGTCTCCCGTTTCCAACGCGATCCATCCTGGGGATATGCGCAGCAATTCGGGTGGACTCGTGACGAACTAGGCTCGCTGTCTGCAGGACAGAGCAAGAGCTTCCGCATCAGCTCTGGATACAACATCCCCATTTATGAACCGAGCGATAGCGACTGTCATGTCTGGGTGAACTTCGGGGAAAGGGATTGACTATGGCTATGCCAGACGAGCACGCAATCTCGCAACCTTTGCATACAAGAGTGCGCGCAAATAGGCAGGCCTTCGAGTTGCAGCCCGTTGTTTCCCGCTCTTGGTTCGCTTCTCTCGCCGGGCCGCTCGGGCCACGGCCCAACAAATCAGGCCGTTCGCACACAGAAATCCTCTGCCTGTTTGCGGGGCATCTAATCCACATCCGATTGGACTATTGAGGCAGCCGGGCTCGCAGCAGCTCGAGAATCGGCAAGTCCCCGATCTCATGAACCTGCGACTGCCACCGCGCGACGACTTCGGAATCCACCGCGGCAGCCAGCAAATCGGCCGTCAGCTCCGCGGAGAACCGACGGTGAACCAACGTCTGAAAACGGATCCAGTCGCGAGTCCGCCGCTGGCTCAGTCCGACGACCTTCTTGTCGCCCGAAAACACTTCACCGGGACCGCTGCCCAGGAAACAGGCCATTCTCGACCAGGCATCGCTGCTCGCAGGACCGCGGTGAACCCACACCGACGGCAACTGTGAATCCGTGAGCGCCAGAGCGAAGGCCTCACCGAGCCAACCCGCCGCGGCAACCACATCGTCGCTCCACAGCGCGTCGCCTGAGGGCAGCCAAACGTCGATCCACACATGTTGAGCGGGTACCAGAAGCACTGCTCCTCCCCCGCTGTTGCGACGCACGACCGACACGTCGAGCGCAGAGGCGCGTTGCCAGTCGACCTCGCTGTCGCGTTGGGCGCTGCCGATCACCAACGCCGTCGAGTGCGCCTCGAAGACGCGTACAGTCCGCTCTCCTCGGTTCGGAGGCACGAACTCGTGAAGGGCGGAAGCACTGCCGTGATGATGCTCGACGTTCCAGGTCACGCTGAGCGGCGCTGCTCGGTCAGGTATTGCAACCACGCCGACGGCATCGACCCCGCCGCAATCTCGATCCAGCAACCCGGCGGCGGTGGGCCGGGGGCGCGTCGGAGACGCATCGAGGTTTCCGCCAGCAACCGATCACACTTCTTGGCATTGCAGAGCCGGCACGCCGCCACAACGTTCTCCCATGCATGACAACCCCCGCGACTGCGGGGAACAACATGGTCGACAGTCTCCGCACGCGCACCGCAGTACTGGCAGCTGTGGTGGTCGCGAATGAAGATCCCGTGGCGATTGGGCGATCGATGACGGGCATGGGGAACCTTGACATAACGCGACAGCCGCACTACCGAGGGCTCGGCTAGGGCCAATCGCTCAGAACGCACAAGCCGTCCCGAAGCGTGCAGCAACTCGACCTTGTCGTCGAGAATCAAACAGACGGCTCGACGAACCGGCACGACCGCGAGCGGCTCGAACGTTGCGTTGAGAACGAGGACTCCGGCCATGGGCGAAGGCTAGTCCCTCCGCTCGCGCCGGTTCTCGGCTTTGCACCAGCGCAGCCAAACGACCACGTCACTGGCGACGACGCGAGACTCGGGATCCCCGTACTGGGTTGAGAGCCGAAAGCGAAGCATCTCCGGGGCCGGCAACGGAAGGAAGGGGCGGCGGCGCAACCAGTCGTCGGGCACGAAGCGCCTCGCCTCGAGCATCGCCGTGGCCCACAGGGAGGGCCGGCGAATGACTGCCCCCAACACTGCGAACATGAACCGCTGCTGTCTCATAGGCACTGTCTCATAGGCTCCCATAGGCTCCCATAGGCTCTCATAGGCACTGTCTCATGGTTCGCCGATACGGTGTCCAAAGCCTCGGAAACCAACCGCCGCAGCGCCGATCAAGGGGCCCTCGCCGGCCAGGCCGGCTGGAATGATCCTCGTGCCGGCAGAATGCTGCAGCTGCGCCACCCGGTCGCATTCGAGTTGTGCCGCCTCGAAGAAATCCCCGCCATAACCCAGCGCAACGGAGCCGGCCACAACCGCAAGCTGCAGATCGAGCAGGTTGGCGATCGAACCCACCGCTCGGCCGACCATCGTGCCCGCTCTGGCCCGTTCCGCTGCGGGGGCCTCACTGGCCGGGGCGCCGGTCCGAAAGGCGATGGCCGTGCCGCTCGCTTCGCTCTCGAGCACTCCACGGACATGGTCGGGCAGTTCGGTGCCCTCCGGCTCGACGACAACGTGTCCGATATGGCCTGCGTTCCCGAGAGCTCCGTCGAGCAGTCTGTCGTCGAGGACAATCCCGCCACCGACCCCGGTCGACACGACCATGGCAATGTAGTTCGACGCTCCCACGGCGGCTCCGAGCCATCCTTCCGCCAGAGCCAGGGCCTTGGCGTCGTTGTCGACGAACGTGGGCAGCCCGGTGAGTTCGGCGATCCGAGAACGCAACGGAAAGCCACGCCAGGCGCCGATGTTGAGTGGGGACACTTCCTCGCCGTTGGGGAGCATCGGACCGCCAGAACCGACCCCGCAGACGTCGACCGAGCCGAGATCGAACGCCCCGACAATCCCCGCCAGTCGACTGAACAGCTCCTCTGCGTCGCTCGCCCCGGCGGAATCGACCCGGACACGCCGACCGATCTCGCCAGTGTGGGTCACGGTCGCGGCTTCGAACTTGGTTCCGCCGATATCGACCGCAAGTGCAACAGGCATGGGTTTAAATCTAGTTAGCATTGACCCCCTTGGAGACACTGTGAGCACAATCGGCCCTTGGAGACACTGTGAGCACAATTGACGACAGCCCGGGAACATCCCGCGGCATGCCGGCCGACGGTGTGGTCCAAGATCCTGCCTCCCCCAACGACAACGACGCCGCCACCGAATTCCAACGGGACTTCGCTTCGATCGTCGCCAATATCGAAAAGGTGATCCGCGGCAAATCCGACGTGATTCACCTGCTCGTGCTCGCTCTGGCGTGTGACGGCCACGTGCTCATCGAGGACGTTCCCGGCATCGGCAAGACCAGCCTCGGAAAGGCCTTGGCCCGCAGTGTCGACGGGAGATTCGGACGGGTTCAATTCACTCCCGATCTCCTTCCCACCGATGTGACTGGAATGTCGGTCTGGAATCGGGCCGGAGAGACCTTCGAGTTCCGCCCCGGACCGATCTTCTCCGACGTGCTTCTGGCCGACGAGATCAACCGCGCCTCGCCCAAGACGCAGTCGGCTCTTCTCGAAGCGATGGCTGAGCGCCAGGTCACCTCCGACGGCGTGACCCACGAGCTGGGTTCACCGTTCATGGTCATCGCAACCCAGAACCCGATCGAGCACGAAGGAACCTATTCGCTCCCGGAGGCCCAGCTCGACCGCTTCCTCATGCAGCTCGCGATCGGCTATCCGGACCGCGAGGCTGAGAACCTGATCCTCGAGTCGCACGAAGGACCCGGCAATGCGGTCGACCGGCTCACCGCGGTCGTTTCTGCTGAAGCGGTCCGGGAGATGTCGAGGTCGCTCGAACAGGTTTATGTGGCTGCGCCTCTGCGCCAGTACCTGCTCAACTTGGCCGGCGCCACGCGCGGGCACCCCTCGTTGCTGCTGGGACTCTCACCGCGCGGCGTACTGGCGTTGCAACGGGTTGCGCGGGCCCAGGCGGCGGCCCACGGGCGCCGATACTCGACCCCCGACGACGTCAAGGAACTGGCCCGTGTGGTGCTTCCACACCGGCTGCTGGTCACCCCCGAGGCACGCATGCGCGGCGTCCAGACCTCTGATGTGGTCACCGAGATCCTGGACAGCGTTCCCGTCCCGCGTCCCGAGAGAAGGTAGCGTGCCGACCCGGACAGGCTGGTGGATTCTGCTCCTCAGCACAGTCCTGGGAATCTTCGGTCGCCTCGTCGGCGGGATCGAGTTCCTGATTCCCGGCGCAGCCGGGGTCGCCGCGGTGTTGCTTGCTCTGCTGCTGCGCCACCTGCGCCCCTCTCAGATCACTGTCAAGAAACGGCTGTCCCCGCTCCGCGTGCGGGCGGGGGACTCTGCGCGCGTCGACGTCGAGTTGCACAATCACCAATCACGACGAACCCCGCTGCTTCATGTTCATGACGCGGTGCCGGGCACCTGTGGGTTCATTGCGGACGTCGCCCCGATCGAAGCCGAAGGGGGCGTCGCTCGCGCTTCGTACCGCCTTAACACCACCAGCCGCGGACTGCATGAGGTCGGGCCAGTCACGATCCGCGACAGCGACGCCTTCGGGCTCGCGGAGCGAAAACACGTGATTCCCAGCCTGTTGCGACTGATTGCACACCCGCGCATAGAGCCCATCGGCCAGATCCCGGTCAGCTCCGCCGAGGACACACTGCTCGGCAAGAAACGCCGACAGGCGCTCGGTCTGAGCGACGAAGACTTCGACGGGCTGCGCCCATACACCCCCGGAGACGACCTCCGGCGCGTCCACTGGCTGTCCTCGGCGCGCCAGGACGAACTGCAGGTCCGGCAGCCTCGCCCGCCACGGCACGGCCTGCTTTCGGTCGTGATCGATGCGAGACCACCGGGCGACGCCGCCGCAGTTTTGGACGTCACGACATCCGTTGCCGGCTCCATCGCAGCCTCGGTGCTCGCGGCCGGCGACGCCGCGCTCATCGAGACGACCGACGGACGCTCCACGAGACGAGTTATCGGAAGCTCGCAACTTGACTCTCTGCTCGACTTCCTAGCCCTGCTGTCCGGCGGATCTCCGCAGATTCACGCGGCGGTCCCGAGCAGCAGCGGCAGCGTCATCGCTGTTTCGGCCGATCCTGTGCTGGCCGGCGATCGCACCGCAAGGCGCAATTTCGTCGAACGACTGGGGGCACGGCTCGTCATCACGACTGACGCCGAGAACTGGGGGGCCGACGGCGGCGGGCGCCGTTCACCGGGCTGGATTCATCTGACCGCGCCGAACCAGCTCGGGGCGCTGCTGCGGTCAGACTCCCGCCGTTCGCTCGAGTTCGCGTGAGTGCGCGTCAGGTCACCACCGCCATCGCCGAGGCGTCGCTGATTGCGGCCTCAGTCGTCGCCGTCGTCACCCTCGAGCGCCTGTTCGCAGACCTGACGTTCCTGCGCGACGTCCTGTTGATGGTTGTCGCCTCTCACCTGGTGGCGATCGCCTGCCGGCGCGCCAGGTTCAAGTTCGGGCCGTCGCTGATCTTCAGCTCCGCGACGCTGATACTGCTGGCGAGCGCAGTCTTCTATCCTCAGGAGAGCTCCTTCGTCTTCCCGACGGAGGAGACTCTCCGCGCCCTGTCGGACGACCTGTCAGCCGCCCGAAGCGTTTTCGCCGAAGAATCCGCTCCGGTCGAGCCGCTACGGGGTTTTCTGGTGGGTGCGTCGGCGCTGATCTGGTTCGGGGCGTTCCTGGCCGATTCCGCAGCCTTGCGATTGAGGTCCTTCCCCGAGGCCGTCGCCCTGCCGACGTCGGTTCTTGTGTTCACCGCCCTTTTGGGGGTAGATCGCAACCAGGTGGCTCATGGAATTGCCTACACGGCGGCGATCACCGCCGTTCTGCTCTCGATGCGAGCTCTTCGCAAAGCCGACGACGACATCTGGATCACGACCAGAGCCAGTCGAGGCGTGTCCACAATTCTGCGGGTGGGAGCCATTTTCGGCCTTGCTGTCGTTGCCTTCGGGGGGTTCGTCGCTCCCCGTGTCCCAGGCGCTGACTCCCAACCGTTGTTCGACTTGGCCGACTTGGACGAGCCACAGTCGACTCGGAACATCATCAGCCCGCTCGTCAAGGTCTCGGCTTCGTTGGTCGAACAGGGCGATCAGGAGATCTTCTCGGTCAGGGTCGACGAAGACGAGCGCGACTATTGGCGCCTGATGGCGCTGACGAGCTTCACCGGCAGCCAGTGGGAACGGACGTCGAACTTCGATGGCGCCCGCGGCCGACTCGACAGCACGGTCGATCCCTCCGTCGAGAACCGCAGGACCCTGACCCAGACTGTGACGACGCGCTCGAGGGGCGAAGACGACATCTATCTGCCGGCCGCCTATGAACTCAGCCGGGTGCTCGATGACGGAGGAGTCAACCTCGAATATGAAACAGCCACCGGCGCTCTGGTGTATCACAGGGACTCTCAAGAAAGGGCGGAGCAGGGGTTTCGCTACACGATCGAGAGTTTGACTCCCGATTTCGACCCCTCGCATCTGCCGGACCGGGCAGCAGCGGGGTTGAGCGGCGAGTTCCTGGCCGAGCACATTCAACTCCCTCCCGTCTGCGATCCCGACGAGTCAAGCTCAACCCACAATTGCTGGCCTGAGCGGATCACCGACCTCGCCCACCAGGTCACCCGGGACGCCGCGAACGACTACCAGCGCGCCAGGATGCTGCAGGACTTCTTTCGCAGTCCGGCGAACTTCAGCTACAACCTCAACGTCGCCTCCCAGCACGACGTCGCCACCGCCGAAGATTTCCTGTTCGAGGTCCGAAGCGGCTACTGCGAACAGTTCGCCTCGGTGTACGCCGCAATGGCCCGGTCGCTTGGAATCCCGACGCGGGTGGCGGTCGGTTACACCTGGGGCTCCTGGGATCGGGCACGCGGGGAATACGTCGTGCGGGGACAACACGCCCACGCTTGGCCGGAGGTGTATTTCGCAGGGGTGGGCTGGATCATGTTCGAGCCGACGCCGGGCCGGAGCAGACCCCGCGATTCGGACGTCACCGGCCACCTTGAAGCACTCCAGTATCCCAGCAACCAGATCGGCGAGCCGGCGGCATCGGCGCCCGATCCGGCACCGACTCAACCCGCCGGCAACCGTCGACAGGCGCCCGCTCCCCGCCCGACAGCCCCGCTGGTCGGCGCGGATTCAAGTTCTGTCGCTGACTCTGCGCCGCGGGAGTCTCCCGATGCGATTCGCCTGTTTATCATCGTTGTCGCAGGCATGGCCGTTCTGGTGGCCATCGTGCCCGCGCTCAAAGCGATCCGGCGACGGAGGCGGGCACTGCGGGGAGCCGACGACCCGATTCAGCGAGCCGAGATTGCCTGGGACGAAGCCGTCAGGGCGCTCGGGCTGCTCGACTTGTCGCCGGAGCCGCATCAGACGCCCTTGGAGTTCGCGTCGGGGACAGAGCGCTTCGGACGTGATCTGGGCCCGCTGCTGTGGGAGCTGGCTGCCAACGTCACCGCGCTGCGCTACTCCGACGCCGCCCGCACCGGCCCCGGCAAGATCGACGATGGCGACGATCAGGGTCGTGGAAGGCATGCCAACGAGTTGGCGCTCGGGGCCAAGGAGGCTTCGGCGCACATTGTCGATCGTTGCCACAACCTTGCGGGGCTGCGGCGCGTGGCCCTCGCGGCAATCGACCCGAGAACCCTCGTCGACTAACCGCGATCAGCCGCGTTCGAGAGCGGCGATTGGCGTCCGGTGCCGGCGGGCGCCCGCCCGTTACAGGCGGTCGTCGGGGCGTTGGAAACGTTGGCGCAGGCGCATGCCGGCCCCTCCGACCGCGTCGCGCAGGGTTCCCCCCCGATAGTGCTCAGTCATCTCCTGCAGGCCGGCCCGGCCCAACTTTCGGGCGTTGTTCTCGAACCACAAGACGCTCGCGAGCATCACTGCAAATCCGAAGAAAGCGAGCAGATAGTGGACCGACAGCAAAAGGACCATCAACGCGACCCCCACCAGGAAGCTCAAGGTCGCCCACTTGAGGTTCCGGAACGCGTGTGTGTAGATAGTCGTCTGCGCCACCTCGCGCGCCAGATCCGGGTCGCTCTCGTAGAGATGGTCCTCGATTTCGTTGAGAATCCGTCGCTCGTCTTCGGACAGCGGCACCGATCATTCCTCCGGATCTAATGGCCGACGCCTACAGTGTCGCACAGCTTGCGCTCCAAACCAACGCAAGAATCGCCTATCTCGTCCGCTCAGGACCTGCGAGCCGACAAGCGGCGGAGCCGATCCCGCAGACCCCACCATGTCACCAACGCCAGCGCTTCAGCGACGATGAGCGGCGACATCTTCGACTTTCCCCTGACCCGGTCGACGAACGAGATGGGGATTTCACGCACAGTGCCGCCCACGCCGAGCATCCGGTAAGCCATTTCGATCTGGAAGCCGTACCCGTCGGCTCGGATCTTCTGAAAGTCGATCCTGGCGATCGTCGTGGCCCGAAAGGCCCGGTAACCGCTGGTGGCGTCGGCGACGTTCATGCCGAGTGCAAACCCGGCATAGCGATTGCCCCATTTCGAGAGCAGCCTGCGATGCCGGGACCAGTCGGGAATCGATCCACCGGGCACGTAGCGGCTGCCGATGGCCAGGTCCACGCCCCCCTCGACCGCCTCGAGGAGTCGTGGGAGCACCCCCGGGTCATGCGACAGATCGCTGTCCATCGCCACCAGAATGTCGAACCCCTGCTCCAGTCCCCGGCGGAACCCGTCGCGGTATGCGGATCCCAGGCCCGACTTGGCGCTGCGTCGCAGCAGCTCAATCCCGGCGTACTGTCCGCTGAGAGCCTCGACCACCTCTGCGGTGCCGTCCGGCGAGGCGTCGTCGACGACGAGCACCCGGATCTCGGCGCAGGCTTGACGCAGGCGCCGGATCACCTCGGCGATGTTCGGCGCCTCGTCATATGTCGGGAGAACAACGAGTGAACGCACGGCCGAACTCTATGCGGCACCACCGGCGGCGCGTCGGTAGGATCGGGGCAATGACGACAACCTCTGCTCCACCCAGATCTGCACGTGTGCTGGCCGTGCTGTCGATCCTGCTCGGCGGTCTCTGTGGAGGCCTCATCGGTTATGTGGTCATGGACCTGCAATGCCACGACGGCTGCCCCACAGCAGCGGGGTTCGTCGGCGTGTTCAGCGCTGTCGGCTGCGCCGCGGGGGTTGCAGTCGTGGCCGTTCTGGCCCTGCGGGCGTCCGCCGAGTGGAACCAGAGAGAAGCCCGCGAACGGGCCCATCGGGAATCTGGGCTTTAACTAGCGGCGCGAAATCTGAGAACATCGTCTCTGTGAGCACACGAATACTTACCGTTGAGGACGACGAGCGAATCCGAATGTCTGTGCGACTCGCGCTCGAGGATGAGGGGTACGAAGTGGCCGAGGCCGAGTCGGGAGAGGACGCCCTGTTGGCTTTCGGCCAGACCCCCGCCGATGTCGTGTTGATAGACATAATGCTACCCGGAATGGACGGTTTCGAGGTGTGCCGGTCGATCCGCAAAGTCTCCGACGTGCCGATCGTGATGGTCACAGCACGGGCCGACACCCACGATGTTGTCGCCGGCCTCGAGGCAGGAGCGGACGACTATCTGACGAAACCCCACGCACCGAAAGAGCTCTCAGCGCGTATCCGCGCGTTGTTGCGTCGAGTCCGCACCTCGGACCAGGGCGTTCGACAGCTTGTTTTCGGAGATCTGGAGATAATCCCGGACGAGGGCGTGGTTCGAGCCGGCACCGAAGAAGTGCATCTCACCAAGACCGAGTTTCGGCTTCTCGTGGAGTTGGCGTCCAACGTCGGGCGGGTGTTCAGCCGCGAGCTGCTGCTCGAACGAGTCTGGGGTTACGGATATTTCGGCGACGGTCGGCTCGTGGACGTGCACATTCGCCGGCTTCGCACAAAAATCGAGCCTGACCCCGCCAACCCGCGCCACGTCGTCACCGTGCGCGGTCTCGGCTACAAACTGGCCGCCTAGGAGTCGGCGATCGTGTCTCGTTGGGAAAGACTCGGTCTGCGGGCAAGGATCACGCTCCTGTTCGCCCTAGGAGGTCTGCTCCTGGCCACGGCGATCGGACTGTTGACTCTGACCCTGACGCGGCGGAGCCTCCTCGTGGAACGCGACGCGGCCGCGCTCGCGTCGTTCGCCGAGAACGGCCAGCGCTTCCAGCGCCAGATCGGTGACGAACCCGCAGCCGAAGGGGTCGCGGCAATTCTGGAATCCTTGACGACCACCTCAGGCGCGCTGCCGCTGGTGCGCTTCGGCGATGAGTGGGTTGCGCTCAACCCGGTCGTGTTCAGCGAGGAGACGGTGCCCGCGACGTTGCTGCAGCTCCTCGCTCAGGACGCTGCGGGGCGCGCCCGAGTCAATCTGAGCGGTGAGCCTGCCATCGTCAGCGGCGTCCGACTTCCGGGTCGCGACGCCGCGTATTTCGAGGCGGTGCTCATCGGCGAAGTCGACGACACTCTGAATTCTCTGGGACTGATCCTGTTCGGCGTCGGCACAGTGACGACCCTCGTCGCTGCCGCGTTCGGATTGTGGGCGTCGCGTCGAGCGCTGACGCCGCTGGCCGATATCCGCGCGGCGGCAGAGTCGCTGGCTGCGGGCGACCTGAAGACACGGCTCGATCCGCCGGCCGACGCCGACCTGGCTTCGCTCTCGGCTTCGTTCAACGGCATGGCGCAGTCGCTCGAAGACCGGATCGACCGGGACGCCCGTTTCGCCTCAGAAGTCAGCCACGAGCTCCGGTCACCGCTGATGACCTTCAGCGCTTCAGCGGAGGTTCTCAACAACGACCGCTACCAGATGTCGCATAGGAGCCAAACCGCTCTGGCGCTGCTGACCGACGACATCGCTCGATTCACCCAACTCGTCGAGAATCTCCTCGAAATCAGTCGCTACGACGTCGGAACGGCTGCGCTGCAGGCCGAACCGGTCTTCTTCGCCGAGTTCGTAAGGCACGCGATCAGCTATTCGACCAGACCTGATATCGCACTCTCGGTGAGCGAGGAGGGCGAGTCTTTGGTGATCGTCGCTGACAAGCGTCGCCTCGCGCAGGTGATAGCCAATCTCATCGACAACGCGGACAAGTACGGCGGCGGCAACATCGAGGTCGAGATCTCCATCGAAACCGATATGGCGTTCCTAGTCGTCCAGGACTATGGTCCGGGGGTCCCGGTGGCGGAGAGACAGGTGATCTTCGACCGCTTCAGCCGAGGCAGCTCGGGCGGGCGGCGCGGTCACAACACCGGCACCGGACTCGGTTTGTCGCTGGTCTCAGAACACGTCCGGCTGCACACCGGTGAGGTCTGGGTGGAGGATCGGCTAGACGGGATGCCCGGGACGCGCATGGTGGTTGCTCTGCCGATCAGAATCGACCCGGACGACGATCAGTGAACCGGATTGTCAACACGGCACTGATGGTTGCAGTGCTCGCCGCCGGATGCTCGGTCCCGACTGACGCGCCGGCGTCAGAGATAGCTGTGAGCGACCTGCCCGAGAATCTGCGGCCGGGCTACACCACAACCACGACGACCGCACCGGTGGTGCCCACCGAGCCTGCAACGTTCTATCTGATCGACCAGGTCGAGTCGATCGTGGTTCCGGTCACCAGGGAGATCCGCGCTTTCACCACCAACGCGGGCCGGCTCCGGCCGCTCTTCGACGAGTTCCGCACTGAAGACGAGCGCAATATCGGCCTGGTGAACCAGCTGCTCGAATTCGACCTGTTGAGCGCAACGCGCGACCGCGACCTCTTGACGATCAACATCACCCAGGACGATCCCGAGGCCGATGTGAGCCCGATCCTGCTGGAGGCCGTTGCCCAGCTCGTCTGGACAGCCACCGAGCCGGGGAGCAACGTCGACCGCGTGCGGGTCTTGATCGACTCGCAGCGCCAAGCTCTCCCTACCAGCGCTGAGACGACGGATGAGGATCAGACGGTCGACCGCAGCAACTACGCCTCCTTCAACCCCGAATCTCAAGCTGCCGATGAGACTCAACCCGCAGATGAGGATCAGGATGGCTCAGCAGGTTAGGCAGCGTCCGGCAGCGTCCGGCAGCGTGCCAGGCAGAAGCCTGATCTTGGGAGGCCTGCTCTAGGGGAAGAACGTGCGCGCAACCGCCAGCAGATCCGGTTGCGTGTATTTCAGCGGACCGACACACTCATCGAGACGCACCCGCACGACCTTGTTGTGGCGGAACGCGACCATCGTCCCGAAGTCGCCCTCGTGAACCGCAGTCATGGCAGCGACGCCGTACCAAGTGGAGAGCACTCTGTCCAGAGCCGAGGGTGTGCCGCCACGCTGAACATGTCCGAGCACCGTGACCCGCGTCTCGAACCCCGTACGCTGCTCGATCTCTTCGGCGACAACGTTGCCGATTCCGCCGAGTCGGGCGTGTCCGTATTCGTCGATGCCCGGCTCTGCGACATCAAGCGTTCCCGGTGCCGGAGTCGCCCCCTCCGCGACCACGACTATCGAAGAGAACCGCCCTCTTCGGTGCCTTCTCTTGAGCGATTCGCAGATCTCGCTGATATCGAAGGGCTCCTCGGGAACCAGCACGATTGTGGCCCCACCGGCGATCCCGGCCCAGGTGGCAATGTGGCCGACGTGACGACCCATCACCTCAACGACGATCACCCGGTCGTGGGACTCTGCTGTGGTCCGCAGTCGCTCGATGGCGTCGGTGGCGGTCTGGACCGCGGTGTCGAATCCGAATGTTCGGTCGGTCCCCGCGACATCGTTGTCGATCGTCTTGGGAACACCGACCAGATCGACGCCGTCGGCGTGGACGCGGGCAGCAGCCGAGAGCGTTCCCTCTCCCCCGATCACGATCAGAGCCTCGACGTCGTGTCGAGCCATGGTGGCCTTCACGCGCTCAACCCCGTCATCGAACATGTACGGCTGATCGCGGCTGGTCCCCAGAACCGTTCCGCCGCGGGTCACCAGCCCACGGCATGCTTCGACGTCGAGCGGCATCCGGCGATCATCGAGCAGGCCGCGCCAACCGTCGAGGAATCCCACGACCTCGTCGCCGTAGGCTCGTTCGGCCTTGCGCACGACGCCTCGGATCACCGCATTCAGCCCCGGACAGTCGCCACCACCGGTGAGCACGCCGACTTTCATTCCAGCGACGCTATCAACAGATAACGTCAGGTCATGGGACTTGTCTTGGCCATTGACTCGGGCACGACCGGAGTTCGCACTTTTGCTGTCGACGAGCGGGGTGTGCCGCTCGGTTTCGCATACCGGGAGTTCACCCAGCACTTTCCACGACCGGGCTGGGTGGAACACGATCCTGAGGAGATCTGGCAGGCAGTCCAAGAAACGCTCGCGGAGATCGTCGAGACGACCACTGAACCCGTGAGCGCGATCGGCATCACCAACCAGCGGGAGACGGTCGTGGTCTGGGATCGCCGCAGCGGCCTGCCCCTTCATCGTGCCATAGTCTGGCAGGACCGGCGCACCGCGACTCGATGCGAGCAACTGGAGGCCGCGGGACATCTCGATCTCGTGCGGTCGACCACAGGTCTGGTCCTTGACCCGTATTTCTCCGCGAGCAAACTCGAATGGCTGTTCAACCAGGGAGGGGTCGCGCCCGACGAGCATGTGGCCTTCGGCACCGTCGACTCGTGGCTCGTATGGAAGCTCACCGGGGGGCGACATGTGACCGACACTTCCAACGCGTGTCGCACGCTGCTCTTCGACATCGGCACAATGTCGTGGAGCGACGATATGTGCTCGCTGTTCGGGGTGCCGATGACCGCTCTCGGCGAGGTGCTGCCGTCTTCGGGCCGGTTCGGCGAGACGACGGCCGACATTCCAACGGGCGCCGGCGTGCCGGTCAGCGGGATCGCCGGCGATCAACAGGCAGCGCTGTTCGGCCAGACCTGCTTTCTGCCCGGCCAAGCCAAAAACACCTACGGGACCGGCTCCTTCGTGCTGATGAACGTCGGATCCCAGCAGCCTGAACCTGTCGAGGGCCTGCTCTCGACCGTGGCGTGGACCATCGAAGACAACACGACGTACGCCTGCGAAGGAGCGATCTTCGTCACCGGGGCGGCCATTCAGTGGCTGCGCGACGGACTGCGCATAATCGACGATGCGGCCGAGACCGGGCCGTTGGCCGAGTCGGTGGCCGACGCCGGCGGCGTCGTCTTTGTTCCGGCTCTCACAGGACTCGGCTCGCCGTACTGGGATGCACGCGCACGCGGCACGATCGTGGGCCTCACCCGCGGCGCCGGCCGCGCAGAGATCGTGCGCGCCACGGTCGAATCGATGGCCTACCAGAGCCGTGATGTGATCGAAGCGATGTCTGCCGCTTCGGGGGCCGTTCTTTGCGAACTCCGAGTCGACGGCGGCGCCTCAGTGATGGATTTCCTGTTGCAGTTCCAGGCCGATCAACTCGGCGTGCCCGTTGTGCGCGCTCCGGTCGCGGAGACCACCGCTGTCGGCGCCGCCTACCTCGCGGGGATTGCCGAGGGCGTTTGGAGCGGACTTGATGAAGTCGCCGGCCTGTCGAGCCAGTCGGACGCCGACCGCAGATTCGAACCGAGTCCGGACCGCACGCGAGCCGACGCGGACTATGCCCAATGGCAGAGAGCAGTGAGTCGGGCTTTGGACTGGGACCTAGCCGAATAGTGCCCTCGAATAGGCCCCTGATGGGCCGGCGGAACTCCATAACTGAACGCTACTGTTCTTGAACGCAAGCATCGGCGTCGTCCCCGTTGGGTTCGGCCTCCCCACTGGGTTCGGAGCCTGCGTCAGAGTCGCTGAACCTGAATCCTCTTGTGAAAGCATCAATGAACGACTTTCCTGTCGCTGCAACCGCGGCCATGGCTCGGGGATCCTCGAGAGCTCGTTCAGTGGCTTCGATCAGCCACCTCAATGAGGCCAGAAACGCTTCGCCTGCCTCGCGAACTTCATCGAACCGGCCTTCATCGTCCCCCGCCGATCCGCTCTCAGCCATGTCGGATGCACCGACCGGCGCCGGGCGCCCTCACGACGAGCGGCTCTCGACGTGTTTGGTGAAGTCCTCAAGAGCCGTGCGCAACAGGCGAGCCTCAGCACGCCGCTTGACGAACCCCGGAAGCGGCACCTTCAGAACGACGGCTAGGTGGTACACGACCTCGGTCGATCCCGGGTCTGACGCGACCGGCAGGAATTCATACTCGCCGTCGAGGCGTCTGGTGATGTCGCCCCGCTGCAAGCGCCAGGCAAGCCGACGCGGGTCAGCGCCGTAGAAATACCGCAACGTGTAGGTGGTGCTGCGACCCATCGCTGCGGCCCGGTATTCCACGTCGACTGCTCGGCCCTCGTCGTCGCGCGACAGGACCCGGGCCATCTTGATGTCGGAGGCCCATTCGGGGTACTTCTCAAAGTCGATCGCCGCGGCATAGCACTGCTCCGGCGTCGCCACGATCGTCGTTCGTTCGGTCGCCTGGTCAACCATCGCGTTCGACCCTAACCGCTTTGCGGATCGGTTTGGCGCGCTTCGAATTCACCGAAGCGGGCACACCACAGTCCCGTGAGGCCCAGGCCCCAGACCGGAACCAGAACTCCGAACGCCGCGGAGGTGTAAATCCGTATCGCTGCGGTGGCCAGTGCCACCACTGTCTGGACTGCCAGCGCAGTCAGCAGGATCTTGCGCACCTCTGCGGGCGCGCTGCCGGCCGCGAAGTACAGACCTCCAATTCCGATGACCTGGTGGCGGCTCCGCTCCACCGCGATCAGGAACGCCCACACCATCACGGCGGTCCCAGCGACGAACAAGACCAGCGACACGACCAGATTCGGCCACTGGAACCAAGACGGCCAGATCGCGGCTGCCGCCGCTGTGCCGGTGAACACCGCAGTGCCGAACCACGACCAGTTGAGAATGGCTTGGCCCGGCGCCCATTGCTCTCGGCTGCTCATTGCCGGACCATGGCATTGATCGCCGCAGCCAACTGATCTGCCAGAACGTCGTAGGAGAATTCTCGTTCCGCCCGCTCTCTGGCGGCCCGCGCCATCGCCGTACGGCACTCGTCGTCGTCGAGCAGTTGCAGAATCGACTCCGCGGCGCAGTCGGCGTCGTCGGGATCATCGACAACCAAACCGGTCTCCCCGTCAACGACGGCTTCGTGCGCTCCTCCGCTGCGACCGGCGACCTGAGCTGTGCCAGCCGCCGCCGCCTCCAGAAAGACAATGCCGAAACCCTCCTGCTCCAGTCCGCCCCAGCGGCTGCGGCACAACATTGTGAAGACGTCACCACAGCCGTAGAGCAGGCCCAATGCATCGGCCTCCACTCGACCCAGCAGCTTCACGGGCGCGTCGAGCTTGGCGATCAGAGAACTGAGGCGCCGCCGATCGCGGCCGGCGCCGGCGATCACAACGTGGACCTCGGGATGGATCCTGCGGATCGCCACGGATGCCTGGATCAATGTGTCCATTCCCTTGCGCGGGACCAGACGGCTCACCGACACAACCAGCGGGCCCTCAGTGGGCAGACCGAGCTCCGATCGCGCGGCCCGCTTGCTCGGCTGGTCGAGCGGCGCGAACCGTTCGGCGTCGACGCCCGGCGGAATAATACTGACCGGCAGAGAGCGCCCCAGTGATCGTTCACCCTGTTGTGCGGGATAGCCGCCTGCCGCAATCACTCCGACAGCCCCGCTGAGTACCCGATTCAACAGACTGCGGACGCCGGGTATCCGTCCGGGAATCGCGACTTCCGCACCGTGCAGAACGACTCCGTAGGGCACCTTGAGACTGGGGCCGATCAGGCCAACGGGCACAGCAGGGTCGAGGATCACGAGTTCGGCGCCGTAATAGTCCGCCATCTTCTCGACCCGCCGCGCGAGCAGCGGGTGGGGCAACAGCCACGGTTCGCGACTGCGGACAACCTTGAACGGCTGGGCTGCGTCGAAAGCAGCGGCATCGGCGTGCGGCGTGCTGTAGACGACCACCTCATCGGGCGGAAGGCGCCGCCAGAGCTCCCACAGATAGTTCTGTATGCCGCCGATCTTCGGGGGGAAGTCGTTGGTGACTAGGAGATGGCGGGCCACAGGACGCAACTATGCCACGGCAACCACAGGGCGCTGGAGTTCTGCTGACACCACATCGTCGAGGGAGTCGCGCCCGGCCAACTCCTGAAGAAGGTCGTCTCTGCCGAGCCGTCGAGCCGCCCAGACAGCGTGAGCCACGACGACCGGTGAGTGATGGGCCAACATGGCGGCGAGCACGTTCACGGTTCGCTCGTCGGCGCCCCGACCGATGTTGCCCAGCACCACCAGAGCATTGCGGCGCA
This sequence comes from Acidimicrobiaceae bacterium, assembly GCA_028819005.1. GTDB lineage: Bacteria > Actinomycetota > Acidimicrobiia > Acidimicrobiales > Aldehydirespiratoraceae > VXYK01. The sequence continues at coordinate 17,276 of JAPPMP010000037.1, forward strand.
GGTAATCGGGATCGCGCTCAGGCACATACCAGCGCCCGAGACGCGACATCAGAGCCTGATCGTCGAGTTCCAAGACGTCGAGGATCGGAACCCATGCCCCTTCATCGCTCTGCGCCGCAGGCTTCTTTCGACGAATCTGGTTCGGTGGACACACGTCTTGGCAGTCGTCACAGCCGTAGATCCGGTCACCGAGCAGCTCGCGATATTCGGCGGGAAAAACCCCCGAAACCTGCAACAGCCATGCCAAGCACTTGTTCGCATCGACCACGCCTGGGGCGATGATCGCCCCGGTCGGACACCCGTCCAGGCATTTGGTGCAGGTCTTGCAAGCGTCTTCAACCTCGGGAAGCGGCTCAATCTGCAGGGGCGCGTTGGTCAGGACCGAGCCGAGCACGACGAGACTGCCGATACCGGGCACGAGCACATTGGAGCTCTTGCCCCACCAACCGATGCCCGCACGATGAGCCGCGGCCCGGTCGACGAGGTGATTCTGATCAGCCAGCACGAGAGCTTTGAAGCCCGCCGTTCGCAGGGGGCGAGCAATCTGCTCGAGGGCCGCGCGCAAAGCCGCGTAGTGATCTTCTGAACTGTAAGCGGCGACTCTTCCGGTCGGTTGATCGCTGGGACGCGTGGGGAGTTCACGCTGGTAGTCGTACGCGCCCACAATCAGGCAGGTTGCGTCGCTCATGGTCCTGCTGGGATCGGTAGAGCGGTCGGGGTTGCGGTAGGTGAACTGCATGTCACCGCTCAGACCCCCGGCCTTGCGTTGCTTGAGTTCGACGCGAGTGCGTTCAAACGGCGCCGCTGTTGTCGCTCCCACCGCGGCCAAGCCGGCAGCTCGGCCGACGGCAACGAGTTCGTCGACGGTCAAAGTCACCTGTCCATCGTGGCACGACGAGCAAGAAATGAGACACAACGGGGCCACGACGCTGACGAGCAATGGCCCCACCCCGGCGGAGGATCGAGTCCAGGATCAGACGGCGCGGCCAGCGCAGCGAGAATGGCCCCACCCCGGCGGGAGGATCGAGGCTAAACGGCGCTCGAGCGGGGTATGAACCTGCTCGACGGGACGAGTCCGGCGTCGTTGAGCAGTTCGAAGGCCCGCCGTTCCTCGAAGTCGAGAACTACCGGAGTGCCCTCCGCGTGGCCGACAAGGTAACTGACGACGCAGTCGTCGCACGTTTCGGTGTGCTGCATGACGCACATGTCGCAGTCGATCATCAGCCCCTCTTGGCTGCCCGCAGAAGCGCCGCAGTGAGGATCCAGCTCCTCGCTGACCAGTCGAAGATGAGTGTGTTTTCCCATGCCCTCAAGTTACGCAGGGGGTGTGACACTGCTAGATGGATCGATGCCGCTGCCATAGATTGGCACGATGCGCAACGCCGATGCCTCCGATACTCCAGCGCCCGCACACGGATCGGCGCCCCCAGAAGACGAGCACAACATCTCTCGACGCCAGGTACTCCGACTGGGAAGCGGAGGCGCTCTCGCGTTGGTCATCGGCGCAGGCGCCGGATGGTTCGACCGGGCCCGCGACTCGGGTCCGAAGACCCTCCTCGCACCAGCCCCGACCACCAGCACCACCACCAGCACCACCAGCAGCACCACGACAACGGCCGCACCGGTGACTGTGACTGGAATCGGCGAAGTCGACCCGCGCATCATCACACTAGGCCAACGCGTCGTCGAGGTGACCGGCGAAGACGACATCGCCGAACTGCTGGCACAGCTCCCCGAGGCCGATCAGGACCGTGATCCGCTCGAACGCGCTGCGGCCCGCGTCAGGACTGACTTCGAAATGAGCGACACCATCTCCGTCGACGGATGGATCCTCGCCGCGTCCGAAGCAAGAGCCGCCGCGGTGATCGCCCTGTTCTGCTCCGAGTCCGTCGATTCAACATGTTGACCGACGCGCGAGCGCTCAACTCCGGCAGCTCGCTGAGAGCCGACGTGTGCATTGTCGGCGGGGGCGCCGCGGGCATCACCATCGCAATGGAGATGCTCAACTCCGACCTGAGCGTCCTGCTGCTCGAATCGGGGGGTACCGAATCAGACGCTGCCACCCAGGCACTCGCGCAGGGTGAGAGCATCGGCGCCCCGTTGACCTCACTCGACAATCCGGTGAACCTCGACCAGACACGACTGCGCTACCTCGGCGGCACCACCAACCATTGGGCCGGATTCTGTCGGCCGTTGTCGCCCATCGACTTCGAGACCCGAGATCATCTGGTCGTCTCGGGCTGGCCTATCGACTACGCCGACATGGTTCCGTACTGGGATCGAGCCGCCGAGTGGGTTCGCATCAGCGACGCCGATTTCTCGATCGGCGCCTGGGAACGGCGCCTGGGAGTCAGCGCCCCGCCGATCGACACGCTCGCCGTCGAGCCGTTGGCCTTCCAGGTTTCGTTCCCGACGAAGTTCGGAGACGTGTACGCCCCTGAGCTGCGCGCCGCGGCCAATATCGAAGTGCTGCTCCACGCCAACGCATTGAACCTTGCCGGCAACGACGGGCAGAGGGTCGCTCATGTCGATGTTGCCACGTTGAGTGGTGTTTCGTTCACGGTTGAGGCACGGGCCTACGTGCTGGCCGCAGGCGGAATCGAGAATGCACGCCTGTTGTTGGCGTCGATTGACAGCGACCCCGCCGGTCTGGGCAACAGCAATGGTCTCGTGGGCCGCTATTTTTCCGAGCACCTGCAGATATACGCCGGCTTCGGGGTGCTTGAACCGGATTTCGGCGAAGTCAGCGGGTTGCAGGGTGGTGAGGTCGCAATCACACAGGGGCGGCATGCCGGCCATGTCCACGGTGCCAAGTTCGCCTTGGGACTGACCGACGCACACCTGCGTTCAGCTGCGACAACAGGCCTCGAGTTGCAGTTCCTCCCCGGTCGTCTGCCCGACGGCGCGCCTCTGCAGGAGCAGGGAGTCACCGTCGGCGACATCAGCGCAATGATGGCCCATACCGGACCGGAGCCCGGTACCGCCGTATACCTCCAAGCTCTGGCCGAACAGGAGCCGAACCCGCAGAGCCGCGTGATGCTGGGTAGCAGAACCGACGCTCTGGGAATGCGCCGGGTGCGACTGGATTGGCAGTACACGGCGGCCGACAGGCGCCGGGTGATCGCCGGGCTCCGGGTGATGGCCGAGGCCATAGGCGCAGCCGATTGGGGACGGCTCCAACTCGTGCCGGGCGGCGTCCATGCCGACGCCCACGACAATCTTGTCAGCGGCGAGCTCCTCACGATCTTCAGATCCGTGCCCGACGAGATCGACCTGTCGGGGTTTCCAGTCGGTGTGGGCTTCCATCACATGTGCACGACCCGCATGTCCCGGAGCGTCGAGCAGGGCGTCGTCGACGCCGACTGCCGCATGCACGAAGTCGACAATCTCTGGGTCGCGGGAAGCAGCGTGTTCGCGACCGCAGGGACGGCAACACCGACGATGTCGATCGTGGCTCTGTCCATCCGCCTTGCCGACCACCTGCAAGAGCTGCTCGGCTGACGACGCCGTCGGCGCCGCCTCGCGGGCATCTCGCGGCCCTCCTTGACGCCAAACATGTGTTCGGGCAGTGTATTGGCGTGTCCGAACAGGCGTTCGCATACCAGCAGAGCTTCGAGGACCTCGGCACTCCTCTGCACGAGGTCCCCTTCGTCGTCATCGACCTGGAAACAACCGGTGCTTCGCCCGCAGACTGCGCGATCACCGAGATCGGGGCAGTGAAGCTCCGCGGAGGTGAGTGCCTCGGCACCTACCAGACGCTGGTCGACCCGGGATGCGCGATCCCGCCGGAGATCACGGTGCTCACCGGCATCACCCAGGCCATGGTGATGCGAGCACCTCGCATCGAAGCGGTGATGCCGTCGTTGCTGGAGTTCGCAGACGGCGCGGTGATCGTCGGGCACAACGTCCGCTTCGACGTCTCCTTTCTCAATGCGGCTCTGACACGACTCGGCCGTCCCCGCCTCGCGGAACGCTCGATCGACACGCTCGGGTTGGCCCGCCGCCTGCTGCGCGACGAGGTTCCCAACTGCAGGCTCGGCACGCTTGCCGATCGCCTGCGGTTGAGCCACAAACCCAGCCATCGCGCTCTCGACGACGCGTTGGCGACCGGAGACCTGCTGCATTTTCTGCTCGAGCGAGCTGCAACCTTGGGAGTGTTGGGGCTCGAAGACCTGATTGCGCTGCCCAAGCTGGCCGGCAGTCCCCAGGCCAAGAAACTTCATCTGACCGAAGGCCTCCCGCGCGAACCCGGCGTCTACATGTTCAAGGATTCCCGTGATGAGGTGCTCTATGTCGGCAAGGCCTCCAACCTGCGATCCCGAGTCCGCAGCTATTTCTCCACCGACGAGCGGCGCAAAGTCGGCCAGTTGCTGCGCGAGACGCATCGCATCGACCATCAGGTGTGTCGCAACGGCCTCGAGGCCTCGGTGTTGGAGCTCCGGCTGATCCATCAGCATCTGCCGCGCTTCAACCGACAGGGCGCCCGGGCCGACAAGTATCCCTACATCAAGCTGACCCTCAACGAACGTTTCCCGCGCCTTTCGGTGGTGCGAAAGGTGAACGATGACAAAGCGCTCTATCTGGGTCCCGTGGCATCGACACGGGCGGCGAAACGGGTCATCGAGGCGATCCAGAGCGCGGCGCCCGTGCGGCGCTGCTCGCTCACCTCGCGAGCGTCGCCGCATGCGGACGCCTGCGCTTCGGCTCAGTTGGGGGTCTCGTGCTGTCCGTGTTCTGGGGCGACCTCCGAGGCCGAATACGCCGCGGTGATCGAAGAGCTGGTCACCAACCTGACATCGCGTCCCGACCGGTTGCTGGCCCCGCTGGCAGCAAGAATCGACAGGCTGGCGGCCGAGCAGCGTTACGAAGAAGCGGCCGACGTGCGAGACCGGGCTGATGCGTTGACGGGGCTGCTGCGGCGGCATCGACGTTTCGACCTGTTGCGACGAGCAGGGCGCCTGCGCCTGCGTATCGGCAATGCCTGGGTCGAACTACTCGACGGTCGACTCTGGCGCAGCGGCCATGCGGACGATCCCGGCGAACATTGTGCCCTGGACGACCCGGGCACTCCGGAAGCCCCGCCGACGGAACCTTTGCCCGTTCCCAAGCGCGCGGAAGCCGATGAACTGCTCGCGGTTGTCAGCTGGCTCGAACGCAATGCCGACAAGGTGACGATCGAAGAGGTGGAGGGCGTGTTGGCCAATCCCCTGCCGGCGGTGCCGGTGTTCAAACCGAAGACCAAGAGTCCAGCTCGCCGCACCGCGACCCGAACTGGCCTTACGCCGCTACGCCGATCTGCCTCAGCACCCCGACCACGAATTTCGCGAATCGCCTGACCGCCTCGTCGGCGGCAACCTCACCAGTCGGTCGACGCCAGTGCGGACAGTTTCGCTTCGGCGCGTCCGTCGTCGATGGCAGCAGCGGCCGACGCCACCCCGTCGCCGAGGTCCGCTGCAAGCCCCGCGACCAGCAGGCCCGCGGCAGCGTTCAGCACCACGATGTCTCGATGGGGCCCTGGGTCGCCGGCGAAGACCGAGCGGGCGATCCTGGCGTTCGCCTCGGCGTCGCCCCCGATCAGATCTTGCGGCGCAGCCGGGGCCAAGCCGACCGATGACGCGGTGACGGTCAATTCGGTGATCTCGCCGTCGGTGAGCGAAAGAACCTTCGATGGCCCTGTCGTGGACAGTTCATCCAAGCCGCCGTCACCCTGCACAACCAGCGAACGCTGCGAGCCTGTCGCTCTCAGCACTCTCGCCATTCGCGCAGCGGTGGACCAGTCCCCGACCCCGACGACCTGCCGCCTCAAACGACCCGGGTGGCTCAACGGGCCCAGAATGTTGAACACCGTCTGGATTCCCAACTGCGCTCGCACGGGACCCACATGACGCATAGCCGGATGAAAGGTCCGGGCGAAGGCGAACCCCAGAGCGATGCTGTCGACCTGGGCTTCGAGCTGGGTGGGGGTCAGCTCCACCTCAACCCCGAGCGCTTCGAGCAGATCGAAGCTGCCTGAAGTCGAGGAGGCCTTGCGGTTCCCGTGCTTGCAGACCGTCGCCCCTGCCCCGGCGGCCACAAAAGCGGCCATCGTCGAGACATTGAGCGCATGGCGCCTGCGGCTGGCTACTCCGCCCGCACCTACGATGTCGATCGTGTGGTCGGGCACCGCCAACGGCGTCGCTGAATCGACCATGGCCGTCTGCAGCCCGACCAACTCCTCGACCGTCTCGCCCTTGATTCGCAAGCCGACTATGAAAGCGGCGATCTGCGCGTCTGTGGCGTCACCGCTGAGGATCGTGGACAGAACGGCTCTGGTGATCTCGGAATCGAGGTCGGCGCCGTCGGCCAGTGTCCCCAGGACCCCCGGCCAGCCGCCGTGATCGTTGATGCCTGTCGCAGGTTTCATGGGCGTCCTGTCCGTCTCTGTTGAGGGGCCGATGGCTGACAGGGTGACCGTAGCGCGCTGCTAGCCTCGACCTCGTGTCAAAGTTGCTGTTTCCTCCGGCCGTGCGAGCCGGCGCTTTGGCTTGTCTGGTTGTTGCCGCACCAGCCGCGGTGATCGGTGCGAGCCTCTCCGACGGCGGCGAGGCCAATCAGTCGAACTGGGTGTATCTGACGCTGTCGGCGATTGTGGCGGCCTACCTCTTGGGCGGCGCCGCAGCCGGGTGGGTTGCCAGTTCGGGGCGCGTTGTCGGCTCCGGGCGCAACCGGAGCCCGGAAAATCCTCGGCTTTCAAACGATGCGCCGATGATCAACGGCGCCGCCGCAACGACCGTCGCGTTCGCGGTCGTGCAGTCCGTCGCTGCGATTCTTCGCATAGCCGGCGGCGAAGGAGTCAACCCGTTGGCGTTGGTCTTCAATGCTCTGCTAGCCGCGGCAATCGGGACTGTCGGCGGCGGGATTGGCGCGTGCCTTGCCAATCGCGCCAGAGTCAACCGGTGAGGATCCTGTTCAAAACGGATTCTGATCGACTAGGAAAGGGCAGCAGATGAAACTCCCAGTTTCGGGCGCCGTTCACGACGAACGCGAGATCGAAGCAGTCGTGGCCGTGCTGCGCTCATCGACGCTCGACATCGGCGAGAACGTCTTCGAGTTCGAGCGCAGGACCGCATCGCTGTTGTCCAAACAACACGGGATCATGGTCAACAGCGGATCGTCGGCTCTGCGAATTGCCGTGGATCTGCTGCAACTCGAACGGGGTGACGAGATCATCACCTCGCCGCTCACCTTCTCGACCGACATAGCCACCATGGTGCAGTCGGGTCTGGTGCCGGTGTTCGTCGACGTCACGCCTGACACCTACCAGATCGACCACACCAAGATCGAAGCCATGATCGGGCCTCGGACCAAGGCGATCCTCACCCCGAATCTGTGCGGCAACTGCCCTGATTGGGACGCGATCCGGGCCATCGCCGACGCCCGCGGCCTGAAGGTGGTGGAGGATTCCTGTGACGTGCTCGACTCCTGGCAGCGGGGTGAGCGCACCGGCGCCCGAGCCGACATCGCGGTCACGAGTTTCGCCCGCAGCCATGCGATGACCGCCGGCGGCGCTGGTGGGATGGTGGGCGTCGACGACCCGGATCTCTTCGACCTCGGACTGGAGTTGCGACGCTGGGGCCGGCGCTCTGAGCCGTACCTGTACGGTTCGCGCAAGGGCCGACAGGATCGATTCGGGTATCTCGCCGACGGCACGCCGTACGACATGATCTTCACCTTCGACTCGATCGGCTACAACTTCGAGCCGACAGAGATCAGCGCTGCCTATGGCCTGGTCCAGTTGGACAAGCTCGATGGTTTCAATCAGCAGCGTCGCGACAACTGGCGGCGGCTCGACGACTTCCTGGCGACATGCGACGGCGTCTCCAGTGGTCGCACCACACCCGAGACGGACACAACCTGGATGCGCTTCTGCTTCACCATCGATGACGACCTGGGCATCGACCGAAGCGAAGTCCAAGAACAGCTCGAAGCGCGCGGGGTGACAACGAGGATGGTGTGGACCGGCAATATTCTGCGCCAGAAGGGTTTCGCCGGGATCGAGCACCGCGCTCCCGCTGAAGGGCTGCCGAATTGCGACTACATCATGGACAACGCGGTGTCGCTGCCGGTCCACCACGGCCTGAACGCGGACCACATCGGTTTCATGTGCGAACAGCTCGACGCGGTGCTCGGCTCTTGAAAAGCGGGGCAAAGCGGCGCTTGTTGGGGCACACTTGGGGTGTGACGGGGAGCCGGTCGGATGGCCGCGGCGCAGTTCGCTGCGTTGAGGAAGGTCGGGACTCCGCAGGGAAGGGTGCTGGCTTGCGCCAGTCGAGGCGACTCGCAGGAAAGTGCCACAGAAAACAAACCGCCTCAGAGGTTCCCTCACCGGAACCACAGGGGTAAGGGTGAAAAGGTGCGGTAAGAGCGCACCAGCATCCCGGGCGACCGGGGTGGCTAGGTAAACCCCACCCGGAGCAAGGCCATGCAGGGAGAGGGCGTCCCGTCCGCAGACACTCCCGGGTAGGCCGCAAAGATGGATGGTCATCCACGGAGCCGGCAATTCGGCTCCCGGACAGAATCCCGCCTACAGGCCGACTCCCCGTCACACCCGCATCGCACTGTCCGGGAGTTCTCGTATCCGCCTGTCCCGTCTTCGGTGTGTTCCGCGATCCCGGGCCAGGTCATGCCGACACTATCTGAGGTGCTCTCTGGGAAGTCGGCCTGAACTCAACAGAGTCCGGCGGTTCTCGGGTTGGGCGAGTTCGAAACGGCGGATCAACCAGACGATGGCGCAGATCCCGAGCAGCTCCAACAGCACCAGGATTGCCGGCGGCCGATCAAACTCCGGCAACGGTGCGGCGGCAATCCCGTCGAGTCCGGCGAACGGCCACCAGAACAACTCCGTCCGCGTCCAGGCCCCCGAGGCCGCGAGGAACACGAACGTGCCGATGGGCACGCCCAACAGGCGGCGCCGAAGCAGCCGCGACCCGACGGTCAGCCCCATCACCAGCACCAACAGAGTGACTGAGCCGGTCAACGTGTGGAGGACCAACGGCCGCCCGGTCGTGGCCTCGACGAGTGGCAGCACCGCACCACCGGCAACAAACCGGTAGTCGATCGCGGGGCTGTCGAACACTATGAGAACACCGATCACCGCCACTGCGACAAAGAAGGCGAACACGTCAGAGCAGAACGATCCGTCCGCACTCGTCGCATGACAACACGTCGGAATCGGTGGTGTGTTTCATCCGATCGACCTCCATCGCAGGCATCATCGACGGGCAGCCGACGCACTTGCCTCCCTCGAAGCGAACGACCGTCGCCGAGCCGAACATCGGGCGCAGACGCTGATAGTCGTCGAGCAGGGAGCTGTCGAGAGCGGCTTGGAGACCCTCTCGGTTCGAACGAATGACTTCTAGTTGGGCATCGACCTCTGACTCGGCCGCTGCTATTTCGGCTTCCAGACCACCGATCCGCTGATCGATGAGTTCGACTTCGGAACTGAGCCCTGCCACCTGCGAAGCCAGCGATTCGGCCTCTTCCATCGCGGTGAGAGCTTCGTCCTCGAGGCCGCTCTGGCGGCTTCGCAGCGACGCGATCTCTTCCTGCAGAGCTTGCAGGTCGCGCAATGCTGTGACCTCGCCGCCGTACAGGCGCACCTCGTCGGTTTCGACCTTGGCAGCGACAATCTGGGCCTCGTCCTCATAGCGCTTCTGGCGTGTTGCGACCTCGACCTGAGTCAGTGCGAGTTGATCGATCTCGCCGGTGAGGCGTTGACGTTCGACCTGCGCGGCTGCGAGCGAATCACGCTGCGGGAGCACGGCTCTCTTGTGCGACAACTGGTCGGCCTCAACATCAAGACGTTGAACTTCGAGAAGATCGTGGTGGTTCATTCGTTGAATAGCTCCTTGCGGTGAAGACCCTCATAATGAACTGGTTATGAGACAGTACCGAACTCGGGCCCCAGTGTCTTTCAGACCCCGCAGCGTTGCTTGCGAGGTCAACGCCGCGCCAGTCCGACCGACATGACCGGACTGGCGATCATCGGCGCCGGCAAATCGGCTGTTTTGCATGGTGAATCGGCGCGCGCCATCCGCGGGATCAAGTTAGTGGGTGTAGGTGGGCGTTCTTCGGGTCGGGCCGGCGCGGTCGCTGCGGCACTCGGCTGCGAAGAACTGGCTGTTGACGACATGGTCAGGCGCGCCGACATGCTCGTCGTCGCCGTTCCCCCGGGCGATATCGGCGAGGTGTTGGCGCGGATCCCCTTGGATCGTCCCCTCATCGTCGAGTCTCCGGTCGCCATGCCCTCAGCCGTCGACACGGCAGAGCGACACGCAACCCATCGGCTCACGGCGAACAGGCCAAGGGCGATGCTCGGCGCGAATCTCCTGCATGCGCAAGTGGTGCGCGACGGACTCGCGGCGATCAACAGTCTCACCGACGCGCACCACCTGGTGCTGCGAGCCAACGGGGTGCGCCCGGTTTGGCACAGCGCCTCCGCCGACGAGAGCGGCGTGACTCTGGATCTGGGCGCCCGTCTCCTTCCTGTCCTGCTCGCCGCTGCCGGGAAACCGGTGGTTGAAGTCTCGGCCGAGCTGCGTCGGCAAGACGGTTTCGTCGTTGCCGCCGAGTTGGGCCTTCGGCTCCAGGACGGACGCCTGGCGCGCGCCGAATTCCACTGGGGAGACGAGCCGCCCGCAGCCGAGGTTGAAGCCGCCGGCGCCACCCGTGTCGTTTCCGTCGGGCTGTGGCCGTTTCCCGTGCTTGAAGTCGACGGCAACGAGACAGCCTCGGCTGAGGGTCGAGAACCGCTCCACGCACTCGGATTCGTGTCCCAGATGCAGCGCCTGAAAGCTGTCACCGAGCAACAGGCGGAGCCCTGGCCCGGACTCGCCGGCGGCGTGGGCGCCTTGAGAGTCATCGAGGCGGCGAACCTGAGCGACAGCAGCAGAAAACCCGCTCTGCTTGTCTGAACAACTGTGCTTGCCTGAACACCTGCTTGCCTGAGCCTGCACCGAATAACAGGAAGGACGCTCAGTAGGCGCCTGAGAGTTTGCGGTGGTCCCAGCTCACGACTTTCTCGGGCTCCACCACCACCGCGGTCCGCTTGGCGGCCATATGGACAGCGGCCTGTTCCAACAGCTCTTCGGGGATGTCGGGTTGGTTCCGCTTCATCACCTCGAGGGCCAGCGGAAACACCTCCGAGTGGTCGGCTACGAGCCGAGCCGTTCCCTTGATCATCACGCCGCGCAGTTGTTCATAGACGTCGCCGTCCTCCCACAACAGCGTGATTCTCGGATCTCTTTGGAGATTCTTGATCTTCTGGGACTTCGTGTAGGTCTCGAAGACCACCTGCTTGTCCACACAGGCGAACCACAGAGTCGACAGGTGAATGCTGCCGTCGCGCTCGATCGTCCCCACCTGAAGGCTCTTCTGCTCCTCGATGAACGCGTCGACTTCGGCTTCGCTCATGCGGATCACGTCTCTTCTGTTCTTTGCCATCCGCTCAGGCTAGAAACTTCGGAGCGCGTTAAGAAAAAAGGCGCCCTTGGGCGCCCATTTTCCAGATTGGTTGTTGACGCGATGGTGAACGGAACAGTCGTTCAGACCACTCGGACAGACAGGGCTTCATCGCCCTTGCGGCCCGGGCCGATCTCGAACTCCACGTTTTGACCTTCCTCAAGAGTTCGGAACCCGGAACCATCGATGTTGGAGAAGTGCACGAACACATCGTCGCCGTCTTGACGGGAGATGAATCCGTAGCCTTTCTCGTTGTTGAAAAACTTCACTGTGCCCGTAGGCATCTGGGCATTCCTTTCGATTATCGCGGCGTTCAACGCGAACTCCGCACGCACAGCCTAGAGAGCCTTTATGTGAATCCACCGAAGCACCGGAGAATGTGTTCGCTGCCCCCCGCTCTTGTTCGCTGCGCTCCACCCCCCGCTCTTGTTCGCTGCGCTCCACCCCCCGCTCTTGTTCGCTGCGCTCACAGGGCCGCTCAGGCCGCGGCGGGCCGCTCAGGCCGCGGACGGGCCGCTGCCGCCGCTGCGCTCACCGGGCCCCGCTCTTGTTCGCTGCGCTCACAGGGCCGCTCAGGCCGCGGCGGGCCGCTCAGGCCGCGGACTCGCAAGCTCGGCCTCTAGCGCCCGGTCACAGCATGGAAGCCGGCGACGAGTTCGCGAACCCGTTGCTCTGCATCAAGTGCTCGGAGGTTGAAGCCCGAACCGAGCCGAAAGTCGGTCACGCCGGTCTCGATGAGCCGCGGGACCGGCTCCATGGTGGCTTCGACGTCGAGCGAGCCGTCGTCGCGGGTGACGACGGCAAAACTGGACACCACTTCGATGTCATCAGGATTGCGGCCCTCCGCGCTGACTGCTGCTCTCATTTTTGCAATACCGCTCGTGATGTCGGCGGCGTCTGGCCCCCAGGGGATCCAACCCGTGCCGAAACGGGCGAGACGGCGCATGGAGGCTTTGTTGACGGTGCCGCTGACCCAGATGGGCACGCCTTTGGCTTGGGTGGGTTTGGGCATCTGGTGGATCTGCGAGAACTGCAGGCGATCCGACGAATGCTCGGCAACCTGCTGCCTCCACAGCGTCTGGCACACTTCGAGCGTGTGGTTGAGCTGTGCCCCGCGATCGCTGTAGTCGAGTCCGGCCGCTTCATATTCTTCCCGCTGCCAACCGACCCCGACTCCCACATCAACTCTGCCACCAGACAATACGTCGATGGTGGCCAGCGTCTTGGCCAGCACCACCGGTCGGCGCAGCGCCGCGATCAAGATCCCGGTCATGAACCGGATTCGTTCGGTGACCGCGGTCAGGTGGGCGATCGTGGTCAGCGGTTCCAACCAGTGGCCGTCCGGGCCAGTCGGCTGGCGCCCGCCTGCGAGACCCCCGGTTCTGGGGTCGCTGTAAGCCTCGAGGTTCTCCCCGAAGACAACGTGGTCCGCCAACGCCAGCCGATCGATACCGGCTCGGTCCGCGGCGGTGGCCTGCTCGGCGAGGTGCGCCCAGCCCCCGGGATCGTCGGGCGAGAACGTGATCAGCATCGCAGAGAGTGTCGGGGTTGTCGGCATCGCCACCTCAGTCGCTAGCGGTTTCACCAGCATGTAAGCACATCACGCCGACACGGCGGCAACCCGGTGGGCAACGGCGGGATCATGTCAACCGCGGCGGCGTCTGCTGGAACGGTCCCCATCACGAGCCGGGCGACTTCGACGACTCGTGGGAGCGTCCGGAGTCTGGACCTCAGGCACCGCAATCGTGCCGTCGAGGACGCCGCGGATGAACGCCACATGTGCGGGTGTGCTCCCACAGCAGCCCCCGATGATCTCGGCGCCGCCTTGACGAACGCGGTGGGCGTGCGCCCCCATGACTTCAGGGGTGCCGCTGTAGCTGAGTTCCGCTCCGTGCCATTGGGGTATCCCGGCGTTCGCCTTGGATATGACCGGCACGGTGCTGACCGCTCGCATCTCGGCCAGAGCCGCCTCCGTGTCGGGGAGGTTGTTGCCGCAGTTGGCGCCCATTGCCACAACGCCGAGTTCGGTGAGGCGTATGGCGGCCTCCTCACCGGTGACGCCCATCATGGTGCGGCCGGCGGTATCGAAGCTCATGGTGACCGCTATGGGCAGGTCGCAGCTCTTGCGAGTGCCGACAACGGCCGCTTCCACCTCCACCAGCGAACTCATGGTTTCGATCCAGACGACGTCGACGCCTCCGCGACTGAGGCCCTCTGCCTGTTCGGCGAAAGCGGAGACGGCGTCGGTGTAGTCGAGGGGACCCAACGGCGCTATCAATTCTCCCGTCGGCCCGACCGATCCGGCCACCAGGATCTTGCGTTCCGCCCGGTCGGCGACGATTCGACCGTTGGCGCCGGCCGCTTGGTTGACTTCGATCACTCGATCGTCGAGTTTGTGCAGTGCCAACCGATAACGCGTGCCGCCGAAAGAATTGCTCAAGAAGACGTCGGATCCGGCGTCGACGTAGGCCTGATGGATCTCCTGCACCTTTTCGCCGGCGTCCAGGTTCATCCGCTCAGGTGCATCGCCGGGCATCAGGCCTCGCTCGAACATCTCTGTGCCCATGGCCCCGTCGACGATGAGACGGCCTCGCTGCGCGACCAACTCTTCAAGCAGCATGGCTGCTGACGTTATCTACAGGCCGGCGGCTAACGGCCTCTGGGCAACCTATCGTTCGCGCAGCTCGCGGCGCAGAATCTTGCCGGACGCGCTCTTGGGGATGGCGTCGATCACTTCGAGCAGGCGGACCTGCTTGTAGCTGACCAGATGCTCGCCGACGAGCGCTTGAACCTCTTCGAGAGTGACGCCGGCGCCCGGTGCGCACACCACGAAGGCTTTGGGAATCTCTCCGGCTTCGACGTCTTCAACCCCGATCACGGCCACATCGATGATCGCCGGATGGGTGATGAGCACAGCTTCGATCTCAGCGGGCGGCACTTGGAAGCCCTTGTATTTGATGAGTTCCTTGATGCGGTCGACGATCGAGTAGTGCCCTGCCTCGTCGAGCACGGCCACATCGCCGGTGTGCAGCCAACCGTCTGAGTCGATGGTCTCGGCTGTGGCCTCGGGGTTGTTGAGGTAGCCCTTCATCACCATCGGGCCGCGGACCCACAGTTCGCCCCGGCCGCCGACGTCTTGGTCCTCGCCTGTTTCGGGGTCCACGATGCGGCACTCGGTGTTGGACACCGCCGTGCCGCTCGTGCCGGGCCGATAGTTCCCCTCCGGAGTGGCGTGGGTGACGGGGCTGAGCTCGGTCATGCCGTAGCCTTGGACAATCTCGCAGCCCACACGATCAGCCGCTTCTTCTGCCAGGTCGGCGCCGAGTGGCGCCGCGCCCGAGAACACCTGCTTGAGGCTCGACAGGTCGTAGTTCTCCACAAGCGGAGACTTGGCCAATGCCAGCACCATCGGGGGAACTGCGAAGAAGCGGGTGATCCGCAACGACTGCACCAGCGTCAGTGCCGCTTCCAGGTCGAACCGCGGCATGGTCACCACGGTCACCCCGTTGGCGAGCAGGCCGTTCATCAGGACCTGCATCCCGTAGATGTGGAAGAATGGCAGCGCGGCGAGTCCCGCTTCGTCCTCTTCGTATTGGAGCACGTGTTCCATCTGGCAGACGTTGGCGACCAGATTGTGGTGGGTGAGCATCACCCCTTTGGGAAGGCCCGTGGTGCCCGACGAGTACGGCAGCACCATCACGTCGCTGTGGAGGTCGACGGAGACCTGGTCGATCGGATCGGCCATGAGCGAGGACATCGGCGTGGTGGCCGGCGCGCCTTGGGGTGCCTCCCCCGCCACGATCACCTCGCTGACGGCGGTGCCTTCGACCGCGGCCAGCGCTACTTCGAGGAACATCGGAATCGTCAGAAGCAACGACGCCCCTGAATCCTGAAGTTGGAACCTGACTTCTTCTGCGCCGTAGGTCGGATTGATGGTGGTGATTGTGGCCCCGGCGACTCCCACGGCATGGAACACCAGTGCGTACTCGGGGATGTTGGGGGCCATGATCCCGAGAACATCACCGGGTCCGAAGCCCCGAGCGGCCAGACCGCCGGCCATGGAGCGGATCGCCGAGTCAAGCTCGGCGAAGGTGTAGGAGGAAGCGCCCGCGTCGGTAATGGCCACGCGATCGGGAACGCTCTGCGCGTGCCGCATAACCAGTTCAGTTATGGAGACGTCTGGGATCTCCACGCTGGGCAGCGGACTGGTGTGGATAATTGTCATCGGGATCTCTCCAGCTCAGGTCGTGGTGGATCGTAGCGTGAACATCTTCTGCAGGCTCAGCGGACCACCGATATGGTGGACCCGTCGCCTGAGGTCGCCCAAAAGACTCCGAAGAGGCGAACAGACCCGGAACAGATTGATGGACCCGCTCATCTACCCCGACGATCCTCGCAGAGTTCGCAGCCGGAGACCTCTGCGTGCCTTCATCCGCCGGATGATGCGGCCGGCGCCACGTCCCCCCGCCGAATCCGACATCTTCACCGCGGCCCGCCACGTCACCGGCGCGATAGGAGCGGGCACGAGTCCGGCCTACGACGCGCTCGCCGAAGGGGGCGAGCGCCTCAACCGTTCACTGCGCGAGAATCCGTTGCCGCCGAGCACGCACATTTCGCATCGTGACTCCACCCGCCACAATATTCCTGTCCCGCTCTCTGAGCGCTGTATTGGGGACTGCCGCAAATCAACAGACAGCGACGTCGACTAGCATCGGGGCACACAGCGCATCACTTGAGACGTTGGAGGATCAGGGTTTCGGCGGGAGCAGCAGCAGAGCGTCACTGCTGGGCGCGGGCGCGCCGAACACCGTCAGGTCGACGGAATTGATCCGAGCGTTCTCAACTCTGAGAACCGACAGTCTCGCTGTCGACATCGGGTCGAGCCATGCAACCACCTTCGAGTCCGGCGACCATGCCGCCCCGTTCGGAACCGGGTCCTCGAGCCGCACAAGACTGCTCGCTGCGACATCGTAGAGGTGACTGGTCGGCGAGGACTGACTCTCACGCGGATCGCTGACGTCTGAAGACGTCAGCAGCAGATGTCCACCGTCGGGTGAGATTGTGAGTCTCTGGGATCCGCCCGTCAGATTGTCGACTAGTTCTCTCGGCAGGGATGCGGTCTCACCGGAAGCACGGTCGACCAACACCGCAATGCAATCCGCCATGTCTGTGCCCGACGTGTCTGTGCCCGACGTGTCTGTGCATCGGATCTCAACGTGGTGGACCGCATTCGCAGCGACCACCGGCCACTCAGAGAAGCGGGTCAACTGCACCTGGGTGGTGACAAACGTCTCGCCGGTCACGCTGGTGACGAGCACACCGAGTCCGGGAACCTCCAGAAGCGTTGCTCCGAGCGGCACTTCCAGATCGACCATGAACACTCCTGAGCTGTTTCCGACGAAGAGCCTCGCAGGGTCCGGGGGTTCGTCGAACACCAGTGCAAGATGGTCGTCTGCGCCCACAATGACCAGACCCCATGTCGCTGAGAGTCGGTGAACAGAGGGGGCACTTGGTGCGTTGTCAACCACAAAGCCGTACGTTCCCGAGGCTCGGTCATACATCACAAAGGAGCCGTAGCCCTCCAACAGGTCGTCCATGTTTGCTTCGGACGGGTTCACAAGCTGAGTCGATTCGGTTGAGACGGCAGGGTCCACCAGGGCGACCGCCTCTCCATCAGACACCAGATACGCAAATTGATGGCCGCCTGTGTGCTGGGCAAAATAGTGTCGGGAAACTGCTTCCAGGATTTCTCTGCGACGAATCTCAGACGCGCTGACGCCCTCGTCGGGGTAACCGGCGGTATCGGTTGTGGAGTCGTCGCCCGGCGTTGACGGGTTGTCGGTCGGATCCTCGCCCGGATTCTGGGGGTTCTCGCGATCCTGTACACGCTCAGAGGAATCCCGGCCGACGATCAATGCTGCTGCGCATATCGCCAACAACGCCACAAGAAACCAAGCAACGCGGCCAGTTCTGTTGATCGGCGCGGGAACTGTTGTGTCCTCTGTGAATCCACTGCGCGAGAAGGCGTCTTGGCTGTGGTCGATTCGCTGGCCACATTTGGGGCAGTGGCTTCCTGGGGGGCTGTCGACGTAGCGCGTTTCGGTTCCGATTGAAAGGCTTTCGACTTGAGGATGGTTCGGACTAGTGGCTCGCTTGCTCTTTCGCCTCATCTGGGCGCGAATCTAGTCCGCTTGGCGGTGTGGATAGAATGACGTCCTCACCTAGCGGACCGCGGGGAACGGGATTCAAGTGGACAGCGAGGAACCTTTGGCAGACGTCGGTTTGGAGATCGTTGGTTTGGAGTTGATCGCCCCCTGGGACGGTCGCCGGGTGCCGGTCACTCTGCTCGGCGGGTACCTCGGGGCGGGCAAGACCACGGTGATCAACGAGGTGCTGGCTCGGACCGATCAGCCGATCGCGGTGCTGGTCAACGATGTCGGATCGGTGAATGTCGATGCATCGCTGGTTCGCCGTCGCCACGGCGACACCATTGAATTGACCGACGGATGCGTCTGCTGCAGCCTCGCCGGGGGTTTGGCAGAAGCGTTCGACGGCTTGCGGGACCGGGACTCCCCGCCTGATCATGTCATCGTGGAGCTGAGCGGCATCGCCGATCCGGCTCGGGTGGCGCCGTGGGCCTCTTCGCCTGGGTTCTCGTTGGACGGTGTGGTGGTGCTGGTCGACGCCGATCAGTTCCCGGAGCGCTTCAGCGATCCGGCCACGGCTGATTCTGTGAAGACCCAGCTCGGGGCGGCGGATCTGGTTGTTCTCAGCAAACTCGACATCGCAGCGGCGGCTGATGTGGCCGAGACCCGCTCGATCCTGGGGGACTGCATTCCCGGTGTCCCGGTTCTGAGCAGTGACGACGCGGTCGCGACTGCCTCGTTTGTCGATTTGGCCACTCGTCGGCCCGGTGGGGTGGCCGATACCGGACCGGCAAACCTGTTCGACGCTCACGAAGTCTCGACTGTTGCGGTGCCCCGGCCCATTGCCCGTGCTGAGTTTGAAGCGATGATCGACGCTTTGTCTCCTTCTACCTTGCGCGCCAAGGGCATTGCGGTGACCCCCGACGGCACCCGGCTGCTCGCCCAGGTCGTGGGCCGACGCCGCTGCGTCACCGTGCTCCCAGACGCCGAATCCCAACCCCCCACCGACCTGGTGGTCATCAGTCCGCGGAGTTGACTCTCTCCCGGACCGATCAGCTGGCGGACCGATCAGCTGGCGAACCGATCAGCTGGCGAACCGATCAGCTGGCGGACCGATCAGCTGGCGGACCGATCAGCTGGCGAACCGGCCCGGTCGGTTAGTCGGCCTCGTCGTTCGGTCCCTTCTGTGGCGCTTCGATCAGTTCGACACAGGTGCCGTCGGGATCGAGAAAGAACAGCGCCCGCAGATCTGAGGGAAGTCCGGGTCCCATCTCCAGCGCCACGGGCGGGCAGAAGCATTTGACCTCTGCGTCTACCAGTGCTTCGTAGTCACGGTCGATGTCATCGGTGAGCAGGGCTATGCGGAAGATCCCCAGTTCGTTGGCTCGCCGTTGAACCGAGCGGCCGGCTTTCGGTGACTTCCACTCCACCAGATCGAAGGTGAATTGGCTACAGCAAGGCCCAGCCCGCGCAAACTCCACGGGTCACGACCCCTGGGAGCGAGCGTTGTCGCCGCCGATATCCCGCCGATGTTGGTCTCCTTGGGAGAATACCCAGCGCCCGTAATCACGTTGTCAGCGTTTCTGAGGAGCGAAGGGATTGAGCCATTCGAGTTCGGTGAACCTGCCAAAATCAGAATCGGCGGACACGATAGACAGCCCATGTTCAATGCACAGTGCCGCGAGTGCGGCATCGGGAATCAGATTTGCGCCAAGGTGCAAATCTCGGATCAGGCGGCCCAAGATCTCTGGGTAACCGCGGCCGGGTTGAGGTGCCCAAGCGTTGGGAGCATCCAGCCAACTCTGCACCAACGCCCATGCTTCTGCGGGTGTGAGCGGAGTTGTCATCGCACGGGGATTGGTCGAGATGCGCAGGAACGCCGTCAGTGATTGCCACGGCAGCCCTACCCGCCTCGGGCCATTCAACGCTTCTTCGATCCAGTCTTTTGCCACGGCGTGGTACGGACTGTCTTCGTCCACCGCGTACAGCAGGATATTGGCGTCTACCAGCATTGCAGGTCAGCGAGCCTGATGACCTTCGAGAAAGTCGACCGCCTCGGCCACATTCGTCACATCGATCCGAATCCCGAGGCGGCGCGTCTGCTGAACGAAAGGCTTCGGGGATGTTTCGGCCAACAGCCCGCGCCGAAGCAAGCAGTTGACAGCTTCCGAGACGCCCATCCCGCTCTCGTTGCGAAGTTGTGCAAGCGCCTTCGCAGTGTCGTCGTCGAGTTCTACGGTGGTCCTCATCACACAGAGTATACATGCGAATGTGTGATTAACTCCATCTAAATGATTTGATTAGCACATCAATGTGCAAGAACTCTCCGTCCCTCGGCTCGATGCTACGCCGCTAGGCGCAATAGTTCGTCGCCGGTCCGGGTGTCGACGTAGGCGAAGCTCTGCGGGGGTCTGAACCCCGGTGATGTCTCGCGCAGGCGTGTGAGCGGAATCGGTTGGGGAAGGGAGGCTGGGTCTGCGAGCGTCAAGGCAGTGCCCTTCTCAACACCTTCGAAGTAGTTCAAGAACTCCTGATGGTTGATCCCCGTTCGTGGGCCGAATTCCCGCCACAGGGCTGCTAGCCGTTCGGACACCACGCTTGTCACGATGCACGTTCCGACGAGCGCTCGCACCGGCGACGTCGCATAAATCAGCGCCCGCGTCGGCACAACTATCTTCGGCTCCGATCGCCTCAGCTCAACCGTCTTGGCACCAGCGAGAATCGCTTCAGCGAACCTCGGCTTGAGCGGAAGAACGATCATCCGACCTGGATCGAGAGCAGCGTGAGCTATGCTAGAATTGCTCATGCTGCTGGGTTCCTAGGAAGCACTAAGCCCCGACCGTCTTCGGTGTCCGCAACGGTCAGCGGTGGCATCGTTGCGTGCCGCCACTTGGTGATTTCGGGCTTGTTGGCCTTGCGCTTGTTGCAATAGGTGTGCGCTGCTTGGAGGTTGTCGATCTTGTGCAGGCGGCTCGTGTAGTACGTCCCCGGTTCGGCTTTCCCACGATCGTTGACGTCAAAGAACACGAACACCTTCGGAACGATGTGTTCAATCTGAGCGCCCTTGAGTTTCATTTCTGCTCCGCACAGCCCGCACCGCTGGCCGTCACGCCCATAGACATATTTGAGCATTTTGCGCCGATGTTCATCGTCCCAGCGGCCGGCGGCGTCAGGTTCGTCAGATTCCAGGTACCGGCGCTGGACATTATCGACAGTCTTTGCGACCTTCGCGAAGAATCCCTGAGGCTCTTTGTCAGCTTCTGAGTTTGATTCCCCTTCAACGCTGGCTCGGGATTCTTCGGGCGGCGCGGGTCGATCCGTGTCGCCTGCTGCGTCCACCGGTGACTTGATCTGCAACGTGCCTCGGCATCGCGGGAATTCAGTGCAGCCCCAGAACTGATTGCCTGCTTTCACTCCCTTACGCGCGGTGCGCAGGAGCATTGGACGCTCGCATCTCGGACAGTTCGGAACCGACTCTGTGTTGTGCGCTGACAATCCGCTCATGATCCTCTTCCGGCTGGGGTATACCGATACGTTCCTGACAATTCTGCCCGTACGAGTGCCACCTGTCGCAATTTGCTGTCGCGATGCAGCACGTATCGGTTCAGATCGTGGCGGTGTTTTGGAGGTGTTGGATGATTTGGAAGAACTCGGCTTGGTCGGGCTCGGCGAACAGGGCTTCGGGGCCTTGGGGTGCTACGGACGTGAAGGGTGACTCGTAGACGCGGCCGCTCTCGATGGTGCCGTGCTCGGTCAGATAGTTGATCACCATTTCGACGAAGCGGATCTGGTTGACGTTGTAGTGCTTGTCGTCGAGGAACTTGGCGAAAGCGCGTTTCGCGGCGGCTCGGTTGAGGCCCACCAGCGAGCGGATGAACAGCCCGAAGCTGCCGGCCCGTTGTGACGCCTCGGCAAAGGTCTCGTTGTCGCCGATGCCGGCGGCGACCAGCGCTCGCTGCAGGCCGTCCATGTCAGCCGCAGTCAACGGCTCGCCGCTGCGGACCTTGGCCACGACGTCCTCGGCCAGGTTCTCCTTCAGGAAGTGCTGCGCCTTCTTGCGGAACTGGGCGAACTCGTCGCTGCCAACACCACCGGCAGCGCCGTCGCCGCCCTCAGTGTCGCCAGCGCCGCCCGCCCCTCCGGTGCCGGGCAAATCAACCACGCGGGAGCCGCCGAACTCATCGGCGAAGTCGCTGTAGAGGATGTTCTTGTTGGTGTACTCGATGAGTTGCACGAGGTTGCGCAACCGCTTTCGGGCGTCTTCGAGCATTGCGTAGGTGACATCGGCCCACCATTCGTCGGTCTGGATGTCGGCGATCAACTCCTGCTGCTGGACCACGACGGGAATGGCCGTGCCCAGGTCCGCCAGCGCGGAGGCAACGCGGATGATCCGCCGCCGTTGCCGCTCGAACGGGTCGTGCCGCAGCAGACCAAGCTGGGCGTTCAGCATTACCACGTCGAAGCGCTTGGCTTCCTCGCTGTCGGCATCGAGCCGGTCGGGCAGTTTGGCAACTCGCTCATTGAGTTCGGCCAAGTCCGCCAATGAAACCGAGTCCCACGCAGCCAACGTGCTGAACCGCTCCACCAGCTCCAGATGAGGGCGCACCAAGAAGTTGTCGGGGTTCATCGACTCCACAGTCCGGTGCAGGGTGGCTGCTATCTCGGCCCGCTCGTCGCCGAGCGCTACCACCGAGTCGAGCGTCTGCAACAGCTCCAGCCTCGCCGAGAAGAGGATCTCGCTGAGCGACTTGCCGGTCGACTTCTCCGCCGGCGCCAGCGGCTGGCTGAAGTACTCCAGGTTCCCGCAGAAGTCGAACACGTTGAAGTGCGTCTTGTGCCTGCGGGGCCCGAATAGGTCCGGACACAGCCGCGTCCCCCGGCCCAGCATCTGCCAGAACTTGGTCTTCGACCGCACCATCTTGAAG
>JAPPMP010000024.1:0-80902 GCA_028819005.1 Acidimicrobiaceae bacterium
GAGTTCCCCGCCGAGCTGCGCAAAGCCGTGTACACCACCAACGCCGTCGAGAGCCTCAACGCACGGTTCCGAAGAGCTGTGCGGCACCGAGGCCACTCCCCCAACGAGCAGGCCGCCCTCAAGATCCCCTGCCTCGCCGCCACCACCCGACACACCAACCCCAGCAACCCCACCGGCAAGACCAACCGCTGGAAAACCATACTGAACACCCCGACCGTCCACTACGGCGACCGCATCGCCGACCACATCCAATGAAAACCACCACAACCCGATACACAAAAAAACTGACAGTCCCCCCAAGGACATCAACGCCCGATACCGCCTGATAGACACGCTGTTTTTGTCTGGAGACGAACTCCTAGTCGTTTACTCCGCGCATCTCGACGCGCTCGGCGCAAACCGCCCCAACTGCGGATGGTCCAGGCCAGAGGAGTGAACTCTTTCTGCGGTCCCCTGGCCTAGGCAAGAGATCGAACGAATGTTCGTGTTTCGACAGGGCGGGGGCGCTAGAGTGCGGGCGTGGCTGATCGGTTACTCATCTCGGGGGCACGCGAGCACAACCTTCGCGATATCGATCTTGAGCTTCCGCGGGACAAACTGATCGTCTTCTCCGGAATATCTGGTTCCGGCAAATCGTCGCTGGCGTTCGACACGATCTACGCCGAGGGTCAGCGTCGTTATGTGGAGTCGCTGTCGGCATACGCCCGCCAATTCCTGGGTCAGATGGACAAGCCCGACGTCGACTTCATCGAGGGCCTGTCCCCGGCGATATCCATCGACCAGAAGAGCGCCTCGCGCAACCCGCGTTCCACGGTGGGTACCGTTACCGAGGTTTACGACTATCTGCGCCTGCTCTACGCCAGAATCGGCATCCCCCACGATCCGGAAACCGGCGAGGAGTTGGTTCGCCAGACGCCGCAGCAGATCGTCGACAAGGTCTTGAAGCTGCCCGCCGAAACCCGCTTCCAGGTGCTGGCGCCGGTAGTGCGCGGTCGCAAAGGAACCTACGAGACGCTCCTTTCAGACCTTGCCCAGCAGGGTTTCGCGCGGGCGATCGTCGACGGTGGGCTCCTCGAACTGAGCGAGCAGAATGAACTCGATCTGGCTCGCTACGAAACCCACAACATCCAGGTTGTAGTGGACCGCCTGGTGCTGCGTGAAGGGATCGAACGGCGCCTCACCGATTCGATTGAGACAGCTCTGTCCCTAACCGGCGGGATCGCCGAGATCCAGATCGTGCCGAGGGAAGGCGAGGGGCCGGTCGAGACAATCGTCTTCAGCCAACATCTATCGCGGCCCTCCGACGGCAAGTCCTTCGAGGAGTTGGCGCCCCGCAACTTCTCCTTCAACTCTCCGTATGGCGCCTGCACCCATTGCGACGGCCTCGGCACCGTCTTCGAGGTGGACGCCCAACTCGTAGTACCAGACCCCGACGCGACGATCGCCGAAGGCGCTATCACGCCCTGGGCCGCCGGCCGCACGCGCTACTACTCGAGAATGGTCGAATCAGTGTGCAAGGCCTACGGCATTCCAACCGATCAGCCTTGGCACGAACTGACCGACAAGCAGCGGGAGATCCTGCTGCTGGCCAAAGGCGTGAAGGACCGTGTCCAGGTCCGCTACAAGAACCGGTACGGCCGCACCCGCGTATATCAGGCGAAGTTCGAGGGGGTCGTCCCGTACCTCATGCGCCGACACAGCGAATCCGAGAGCGACGCGGCCCGCAACACCATTGAGGGGTACATGAGGCAGGTGCCATGCCGCGAATGCGACGGGTCGCGGCTCAATCCTCTGTCTTTGGCGGTGACCATCAACGACCTCACGATCCACGACCTTTGTGCCCTGTCGATAGCCGAGGCCGCCAAACGACTCGGGGAGTTGGAATTGTCGGAACGGGACTCGATCATCGCTGAGCAGGTGTTGAAGGAGATCAAAGCTCGGCTCGGCTTCCTGCTCGACGTCGGCCTCGACTACCTGACGCTGGCCCGTGGTGCAGCGTCTTTGGCCGGAGGTGAAGCTCAGCGGATCCGCTTGGCTTCCCAGGTTGGGTCAGGGCTCGTCGGAGTGTTGTATGTGCTAGATGAGCCTTCGATCGGCTTGCATCAACGTGACAACCACCGCCTGATCGAGACCCTGTTGCGCATGCGGGATCTGGGCAACACGGTCCTTGTGGTGGAGCACGACGAGGACACGATCAGGGTCGCCGACCATGTCGTCGATATCGGCCCCGGCGCCGGAGAGCACGGCGGCCGTATTGTCCACTCCGGTTCCTTCGAAGATCTGCTGGAGAACTCGGAATCGATCACAGGTCAATACCTCTCGCGCCAACGGCAGATCGAGGTTCCAGCCATGCGCCGTATCGGCGACGGTGCGAACCTGACTGTGCGCGGCGCACGGCACAACAACCTCAAGAACATCGACGTCGACTTTCCGCTCGGCAAGTTCATCTGCGTCACGGGCGTGTCGGGGTCGGGAAAGTCCTCGCTGGTCGAGGAGATACTCCATCGCTCCCTGATGCAGCGGATCTACACCTCGAGGCTTCCACCGGGACTGCACACCCGCATCGAGGGAATCGAGAACCTCGACAAGGTGATCTCCATCGACCAGTCGCCGATCGGGCGCACCCCCCGTTCCAATCCGGCCACCTATACCAGCGTCTTCGATCACATCCGCAAGCTCTTCTCGCAGACCAACGAGGCGAAGGTTCGGGGCTATCTTCCCGGCCGCTTCTCATTCAATGTGAAGGGCGGACGCTGCGAAGCCTGTCGCGGTGACGGCACGATCAAGATCGAGATGCACTTCCTGCCCGACGTCTATGTGCCTTGCGAGGTGTGCAAGGGAGTGCGTTACAACCGCGACACCTTGGAGGTCCAGTTCAAGGGTCGCAACATCTCCGAGATTCTGGACATGCCGTGCGAGGCGGCACTCGAGTTCTTCGCCAACCAGCCGGCGATAGCGCGCCATATGCAGACGCTGGTCGACGTCGGGCTGGGCTATGTGCGCCTGGGCCAACCCGCGCCGACGCTTTCGGGCGGTGAGGCGCAGCGCGTCAAACTAGCCAGCGAGCTGGCCAAACGCTCGACAGGCCACACCATCTACCTCCTGGACGAACCCACGACGGGGCTTCATTTCGAGGACATTCGCAAACTGCTCGGCGTGCTCAGCCGTCTGGTCGACCAAGGCAACACTGTGGTCGTGATCGAACACAACCTCGACGTCATCAAGACCGCCGACTGGCTGATCGACCTCGGCCCCGAAGGCGGATCGGGAGGGGGGACCGTGGTCGCGGTGGGTACTCCTGAAGAGGTGGCTGCTGTTCCCGAGAGCCATACCGGAGCGTTCTTGGCGCCGATGCTGTCTGGGTAGAGGGTGCGCGGAATGCCCGGAGATACTCAATGCGAACTGGCTCAGAGAGCGCACCCGTGGCCCGAGCGGCCCGTGAGCGCAGCGAACAAGAGCGGGCGGATCTAAGGCGATGATTTCCCGTCCGCCGACCGGCTCTATCCCCGACACGCCTGGTTCATACCAGTTCAAGGACCGGGAGGGCCGGGTGATCTACGTCGGCAAGGCCAAGAACCTCCGTTCCCGGCTCTCCAACTACTTTCAGAATCCCCGCAAACTGCCGACCCGCACCCGTCAGATGGTTGAGACCGCCGAGTCGGTCGAATGGATTCAGGTGGCCAACGAGGTCGAGGCGCTGATGCTGGAGTTCTCGCTCATCCAGCGCCACAAGCCGCGCTTCAACGTCCGCTACACCGACGACAAGTCGTATCCGTTCCTGTGCCTGACGATGATCGACGAATGGCCCCGGGCGATGGTCATACGAGGCAAACGCAAGAAGGGCAATCGCTATTTCGGACCGTACGGCCAGGCTTACGCCATTCGCGAGACTCTCGACCTGCTGCTGAGAACGTTCCCCATACGCACGTGTTCGGACAACAAGTTCCGCGATCACCAGAGGCTGGGCAAGCCTTGTCTGCTGTACCACATAGAGAAATGTGCCGGGCCCTGCGTCGATGAGATCGACAAAGAGACCTACGACGGAATGGTCGCTGAGCTCATCAGCTTTCTCGCCGGCGATACCGATGAAGTGATCGCCAAGCTCACGGCACAGATGCATGAGGCCAGCGATGCGCTGGAGTACGAGAAGGCGGGCTACTTCAGAGATCGGCTGCGTTCGGTTCGCAAAGCGGTCGAGAAACAGCAGATGGTTTTCCCCCGCCGGAGCGATGTCGACGTGATCGGCGTCTTCGACGACGAGCTGGAAGCCGCGGTGCAGGTCTTCTTCGTTCGCAAGGGGCGGGTCATGGGACGCAGGGGCTTCGTCGTCGACAAGGCAGAAGAGCTCGATGAGCCGGAACTCATGAGCCGGGTGCTTGAACGCCTCTACTTCGACGACAACCCCATCGGCTGGCCCTCAGAGGTTCTGGTGCCGAGGCTGCCCCATGATCCGCGGCTGTACGAGGAGTGGATCAGCGAGGCGCGGGGGACGAAAGTGGAGATTCGGGTGCCGCAACGCGGCGACAAACGGCGTCTTCGCGAAACCGTGACCCAGAACGCCGAGGAGACCTTCAACCGTCACCGTCTCAAGCGCACGAACGATCACAACAGCCGCGCCAGAGCGCTCAACGAGTTGCAACAGCATCTCGATCTGCCGCTCGTGCCCCTGCGGATTGAGTGCTACGACATGAGCCATATCGGCGGAACCGACTATGTGGGGTCGATGGTGGTGG
The DNA here is from genome assembly GCA_028819005.1 of Acidimicrobiaceae bacterium. Taxonomy (GTDB): domain Bacteria; phylum Actinomycetota; class Acidimicrobiia; order Acidimicrobiales; family Aldehydirespiratoraceae; genus VXYK01. The sequence goes on from JAPPMP010000024.1 coordinate 4,734, forward strand.
TTGAGGACGGTCTGCCGAAGAAGTCCGACTATCGGCGTTTCCGGATCCAGTCAGTGCCCGGCAACGATGACTATGCGGCGATGGGGGAGGTGCTGACCCGCCGGCTGTCGGCGTATCTGAAAGACCGGCAGGTTCCTGTGGAAGAGCGTGACGGTCGGTTCTCCTATCCGCCGCAGTTGTTGGTGGTTGACGGCGGCAAGGGACAGCTGGGGGTTGCGGAGCGGGTTCTGGCTGAGCTCGGTCTGTCAGCTGAGATTCCCGTGGTAGCGCTGGCCAAACAGTTTGAAGAGGTCTTCGTGCCCGGAAGAAGGGGATCAATCCTGCTTCCCCGCCAGTCCGAGGCGCTGTACCTGCTGCAGCGGATCCGCGACGAGAGCCACCGGTTTGCTATCGCCTATCACCGCCAGTTGCGCGACAAGCGGATGACCCGCTCAGCGCTTGACGGCATCGCTGGCCTCGGCCCGGCCCGCAAGAAACGCCTGACCAAGGAACTGGGCGGTGTGAACGCAGTGAAACGAGCGGCTCTGGCCGACCTCAAGGGGCTGAGTTGGCTCCCCGACGAGGTGGCAGAGAATGTCTACACCCATGTCCACCGAACCTGACCAGGGACAAGCGACTGCCGAGTCGGGCACGGTTAGCAGCGGTGCCCGCGGGTCTGTGGTGTCGTCCGCAGCGTTGGGTGGTTCGGGGGTTGGTGCTGGTGGCTGCGGGTCTGCGGCGTCGTCCGCAGCGTTGGGCGGTTCGGGGGTTGGCACTGGTGGCTGCGGGTCTGCGGCGTCGTCCGCAGCGTTGGGCGGTTTGGAGGTTGGCACTGGTGACCGCGGGTCTGCGGCGTCGTCCGCAGCAACAAGCAACGAGTGGGATGGGCATGCGCAGTGGTGGCAGCGCGAATTCACCAACGGCGTCGATCCCGAGTACACCGAGCAGATCATCCCGATTGTACTGGAACATCTCGAAGGGCGTGACCAGGTGCTCGACATCGGCGCGGGTGAAGGCCAGATAGCTCGGGCCTTGACGCAGGCAGGCACTGCGGTTGTCGGGCTAGATCCGACCATGCAACAAGTCCTCACGGCTCGTGAACGGGCCGGTGGACCGGTCTATGCGGTGTCGCGCAGCGATCACCTGCCTGTGCCCAGCGCTTGTTTCGATGGAGCCGTGGCCTGTCTGGTCTTTGAGCACATCGACGCACTGGACGAGTCGTTCGCCGAGGTTGCGCGGATCCTGCGACCCGGCGGCCGTTTCGTGTTGATCGTCAACCATCCACTGCTGCAAACTCCCAACAGTGGACTGATCGTCGACCACATGATCGACCCGCCCGAGACTTATTGGCGCATCGGCGCCTACCTCCAGGAGACAGAGACGATCGAAGAGATCAACAAGGGCGTCCATTTGCGTTTCGTGCATCGCCCACTGAGCCGCTACCTCAACGGGATGATCGCCGTCGGCCTTGATCTGGTGGCGATGCTCGAACCTGCCCCACCTCCAGGTTTCTTGGTCAGAGCCCCCGAGCATGAAGCCGACGTTGCAGTGAACACCCCGCGACTCCTGGCGCTCATCGGAGACCGCCGACAGCCTTAACGCCCAGCACCCGTGACCGCGGATCTGCGGCTCCGTCCGCAGCGACAGCAACGGGCTCCGTCCGCAGCGACAGGACCGGGCGCCAGTTACCGCGGGTCTGCGGCTCCGTCCGCAGCGACAGCAACGGGCTCCGTCCGCAGCGCTAACATAGCGCCGTGAGCGATCTGGTGGTCATCGCGGGAGTGTCCGGGGCCGGTCGCACCGTGGCGGCCGACAATCTCGAGGACATGGGCTGGTTCGTGATGGACAACCTTCCACCAGCGCTGATCCCCAAGGTCGCTGAACTCGCTGACGGATCTTCGGCCGCAGGCGATCGGATGGCGCTGGTAGTCGGCTCGGGCCAACACCAGGACAAGATCGCATCGTTGGTCAGCGCGCTCCGTTCGAAGTTCACGCGGGTGCAGTTGGTGTTCCTCGACGCTTCCACCGAAGTACTGGTACGACGATATGAATCGAGTCGGCGTCGTCATCCCTTCGACGACGACCAAAGCGGCAGAGGCGGCACGTTGGGCGAGATCATCAACGCCGAACGGGTTGCGTTGGAGCCGCTGCGGGCCCTGGCTGATCTGGTGATCGACACCTCAGATTTGAACGTCCACCAGTTGCGCGACCGAATGACCGGAGCTTTCGGCGACGGGAACTGCAGGCACACCATGCAGACGACCGTCTCCTCGTTCGGCTACAAGCACGGCCTTCCCATCGACGTCGACCTGGTGATCGATTGCCGGTTCCTGCCGAACCCGCATTGGATTGAGGAGTTGCGCCCCTTGACGGGACTTGACCGGCCCGTATTCGAATATGTGCTTTCACAACCGGTGACCGATGGGTTTCTGGAACGTCTCAAAAAGCTCCTAGAATTGCTCCTTCCGTTGTACGAGCAGGAAGGCAAGTCGTATCTCACCGTTGCTTTCGGTTGCACCGGTGGTAGACATCGTTCGGTCGCCATTGCTGAGCGAATGGCCGTGGTTCTCGAGGAATTGGGAGTCCCGCCATCCGTTGTGCACCGCGACATCAGCATCTGACGGCCATATGTGCTTATCTGCTCTGAGCGACGACCTCAATCACCCACCCACGAACCAGGAGAACCCTTGAATGACTGTACGCGTCGGCATAAACGGCTTTGGCCGCATCGGCCGCAACTTCTTTCGGGCCGCCAAGGCCCAGGGAGCTGACATCGACTTCGTCGCAGTCAACGATCTCGGTTCGATCGACGCCATGGCCCATCTTCTGGCGCACGATTCCGTGCACGGCAGCATGGCCGCCGAGATCGAAGCCACAGATGATGGGATCAGCGTCGACGGTGATCTCCTGCGGGTCCTCTCCGAACGCAATCCCGAGGATCTGCCGTGGGGCGACCTAGGAGTCGATGTGGTCGTCGAGTCCACCGGGATCTTCACCAAGCGCAGCGGTGCCGCCATGCACTGCACCGCGGGTGCTCCCAAGGTGATCATCTCAGCGCCGTCGGGCGACAGCGACGCCACTTTCGTGGTCGGCGTGAACGACGACGCCTACGACCCGGAGAACCACCATGTGGTGTCCAACGCCTCGTGCACGACCAACTGTTTCGTGCCGATGGTGAAGGTGCTCGACGATGCGTTCGGCGTGGTACAGGGACTGATGACGACAGTGCACGGCTACACGGGCGATCAGGCCCTCGTCGACGGACCGCATTCTGATCTGCGCCGAGCCCGCGCCGCTGCTATCAACATTGTGCCCACCTCGACCGGAGCGGCACGCGCTACCGGGCTGGTCATGAGCGAGATGCAGGGAAAGCTCGACGGCACTTCCATGAGGGTGCCGATTCCCGACGGCTCGATCACCGATTTCACCGGTGTGCTCAGCCGCGACGACGTCGCGGTCGCCGAGATCAACGAGGCATTCGCCGATGCAGCCGCGTCTGGCCCGCTGAGCGGCGTGCTCGTCTATTCCGAAGCGCCGCTGGTGTCCTCCGACATCATCGGCTCGACCGCCTCTTGCGTATTCGACGCCGGGCTGACCATGGCGCAGGGTTCGCTGGTCAAGATCTTCGGCTGGTATGACAACGAGATGGGCTATTCGAACCGTTTGGTTGATCTCACCCTCGTCGTCGGAAACCAGAGGCCGAGCCGATAGCCAGATGACCTTCAACGCATTTCCGAACCACACGGCGAGGCCGTGGCCGGAGCGGCCCGCCTGCGGCCTTGTGGCCTGTGAGCGCAGCGAACAAGAGCGGGAGCAGAGCGCAGCGAACAAGAGCGGGAAAGCAGCGTAGCGTCGCAAGTGAGTTCCCTTCCCCGGCTTGAAGACCTCGGAGATCTAGCAGGCAAGTCGGTCCTCTTGCGGGCCGATTTCAATGTGCCGATAATCGACGGCAGGATAAGCGACGACCTGCGCATCCGCGCCGCGCTGCCGACCATTCGCCGGCTGGTGGGCCAAGGTGCGTCTGTCACCGCTTGCACTCATCTGGGACGGCCCGACGGCCGGCCGGACCCGGCCTATTCGGTTGACCCGGTTCGCGATCGTCTGAGTGAACTCGTGCCGGGTGTGGAACTTCTGGAGAACCTGCGTTTCGACCCCAGGGAAACAGCCAACGAGGGCTCTTTCGTGGAGGAGTTGGTGAAGGGTCACGACGCTTTCGTCAATGATGCATTCGGCGCCTCGCATCGGGCTCACGCCTCGATTGTCGGGCCTCCCCGGTTTCTGCCGTCGGCAGCGGGCCGACTGCTGCACCGCGAGGTCGAAGTTCTCGACGGCCTGCGTGCCACCCCTCGGCGACCCTTCGTCGCGGTCATGGGCGGCTCGAAGGTGAGTGACAAGCTCGCCGTCATTGAAGCGCTGCTGGAGTCGGTCGATTCGTTGATCGTCGGCGGCGGCATGTGCTTCACCTTCCTTGCCGCCAAGGGGTACTCGGTGGGAGCGTCGCTGTGCGAAGACGACATGGTCGACACGTGCGCGCGTCTGCTCGACGGCCCCAAGACCATTCATCTGCCGTATGACATCACTGCTATGGGCCCTGGCGGCAAGCTCATGGATCCGGCGGCCGGCGGTGACGTCCGTCAGATGGGAACGAACTTGCCCGCCGGTTGGACAGGCGTCGACATCGGACCTGGCAGCGCGGCAGCTTTCGGAGACGTCATCCATGAGGCGGGAACGGTCTTGTGGAACGGGCCGATGGGCGTCTTCGAGGATCCTCGCTTCGGGGGCGGCACGGGTGCAGTCGCGCAGGCGATGGCCGACACGAAGGCGTTCACCGTCGTGGGTGGCGGCGACAGTGCCGCCGCGGCGAAACTGTTCGGTGTTGAACATGAAATGGACCACGTCTCCACCGGTGGTGGGGCATCGCTCGCTCTGATCGAGCAGGGCGATCTGGTCGGCCTCAAGGCCCTGAGAGGAGCCCCCAGTGTCTAATGAACCAGTGCCAAATAGTCGCAAACCGCTGATCAGCGGGAACTGGAAGATGAACCACAATCACTTCGAGGCGATCCAGACGATCCAGAAGCTGGCCTACGCATTGAACCCACGGGACTACGACCATGTGGACGTGTCGGTCCATCCGCCGTTCACCGACCTGCGCTCGGTGCAGACGGTGCTGCAGGCCGACGACGTTCCAGTGTCGCTTGGCGCTCAGAATGTTCACATGGCCAGCCACGGGGCGTTCACCGGCGAGATCGCCCCACTCATGCTGGCGAAGCTCAACGTCGAGTATGTGATTGTGGGGCACAGCGAACGGCGTGAACTGTTCGCTGAGACCGACGATGTCGTCAACCAGAAGGCGAAGGCGGTGCTCGCGGCGGACATGACTCCAATCGTCTGTGTCGGCGAGACCCTCGAGCAGCGTCAGGCGGGGGAGGATGAGTCCACTGTGTCGCAACAGATCTCGGGCAGTCTGGCCGGCTTGTCCGGCGATGTCGTGGCCGGGTTGGTGATCGCCTACGAGCCGATCTGGGCGATCGGCACGGGTGTGACGGCCACACCGAACGACGCCCAGTTGATGTGCGCCCATATTCGCTCTCTGGTGCGCAGCCGCTGGGGCAACGCCGCGGCCGACTCAGTGCGCATTCAATATGGCGGTTCGGTCAAGGGGGGCAACGCCCCGGAGTTGATGTCGCAACCCGATATCGACGGCGCCTTGGTCGGAGGAGCCAGTCTCGACGCCGAAGAGTTCGCCCGGATCGTCAACTTCCGCCTGTACCAGGCGTAAGCGGTTCGCTCACCGCTGGTTCAGGGCGCCCGGCTCGTCACGGGTCAGACAGGGGAGAGTCACCTTGTCGACAACAGTTCCTCGGCGACATCGATCAGGACACGTGGCAGCCCGCTAAGCGGCGGCGATCCGGTTAGGCTGATGGCATGGTTTGGATCGTTGCTCCCCTCTGGCTGATATCAGCGTCTACGTTGATCCTGCTCGTGTTGCTGCACAGCGGGAAGGGTGGGGGATTGTCGGACATGTTCGGCGGCGGCGCAGGCGCCGCGGCTGCCGGCTCGACAGTGGTCGAGCGCAACCTCGACCGGATCACCGTCATCGCCGCGGTGATCTTCGGTTTCTCCTCAGTCGCCTACGCGCTTATTTTCTGAACCCCCGGTTCCTCGTCCGTTGCCTGAGTGCATTGAATCGAGGCGTATTGGATATCGCGACCCCGGCATGTTACGCTCGCTCCCCTAGCCGGGCAGCGTCGCGAGGAGGAAACAGGGTGGCGATTGAGTCGTCTGGACACAACCGAGGCAACCCCAGGCTGTACGAGCTGATTGAGGACCAGCCCAAGGATGGCCCCAGCCCGACCATCTGGGCGTGGCCGCAACTGACCGAATACCTGAAGGTCGCCGGCCAGCCGGTGCAGGGTCCATGGCCGCCGCACCAGGAGCCTCGCCCCGACCCTGACCCTGATTCGCTGCCGCGGGCGGTCCCGGACCCTCACGGCCCCGACGCGACGACGGCCGGACAGCCCGAATAGGAGGAGCCGTGTTCCCGTCCCGTTTCCGCTACGAGGCTCCGTCGAGCCTCAGCGAAGCCGTCGCGCTCCTAGCAAGCCACGACGACAGCAAGGTCCTTGCCGGTGGTCAAAGCCTGATCCCGATGATGAAGCTGCGCTTCGCGTCGCCTGCCCTGTTGGTCGACATCAACAACATCCCGGACCTCGACCAACACGATGCACAACCGGATGGCGGATACCGGATCGGCGCCCTCGTCCGCCACGCCGACTTGGAGAAGTCGACGACGCTCGGCGAACATCAGCCGACGATTGCTGCTGCTGCATCCTTGATCGCCGACCCGATCGTGCGCACCCGTGGCACCTTCGTCGGCTCCCTCTGCCATGCGGACCCGCAAGGCGACTGGGCCTCGTGCATGGTCGCGCTCGGCGGGTCCATCGTCGCCCACGGTCCGAACGGACGTCGAACCATCCCGGTTGATGACTTCGTCGCCGGGCCCTTCCAGACGGTGCTGGCATCCGACGAGATCGCCGTCGAGGCGGTGATCCCAGCAGCGAACGGCTCCCGCAAGGGCGGCTACCTCAAGCTCGAGCGACGGGTTGGCGACTTCGCCACAGCCGGCGTGGCCGTAGCTTTGGAGATGTCCGGCTCGACGGTGACGAACGCCGGCATCGGACTCACCGGCGTCGGCTCGAGCACGATCAACGCTCGAGAAGCCGCCGCTGCGATCGTCGGCTCGCCACTCGGCGACGACGCGATCAACTCAGCCGCCGAGGCGGCCGCGGCCGCATCGAGTCCCCGTTCCGATCATCGAGGAAGCGCCGACTACAAGCGCCACGTGGTGGCGACGTTCGTCCGCCGCCTGCTCGCCCAACATCAGCCCACCGAAGCAGAGGTCGCTTGACATGACGCTGTTCGAAGAGGTTCCGGTCACGACGACCAGAGAGATTCCGGTTCGCCGGGTGCAGATGCGCGTCAACGGCGAGACCCGTGCTGCGAACATTGAGCCCCGGCTCCTGCTTGCACACCTGCTCCGCAACGGTCTGCAGCTCACTGGCACCCACACAGGCTGCGACACGACTAACTGCGGCGCGTGTACCGTACTGTTCGATGGTCAGCCGGTGAAGAGCTGCACCATGTTCGCGGTTCAAGCCGATGGGCACGAGATAACCACGGTCGAAGGGCTCGCTACGGCGAGTGAACTCCATCCGATCCAAGAGGGGTTCAAGGACGAGCACGGTCTGCAGTGTGGGTTCTGTACCCCCGGCATGATGTTGAGCGCCAAAGCGCTGCTCGAAGAGAACCCGAACCCGACCGAGGACGAAGTGCGTTGGGCGCTCTCGGGGAACCTCTGTCGCTGCACCGGTTATCAGAACATTGTGAAGGCGGTGCTGTGGGCGGCGGAGAAGATGCGGGGTTACACACCGGCATCGGACGATGCAGCCGACGGGGGAGGGGAGGCCTGATGGCGTTGGACGAGGTAAAGATCGGCGGGCTCGGAGCGAGCCGTCGGCGCGTCGAGGACAATCGGTTCATCCGGGGCAAGGGCAACTATGTCGACGACATCGTGCTGCCCGGCATGTTGCATATGGAGATCCTTCGCAGCCCGTTGGCGCACGCCCGGATCGCCTCGATCGACGTCAGTGGTGCGTGGGCGGTCCCCGGCGTTCGACTGGTGTTGACCGGCGAAATGATGGCGGCCCGCAACTTGGCGTGGATGCCGACGCTCTCCTACGACACCCAGGCGGTGCTCGCGACCGACAAAGTGCGTTTCCAAGGTCAGGAGGTCGCATGCGTAATCGCCGACGACCCCTACATCGCCAAGGACGGGTGCGAGGCGATCGTCGTCGAGTACGAACCACTCCCGCCGATCGTGAATCCGCAGCAGGCGATGGCGGTCGACGCTCCGCTGATCCGTGACGACAAGGTCAACCAGGCCGACAACAAGATCTTCGACTGGGAGGTCGGCGACAAGGATGGGACCGACCGGGCCTTCGCACAAGCCGACGTCGTCTCCGAGATCGAGATGCACTACCCGCGCTCACACCCGTCGCCGATCGAGGCCTGCGGGTCGATCGCCGACTTCGACCGATCGACGTCGAAGCTCACGGTGTACATGACGACCCAGGCGCCTCATATCATCCGTGCGGCGGTGTCGCTGGTGGCGGAGATCCCCGAGCACATGATCCGGATCATCTCGCCCGACCTCGGTGGCGGGTTCGGCAACAAGGTGCCGGTGTACCCGGGCTACGTGATGTCGATCCTGGCGTCGATACTCACCGAACGACCGGTGAAGTGGATCGAGGACAAGAGCGGAAACCTGATCTCGACCGGGTTCGGGCGCGACGTGTACCTCAAGGGTCAGGTGGCGATGCGCAACGACGGGAAGATCCTCGGCGTTCGGATGCACACCGATTCCGATCACGGAGCGTTCTTCTCCGACGCCCAGCCCTCGAAGTTCAAGATCGGGCTGATGCACTCGGCGTTCGCATGTTACGACGTCCCGACCGCACATCTCACAGCAACCGGGGTGTACACGAACAAGGCGCCCGGTGGTGTGGCGTACCGATGTTCATTCCGGGTCACCGAGGCCATGTTCTTTCAAGAGCGCATGATCTGCGCGGCGGCCGACGACCTGGGCATGGATCAGGCCGAGTTCCGCCGCGTGAACCTGGTGCGCGACGACGACTTTCCGAAGCGCACCCCGTTCGGCTTCCTCACCGACTCCGGCCAGTACGAGAAGTGCCTCGACATCGGCCTGGAGGCGATCGGCTACGCCGACTTCAAACAGGAGCAGGAGGAGGCTCGAAAGCGCGGCCGTTTGCTCGGCATCGGCATTTCGACCATGACCGAGCCACTCGGTGCTGGCAACAGCCGTGAGTACGACATCTTGGGCATCAAGATGTTCGATTCGGCCGAACTGCGGATCCACATGACCGGCAAGGCCATCCTGCGCACAGGAGCGAAGACCCAGGGCCAGGGCCACGAGACCACCTGGGCGCAGATCGTCGCCCACGAGCTCGGCATCCCCGCAGACGACATAGTGGTCGAGGAGGGCGACACCGACACCGCGCCGTTCGGCATGGGCACCTACGCCTCGCGCTCCACCCCGGTCGCCGGCGCGGCGGTCGCCATGGTGTCGCGCAAGATCCGCGCCAAGGCTCGCAAGATAGCCGCCCACCTCCTCGAGGCCTCCGAGGAGGACGTCGAGTGGGAGCTCGGCCGGTTCTACGTGCGAGGCGCGCAGGATCGCGGCGTCTCCATCCAGGAATGTGCGATGGCGGCCTACAGCAACGTGCCCGACGGAATGGAGCCCGGTCTCGAGAACAACGCCTACTACGACCCGCCCAACCTCACGTGGCCGTTCGCCTGCTACATCGCCAAAGTCGAGGTCGATCCCGAGACCGGGGTGTGGGACGTCCTGCACATGGTGGCGGTCGACGACTGCGGAGTGCGCATCAACCCGATGATCGTCGAGGGTCAGATCATGGGCGGCCTCACCGAGGCCTACGCAATGGCGAACATGCAGTTCATCACCTTCGATGAGGACGGAAACTGCATCGGGTCCAACTACATGGACTACCTGCTGCCCACCGCTTGGGAGACGCCGGGTTTCGAGCTGCACGAGGTCGTCACACCGTGCCCCCACCACCCGATCGGGGCCAAGGGCATCGGCGAGTGCGCGACCGTCGGCGGCCCCGCCGCCTTCGTGAACGCGGTGATGGACGCCCTCAAGCACACCGGTGTGCGCAACATCGACATGCCGCTGCTGCCCGACCGGGTCCACGACGCCCTCACCACCGGCAACGACGTCTCCGGCATGCCGCCGGTCAAGACCGAGGCCTGAGGACTGCGATGACTGGACACCGCGCCGTCGAGGGGTGGGGAGTCCTCGAACGCGCGGTCGAACTCGCGGAGAGCGGCGAACCGTTCGTGCTCGCCACCGTCGTGTGGCGCGAAGGGCCGTCTTCGGGCCAACAGGGTTCACGGGCGATCTACACCGCGTCGGGGCAGATGCACGGCTGGATCGGCGGCGCGTGTGCCGAACCGGTGTTCATCCGTGAGGCCAAGGCTGTTCTGTCCACGGGCCGGCCCCGCCTGTTGGCGCTCGGGGCCACCGAGCGCTTCGGCGATCTACCGCAGGGCACCGAGGCGATCTCAATGTCGTGTCAGAGCGAAGGCGCTCTGCAGATTTACTTGGAGCCAGTCGTGCCGGTCCCTCATCTCGTCATCGTCGGCGATTCACCCATGGCCACGAGCCTCGCCGGCATGGCCGCCACGCTCGACTGGCGGGTCGAGCAACTCGCAGGCGCCGAGTTCAGCGAAGGTCTCGTCGGCGAGTCGTCGATCGTCGTGGTCGCGACCCAGGGCCACGGCGACGAAGAGGTCATCACCGCAGCCCTGAAGGCGTCACCGGCATACCTCGGCGTCGTCGCCTCCTCGAGGCGGTCCGACAGCCTCCGGGCGTATCTTGGCGAGGCGGGCGTGTGCGGCGGAACGATCGCCGGGCTCCGGATGCCCGCCGGGCTCGACCTCGGCAGCACCACCCACAAGGAGGTTGCGGTCGCCATCCTGGCCGAGCTCGTCCAGCTGCGTGCCGAGGGCGCATTCACCTCGAGCGAGGCTGTTGAGCTCCCCTCGGCGCTGACTGTCGTAGACCCGATTTGCGGCATGACCGTTGACGCGCTCGACACGAGCCATCCTCTCGAAGTCGACGGGGAGACCTTCTACTTCTGCTGTCCGGGGTGCCGGGCCGCCTACGCCGGCGAACGAGGAGTGAGCTGATGCAGATCACCAACGAATTCGAGGTCGATCAACCGATCGGAGCCGTCTGGGAGTTCTTCGGAGACATTCCGGCCGTCGCCGAGTGCCTGCCGGGCGCCGACCTCACCGACGAGCTCGGCGAGGACCACTACGGCGGCACGGTCGCCATCGGCCTCGGTCCCGTGAAGCTCGACTTCGACGGCGAGGTCAAGATCCTCGAGCGCAGCGAAGCCGACAAGACGATCAGTGTCGATGCGAGCGGTGCCGACAAGAAGGGCCGGGGTCAGGCCGCAATGCTGTTGGACGCCGGACTCCGGAGCGTCGGCGCCGGTACCAGAGTTCACGTGGCGATGGACCTCAACATCTCCGGCGCAGCCGCCCAGTACGGACGAGGTCTCGTCAGTGACGTCACCTCGGTGCTGCTCGACGACTTCGCCACCAATGTCCAGAACCGGCTCATTGCGGTCAGTCAAGGACGGGACCCGAGCCAGGTCCAGAAGGTCCAGACAGCCAGTGGCTTCGCGATCGCGCTTCGAGCCGCCCGCGTGGCACTGACCCGCGTGTTCCGCCGGTTCTTTCGGCCCTACAACCCCGAGTTCGTCCAAGGAGGCTGAACAATGCTGTGGTGGATCGGAAATCTCGTGCTGTTGCTGGTCGTCGTGCCAGTCGCAGTCGCGCTGTTGAGTCGGGTGCTCGGCGCCCTCGAGCGCATCCGCAAGGCGAGCGACGACATCCTCTCCGGCGGGGTCGCGCTGGTCACCGAACTCGACACGACGCCGAAGCTGCTGACGACGACCGACGAGACCATCGAAGAAGTCGCCGACGGCGCCGTCCGCTACGCCGGCTCGGTCGCGAAGTTGCTGGGCTGAGAGAGGAGACCCTTATGCCATTCGTTGCTTGGTTCACCGTCGTGGTCGCCGGCCTCATAATCACTGCGGCCGCCATCGGACTCTTGCGAGTCGTGCTCCATCTCAGGGTCGTCGACTCGACCCTCGAGCAGCTCACCGGCGGGGTGCGGGCCGTCGCCGAGAGAACTTCCACCGTGCCCACTGTGCTGCCGTCCGTGAACGCCAACCTTGCCCCTGTCCGCGACTTCGCCGACTCTATCTGAGGGAGGATTAGATGTTGCTACTCGCCGAAGGATCGACCACCGGCTGGACGGTCGGCTACATCATCGGCATCGTCGTGGTGGTCGCCGTCGTCGCCCTGGTCGTGCCGATCCTGCTGTTGGCCCGGTCGATCGGAAATCGGGCCGCAGACATCAACGACGCCTTGGAACAGGCTGTGATGAACACGGACTCGCTCAAGGAGTTGAACACCACCATCGAGGCAGCCGGGGCCATAACCGATGGACTGGCTCGAGGACGAGCTCGGTTGGGAGGCTGAGATGCTGCTCGCATTGACCGACACTCAAGAAGACCTCTGGTGGGGGGCGATCGTCGCTGGCGCCCTCGTGATCGTGGCCGTCATCGTGCTGCTCACGATGCTCGTCTTGCTGGTCCGGACGATCGAACGCCGGGCCGAAGCGATCAAGGACACCCTCGAGCGGGCGGCGGCCAACACCGCTGAAACCGCATTGATCGCCGAGACGGCTGCCCAGGTCGACAGCGTGCTGGCTGAAGGCTTGGAACACCATCTGTTCCTCGGCCGTGTTCTCGACAAGGTGCGCTCATGACCACGCTCGTCGTTCTTTCCGTGCTCCTCATCGCCGTGTTCATCGCCGGTCTGGCCGGCTATCTGTTCGTCGTCGGTGGTCAGCTGTCCCGTATCGCCACGCTCCTCGAGGAGTGCGCCGAGATCGTCTGGAAGATCAATAGGGACGCACAAGTCATCGAACCCGGCGTCGAGCGGATCAACAACACTGGCGGCGTGATCGCCGGAGCGCTTCCACTCCTGTACGGCATGGCCGAGGACATCGTCGTCGGCGCTACGTACGAGCCCGACCCCGATCCGGAGCCTGCTCGGCCCGCCATGGGTTCGCGGCGCAGTCGACTGCACGAGAGCGTCGGGTACAGCCCCGAACCGCTGTAGTCGTCAACCGGCTCCGGGGTTGTTCGTTCCTTCGGGCCGCTCGCGGCTCGTCGTGAGCGGAGCCGTTGTGGGCGCATCGTAGCTGCCGATCCATTCGTCTTCCCAACTCTGGTCGTACTGCTCGGGTGCGCATCCGGGGTGGTACACCGCGATCAACTCTCTGACGATCTGTTCTCGGTGGGCGGCGGTACCGCCGGGCACCTCGTAGGTGGCGATGTGGAGAGCCCACTTGTCGCCCGCTCGTCGCTCCCAGCACCGAGCCCGCGGATGGCTGAAGGGGAGTCGAGCCTCACGCAAGTCGTCGGCGTGGTCGACGTCTATCACGGCGAAGTCATGGGGTTTGCCGTCCGGATCGGCTCGGTACAGGATCGCGTACACCGCCGCCTGTGACGGCGGCGTCCACCCGCCGAGGATGCGCGGGCCCTCGAAGGGATAGCCGGCGAGCGACCCGAGCCGGATCATGCGTCGAACCCGTAGTCATCCTCGCCGACGACCTCCGCATGCGTCGCCGACCATGCCGGGAGGCCGGCCTCCGCGACCGCCGCCTCGAAGAGGGGAACGGCCTGCTCGACCGCCTGCTCGGCGCTGTCTGCCTCGACGACGATCTGGGCGCCGTAGGCCATGGCCCCGACCCCCGATGCGATCCCGCCGAGCTTGGCGACAGCGTCGGCGAGAGCGACGACTTCGGGGAGCTCGACGGGACGGTCTCCTTCTGCTTTGATCGAAACACTCCACATGTTCACGGGTTCATCCTCCCGCGGTTGGGAGCCGTGCGGCAAAGCGCTCGAGGCTCGCGAGGTCGTGGCCCGATGCCAGTTCGTCGATATAGGGAGCGGCGGCCAGCATTCCGAGCGTGTTGGGCGGAGCGTCCACATCGTTGCCGATGAGCGGGTTCATCCAGATGATTCGGTGGGAGAGGCGGCTCAACTTCTCCATCGATTCGGTCAGCTGTCTCGGGCCGCCCCTATCGAGGCCGTCGGAACAGATCACGACGGTCGCCCCCCGACTGAGCCCCCGACGGCCCCATGTGCGAACGAAGTGATCGAGTGATGCTCCGATGCGCGTGCCGCCGTCCCAGTCGAGCACTCGGGCCGCTGCCAGGCTCATGGCGTCGTCGGGATTGCGGCGGTCGAGGGCCGGCGTGATGCGGGTCAGGCGGGTCCCGAAGCAGAACACCTCGACCTTCTGCGCAGCGCGGCGCATCGAGTATGCGAACTGCAGCAGGTTGCGGGAGTGATCGGCCATCGATCCCGACACGTCCAGGATCAACACGAGCGGACGGGCTCTTTCTTTGCGGTCGATGCGGCGAAGCTCGGGGGCGACGTCGCTCAGCCGCATCGCGTCGCGTGCCATCCGACGAATGTCGATTCTGGCGCCGGCCCGGCTGTGCGTCTGGCGCCGGGTTCGCCGTCTCGGAGGTTCGAGCCTGATGCGGGCCATGATCCGTCGGAGCCGCGCAAGCTCCTCCTCCGAGCAGGCGGCGAAACGCTTCTCTCGTTCTATCTCGACTGATGAGGCCTGCAGGCCGAGGACCAGAGGCTGGTCGCCGCCCGGCTCGTCGCCGGGCTCGCTGTCGGGTATGTGGAGGGTGCCGGTGCTGCCCTGGGGGGCCGGGTGTTCGGCGGGCGTCGGTTTGTCCGGCGGTGTTGGGACGTGAAGGAAGTAGGCGCGGAAGACCTTGTCGTAGACCGGCAGATGGTCGCGGCGATGCACCAGGGTGGTCCGCCCGCCCCAGTAGACGTCGTGCGGGTCGCCCGGGCTCAGCTCAGCTATTGCCGCACAGAAGTTCAGCACGTCGTCGCTGCCGACCGGCAGGCCATGTTCGCGGAGCGCGTGGCCGAACCCGACGAAGCGATCGACGACGCCGACCGGCGTGTCGGGAACGGTTGTGCTGCCGGGGTCAGCCATCGGCGACGAGCCGGTCGAGTTCGGCGTGCACGAGCTCGAGGTCGTCGCGGTCCTTGATGACCGAGCCGAGCGTGTCGGCGGCCGCTTCGCCGTTCAGCTTCTCGCCGCCGAGGACCCCGAGCGCATCGACCCAGTCGAGGGTCTCGGCGACTCCGGGAGGTTTGACGAGATCCATATCGCGCAGCTGGTGCACCGCACTGACGACCTGCTCCACGAGTTTGTTGGCGACGCCCGGCGCGCGCAGGCGGACTATTTCGAGCTCTTCGTCGACCGTCGGGTAGCCGATCCAGTGGTAGAGGCAACGCCGCTTGAGCGCGTCGTGGAGCTCGCGGGTGCGGTTCGATGTGAGGACGACGATCGGGCGTTCGGTGGCCGCGACGCGTCCGATCTCGGGGATTGTGATCTGGAATTCGGAGAGAAATTCGAGCAAGAAGGCTTCGAACTCGTCGTCGGCGCGGTCGATCTCGTCGATCAACAGGACGGCGTCGCCTCCGCTCCGCAGCGCTCGGAGCAGCGGCCTCTCAAGGAGGAAGTCCTTGCTGTAGAGGCCGCTGACCGCATCGGAGTCAGTCAATTCTCGTTCCGAGAGAGCCCGGACATGGAGTATCTGACGGGCATAGTCCCATTCGTAGAGTGCCTGGTGGGTGTCGATTCCCTCGTAGCACTGCAGCCGGATCAGCTCGCGGCCGTGGACCGCGGCAAGAGACTTGGCGAGTTCTGTCTTGCCGACCCCGACCTCGCCTTCGAGAAGAATCGGTTGGCCGAGGCGCAGACCGATGAATGCCGTTGTCGCAAGGCCGCGGCCGGCGAGATAGCCGCGGCTGCGCAGACGCTGCTGCAGTTCGGGAACGCTTGCGGGGGAACCGTCCGCCGTCGCTTCGCTCACGCGTCCTCCGAGCGATCACAGTCAGCCTCGGACTTGCCGGCCGAGAAGAGATCGCGAATGCCGGTGCCGTCGGGCGAAGCCTTGCCCTCGGCCACGAGGACTCGCTTCCACGCGGTCGCGAGATCTTCGCCGTCTTCGGCGATGCCGTCGAAGGTGAAGTCCCGGGCGTTGCGGCAGACCTTGGTGGGGCTGCAGTCAGGGTCGGTCCCCAGAACCTCGCCGGTCTTCCAGATGGGGTCGAGGCGGGCTTCTTCGGGTGAGGCCATGACTGGATTGTAGTACCTTGACCTCCGCGGACCCCAGCGGACTCAGGCGCGTTTCATCCCGTCGAGCGAGCGTGGCGGGCGAGCATGTCGGCGACCACAGCGATGCCGACCTCACGGGGCGCCTTGGCCCCGATGGGGAGACCGGCGGGTGAGATGATCCTCGTCGTGTCGGTCACGCCACGGTACGCCAGCCAGTCGTCTCGCGCCGACCGCACCGCTTCGGGTCCGAGCGAACCGATGTAGCCGACCCGCGAACCGAGGGCTGCCTGCAGAACCCGTCCTGTGGCCTCGATGTCGTGGCCAACGACCACCACGCCGTCGATCGGCGACAGCGTTGCTGCCAAACCGACCGCCGCGTCCGGGTCCGGTATGGCGACAACGTTCCAGCCGATGAACTCGCCGGCGTCGGCGACCGCACCCGCCATGGCACCGCCGCCCATCACCAACAGTGTGCTGCGCGGACTCCATACGGTGACGACTGCGTCTTCGGACACCGCCACCGACGCCTGTGCTTCACCCGGAACCGGCATGAGAACGGCGTCGGTCATGGTGGTGCCGTCCAGGTGACATTTGAGCCCGATTCGATCCCGCTCTGAGAGATGATCCCACAGAGCGTTCGGAAGGCTCTCAGCCGGCGCGACCATGAGCCGGAGATGCGTTCCCGGATCCACCCCGAGTTGTGACGCCTCGATCGTGTTGCACTCGACGTCGATCACTCGCGCTGAACTCGGCTTCGCGGCTGCGAGCTCGACGAGGCGGCTGTCCAGTGCTCCACCGAGGAGTTCGCCGAGCCGTCCGCCGCCGGGGGTGATTGCAACGGCGTCGTTCGGGTCGAAACGCGGCGTGACACCGGGGTCGAGGTTCCATGCGACGTCGACCCGCGTGCCACCCCGCAGGCAGGCGACCACACTGACGGCAATGGCGTACACGGCGACACGATACTGCCGCCTATCATCGTTCGCATGAGCACCCCGGGCCCTGTCGATGCCGGCGACCTCAACGTTGCGGCGATCGTGCTCGCGGCTGGATCATCACGGCGGCTCGGGCAGCCCAAACAGCTGCTTCCGTTCAGAGGCGCCACGTTGCTCGATGCGACGCTCGACCGGGTACGTTCGTTCGGCCTCGCCCAGACGATCGTCGCAGTGGGCGGCGCAGCACCCGAGGTCCGGGCGACCGTGGATTTCAGCGGTTGCACTGTCGTCGACAGCTTGCGCCACACCGAGGGATGCTCCTCGTCGATCGTTGCCTCGCTCGACGCGCTCACCGATGAGGTTGATGGTTGCCTGCTCTTTCTCGGCGACCAGCCCGGAGTCGCTGCGTCGACGGTTGAGGCGTTGCTCGCCACGGCGGGCAGGACACAAATCGCTGTGGTCGCCTACCGAGACGGCTCAGGACATCCGTTCTGGTTCTCCCGTTCGATGTTCGATGCGCTGCACGAGCTCCATGGCGACAAGGCCGTGTGGAAGCTTCTCGAATCCGGCCGGTTCGAGACAACCGTCGCAGCGGTCGACGCCGACGTGCCGCTCGACGTGGATACATGGGACGACTACGAGCGCCTGCTCGCTGCAGACGAGAGTTGATCGCTGACGACCCTGGCCCATATTCGAGCGCAGCGAACTCGCTCGATCCGGTGGAGTGCCGCTTGGGACGGCTGGGATCGGCTACGTCTGATCGTGGAGGAGCACCACGCGAACTGCGTCGCGGGCAGGGACCTTCCGTTGCAACATCTCCATCGCAACGTCGATCTGCTCGAGCCCGTGGGTCTCGCCCAGCAGTTCCGCGGTCGGAAAGGCCCCGGAATTCAGCATTTTGGCGGCTTTCCAGAGAACTTGTCACAAACCGAACAGGTGCTTTCACTGCGATGAATCCGAGTGTGGCAGCCTAGGCACGGCGCTAGGCTCGTTTCTCGCATCCATATCTTGGATGGCCACGTCGGAGTGGCGGAATTGGCAGACGCGCTAGCTTGAGGGGCTAGTGCCCGTTATGGGCGTGGGGGTTCAAGTCCCCCCTCCGACACGAAAAAACGACAGCGGTCGTTCTTTGAGACAGTGGTGTATGTATGTATAATACGTACATGCCGAACAAGACAATCAGTCTCCCCGAAGATGTTGCGCCGATCATCGAACGCTTGGACAAGCCGTTCTCCCAATGGGTTGCTGATCAACTTCGCCGATACCAGGCCGAATCTGTCGAGAGCTTCCAGAAGCAACTTGAACTGGACGCGTCACTCGCAAGTACCGAGGAGAAATTGACGAGCCGCGACGCTGTCGCAATCGGTCGACGGATGGAACGGTCTGCACCATGGTGAATCGAGGTTCGATTCACTGGATCAATCTCGACAAGCGTCGGCCATGTGTCGTCATGTCTTCGCAGGACGTGTTGCGCGCCGATATCCGGCAAACGCATGTAGTTCCGCTCACTTCGAATATGAAGCGAGCGGGAATAGCCGGAAACGTGATGCTTCGTTCAAGCAACACCGGACTCGGTTCAGATTCAGTTGCTGTGCCACTCGGCTTGGAACTTGTTGATCGATCCTGGCTGGGTGAACCTGTCGGACAACTCCCGGACCCCCTGTTGGCTGAGATCGAGAGCGGGCTTCGAAAGATCCTTGGTCTGTGACGACAGTCGCTATCGAGTCTGCTCAGCGCATGTTCATGAGCAGGGCTCGGTTGGCGCCGTCGGGGAGTTCAAGGAGCGGCTCTTGTAGTTCCGCGACGGTCGGGCCGTGCTCTGCGACCAAGGGTGCGAGGGCGTCGATGTCGAAGCCGTAGAGGTCGGCGGCGTTGAGGCCGAGGAGTCGGCGCTTCTCGTCGACCGGGACATCGACCATGACCTGACGGAGGTGTTCACGGCTGAACGGTCCGGTGCCCTCATCGTGCGGATAGTCGCTGCCCCACATGAACCGGCCCTCGCCGAGGAGGTCGCGTTTTTCGATGTCGCGTTTGGAGGGGAACGACGCGCCGAGCCACACGTTCTGCTTGAAATATTCGCTGGCCAACTGCGGCAGACCGGCGCCCTTCTCGTACTTGAGCTCGCCGATCGAACCGTGGCGCATGCTCAAGATGATGCCGTCGAGTTGGCGGTTCAGAGACTCGAACTGGCCTGAACCGGCCTCGGTGATGACGAACTTCATGGCCGGGAACCTCTCGAACACGCCTGCCAACAGCAGATGCACGTAGTTGCGCATCCCGTAGAACGGCACTTCGGCGATCATGATCGCCTGGGTGGCCGGGTACTTGCCGTAGTTCGGCGAACCGGTGCCGCCGTGGAGGTGCACGGGAATGTCCAGATCGACCAGAGCCGACCACAAGGGGTCATAGACCGGGTCGTAGAGCGGTTTGACCCATTTCACATCGGGCGCCACGGTCGGGATCAGCACTCCGCCGCGCAGGCCGTTCTCCCTGCACCAGGTGGCGTCGGCGATGGCGTCGTCGACGTCGTTGAGGAAGATCTGGCCGATGCCGGCGCGCCGGTGGGGACGACTGGCGCAGAATTCGACCATCCAGCGGTTGTGGGCGTGGATACCGGCTCTGCGTCTCTGGTATTCGTCGCCGTCTTTGGGCGGACCGGCGAAGAGCACGAATCCGGGGTAGAAGGGCGGGACAGTATTCGGAAAGAGGATCTCGCCGACGACGCCGTCCTTGAGCTGGTCGGCGTCGCGGCGGTCGTCGTCCCAACTGCGGACACGAAGGTCGGTGTCGCGCAGGTCTTTCCAGGGGTTCTT
The DNA here is from genome assembly GCA_028819005.1 of Acidimicrobiaceae bacterium. Classification (GTDB taxonomy): domain Bacteria; phylum Actinomycetota; class Acidimicrobiia; order Acidimicrobiales; family Aldehydirespiratoraceae; genus VXYK01. The sequence continues at coordinate 24,796 of JAPPMP010000024.1, forward strand.
GTACTCGCCGCGCCAGGCGTCGAATTCGTCATGCCAGGCCGGGTCGAGATACTCGCGGTACTGCTCGTGGCTGCCGCCTGCGTGGGAGTCCGCGGTGATGATCGTGTAGTTGGGTTCGGAGGTGCTCATTATCGGTCTTTCGGTTCCGCTGACTATCCTAAAGGAGATTCCCATGGGTGGCGAAATGACCGATCTGCAGCGAATTGTTGCGGAACTTGGCGAACTTCACGATCGACCAGGTTAAAGACGAGTCGCTCGCGAAGTACCGCGGTCGCGTCGGCGAAATCGCCGAGTCCGAAGGTAAAGAGCCGTTCGACGCGATGATCGACATCGCCGTGGCCGACGATCTTCAGACCTACTTCATGCCCCCGACGATGGGCACGGACGACGAGACCGGCGGTTGCGAGGCGAGCTCTGACACGACGACCGCACGGTCATCGGCGCTTCGGACGCGGGAGCCTGCCTCGACATGATCGACGCCTTCGCCTTCTCGACTGTGGTGCTCGGCGGGGGAGTCCGCGAACGGGAACTGATCACGATGTCAGGAGCGGTCCGTCAGCTGACCGACGTGCCTGCGAAGCTCTAGGGACTACGCGATCGGGGCCGATTGGAGGAGGGATTCTTCGCCGATGTCGTGGTCTTCGATGCTGAGGTTGTGGGACTCGGTGAGACGTACACGAAATACGACCTGCCGACTGGTGCAGGCCGGCTCTATTTCGATGCCGCCGGGATCGAGAATGTTTTTGCGAACAGCGCGAGATCGTTCGCGCCGACGAGGACACAGGAGCGCGTCCCGGAGTCGTGTTGCGCAGCGGCCGCGACGCTGAAACGGTCGAAGTGCCCGGCGGACGCAACGCCTAGAGATAGAGCAGGTTACGACTGATTCGGAACCCCAGTTCAATATATTGCCACAGAAAGTGGCAATATATGAACGACACACGAACCGGGAAGTGGAAAATGCCAGGCTACGGACTGATCGATCGGGACTACGCCATCAAGTTGGCCACGATCGCGCCCGCTGACGACGGGCCTGTGTGGATGATCAACTTGATGTGCTACAAGGAACGGGCCGAGTACGCCGACGGTCGCGAGACGATGCTCAGCGGGAGAGAAGCCGACGATGAGTACACCCCGATCGGGCCGCTCGCTGCAGTGGGTGCCGAGATCGTGTTCGTCGCCGACGTCGAGGATCAGTTGATCGGCGATGAACCCGCCTGGGACCGGATCGCTGTCGTGCGATACCCGACGCGAGCGTCGTTCATCGCGATGCAGGAGCGCGAGGACTTCCAGGAGGCCCACGAGCACAAGGAGGCGGGAATGGACCAGACCATCGTCATCGGAGGCCGGCCGTTGGACTTTCCAGTGGCCGAACAGCAAGTGGCGTGGGCCGATGTGCCGCATCCGCCCAGCGAAGAGGACGGGGCCTACACGATGCTGCACGTGATCCGTTTCCACGATGAAGCCGGCGCAACAGTGACACCCGATCACATGAAGTCCTATGAGGAGGTTGCGGCTTCCGTGGCTGTCCCGAACGGAGTTCGGATCGATGGCTGCTTCTCCGCCGAAGGCACGATCATAGGCGACGGCCGATCTTGGCATCAGGTTCGGTTCAACACCTTCCCGAGCCGCCGTGCCTTCATGACAGTCGCTCTCGACCCGGACCGGAACCACGCCCACACCGAGCACCGCGACACGGCCATCGCCGACACCTATGCGCTAGGACTACGGCCCTCAGTCAACACTCTCGCCGCTTCTGTAGACGAGATCGACTGAAGATCCTGCGCCTGCTAGCGATGCCCCAGACCTCGTGACTCCTGGCCGAACGTGGGTGCCGCGAACACAGACATGTGCTACAATGAAGCACATGTCTGAAGTCGGGATCCGTGCGCTGAAACAGAATGCCTCCGCGGTTGTAGCCGAGGCTGCTTCTGGAGAAACGGTGACAATAACTGATCGAGGGCGTCCGGTCGCCCAGATGACTGCGATCCCGAGGTCGCGGTTGCGCTCGTTGATCGATGCTGGCCGGGCCCGACCAGCGCGGCGTGATCCAGCGACTTTGCCGGTCCCCGAGATCGGTCCACCGCTTTCTAAGGCGCTATTGGAGGTGCGACACGACGAGCGCTACTGACGTGGCGTTCTATCTCGACACGTCCGCACTGGTGAAATTGGTCGTCGCCGAACCCGAGACAGCGGCCCTTCGACTGTGGATTGAGCGTGCGGACCAAGACCTCGTCACCTCTGACCTAGCGCGGACCGAACTAATGCGAGTCGTTCGACAGGTTGCACCTGATCGCGTACTGCTTGCACGCGAAGTATTGGAGTCGATGTTTATCGTCGAGGTCACAACGGCAGTCTTCGAAGAGGCCGGACGGCTCCACCCTGCTGATTTGCGCTCATTAGACGCAATCCACCTCGCGGCTGCGCTGGACCTGGGCGATGACCTAGCGGGTCTGGTGACCTATGACAAGCGTCTCGCCGAGGGCGCATCAGCCAACGGAATCGAGCCCATCGCACCGCATTGAGGAGCGAATGATTCAGTCAGAGTCCTGGCCATGAAGCGGGCCGGCGTCGCCTGCAGAGCATCTCCGAGGGTGGCTGTGCTCAGACGATAGCGGCGGCCTCGATCTCGAACATGAGCCCTGGAATGGCGAGCCGCGTGACGCCCACCAGGGTCATCGGTGGAGAGGCAGCCAGCGGCCCCAAGCGGGTGGCGAGCACGTCGAAGTGCTCGATCGCCTCGTCCACGTCCGTGGTGTAGACGTTGAGTCGTGTGATGTCGGCGAACCCATGTCGGCGGCGCTCAACACCGCCTCAAGGTTGTCGAGCGCGAGGACTATCTGATTCCGCATGTCCCCTGGATGCTGGGGGTTGCCGTCCCGCGTCCTCAAGCTGTCTTGGATAAATCCTTAGATTAGATATAAATAAGAATTGGAATTATTCTAAACTTCTGCTATGGTCCCCTCATGCCCTCCAGAGGTTCCCCCTCGGTCGCTGACCTGTTACGCCATAACGGCGTACAGGTCACGGCCCAGCGGTTAGCGGTAGTGCGTGCTGTCAGCGCCTGCCCCCACGGCACAGCCGAAGACATGTACGAGGTTGTTCGCCAAGATATTGGTGCCATATCCCGGCAGGCGGTGTACGACTCGCTGGCGATACTGGCCGACAAGAACCTGATCCGGCGCATCCAACCGGCGGGCTCATCGGCCCGTTACGAAGACCGTGTCGGCGACAACCACCACCACTTGATCTGCCGAGCATGCAATCGCATGGTCGACGTCGACTGCGCGGTGGGGTACACCCCCTGCCTCACCGCCGCGGACGACTCCGGTTACGAGATCGACGAGGCCGAGGTCATCTACTGGGGCCGTTGCCCCGACTGCGGCGCATCCGCGCCCGAACCGCTTGCTCAATGAGCCGGCGATAACCCAACCCACAATCAACCCATCTCTTCAAAGGAGAAGCCCATGTCTGAAAATGCGAGCCAGTGCCCATTCTCCGGTGCCAACACCACCAAGAGCACATCAGCAACCGAACAGTGGTGGCCTGAGCAGTTGAATCTGAAGATCCTGCATCAGCACTCGTCCGAAGCCGATCCGATGGGTGACGACTTCGACTATGCCGCGGAATTCGAGTCCCTCGACTTGGCCGCAGTCAAACAGGACATCGCCGAGGTGCTGACCGACTCGAAAGACTGGTGGCCCGCCGACTACGGCCACTACGGGCCTTTGATGGTCCGTCTCACCTGGCATGCCGCCGGGACCTACCGGATCGGCGACGGCCGCGGCGGTGGCGGCACAGGCAATCAGCGGTTCGCCCCGCTCAACAGCTGGCCCGACAATGCCAGCCTCGACAAGGCCCGCAGGCTGCTGTGGCCGGTGAAGCAGAAGTACGGCCGCGGGCTCTCGTGGGCAGACCTGCTGATTCTTGCGGGAAACGTGGCCCTGGAAACGATGGGCTTGGAGACGTTCGGCTTCGGCGGTGGCCGAGTCGACATTTGGGCGCCTGAGGAAGACGTCTATTGGGGGTCGGAGAACGAGTGGCTCGGCGATGAGCGCTACAGCGGAGAGCGAGAGCTCGAGACGCCGCTGGGAGCGGTGCAGATGGGTCTCATCTACGTAAACCCCGAAGGCCCCAACGGCAATCCGGACCCCATCGCTGCTGGAATCGACATCCGCGAGACCTTCGGCCGGATGGCCATGGACGACGAGGAAACGGTCGCCCTGATCGCCGGCGGCCATACCTTCGGCAAAGCGCACGGCGCCGCTCCCGACACTTACGTCGGTGCTGATCCCGAGGGCGCCAGCCTCGAAGAGCAGGGCTTCGGCTGGCACAACACGTTCGGCTCCGGTGTCGGTGGCGATGCCATCACCAGCGGCCTCGAAGGGGCTTGGACCAGCGCTCCGACCGTCTGGGACAACGGCTTCTTCGACAACCTGTTCCGCTATGAGTGGGAACTCACCGAAAGTCCCGCGGGCGCGAAACAGTGGCGTCCGACCAACCGTGCCGCTGACAACAGTGTCCCGGATGCGCACGATCCTTCCAAACGGCACTCGCCGATAATGTTGACCACCGACTTGGCGTTGCGCTACGACCCGATCTACGAGCCGATCTCGCGCCGTTTTCTTGAGTACCCGGGTCATTTCGCGGACGCCTTCGCCCGAGCCTGGTTCAAGCTCACCCACCGCGACATGGGCCCGGTTTCGCGCTACCTCGGCTCCGAGGTGCCCGACGAGGAGCTGATCTGGCAGGACCCGGTCCCCGCAGTCGAGGGCGAGGTGATCACCGACAGCGATATATCCGAGCTCAAGAGCCGGATCCTGGAATCCGGGTTGTCTGTTGCCCAGTTGGCGTCGGCGGCATGGGCTTCGGCATCGACGTTCCGAGGCACCGACATGCGCGGCGGAGCCAATGGCGCCCGCATCCGGCTGGCGCCGCAGAACAGCTGGGATGTGAATGTCCAAGCAGGAGTTCCCGAGACGCTGTCGGTGCTTGAACAGATCCAGGCAGATTTCAATGCGCTAGACGGCAAGCAGGTGTCGCTGGCCGACTTGATCGTTCTCGGCGGATGTGCCGCAGTCGAGAAAGCCGCAAGCGACGCAGGGCACGCAGTGGCCGTTGCGTTCGCACCGGGACGCACCGATGCGAGCGCCGAGCAGACCGACGTAGAGAGCTTCGCAGTGCTCGAGCCCACCGCGGACGGTTTCCGCAACTACCTTGCCGACTTCCACAAGCGGCCCGCCGAGGAGCTGCTGGTGGAAAAAGCGTTCCTGCTCAACCTCACCGCACCCGAGATGACGGTGCTGGTCGGCGGCATGCGAGCACTCGATGCCAACTCGGGCCAATCCCAGCACGGTGTATTGACGGATCGGCCCGGCGCGCTGAGCAACGACTTCTTCACCAACCTCTTGAGCATGGACACCGCCTGGCGGGTATCAACCGACCAAGCAGGCGTCTACGAGGGGACTGACCGTGACACTGGCGAACTTCGTTGGACGGCCACGGCCGCCGATCTGGTGTTCGGCTCCAACTCCCAACTTCGGGCCATCGCTGAGGTCTACGGCTGCGACGACGGCGAGGAGAAGTTCGTCGTCGACTTCGCCGCTGCCTGGTCGAAGGTCATGAACCTGGACCGTTTCGATTTGGGGTCATGATCCCCTCTGTTGAAGATTCTGATGGGTGCTGGCCGGCAGGGGCACGCGTAGCCGGTCCACGCGTAGCCGGTCGAAGTCACGGCGCTGTCTCGTTGCGGGAGCCCTTCAGGCGATCCACCGCGGCCGCGAAGCGGGCGACCTCGTCTGAGGTGTTGTAGTAGTGAACCGAGGCTCGGACGAGAGAATCTAGACCTCGGCGTCCGAGGTCTAGACGAGCGTGGCCGGCCGGCGAGGTGGTGGTGTTGATGTGCTGCGCGGACAACTGTGCTTTCACGTCGGCGGAGTCCATGCCGTCGACAGTGAATGTGACAATGCCGCCGCGGACCTGACCCTTGTCGTGGACCGAAACGCCCTCCAACCCGCCGAGCGCCTGTCGCAAGCTGTCAGCGAGTTCGCACAAGCGTTCACAGGTTGCGTCCACGCCCAACTCGAGGGCGTAGTCGACCGCAGCCCCCAGACCCAGCTTGCCCGCGTAGTTGGCCTCCCAGTTCTCGAAGCGACGAGCACCTGAGCGGATCTCATAGGTCGTGTCGGTGGTCCAGGTCGCCGCGTGGAGATCAAGGAACGGAGGCTCTATGAGTTCCAACGCTCTTGGCCCCGCATAGAGAAATCCGGTGCCGCGCGGCCCTCGGAGGTACTTGCGGCCCGTACCCGACAACACGTCGCAACCGATCCTGCCCACGTCGATTGGCGCCTGGCCGGCGGATTGACATGCATCGAGCACATAGAACACGCCGTAGTGCTTGCACAGCGCACCCACCTCCTCTACCGGGTTGATGAGGCCTCCGTTGGTCGGCGCATGGGTCAGAGCCACCATCGCTGCGCCCCGGGCCAGTTCAGCCTCCAGATTCTCCAAGTCGATCTGGCCGTGTTCGTCGTCCTCGATCAGCACCGTCTCAATGCCATGGCGCTTCTGCAGTTGAAGCAGGGCGATGACGTTGCTGGCATACTCGGCCCGGCTGGTGAGGACCCGGTCGCCTTCACTGAACGGATAGCCGTATACCGCCATGTCCCATGCCCGGGTGGCATTCTCGACCACAGCCATCTCGTGGGGTTCAGCAGCGATCAGCCTCGCGAGCGAGCCGTACACAGCTTCGAGGCGTTCGGCGGCTTCGGCTGCAGCCTCGTAACCGCCGACCGTTGCCTCGCGTTCGAGATGCTCTACAACAGTGGAGAGGACCACCCGTGGCGGCAACGCGGCTCCCGCATTGTTGAAATGCAGGACATGGTCGACTCCGGGAGTGTCTTGGCGGATCTGGTCGAGCGGCAACCGCGCATTCACCGGCTCAGGCTACAGTCGCAGTGGCCTGTCACGAGAGGTGTCCGTTGAATCCGCAGCGAGGCTTTCCAACTGAAGAATTCTTTGAACGAACCCGGCGCTGTCAAGAACAGATGGCAGAGCGCCAAATCGCGGCGATCATGCTCTGCACCGAACCTGAAGTGCGTTACTTCACCGGATTCCACACCCCGTTCTGGCAGAGCCCGACACGGCCCTGGTTCACGGTCATCCCCGCGGCGGGGAAACCGATCGCGGTCATCCCCAGCATCGGCGGAGAGTCGATGGGCCAAACTTGGATCGAAGATGTTCGCACCTGGTCGTCACCTCGTCCCGACGATGACGGGGTCACCCTGTTGGTCGAATGCCTCAGAGAGACTGCCGGCAGCGGCAAGATCGGTCTGACCATGGGCGCGGAAACCCATGTACGCATGCCGCTTCGGGATCTCGACCGCGTGCGTTCGATGGTGGGCGACTTTGTTGACGCGACCGACATAATCCGCGGGCTGCGCATGGTCAAGAGCGAGCGGGAGATCGACAAGCTCCGCCACATCTGCGCAGTGGTGTCCGACGCCTTCGACGAACTGCCGAACCTGCTGGCCACCGGCATGACCGAACGTCAAGCGTTCAGCGCCTTTCGCGACGAGCTCCTCCGTCAGGGCGCCGACGACGTTCCCTACCTGGTCGGCGCGACCGGACCGGACGGAGTCGCCGACGTCATCCGGCAACCGACTGATCGTCGAATCGACGACGGAGACCTGCTGATCTTCGACACCGGTTCGACCTTCGACGGCTACTTCAGCGACTTCGACCGCAATTTCGCTTTCACCACCGCCGGCAAAGGAGCCCGAGACGCCTATCGGGCTGTGTGGGAGGCGACCGAGGCCGGCCTTGAGGCGGTACGTCCGGGCGCCGCCACGTCTGAAGTGTTCACTGCAATGAACAAGGTGCTGATGGCCAACGGCTCGCTGGGCAACGACATCGGCCGCATGGGCCACGGCCTCGGCATGCAGGTGACGGAATGGCCTTCCAACGCCGCCGACGACCACACGGTCATCGAACCGAACATGGTGTTGACCCTCGAACCCGCGCTGATGTGGGAACCTGGCAAGGCAATGGTCCACGAAGAGAACCTGGTCGTGCGCGCAGACGGCGCCGAACTGCTGAGCCGCCGCGCCGCGCCCGAGCTGCCTGTCATCTGATGCCTGACAAGGTTCTTTCCACCGACGAGATCAAGGCCTACTGGGCCGACGGCTACGCCTTTGTCGAGAACGCACTGACGCCGAATCAACTCGCGGCGATTGTGGGTGATTTCGATGGTTGGGTGGAGGAGAGCCGCCAGCACTCCGAACCGTACGGTGACACGCCGGCCAACCGGGCCCGTTTCGACCTTGAAGTCGACCACACAGCGCAACGTCCCGCCTTGCGCAGGGTCGCATCCCCGGTGGACGTCTCCGACTCCTATCTGGAGGTGATGCGCGACAATCGGGCGCTAGATGCCGTGGAGCAACTCATCGGCCCCGACGTCGAGTACAACAACTCCAAGATCAACGCGAAACATCCTGGTTCGGCAACCGAAGTGAAGTACCACCAGGATTTCATGTTCCAGCCCCACACCAACGAAGACCTGATCGCGGTGCTGTTCTTTCTCGACGATGTGACTCTGGAGAACGGGCCACTGAAGGTGGTGCCGGGCACCCACCGCGGCGACTTGTTCGACCATTGGCACGACGGTGTGTTCACCGGCACGGTCAGCCCAGAAGTGGAGGCAGCTCACGCAGATCCTGCTGTTCCGGTATACGGCCCGGCGGGCTCGGCTTGTCTGATGCACACGCGTTTGCTCCACGGTTCAGGACACAACACATCGGATCGACCCCGAACCCTGTTCATCTGCGAGTACCGTGCCGAGGACTCCAAACCTCTGCAGGTCAATCATCTGCCGAGCGTCTACGAAGGCGAGGTCGTACGCGGCGTCCGCACCAATCGCGTGCGTTGTTCGGCTTATGAGATGGAGTTCCCCGAAGTGCCGACCGGGGCGTCCTTCTTCTCCCAGCAGGCCAAAGCCCGCGGAGCGACGAGGTGACGTTTCCCGAACTCGTGAGGCTGCCCTTCGACGCGGACGAAGGCTACGGGTCGCGGGCGCGCATCGGTCTTATCGTCTTGCAGAGCGATCAGACCATCGAAGTCGAAGCTCGAATGCTCGATATCGACCGCGTGGAGTTCTATCACTCGCGAATTCCCAACGATGTTGAGGTGACGCCCGAGACGCTGATCGACATGGAACAACGTTTGCCGACCGCCGCGGGGCTGCTGCCTGCGGATTTCGGCTTCGAAGCCATCGGTTACGGTTGCACGTCGGCCGCCGCTCTGATCGGAGAAGCCGGCGTCACCGCAGGCATCCAGGCGGCTCACCCCGGCACGACCTGCACCAACCCGATCACCGCGGCCGTCGCAGCGTTCCGTTCTCTGAGGGCCAAGCGAATCGCCGTGCTGACTCCCTACACCGCGGACGTCACGGCGCCGATCGTCGACTGCTTCGCCGCCGCGGGGCTTGCGGTCGCCGCTCTCGGCTCTTTTCTGGAGCCGAGCGATCTCATCGTTGCTCGAATCTCCGAAGCGTCGATCTGCGACGGGGTCTGCGCCGTCGCGGGCGAGCACAGCGATGCGGTTTTCGTATCGTGTACCAGCCTGCGTGTGCTCGAGCGTGTCGCTGAGATCGAAGACGACGTGGGCGTTCCCGTTGTGTCCAGCAACATGGCCCTGTTCTGGCACCTGCTCCGCCTATCAGGGATCGAAGACGAGTTGGACGGATACGGCCAACTGTTCAAACAACAGATTCTGCGCTGACAGCCGGCCGGTCCAGCCGATCTGCCCACTGGTCTCCCTGCTCGGCGGGTTCTGTTGCCTGCGATCCTTGGAAGTGAATGGGCAATTCGCCCGAGCTTGAGGGGCCCGCAAACAGGCAGAGGATTTCGGTGTGCGAACGGCTTGATTTGCAGGACCGCGCCCAGAGCGGCCCGTCCGCTCCCGAGCGGCCGGTGACGCCGCCTCGCCCACCCAGTCGACCTCGGGGAGGCCCGTCCGCGCCCGAGCGGCCGGTGAGCGCAGCGAACAAGAGCGGGAGTGGAGCGAAGCGAACCAAGAATTCGTCGCCGCCACGGGCTATCGAACGTTCACCTCGCTCAATCCCGCTGCCGAGGAGATCATAGGCGAGGCGTCCGCCGCAACGATCAGCGACGCCTGGCTAGCCATCCGCTCACTCGATTCGCTGACTGGGGCTTGAGTATCGTTGTTCGGTCAGTATAGGAACATCGGCTTGCCGGCGACGCTGCGAAGCAGCGGCCGGTACTGCTCGGCGTCGTAGAGTTCGCTGACGTCCACCCGTCTGGCGCCTTCTCCGGTGACAGAAACCGAAACGTTCGTGTAAACCCCGCCCTGCAATGCGACCATCCGTCCCGAAACCCCTTCAAGGGCCAGATTCGAGGCCATCACCGCGTAGTTGGAAGCGACCATGAGATCGAGGCTGTCCGGGCGTCCCGAACGCATCAGGTAGGCGAGCTCTTGAAGAATGATGCCCTCGCCTGTGCGTTCGTTGAGCAGGGCGCCAGTCGTTGCACCGATTCCCCCGAGCTTGCGATGCCCGTACGCATCTGCTTCGCCCGACAGATGGATCTCGCCGCCTTCGATGGATGCGCCCTCGGAAACGGTGACCATCGCATAGTTCGACGGGTTGTCGGCCTTGTCCTTCGCCACCAGGTCTGCCAGCTTGTCGATATTGAACGGAACCTCTGAGATCAAAGCGCGGTCTACTCCGGCGAGATAGGCGGTGATCAACGACGTCTCGCCCGAATACCGCCCGAACAGCTCGATCACCGCGATCCGCTCGTGCGAGCCGGTGCTGGTTCGCAGATTGTGTATGAACTCGACTCCCCGGCTGACGGCGGTGGAGAAACCGATGCAGTAGTCGGTTCCGTGCACATCGTTGTCCATCGTCTTCGGAATAGCGATGACGGGCACTCCTTCGTTGTGCATTCGCAGGGCGTAGGACAGTGTGTCGTCGCCGCCGATCGCTATCAGCGCGTCGACCCTGAGCGCTTCCAGCACCGCGACAGCGTTCGGCGTCAGATCGTGGGGTCCATCGCCCTCGTGCCCAGAGCGCAGGAACGGAGGGACATCCGCGCCGGCGACCCGCCCGGGGTTCGAGCGGGAAGTGTGCAGGAAGGTACCGCCGGTGCGGTCGATCTTGCGGACGACTCCCGGCGTCAAGACCATTGTGTTCTCCGCAAGCGAGGCCTCGTCATCGGGATCCGCGTTCACCAGCCCGCCCCAGCCGCGGCGGATGCCGACCACCTCCGATCCGCTGTCGCAGATCCGGTTCACTGCAGTCTTGAGACAGGGATTCAGCCCCGGGACGTCACCACCGCCCGTTAAGACCGCGACTTTCATCTGACTACCTCCCGAACCCCGAGCGTGGACGACAACCGAAGCATGTTATCTTCGCCTGTGATGCCCCTCGCAGAAACGCCCAGGTCGGATCTCTTGTCGAGACTCGAATGCTCCTGCGCAGAGCTGATTTCATGAGCGGGCCCGTCCGAGACTTCACCTCCGACGACGCCTGGTCTTTCAACGGTGGAACGCACGTGTCCGCATATGAAGTACTCGGCGCCCATCGCGCAGGTGGTTCGGCCACGTTTCGGGTCTGGGCCCCGAGCGCTCGCACCGTGCATGTCATAGGCGACTTCAACGATTGGCAGACGGACAACGAATATGCGCTTGACCCGGACCCCTCTGGGGTTTGGCGAGGGAGTTTCGCGGTCGAAACAGGTCAGCGTTACAAATACCGGATTCAACCGGCGCAAGGCGGTGCTTTCGACAAGGCTGACCCGTTCGGCTTCTCATTCGAGGAAGCCCCGGGAACAGCATCGATCATATGTGACCTCGACTACGACTGGGGAGACGGGGACTGGATGACCGACCGCGGACCGCGTCTAGCCCTCGACGCGCCGGTTTCGATCTATGAACTGCACCTCGGTTCTTGGCGTTACGAACCTGGCGGGTACCGCGCCATCGGCAAACAGTTGGCCGAGTACGCGGCTGAGATGGGTTTCACCCATGTCGAGTTGCTGCCGGTCACAGAGCATCCCTTCTATGGCTCCTGGGGATACCAGACAACCGGGTACTTTGCACCGACCGCCCGATACGGCAGCCCGGTCGATTTCATGGCCATGGTCGATGTGCTGCACCAGTCTGGAATCGGCGTGATCCTCGATTGGGCGCCGTCGCACTTCCCGACCGATGCACACGGCCTGGCAACCTTCGACGGCTCCCACCTATTCGAACACGCAGACCCTCGAATGGGGTTTCACCCGGACTGGAACAGCTGCATCTTCAACTACGACCGCAACGAGGTCCGCAGCTTTCTCCTCTCAAGCGCCCATTTCTGGGCTCGCCTGTACCACGTGGACGCAATCCGGGTCGACGCGGTTGCCTCAATGCTGTACCGCGACTACTCGCGCGCCGAGGGGGAATGGATCCCCAACGAACACGGGGGAAACGAGAACCTCGGGGCGGTGAGATTCCTGCAGGAGCTCAACCGGTCGCTGTACGACAAGCACCCCGGCATCCAGGTCATCGCCGAAGAATCGACGGCGTGGCGTGGCGTCACTACGCCTGTCGATCAGGGCGGCCTCGGTTTCGGATACAAATGGGACATGGGTTGGATGCACGACACCCTCCAGTACATGTCGCGCGAACCTGTCCACCGCCGCTACCACCACGATGAATTGACCTTCCGAGCCGCGTATCAAGGCTCAGAGAACTTTTTGGTGCCGCTCTCCCATGACGAGGTGGTTCACGGCAAGGGCTCGCTGCTGGCGAAAATGCCCGGAGACGAATGGCAAAAACTTGCAAATCTGCGGCTATTGCTGGGGTATCAGTGGACCGTCCCCGGCAAGAAATTGCTGTTCATGGGATCCGAGTTCGCGGCGTCCGCGGAGTGGAACCACGAATCCGAACTGGACTGGCCCAGCCTCGCCGATCCGAACAAAGCGCGCCTGAAGGATTTTGTGGCGACTCTCAACGACGTCTACCGCTCCCATCCGGCACTGTGGCGGGGGGACTGCGCGGCCGACGGTTTCGCCTGGGTCATCGGCGACGACTGCTCCAACAGCGTGTACGCCTATCTGCGTACCGCACTCGACGCGGCGCCAGTTCTCGTGGTCGCCAACTTCACACCTGTTCCCCATGAGCAATATCGGATCGGGACGCCATTTGCCGGCACGTGGATCCCGCTGCTCGACTCCGACGCTGTCGGGTTCGGCGGCAGCGGCGTCATCAACTCAGACCGCGAGACCGAACCGGCGCCAAGCCACGGACGGCAGCAGTCGATCGAGGTCAGGCTCGGACCGCTCGCCCTCAGCCTGTTCACCCTCGACGCCGGCAACGGCCAACCCCAGGAGTAGTCCCGTGCATCGACAAGACCGTCGCCCGAAGGTTCTCAGCGTCATCCTCGCCGGCGGTGAAGGCAAACGGCTGGCGCCGCTGACCCTTGATCGGGCAAAACCAGCGGTGCCATTCGGCGGGCACTACCGGCTCATCGACTTCCCGCTCTCCAATCTGGCCAACGGCGGCTATCGCAAGATCGTTGTGTTGACCCAGTACAAGAGCCACAGCCTCGACGTCCACCTGTCTCTCACCTGGCGTTTGAGCGCGGTGTTGGGCAACTACGTCACCTCGGTGCCGGCCCAGATGCGTCAAGGCCCGCGATGGTTCCTGGGTTCAGCCGACGCCCTGTTCCAGAATCTGAACCTGATCGACGACGAGAAACCCGACTATGTCTTTGTGTTCGGGGCTGATCACATCTACCGGATCGACCCGGTGCAGATGCTGGAGCACCACATTGATTCTGGGGCCGGCGTGACGGTGGCTGGGATAAGAGTTCCCCGTGACGAATCCACCCAGTTCGGCGTGATCAAGAGAGGCAGCGCCTCAATCATCACGGAGTTCCTCGAAAAACCGGAAATCGATCAGGTCCAAGGGCTGGACGACGACCCGGAAAGCATCCTGGCTTCAATGGGCAACTATGTATTCACTGCTGACAGCCTGGTCGAGCTGCTGCACGAGAACGCGCGAGCCGAGACGACTGGTCATGATGTGGGCGGAGACTTGATCCCGATGATGGTTGCCAAGGGCGAGGCCTCGGTTTACGACTTCACCCAGAATCGCGTTCCAGGGCAGATCGGCCGCCCGCACTATTGGCGCGATGTCGGAACCATAGACAGCTACTACGAGGCGCACATGGACCTGGTCGGCCACAACCCGGCCTTCGATCTCTACAACAGCGACTGGCCGATCTACACCTTGGGCCGCACTCTTCCGCCTGCCAAGATCGACGACCACGGCGAATATGGGCCCTCCGATGTGCGGCGTTCGATAATCAGCAACGGCGCAATAGTGGCAGGGGCATGTGTTCGCGACTCAGTCCTGTCACCCGACGTCGCTGTCGCGGCGGGCGCGGTGGTCGAGAATTCGGTGCTGTTGGACGGAGTGAAGATCGGTGAAGGCGCCGCGGTGAGCCGTGTGGTCCTCGACAAGAACGTTGTCGTGCCTCCAGGTCTCACGCTGGGTCACGAGCTTGAACACGACCGCGAGCACTACACCGTGTCTGAGGGCGGGGTAGTGGTCTTGGCCAAGAGTCAAACGGTCGTTGCTTGAGCGAGGCGATCAGGCGTGTCGATCGAGCAGTTCCTGATACAGCTCGATGTGTTGAGAAGCAGGCTCGTCCCATGACCAGTCAATGGTCATAGCGCGAGTCTGGATGGAGCGTCGACGATTCGCGTTGCGCAAGGATCGAACCCCCCGGTGGATGCCGTCAACGATCCCGCTGACGCTCACATCGGTGACGAAGCCGGTTCCCTCCTTGTGCTCATCAGCGTCGACAACAGTGTCGTGCAAGCCGCCGACATCGGTGACCACCGGCAACGATCCGTAGTTCATTGCTTGCATCTGCGCAAGACCGCACGGCTCGAATCGGCTGGGCATCACGAACAGGTCCGATCCGGCGAACAATGCGTGGCCCAGCGAGACGTCGTACCCCTCGGTGAAGAACACAAGCTCGGGGTGCTCGATGGCTAGGTCGTGAAGAGCCGCAGCCAAGGCCGCGTCTCCAGCGCCCAACACGGCGAGACGGGCGGGGAAGCGGTCGAGATAGCGCGAGGCCTCAATCAGCAGGTCGATCCCCTTCTGCTCGACCAGACGAGTGACCGTGGCCACGATCGGAGGCTTGGGCTCTGACCAACCAGCGAGTTTCAAGAGGTGGTCACGACAGATTTCACGTCCCAACATGTCGTCCGCGTCGAACTGAGCCGCGATCTGGGGGTCCGAGGCAGGATTCCAAATTTCGGCGTCGATCCCGTTGCGGATCCCGACGAGACGGTCGCCGGCAGCTTGGAGGCGCTCATGCAGGCCCATGCCGCCCTCGGGAGTGAGGATCTCGCGTGCGTAGTTGGGGCTGACAGCGATGACCCGGTCGGCCAGGGCGATCGCCCCTGCCAGAGGGTTGCTTCCCTCATACCAGCTGAAGTGGTGCGTCCCGACCGAAAGGTGTTCGAGCCAACTGCGAGACGCGTAGCCCTGATAACCGAGGGTGTGAATAGTGAGCACCGTAGGCGGGGGATCGACGAGCATTCCCAAGGCGGCTGCGCTGTGCCAGTCGTTGAGATGCAGGATGTCGGGTTCTCTGCGTTCTGCGAGTCTCGCGATCGCGGCTGAGAATGCCATGAAGCGATGATCGTTGTCGGGCCAACCTTGCCCGTTCTCGTCTATGTACGGGTGGGGGCGAGCCATGCCGGCCACGTCGATCAGGGAGAGCTGCCCAGCGCTGCGATGGCGACCGCTCCGGACCCGGATGTCTCCGGTCCACCAGGGGGACTCGAGTTCCGTTTCAGCCTGCTTTTCAAGTCTCACATCACCGTAGTCGGGGAGCACGACTTCAACTTCAACTCCCTTGTCGCGAAGAGTCCGAACGAGGCCGCTGACGGCCTCGGCCAGCCCGCCCACCCGCGCGACCGGGGCCATCTCCGCAGCGGCCAGCAGCACCTTCATCTCGGTCCCTCTCTGCGGAGCAGCATCAGCGCCCACGCGTCGACACTGATCTTGGAACTCGTCCGGAACGATGCGCGACGAGCGTTGTCGGCGGTGTCGATCTCAAGATTCCACTGCCAACTGCCGAAACGGGAGGAGAGCGTGAAGTCGACCGCTTCGGAACTGGCGTTGAGCAGCATCAAGAAACTGTCGTCCACGATCCGTTCACCTTGCGACCCGGCCGCAGTGATTGCCTCGCCGTTCAAGAACACCGCCACCGAACGGGCATGAGCGGCATGCCAGTCATTATATGCCATCTCAGAGCCTTTTGGTGTGAACCAGATCATGTCGTCAATCTCGGCGCCGCTGACGGGTTCGCCTTTGAACCAACGCCTGCGTCGGAATACGGGATGAGTCGACCTCAAAGAAATCAATTTCCGGGTGAAGGAGAGAAATTCAGCATCGACGCGGTGCCAGTCATACCAGGAGACCTCGTTGTCCTGGGCGTAGGCGTTGTTGTTGCCGCCTTGGCTTCGGCCGAGTTCGTCGCCTCCCAACAGCATGGGAACGCCTTGCGAAAGCAGCAGGGTTGCGAGCATCGATCGCCTTCTCGTGTCGCGGACTTGCAGGACCGACTGGTCCTCGGTCGGCCCCTCGACTCCTGAGTTCCAAGAACGGTTGTGGCTCTCCCCGTCGCGGTTGTCCTCGCCGTTGGCTTCGTTGTGTTTGTGGTCGTAGGAGACGAGGTCGGCCAGTGTGAAACCGTCGTGGGCGGTGATGAAGTTGATGCTTGCTGAAGGGCGCCGCCCCGAAACCGCGTACAGGTCGGAACTGCCGGTGAGGCGGGTTGCGAGGTCGGGCAGGCTCTCTTGTCCGCTGCGCCAGTATTCCCGCACATCGTCGCGATATCTGGCGTTCCACTCCGACCACTTCGGCGGGAAGCCGCCGACTTGGTAACCATCCGGCCCGACGTCCCAGGGTTCGGCGATGAGCTTCACCTGATTGATGACAGGGTCCTGATGAATGAGATCGAAGAAGGAGGAGAGGCGATCGGCCTGATACAGGCTCCTGGCCAGAGCGGGAGCGAGGTCGAAGCGGAAACCGTCGACGTGCATGTCGAGCACCCAGTAGCGAAGACTGTCCATCATCATCTGGAGAGACTGGGAGTTCCCCATGTTCAAGGTGTTGCCGGTGCCGGTGAAGTCTGCGTAATGACGCGGTTCGGCGGGATCGAGATGGTAGTAGCAGCGGTTGTCGAGACCCTTGAAGGACAAGGAGGGGCCCAGATGGCTGCCTTCAGCGCTGTGGTTGTAGACCACGTCGAGAATCACTTCGATGCCCGCTTGGTGGAGTGTCTTGACCATCGCTTTGAACTCGACGACCTGGCCACCGGTGTCACCGCCGGCTGAGTAGGGCCCGTGCGGAGCGAAGAAACCCAACGTGTTGTAACCCCAGTAGTTGCTCAAGCCCTGCTTGGTGAGTGCATGTTCTGAAACGAAGTGGTGAACCGGCAACAGTTCGACCGCGGTGACTCCCAACGACAACAGATGCCCAAGCACCGGATCCGAGACCATGCCCGCATAGGTGCCCCTCAGATCCTCGGGAACATCGGGATGGGCGATTGAGATTCCTCGCACGTGAGTCTCGTAGATGACCGTGCGATGCAGCGGAGTGTGGGGAGGTGCATCGTCCTGCCAGTCGAAGGCGGGATCGACGACCACTGAGTTGGGCATGAACGGCGCGCTGTCCACAAGATCGGGGGAATCGTGGTCCTCCTGTTCGAAGGCGTAGACCTCAGGCCCCCAACGGACGTCGCCGGTTATCGCCTTGGCATAGGGGTCGATCAACAGCTTTGCGGGATTGCACCAGGCCCCCCTGTCCGGTTCCCAAGGGCCGTGGACCCGGAATCCATAGCGTTGACCGGGTTCGACTCCCGGAACATAGCCATGGTGAACGAACGCCGTTGCCTCGGGCAGTTCCAAGCGCCGTTCCTGTCCGTCGGGGGAGAGAAGGCAGACTTCAACCCGCTCTGCCATCTCCGAGTAGACTGCGAAGTTGGTTCCTCGGCCGTCGAAAGTCGCGCCTAGCGGGTAGAGGCGACCGGGCCACACAGTCACAGTCGCCGGGCCTCGTCCAGCGCGGGCCGGTAGAGCCGTTGTCGGTACTCCGAGACCATGCGTCCGGCGGTCACCTGGGTTCCCAGAGTTCGCCAGGCGTGGCGCATCCGCTCGATCCAGCGGCTCGAGCATGCTTGCCCGCCTTCGAAGAACTCCGGGATTATCCGAGTCTCGAGGATTTCAAAGATCGCAGCAGCTTCTGCGCGGTCGCGCTCTTCAGGTTCAGCCGCTTCGCTGGAAGGGATTGTCCATCCGTTGCGACCGTCGGCCATCTCATCCCACCAACCATCACTGATTGAGAAATTGAGCCCTCCGTTCAGGGCCGACTTCTCGCCGCTTGTTCCGCACGCTTCGTGAGGTCGAATCGGGTTGTTGAGCCAGACGTCGCATCCCGCGTACATCGCCCGGGCGACCGCCATGTCGTAGCCGGGCACGAATACGAACCGCTGTTGCGAAGCAGCTGATTGGCTGAACCTGACGACCTCGTGCAGCAGTTGCTTGCCCTCGGCGTCGGCGGGATGGGCTTTGCCTGCGAAGACGAACTGAACAGGTCGTTCTTCATCGGCAAGCAACGCGCTCAATCGAGCAGCGTCGCTCAACAGCAGAGTGGCGCGCTTGTATGTCGCGAAGCGGCGTGCAAATCCGATGGTGAGAGCATCACGGTCGAGAGAAGCACCGACGCGTTCGCGTGTTTGCGACTCCAGCAGTCCGATTCCCGTGTTGCGGAGCGTCCGCATCGCTTCGTCGTCCAGATCTTCGATGCGCTCCCACGCTGCCTTGTCGCCGTTCTCCCAACCTGGTCCCAAGACCTTGTCGAAGGCGTCCTGAGCCGAAGGCGCCACCCATGTTCGAGCATGCACGCCGTTGGTGACCGACCCGATCTTCTTGCTGCCCGGAATCGAGGAAAAGAGTTCTCGGCTGATCTTGCCGTGAAGTTTGGAAACCCCGTTGCTGCGACCGGCAGCGCGCAGGCACAACGCTGCCATATTGAACCTGTCATGCTCGTCAGTCGGGTCGTGGCCCAACGCTGCCAGAGTCTCCACTGGGACTTTCCAACGGTCGGCCCAGATCTTCAGCACAGGAGCGATCAGCGATTTCTCGAAACGGTCAATACCAGCGGGAACCGGAGTGTGGGTGGTGAAAATCAACCTCGGTGCTATGGCCTCGCCGGCCTCGTCGAGAGTCGCGCCTGCTTGGATCTCCCGGTCGAGCATTTCGAGAATCAAGAACCCCGCATGCCCCTCGTTGAGATGAATGACCGGCACGTTCCATCCGAGGGCGGCCAGCGCTCGCATTCCTCCAACCCCGAGCACAGCCTCTTGGAGCAGGCGGTGCTGACGATCACCGCTGTAGAGCCGATCAGTGATCTTGCGGTCGCTGTCGCTGTTGCCGGCCACATCGGTGTCGAGGACTATCAACGGGACTCGGCCGATATTGAAACGCCACACGACGGCGCCCACTTCACGCCCGGCGAGGGGCACCGTGATCGCGATTCCGGTGTCCGTGGCCCCGAGGAGCTCGGGATGCTGTGGTTCGTAGCGCTCTCGCTGAGACCCGTTGGCTATCTCCTGGCGGAAGAATCCCTCGCGATAGAACAAGCCCACTCCGCACAGCGACGTGCCGGTGTCGCTCGCTGCCTTGAGATGATCGCCGGCGAGAATGCCCAGTCCCCCGGAGTACTGGGGCAACACGTCGCTGATCCCGAACTCCGGAGAAAAGTAGGCCACCTCTGGAGTCGAGGTCGGATTCGCAGCCAGCGCTGTAGTCTGCTGGTTCACCTGCTCTACCGCTGCTGCCAACTCGGCATCGCCGACGAGTGCTTCCCAGTCGGATTCTGCCATGCGTTCAATGACTGCCAATGGGTGCTCTCGCGTCCGGCGCCCCGGGAGTCGGTCCAGCACCAGCGCGGCCTGATTCGACCAGGCCCAAGCGTAATTGTCGGCGATGTTGCGGTAGGCGCCCGATAGTTCTTTGGATGACAACGCGTATCCTTTGAGTGTCCGTCCTCGGAGAGTTTGGGAGCCTACTAGCTGCCGATTTCAATGAGACTCGGCCGGATCCTCAAGCGAAGGGGGTGACAATAGACTCGTCCACGGCATCGTAGGATTGGACAAGGCAGAGCCGTGCCGTTGCTGGGAGAAGCAGCGAGGCGAACAGGAGAGACTATGACAATAGATGTGCCCAACCCCACAGAACACAATCAGTGGTATCCCTTCGCGAACCGTCCGCTGCCACCCGAAGTGGACGGACGAGTGTCGAACCCCGCCGTGATCCCAGTGTTCGATGCAGTGCCGCTCCCCGCGAGCGCCCGGTTTGTCGTGGTCGGCGCCGGGGTCCACGGGCTGTCAAGTGCGTACCACCTCGCCATGTATCTGGAGCGCTCCGGGAGGGGCAAGGGCAGCGACGTGGTGCTGATCGACAAACAAGGGCCCGGTGCAGGCGCTACGGGGTTGGCCTGCGGCTGTGTCCGAAACTTGTACATGACCGGGCCGTTGCACGCCATCCTGCGAGCCAGCGTGGAGGTGTGGGAGTCCGATCCTGTGAACTTCGGTTTCCAGCAAGTCGGTTACGTCTCAGTAGGGGAGGCCAATCAAGAGGCCGACTACATCAAGCTGCAAGCTTCGCAAGCAGCGAGTGGATATCCATCGGACCTCTATACGGGCTCTGAGGCCCATGCGTTTCTGAAGGGATTGTGGCCCGATTTCAAAACGGAGAACTGCGATGTGGTGCTGCACGAACTCCGCTCTGGCTACGCAGGCACCCACATGGCGGTATGGGGGCTCGACCAGAAGTGTCGGCAGTGGGGCGTGCAGCGCGTCTATGGAACCAGCGTCACCGGCTACACGCTCGACGCGTCAGGCTCAGTGACTGCGGTCGAGACCGACCACGGCCCCATCGCCTGTGAGCAGGTGGTGGTGGGCGCGGGAGCATGGACGCCCGAGCATTGGGATTGGCTCGGTGGTCCATCTCACATCGATGTCGGGTATCCCGACGGCCATGTGCAGGCCCAGGCCGACATGTGGACTTATTGGCGACTGTTGGAGGGTGAGGTGCTGTTGCCTGAAGGCGTCGATTTCCGCACCGCGCAGTACAAAGATTCACCCGTCCTGCACGTCGAGCTCATGAACACACCCGTGTACGGCGAAGACAACACCCTGCTCAAAGACCACTTTTACTCTTACGTTCGGTACGCGGCAGAAAGAGTGGGCGCCCCGGGACTGCAGGGCGGCACGATTCCGGTGAAGATAGGCCCCAAAGCAGCAGTCGAACCCTACGGGCACCTCAACGATGTGTACCAAGCTGAACAGTGGTTTGCCGACTACTACTGCGCAACACTCGGCATGCTGTTCAAGCGACTCGAGAACCTGCGGCCCTACTTCAAGGAACGCCGCAACGGTGGGATCGGTGCTTTCACCCCTGACAACGTGCCCGTATTCGACTACGTGGCCGACAATGCCTGGGTGATCGCCGATTCCAACCATGGGTTCAAGATGATCGGAGTGGGCAAACTAACCGCTCATATGCTTGTGTACGGCCGGAAACCCGACGAGCTCAAACCGTTCACCCTCGAGCGCTACCGCACGGGCAACGCCTTCGGAGACCGCAACTCAAACTCCCCTTGGGTCTGAGACCCTCGCTCTTCATTGCACGTCCAAATGGGTCAGCCCGGCACTCCTCGCTCAGAGTGCCCGACGGAAGAGCGAGTTCCCCAATCCTCACCGGGTGCGGAACATGTGGGCGACCACAGCGGCTATCGGCGGGGGCTGTCCGTTGGCGAGCGGCTCGAGCGTGAACTCGATTTGGGATTCTCTGGGGTGGTCACTGGGGATGACCGTGGCCACGAGTTGGCAGGGAACCGAGTTGAGAGCGGTGAACGTCACTTGCATGATCTCCGCTTGGGGATCCGCGTAACTGAGTTCGCCGAGTTGGCGTCCCAACTCGCACAGGTGGGCGAAGACGTCCCCGGGCGGCAGCAGCAACACCAGCTTTCTGTCGGGTGGGTCCGTTGGCGGTTGAGCAGACGGGGGGTGCTCGACCGCAGGCGTCTGTTGCAGCCACGCGTAAGCCTCGGTGATACGCGCCGCCGCGGCGGTGTCCCCACCGACGTCAGGATGGGTTTTGCGAATCAGCCTGCGGTAGGCCCGGGTGATGTCTTCGCCTTGCGCGTCTCGGGCCAGCCCCAGTGTCTCCAGCGCCGAATCGCGGTTCACTGACGACACTCTAGAGGGCGCTGCTCAGACATCGAGGTTCTCGATCTCGGTGAGGAGAAGGGGGAGCACCTCTCGCCAGTCGCCCACAATTCCGGCATCGGCGTGCTCCCAGGCGGGAGCCTCCGGGTCGTTGGTGATCGCCAGCACGGACAACGCGCCCCGGACGCCGACGGTGTGGTTGAAGTTGCCGCTGGCGCCGATCATGACGAACAGCCGCGGCGAGACGCTGCGTCCGGTGATGCCGATCTGGCGGGCGTGGGGCATCCAACCGTTGTCGGTGACTTTGCGGGTGCAGGCGAGTTCCGCGTCGAGAAGTCCGGCTAGAGGATCAAGCTTCGGATAGTCCGACGGGTCGACTCCCCGACCTACCGCGATGACCGTCGAAGCGCCGGCCAAGACGTCGATGTCGTCGTCGCGGCGGCGGGCGGTCACCTTGACGCGGCCTCTGGGTCTGACCTCGATTTGCTCCTCCGCGGGTATCTTCCGCCGGTCGGGTTCAAGGGCCTCCGGCGTCGGCAACACACCGGCGCGTACCGTTGCCAGCTGCACGGCGGTACTTGTGTGAACCGCGACGATGAGTTGGCTGCCGAAAGCTGACTTCCAGGCCACCAGCCGCCCGTCTTCGACGTCGAACTCCACCGCGTCGCCTGCAAGCCCGGCGCCGAGATCGGCGGCCACTCGAGAAGCGATCTCCCGGCCGGCGGAAGTGCCAGGGGCCAATATCGCCCATGGCAACCGATCAGCGGCCCAAGTCGCCAAGCCCGCGGCGACGTCTTCTTCGATCGCTGCTCCGTGGAGGTGGACTATGTGGTCTGCGCCATAAGCCGCCAAGAACTCTGCGTCAATGGCCGGCTCAGCAGGTGAACTACCCATGCTGCTTGGTAGCAGCACTGCCGTAGAGCCGTTGATCTCACCTGCCAGAAGGCTCGCGGCCCCCAGCAACTCCCGCAGAAGTTTGTCGCGTCCGGGTTCAGCAAGCACCGCCACCACTCCGCCAGGGCCTCCGGGCGAGGTCACGAGTTTCGGCTCGGTCGGCTTCTTGGAGTGATCGAAACCTCCCTTGTCGGCGATGACCCGCACCGCGCGGCGGACTTGCTCGGCAAGGGCCAGGCCGCTTTCGACGTAGCGCTCTCGGTCAACTGCCAGCAATCTGGTTTTGCCCACCCGTGTAGGACTTCCTGCTTGACCCCAGGGTCCGGAACCCAAGGTTTCAGCGTCTACGAAACGAATCCGCTCAGCGGGAGCCAGAGCCCGTCCCGACGGAGAGACCTTGCTGGGTTCGCAAAGCCTCTCAGCGCAGGACAACACGGCGGGAAGCGCGATCTCACAGTCGAGCCACTGGTCGTCAAGCTCGCAGCCCAGACTCAAATGCTCGCCGTCGAGCCTCAACTCTTTGACCGCTGCCGCGAATGGCAAGTCGAGCAACTCGGCGATCTGTGGGGGTACTTGTCCGGTGTCGGCGTCGACGGAGCTCTTGCCGCACAGCACCAGGTCGAAAGGGCCGTCTTGGGTGAGCGCCGCGGCCGCGGCTCGAGCGGTTGCCAGCGTGTCAGACCCGGCGAAGGCCGGGTCGGTGATCAGCACAGCATCAATCCCCACATCTCGGTCAAGCCCCCAGGCGACTGCTTCCCGCAGCGCGTCTTCGGCACTCGGCGGACCCAACGTGTACACGGTGACCGAGCAGTCCGATCGCTGCGAGGCAAGCTCGACGGCCTTCGACACAGCCCTGCGGCAATAGGCGCTCATCTCCAGTTCGGAACCGCTTCGAATCAGGCGTCCATCGGGCCCCAATGCCATCTCTTCAATGGCAGGCACCTGCTTGATTAGCACAGCGATCCGCATAAGTTCCTAGTCCCGCCCTCTACGGTATCTTGCTAGCGGCTTGTAGCTAGAACCAAGCGGGAGCGTCGGGCAGTTGCGACAGAGCGACCAGCACGGCCAGCTCGCCGAGTTGCTCTGCGGCGCCCAAGACATCGCCTGTCAGGCCTCCGAATCTGCGGCGCGCGAACACTGCCATAAATGCCGCAATGCCGAGAATGGCCGCGGTGGCCACCGATCCCGCCGCACCGGACAGAGCAGCGACGCCGAGAACCAGCACTACCACTGCGCTCACCCGGCTGCGGGGGAGATCCGCGGCATATGTCGCGCCCAGCCCGGCCGATCGGGCTCCGCCCAGGGTCAGCATCAGCACCAGCGCACCGGTTCTTCCCAGGGCGTGCGCGGCGACCAACGCGATCAAACCCTCGGTTCCGTTCAACTCTTGCAAAGCGCCGACCTTGCCCAGGGTCACCGATATCAACGCCAACGCGCCGAAAGTGCCGATACGGCTGTCACGCATGATCTCCAGCCGGCGCTCCCGGTCGAATCCGCCCAGAGCGTCGGCAGTGTCTGCCAGGCCGTCTTCATGGAATCCACCGGTGAGGATCGCACCGAGGCCACACACGGCTACCGCTGCGAGCATTGGGTCGAGAACCTCAACGCCACCGAAGTAAGCCGCTCCGGTGATCGCGCCGATAACCGCGCCTACGACTGGAAACCAGCCGACGGCTGTGCTGATCTCGTCATCGCTGTCAGGGTGCAGACCTCCCGGCAGACGGGTCAAGAACGCCCAGGCGTAGCGAAATCCGAGCATGCTCATGGGGCAGGAACGGGGGAGTGATCTGCCCACTCGTCGAAAGTGGCCACCTCTACCACCGCGGCAGCAGCCATTCGTATCAATGGAACAGCGGCGAGGGCGCCTGAGCCCTCGCCGAGCCGGAGGTCGAGTTCGAGCAGCGGCTCGAGATTGAGGTGTTCGAGCAGGCGAACATGTCCCGGTTCGGCCGACCGATGACCCGCTATGCAGTGTTGCAACGCGCCGGGCGCCTCGGCCTCCAGGGGAAGCACCGAAGCGGTCGCGATGAAGCCGTCCAGCACCACAGGGATGCTTCTTCGGCGGGCGGTCATCACAGCTGCGGCAATGGCGACGAGCTCCGCGCCGCCGAGCCGCCGCAAAGCTTCCAAGGGTTGCGCCGAGCCGACTCGCCCAAGCGCGTCTTGCACCACCCTGGCTTTGTTCGAAAGAGCCTCGCCAAAGACGCCGGTGCCCGGTCCAACCCACTCGAGCGCGGATCCTCCCAACACCGATGCCGCCACCGCCGCGGCGGGAGTCGTGTTGCCGATCCCCATCTCACCCACGACCAGCAGGTCGGTGTCACAGTCCTCAACGGCATCGATACCCGCCCGTGCGGCAGCATCAAAGCGTTGCGGCGTCAGAGCATCGGTGGTGCGGATATTCCCGGTCGGGTCTCCGACTGCCACATCCACAACCGAAAGGGAAGCACCGACCTGACTCGCCAGCACTGACGCGGTTGCTTTGCCCTCCGCGAGAGCCGCAACCATCGCCGCGGTGATGTCTGCGGGGTACGCACTCACCCCTTCAGCGGCAACTCCGTGGTCTCCGGCGAACAAAATGGCGTGAGGACGTTGCACGCCGGGGCTCCGGCTGCGTTGCCACCCCGCAAGCCACACAGCGACGCGATCGAGGCGTTCAAAGGCGCCGCTCGGACGCAGCACCTGCGCTGCTCGGTTCTTGACAGCCCTTTCTGCTGCCTCGTCAGGCGAACTCAGATTCTCCAAAAGAACGCTCAGCTCAGAATCAGACATCGAAATCCGCTCTTTGCTCCAGTGCTACGAGCAAGCCCGAGACGCACAAGTAAGCGGAGTCGGCGCGCCGGGCCATCCGTTGGTTGACGCTGCCAAGCAGGTCGCGGAAAGCTCTGGAGAGCGCATCACCGGGGACGATCCCGGACCCAACCTCATTGCTCACCACATACGCCCGTTCACTGCGTTCGGCCAACAGATCAGCGAGTGCCGCCGCATCGTCAAGAATCTTCTGTGGTCGGTCCGAGAGCCTGTTGGCGACCCACAGCGCAAGGCAGTCGACGATTATCGTCTGGTCTCGGCCAAGGGCCGCAACCGCCCCAAGCAAATCGACCGGCTCTTCTAGCAGCGACCAGTGATCAGGCCGGTCCTGTTGGTGGCGGGCGATGCGTTCGGCCATCTCATCGTCACCGGCGGTAGCGGTGGCGATGACGGTTACAGGCGTGTTCCGCCTGGCCGCGGCCCTGACCGCTACAGACGATTTACCGCTGCGGGCGCCACCGGTTAGGAAGATCAGCATTTGGATCTCAGCGCTGTTTGTTGGCCGCGGTCAGGAAACGGTGAGCTGGAGCAGCAGTCGGCCCGAACCTTCGAGTTCGACTTCGAACACCCCTGGGATCTCCGCAAGAAAGCTGAACTCCAACGGTTGGCCGACAGCGACTGGGTGCAGGATGTCGTAGCCGTGAACATGGATCTCTTCGGAAGTGTCAGAGGTGACCAGAATCGCCACTTCGGAATTGAGCCCAACGTCAACTCGCTGGTGGCCGCCGACCGGTTCGCCACCGACAATATCAACCGAGATCGTCTGCTGGGACTCCATCTCGTCCATCGAGCCACCCTCTTCGGGCTCCATGCCCGACATGTCATGCCCAACCGAACCCGTGTCGTCGGTCGGGCCGTCGGTTGCAAGGGTCGCCTCGGCTGCGGAGACTTCCAAAGTCGCGGTGTCGTCCACAATGGTTCCGTTTATCGCCATCGCCGAGTGGTCGTTGGAGGACAATTCGACCCGAATCTCGTGAACGCCTGCTGCAAGCGGCGGCAACTGGTGCCACTCGCCGTATAGGCGCATGATCTTGACCCCGTCGATGTAGAGGTGCATGTGTCCTTCGCCGTCAATGTGCTCGGTGCTCACATTTTCCGGGGCGAGCCGGAAGTTGGCGGGCACGCTGTGCAGGAGCCAGCCTCCGGAGGGGTCTTCGAGAATGCGCACCGACACCGACGGGTAGGGTTCGACCGCGGGCGTGGTGGCGGCGCCGTGAGTGTGTCGGCCTCCGTCCGTCTCAAGATGACCGCTCGGAGCAGTCGTTGTCGTGTCGGAGTCGACCGCAGCGGTACTGCTCGGCGCAGGAGTGTCTGGCGACGTGCTTGCGGAGTCATCCCCGCAGGCCGCGCCAAGGAAGACCAGAGCAGTGGCCACGGTCAAGGATCGCCAAAAATAGTCGCGCACCAAGGGCCTCTCAGAGATTTTCGCCGCCCCGACCGATCCGGGCCGTGCATCTTCAAGGCTAGAGACAAACCGCCCAGCCGCCACCGGGTTCGGTGGTCGGGTTCTGTTGATCTGGAGACCGCTGGAACGCGGGCCACTCGGCCTGGAGCCCGCCTACCCGGAGCTGAGCACTTCCTGAGTCTGGGGGTCGATCCAGCGGATCTGATGGGATGGGAAACGGATCCACAATTGCTCTCCAACCGTCACTCCGAACGTCGGGTGGGTCGAGACCTTCATCGGTTGCGCGTCCGACCCCGCCGACAAGAGGGTGACCGTCAGCAAGTTCTGAGCCCCGAGCGGCTCTACCACCTCGACACGGACCTTGAGCCCATCGCTCACAGGCGATTGCACGGCCTCCATGTTCTCGGCGCGGATTCCCAGGCGGATCGGCTTTCCCCCATACGCTCGCAGGGCCGGCAGCGCCGATCCCACGGTGAGCTTCTGGCCTGCCAATTCGACAGCAAGTCGGCCTTTGTCCTGCCTTACGACGCCATCGATGAAATTCATAGGGGGATTGCCTATGAAACCACCTACGAACTCGTTCGACGGGTCCTCGTAAACAACCGTGGGATGATCGACCTGTTGCAGGACGCCCTCCTTCATGACCGCGACCCGGTCGCCCATGCTCAATGCCTCGATCTGATCATGAGTGACGTAGATCGTGGTGGCGTTGACCTCAGCCAACAGGCGCTTGAGCTCGGCGCGCATCTCCAGCCGCAGCAGCGCGTCGAGGTTGCTCAAAGGTTCGTCCATCAACAACACCTCGGCTTTCATCGCCAAGGCGCGGGCAACCGCGACCCGCTGTCGCTGACCGCCGCTCATTGCACTCGGTTTGCGGTCGAGCAGTTCTTCTATGTGCAGCAACGAAGCAGCCTCTTCGACCCGTTCTTGAATCACTTCTTTGGGGGTCTTGCTCATCCGCAGACCGAAGCCGATGTTGTTGCGGACTGACATGTGCGGAAAGATCGCGTAACTCTGGAACACCATGGAGATCTTGCGGTTCCCCGCAGGTACGTAGGTCACGTCGCGTCCATCGATCGTGATGCGGCCCGAGTCCACCATCCCGAGCCCGGCGATTGCCCGCAACAACGTCGTCTTGCCGCAACCGCTCGGCCCTAGCAGCACCAGGAACTCGCCGTCGTCGACGGTCAGACTCACGTCGTCGATCGCGACCTTGCTTCCGAACGACTTGCTTGCACGCTCTACAACGATCTCAGACACGGAACAGACCTCGTATTTCCGAGGAGCAGGGGGCGAAGGCTGCCGACCTCACTTCGTCACCTGGCTCCACATGTTGAACAGATAATTTCGGATGAAGAACATAAACACGATCGACGGAGCCATCAAGAAGAACCCGCCGGCGAACTGATAGGCGTCGCTCGACTGCTGGAGTTGGACCAACAGCAGCGCGGGAAGCGTCCGGTTCTCCAAAGTGAGCACCCCAGCGGCGAAGACTTCGTTCCAGCTCAGGACGAACGCGAAAATAGAGCTGGCAGCGATTCCAGGCAGCGCGAGGGGCAGCACTATGTGCCAGAACGACTGGAGTGCAGACGCCCCGAACACCTGCCCTGCTTCTTCGAGTTCATGGGGGACACTGGCGAACACGCTGGCGATGATCAAAACCGACGTCGGCATTGTCAACGCGGTGTGCATGAACGCGAGACTGTAGAGGCTGTCGAAGATTCCGGCGCGAAGAAAGAACACGGCCAGCGGGATTGACAGCACCACGATCGGGAACGCCCGCACCGCCAGAATTCCGAGGCGCACAAGGTCCCGGCCGGGAAATATGTAACGGGCAATGGCGTAGCCCGCCGGCGCCGCCAGGATCGTTGACAACAACAGCGTGATGATCGCCACGATGAGGCTGTTCCAGAGCCCGTCGACAACGCCCGGCTGGTCGAGGAAGAATCGCACTGTGTCAGTAGAGAAGGGAATGAACGGCAGCACGCTCTTCGGATACGAGCGAACCGCCTCTCGGGTGGTGAACGCCATCGACGTCAAGAAGAACAAGGGGACGAGAATCCACAGAACGATGAGTCCGGCGCCCAGGTAGGTCCAGACCCGGCCCCGGTTCGCGCGCCGCTTCATGTTGCGGTGCAAGCGCTGGACTTCCGAAGAGTCCAGCGGCAAAAGAACGTCGAACTTCCTCTCGGTCATCTTTCGATCTCCGTGTCGGTGCGGACGGTACGCAGGTAGAAGAAGGCACTGGCCAGCGACAACACCATCACAAACAGCGCGTAGGCAGCGGCGACGTTGTTGTTGCGGAAGTCGGCGTACTGACGGAAGGTCTCATTGGTCAGAACCGTCACCGTGTCGCCGCCTCCGAGAGCAATCACCACCGCGAACACCTGCAGGGCGAGGATCGTCCGCAAGATCAGCGCGACTTGAACGCTCGGCCTCAGCAGTGGAAGCATCACGTAACGCACCCGTTGCCAATATGACGCTCCGAACAATTCAGCTGCTTCGAGGTTTTCGTCGGGAATCGCTTGGAGCCCTGAAACAAGGATCACCATCACGATCGATGTGGATCGCCAAATCTCTGCCACGACGATCGCGAGGATGATCCAGTTGCGCGTCTGCGAACTGAGGAACACATGGGGAGAGTCGATGATTCCGAGACCTTCGAGAACTGAGTTCAAGAGGCCGTTGCCGGTGAAGACCGAGAAGAACAGAGTGCCGACGGCCAAGTCGCTCATTCCCATGGGAATCGTGAATACGTAGAGGAACCACGAGTTGAACTTGAGCCGTGCGTGGATCACCAACGACATGAGCAGCGCCAGAGCGAACTGCGCGGGAATGATCAGAACGAGCAGAAGAAGCGTGGTCCGCCAAGCAGGATCAAAGAAGCGGTCATTGAACATCTTCTTGATGAACTCGGTCGTGAACTCTCCGGCGGACCCTCGATCGATCCGACCCGTTACTTCATCTCCGAAGACCTGGATGAATCGCGACGGCGCCCAACCCTGGGCAGACTCGCCGGGATCTGTGCCGCGGACATTGAACCAGACTTCAAGGATCGCGACCTCCACGATCGCGGCGGGGGCGCGTGGTTCAACGAAGGCAACCTCCGTCCCACCTTCGCCCGGACCGTCTCGCAGCGTTGTTCGGGGATCATCCGGTTCGCCGAGCTTCGGCCTGACCGTGCCGCTCAGCGGAGTGCCGTCGGGACCCTCCTCCCGTACACGGATGCGCGATTCGGGAGCCCAGCCGTCCACGGTGGTGCCGTCGGGTTGAGTGACCGCAACTCGGAACCACGTTTCAGTGAGCAGGTCAGTCGCATCGGCGTCGGTGAGAAGATTGCCCTGCCTTCCCAGGACTTCGACCGTGACTCCCTGCGAGAGGCGACCGGACTCTGAGTCCTTCAGGCTAGGCCCTTCTCGCAACGGCAAAACCGCTTCATCGTCCCAGATGGAGAGCCGCAGACCCTCATACATCGGATAAGCGAAGAAGAACCCGAGGAAGATCAGGACTGGCGCGACGAGCATGTAGGGAGTCGCCGCCCGCCGAATGTCACGCAGTCTGCTCTTCTGCGCCTGCGGAATCTGTTCGCTAGACGAAGCTGGGGTGATCAAGTTCAACGGGGTCCACTATCGCACAAAGGACCCTGGCGTTCCCGGTGCGCCGACATGCGCACCGGGAACGCTTTGGGAGGGGACCGTCAGTAGTGGGTCGGGTGTGTCAGCCCGCCGGTTCGACGACGCACGGGCCGTCGCTTGCCGGATCAGGATCCCAACAGGGGGCGCCGGTTTCATTCAACAGCGCCTGGAGAGCATTGCCCTCCTCATTCAGCACCGTCGCAATGTCCTCGCCGCCGTCCACGATCCGGTCGTAGGCGTTGCGGAAGATCTGGTTGATCTCGCCGCCGCGCTCACCCAGACCGACCGGAAGCAGGGCTGGGATGCCGTCTGGGGAATTGAGCAGTTTCTCCACTGCCTCGGCCTCGATGGCAACACCCGTCGGCAAATCGCTCGTGTCGACTCCTTCCACGACCGGGAAGAAGGAGAGTTGCGCCAGAACCTGACCTTGTACTTCGGGCCGGGTCAGGTACTCGATCGCCGCCGCAGCGGCGTCGGGATTCGGGGCGTCGGCGGGGATTCCGAGGCCGACGATCACCGGCATGAATCCGCGACCCTCGGGCCCCGACGGCGTCGGGAATGCGACGAACGTGTCCGGATCCTCATTGAAGGCGCCGGCGATCCTGGCCACATGGTCGAATGCGACCCAAACTTCCCCGCTGAGCAGCGGTTCCTGCATGAAGTCCCAGTTGAGGCTCTCGGGGTGCAGTGTGGGGGCGAGATCGTCTCGCAGGTACTCCATCATCTGCTCGGCGCCGGAACTGCGGAACTGACTGACCATGCCACCCGTGTAGGAGGGCCACATGTAGCCCTCCAGGAAACGGTGGAAGAGGCCGGCACGGGGTAGACCGCAAAGGGGTGTGCCCTCGCCTTCGAGCAATGCCTGGCACCAATCGGCAAGATCGTCCCAAGACATGTTGTCGATGTCGACGCCGCCGGGGACATAATCAAGGGCCTGCTTGTTCGCTCCCATGATGTAGGTGGCCTGAGCCCAGGGAATGAACGCCAGGTTGTCCTCGCTGCCCAGCAGGCCCGCGCTGACCATCGAGGGAGCGAACGACCTGTCTGCACTGAGGTCATCGAGCAGGTCGGCAAGGTTGGCAAGGGCATTTTCCCGCGCCAGCGGTGGGAACGATCCATGCAGGGCACCAAGTACATCAATCTGCCCTGAACCGGCGAGGATCTGATCGAGGAAGGGGCCCTGTTCACCGAAGGTGATGTCGAGGCCGGAGCTTCCGGCGCCGGAGGTGATGTCCAAGAGTTTGGGTTGCTCCTCTGTCGCCGCCATTTGCGTGGTGGCCATGGATGCGTCGGACGCGTCTGGTGCGGCCTGTTCAGGCTCGGGCTCAGGCTCGGGCTCGGGTGCAGCCTCCTCCTCGGGTTCGGGCGCAGCCTCCTCCTCGGGTTCAGGCGTTTCTGCCGAATCGCCAGTCTCAGCCGCGGGCTCCTCCTGCGGGCCGGCGTCGTCGTCATCGTCGCCACAAGCGGCGGCGACCAGGGCGAACGCCATCAAGATCGCCAGCAGTTTGGCCAACATTGCATGTCGGTGTTTCATCAGGTTCTCCTCTTGGATCTTGCAACCCACCGACATCGGTGGGACTTGTTCCCCCAACGTTTTCGGGATGTCAATCCTCAACGTTTCGGAAGTGATGGCCAATTTAGACATTGATCCGTGTTGGCGTCAACTCATCCACAACCGAAACTCGTCAGACGCCGCTTTCGCGGTCAGTGGTGAAACGCCTCGAAGATTCGCTTACTCCGAGGTCTGGTGTGCTAGGAGCTCAGCGACGTAATCGTAGATTCGGCGCTGGATCCTGAGATCGTTCAACGATCGCCCCAGTTCGGCGATCACAGGAACCGGGGCGTCGGGCAGGCTCACTTCGGCCTCAGGACACTCGAGCCGGAGCCGGTTGAACGCTGCTGACAACGCCAATTCCCGACTCTCGCGTTCGTTGACCAACACCTGATGGAGAACAAGGTGGTATGCGTCGCCGGTCAATTCTCCCAGCGACTCCCGCAAGTCGGCCGCCTCGTCCCACAACTGAAGAGACTTTTCCTGCAGGGCCTCGACAATGCTCTCGTCGGGGAGCGAACGCGACCTGCCGCCGCGGTCTGCCGCGAACCCGTGCATCATCACTGAAACCTCGGCTGGAATGCCATTGAGGCTCTCGAGGATCACAGGAAGCTCGACGATCTCGCGAGCTCCGACCTCTGTGCCGGCCAGCGTCTTCGGCAGTCCCGCCGGATTGTAGAAGCGAGCCAACGGGCCGTCGGCTCCGAAGCGGAGCGCGGTGATCGGCAAATTGCACCGCAACGGCTCCCATCGAGTGCATGTTCCCTCACTTCCGACAACCTCAACTGCTATGGGCGGATTGCGAAACGACTCGCACAGGGCAGCGAACTCGTCCGAATCGGGCGGCGCATCGACCACAGAGACCCCGAGTTCGTGCCGAGTTGCTCTCTCGCATCGCGCTCCCGGAACATACATCGAAGGGCCTGCATCGCCTGCGCGTCCTTGCAATCCTGTCTTGGCGAGCCACTCGACGCTGCGCCGTAGCGCAATAGCGATCTCGCCGTCGTCGCCGACGCGATACGCCCGCAAGCCCCTCGCATGCACAATCACCGAGCGGCCATTTTCAAACGAAGCAACAAAGTCCTGAAACGGAAAAGTCGCAACCTCATCAACCTCGCGCTGCCCCATGAGAACCCGTGCAAGTCCAGCGTCGATCTCATGACCGAACAACTCCGTGTCGATCGCCTCACGTTGCACAACATCGAAAGGCATCCCGGCTAGCACCGTCCCGGTCTGGCCCGGGGAGAAGAGCAACTCCGCGATGTAATCCGTGCCGCTACTGTCGATATCGATCTGAAGTTCGACCGTTTTTGTGTGGCTGAATCGAAACCGCATCGAAACGTGAATCTCTCCAGCCGGCCAATCCGCCTTCAACTCGATGAGGAGAACGACGTCGAGATCACTTGCGGATTCAACCTCAGCATGCATCACTCGCCCGAGTGCCAACCGCTCTCTCGGCTCGCTCGAATACGTGTCGCCCACATCGCGGTGCACGCTAAGGGGTCCGATGACCACACCACCGATGTCTATGGTGCCGTTGTCACCGACGGTCACGGACCCGAAAGGGCTTTTGACCTCGTCCAAAGGGATACCAGGAGAGTTTGTGAAGCGCTCCACCGCAGAGACAGGCGCCAAGCCGAGGCCTTCGGACTCGAAGGCCATGACTTCCTGGCCCACCCTTAAGCTTCCCGAACGCGCAAATGGTGTGCTCGACAACACATAGCGCCCGTCCTGCATTCCTCTCGCCAACCATCTGATCGAGCGTTCGGCGTCTTGCTTCAGCTCGTCGAGAAGCCGACGATAGGAACGCTCCATCCGCTCGTGGACGGGATCGACGCTCACACCGCAGATGCAGTCGTGGATCACATTTCGCAAGAGTTCTCGGTCCCACTGGTCGTACTGCTCTGAACGGTATGGAGCGCCACAGGCAGCGGCGAGCGTCGCCAACGGTTCGCAGACCCGGTGCAACGCGTGTTCGACATCGGCATGCAGAACCTTCAAGTAGGTCCTTGTCGACAGGGTCCCGGGAAACGTCGAGCCATACTTCCCCGACAGCAGTTCCCCGTCGATCTTCGGGGCGGAAGTTGAATATTCGGCAACAGCACGTGCGTAGTCCTCGGGCGAAGACTCGACCAGATCAACTGCGTCCCAACGCTCGCCGCTCTCACGATAGATGGTGAAGGGGTCCTCGGGTTCGGTTTCAAGGTCATATCCGTCGAAGAGCGGAATGGGCAGCCCGCGGTAGTACTCGACGAGCTTGTCGTACTCGCCCTGAAGTCGCCGCGTGGCGAGCGATTTGGTCCGTGAGATTCCATACAGGTTGCGATACCCCCCGAAGAGGTTGATCGCGGCAATCTCGGTACCGTCGGGCGACGCCCAATTGAAAACCGGCTCCAGTTCGGGCACGCCGCGCCACACGTACGCGGTTGAAACCCCGAACATCGCAAGAATCTGCGGTGCTTGGGAAATATGGCCGAAGGTGTCGACCAACCACGCTGTCTGAGTCTTGCCACCGTAGCGAGCGGCGTCGGTGGTGCCGGCACTTGTGTTGCGCACCAGCAGTTCACCGCTGGCCATTCGCCAATCCGGCTGACTGTAGAGCGGGCCGATACCGAGTACGCCGGCGCTCACCAACCGCGCAACCAATGCCTCGTATTTCGGCTGGGTTCGAAGCAGATCTTCGAGCGCGAGCGTCTGGCCGTCGAACAAGTACTGATAGCTGGGATTGGCCTTTTGGAGTTCATCAATTGCGTCGATCAACTCGGGGATCCACTTGGTCGTGTACTCCTCGGTCAAAAACCACTCGCGATCCCAGTGGGTGTGGTTGATGATGTGCACTGATCTCGATTGTTCGGGGGAGAGTTCGGTCATGCGCAGACGGGCTTTCGCTGCTTCTCATGATCGGGCGTCCAGATTTCCATAAGGTTTCGGAAACCTAGGGCTTGCACGGTGGCCTGTCAACGTTTCGCTCTCGGACCTACCGGACAGGGCCCGTCGAGTCCCTCACGACGATCTCGCCTTCAAGCAGTACTTGAGGGTTCGCTTCAGAGGTCTCGTCGACCAAGTCGAGGAGTTGAAGACACAGGGTCTCGCCCACGATTCGCGGTGATCGGCGAACGGTGGTCAAACCTGGCGTCGCGTAGCGTCCGGCGATGATGTCGTCGAAGCCGGTGACGCTCAGCTCTTCAGGCACACGTATGCCCGCGTCTCGAGCCGCGCCGAGAACCCCGAGCGCCAACAGATCATTCTGCGCCACAATGGCCGTTGGCCGATCACTTCTCCGGAAGAGCTTTTGCGCAGCGGTGTAGCCGGAGTCCTCGTCGAAATCGGCTTCGACGATCAGATCGGGATCAACCGCAATGCCGAGGCCGGTAACGGCGTTCTCGAAAGAGAGGAAGCGATGGTGCGACATGCTGAAGCGAGCCGGTTCGATGATGCAGGCGATCCGACGATGTCCGAATGCCACGAGGTGCTCAACGATCGGACTCATGACGTGGTCGACGTCGTCAACGAACGGGAAGTCGGGATTGTCGCAGCCTCGACCGAACGCAACGAACGGGAAGTCAGCCTCAGCAAGAAAGCCGATACGGGGATCGTCAACCTCGGTACGAACAAGCACGAAGCCGTCGACTTGCCTCCAGACGAGGGCCTGCTCGTAATTCTTGAAATCACTCGCAGGAGCGACGCCCACGGTCAACCGAACCTCGACCTGCTTGGCGGTCGCGGTCGCAACCAGCCCGGACAAGAGCTCGGCAAAGAACGCATTGCTGAAATGGAGTTCGCTCTGGGGCAGCACGAGACCAATGGCGTCGGCCCGGACAGAACCGGTCTTGAGTCGACGTGCTTCCAGATTCGGGACATAGCCGAGTTCGGCGGCCACCGCGCGGGCTCGTTCCTTGGTTTTCTCCGCAACATCCCATTTGTCGTTCAGTGCCCGTGAAGTCTGCGTGACCGACATGCCCAATTCCCTTGCAACGTCATGGAGGGTCACTCTGCCATTCGCGGGGTCCATAACCGAAACGCTACCAGCGCGCCCACAGGTCTCTTGTCTCTGCTTGCCTCTGTTTGTCTCTCTTGTTCTCGTCTCATGCACGGTGGTCTCAGGGAGGGATAGCGGGCATGTGAAGCGCTCGCTACGGTTGGGAGATGGAACAGGTCGAGCCGCGTCGTGTCCTGCTGGCAGGCGACACTCACGGCAACGGTCGTTGGGTCGGCGCCCTCTGCAAGTTGGCCCAGCAGCACCGATGCGAGGTGATCCTGCAACTCGGCGACTTCGGCTATTGGCCCCACACCTCCAAGGGGCGCCGCTTCCTGGACCAAGTCGACAGGCACGCTGAACGCTATGGGATCAGTGGTTTCTACTGGATCGACGGAAACCACGAAAACCACGACATGCTGGCCGCCGAGGAAGCCGACGACGACGGATTCGCCACCATCCGCGACCGTTGCCGTTACGCACCGCGCGGTCATCGCTGGCGTTGGGGCCAGGTCGATTTCGGGGCACTCGGCGGCGCTTTCTCGATGGATCACCATTACCGCGTCGAGGGTGTGAACTGGTGGGCTGGCGAGATGCTCGCCGATGCCGATGTGACGCGTCTGGGCGACGGTCCGCTCGACGTGCTGTTGTGCCATGATGCACCCGAGGGTGCGCCGATCCGAGAATTCGAGCTTCGGCCACGCGATGCATTGCTGTGCTTGCAAGTACGCGAGCGCATCCTGCAGGCAGTGAAGACCACGAGGCCCAAGCTGGTGGTTCATGGCCACTGGCACCGCCGAAGCAGCAGCGAATTGACTTGGGCCGTCGCCGGCGATGAGGGTTCACGCAGGTTGTCCACACAGGTGGAGGGATTGGCTGCTGACAAGCAGGGCGATCATCGAGCTTGGGCGATCCTGGAAGTCGACCCCCTCAACTTCATCGACGGTGAAGCGCGAGTATCGTAAGCGCACTCCGACCACCGACAGATGCTGGAGAATGCTCCCCATGCCTCAAGGTTCAGATTATCCGTCGCTAGCGAACAAGACCGTGCTGGTTACGGGTGCGGGAGCCGGGATCGGTCGGGCAATCGCGCGGCGATTCGCCGCGGCGGGCGCCAAGGTAGCCGTCAACGATGTGGACGCAGGACGGGTCGACCGTGCTGTAGCCGAGATCGTCGCCGACGGCGGTGAGGCGACCGGGGCGCCTGCCGACGTCTCCGACTCCACGGAGGTCGACTCCATGGTCGACGAGATCATCGAAGCCCACGGCACGATCGACGTGCTGATCAACAACGCCGGACTCGTCAGTCCGATGCTGCACTTCTTTGAAGCAGACGAGGCCTGGTGGCGTCGAATCATCGACGTCAACCTCACAGGCCACTTTCTGGTGTCGCATCCCGTCGCTCGCATCATGGCTCGCAACGGAGGCGGTTGCATTGTCAACATGAGCTCTGGCGGCGCCACCAACGCGCACAGAGCCTTCACCGCCTATGACGCGGCAAAGGGCGGCGTCGAAGCGCTGACCAGGGCGATGGCACTCGATCTCGGTCCCTACAACATTCGCGTCAACGCACTGATGCCCGGTTCCATCGACACCACGGGCATGTCACTGGACGACCGGAAACTGAGAGGCGAGAACGTGCCGCTGGGACGGATCGGCGAGGTCGGCGACATGACCGGGGCAGCTCTGTTTCTGGCGTCTGACGACGCCGGCTACATCACCGGAGATGTGATCAAAATCGATGGCGGGATGACAGCGCAGCAGCGTTCCGCCACCGTCGACATCATGTTGCCGTCGGACTTTCCCGAACTCGAAGATCTCTAGTCGTGGCCACTGGCGCATCAAAGCCGCTCAGGAACAGCTACGACGTTGTGATTGTCGGCGGGGCGATGATCGGTTCGTCGATCGCTTGGTTTTTGAGCGATCTCAAGTCCAGCAAGGGCGATTTCGACGGTTCGGTGCTGGTCGTCGAACGAGATCCGAGCTATGAGAATTCCTCAACCGGCCGAACCAACAGCTGCATGCGTCAACAGTTCTCCAACGGACTCAATATCAAGATCTCCCAGTTCGGCGCGGAGTATGTGCGCAACTTCGCGCGCTGCATGGGGAGCGATTCCGGAGCTCCTGAGCTTGCAGTCAACCACTTCGGCTACATGTATCTCGCCTCAGACCAGGAATTCGCGGACGTGTTGCGCCACAACCAGCAGATCCAGCGTTCCCTCGGCGCCGGAACGCGGATGATGGACCCCGACGAGATCGCATCCGAGTACCCCTTCTACAACGTTGAGGACATCATCTGCGGCAGCCACAACCTCGTCGATGAAGGGTATTTCGACGGAGGCACGATGTTCGACTGGTGGCGTAGAAAAGCCAGCCACAACGGCGTCGAATACCTGGCCAACGAGGTGGTCGGCGTCGATCGTCGGGCAGACGCCGTTCGCAGCGTCAGGTTGGCGACAGGCGAGGACCTCTCGGTCGGCAACGTCGTAAACGCTTCGGGCCCCCGGGCCGCGCTGACGGCTCGGATGGCAGGTCTGGAGCTGCCCGTGGAACCCAGACGCCGTTACACATTCATGTTCGACGCGGCACAGAGGCTAAAGCGAGATCTGCCGTTGACCATCGACCCCACCGGCGTGCATGTTCGCAGCGACGGCGACGTCTATATGGCAGGCTGCGCGCCCGATGACGATCGGGCCGTCGACTACGACGATCTGCGAATGGACCGCGATATTTGGGAAGACAAAGTCTGGCCCGCGCTGGCTCACCGAATCCCGGCATTCGAGCGCATCAAAGTCACGCACCAGTGGGCAGGCCACTACGCCTACAACACGCTGGACCACAACGTCATCGTCGGCCGGCACACCGAAGTGTCAAACTTCATCTTCGCAAACGGTTTCTCCGGCCACGGGCTGCAGCAATCACCCGCCATCGGGCGCGGTGTGGCTGAACTGATCGCCTACGACGAATACCGAAGCCTCGATCTGAGTCCCCTCGGCTACGACCGGATCGCCCGCCAAGATCCCTTCATCGAAACCGCAATCATCTGAGTGGGCGGCGTAGGCCGAGGTCAGAGCTTGTTGACCGGATCACCTGTCCGGATCGTGCCGGGATCGACAACTCGAGCGTTGACGCCCCTGAGCTTCAACGCCGTTCCGGCCTCAGAATTGACCCAGCGCAGGGCGTCATGGCCGTAGCGAACTTTGAATTTTCCGCATCCCATGTGCGGCGCCGTCGTCACCTCCAGCGTTGCGTCGCCGACCTTCAGGCGAGTACCCGCAGGGGCGTTCGCTTCGCTGATATCGAAGTCGGCGTACAGCTGGTCCCCGGCCGCCGGCCATTCTCGGGTCGGTCCCGCGATCACCTCGAGCACCCGTGAATTCATGATGGTGACCTGCCTGAGAGGATCGGCGCGGCCATCTTCGGTGTGCCGGTCTCCTCTGGCAAGCCAGTTGTCACCCGCCAAGCCGCCTTCCAGGGTGAGTTCGCCTTGTTCGACGATTTCGCGCTCATCGACCGCGGTTCGCGCCACGATCAGCCGAAGCGTTCCATTCTCGCTGGGTGCGTTCTGGATCTGCGCCAAGCCTTCTTCGAGTTCTTCGATCGTTCGATGGGCCATAGCTCCAGTCTGCATGTTTCTCCGGGCAACCACGCGCTCCAACTACTTATTTCGGTGCTCCCTGCCGGCAACTAGTGCGCGGCGACTTCGGGAGCGCCGACCCGGTCGGCGATCGCCTGGCTGGAGCGGTCCAGGACAATCGCCATCATCACAATCGCGAAGCCGACTTCGAATCCGAGCCCCACCTCGCTGTTCTTGACAGCTGAAATCGTTTCGAATCCGAGTCCGCCGCCACCGACGAGGCCTGAGATGATGACCATCGCCAAGACCAGCATGATCACCTGGTTCACTCCCGCCATGATCGTTCTGGCGGCCAGAGGAATCCGAACGCCGAACATGGTCTGGCGCGGCGTGGCCCCGAACATCTGAGACGCCTCGACGCTCTCAGTCGGCACCTGTTTGATGCCCAGCGCGGCGAGGCGCACCCCCGGCACGATGGCGTACAGAATCGAGGCTATGAGGCCCGGCACCACCCCGATGGTGAACAGCGTCACCGCCGGAATGATGTAGACCAGTGAGGGGATCGTCTGCAGCGCATCGAGTACGGGGCTGAGGGCAGCCTCCACTCGGCGGTGGCGGCCCGCGGCGACGCCGACCGGAATCGCCAACAGGATCGACAGCACAACAGCAGCCACCACCTGCACGAACGTGTCGATCGACAACTCCCACATGCCGATCAACAGGATCGAACCCATTGCGCAGACGTTGAGCAATGCCAGCCTCCAGCCCTTCAACCATGCCCCCAGCGCGGCGGCCGAAGCGATGATCACCGGCCAGGCGACCGAGTCGGTCAGATAATCGCGAACCGGGACGTAGTACCAGGACACCACCGTGTCGTTGAAGGCACGGGTGAACCAGCGCAGGTTGTCGCGAGCCCATTTGACGCCGTCGTCGATGGGGTCGAACGCTCTGGTCTCCCACATCTCGGGAAACGCGATGTAGTTGGCGGAACGACCGAAGATGATCAGGCCGATCACCCCGCCGACACAGATCAGCACCGTTCTGCGCGAGGGCGCGGTGGCCCTGTCCTGGCCGACGACCGCTCGGCCGAGGCGATCGAGAACCGCAGCGATGGCGACAACCGCCAACCCGGTGGCTACACCCCGACCTGTCCTGCGCTGGCTCAGAGTGTCCATGACCGACTGGCCCAGGCCCCCCGCGCCGAGCAACGTGGCCAGAACCACGATCCCCAAAGCCATCATGATCGTCTGGGTGACTCCCGCCATGATCGTCGGCAGCGCCATCGGTATCTGCACCTTGCGCAAGGTCTGCCAGCGGGTCGCGCCGAACATGGTCGATGCCTCGACAGACTGTTGAGCCACCCCGCGGATGCCCAGTGTCGTCAAACGCACGACCGGCGGAAGGGCGTAGATCACCGTGGCCAACGTGGCCGGCACGGGGCCGATGCCGAAGAACATCACCATCGGCACGAAATAGACTGGGGCGGGGATCGTCTGCATGGCGTCGAGAACCGGTCGTATCGCAGTGTCGAAGCCCCGCCGGAACGCTGCGAGAACTCCGATCGGCACTCCGATCAGCACTGACAGCACGATCGCCATGCCCATCAGAGCCAACGTCTCGATGGTCACCTCCCACAGGCCCACCAGACCCGGATAGATGATCGCCAAAGAGGCTGCTATTGCCGATTTCCAGGCCCGCGTCCGGGCAATGTACAAGAAGATGGCAATCGGGATCACGAACCAGGGAACCCACAGCAGAGTTTCCTCGATTGTTTCGAGGCCCGTGCTCACAAGCGACGTGAGCGGGCGGAAGATGACCGTGAACAGCCAATTGCTGCTCCGGTTCTGCTGAGCCCAGCCGGCGAAGTCGTCGAGGGGGTCGGAGAAGGTCTCGTCGAGGTGCTCGGGTAGTCGGGTCCCTGCGAAGATCAACTGCAGACCGACGAGGGCCAGCGGCACAACGATCCACATGGCGCGTCGCTGCCAGTCGGCCGTCGCGTTCAGAGAGTCGGGATCCAATGTGGTTGCGGCCGTCATGGCTGCGGTTGGATCAAGCGGGTCACAGCTGCGCGGTCGATGCGCCCGACCGCAGTGCCATGGTCGTCGAGAACTGCGATGTCGTCTGTGTTCGCCACAAGCAACGGCAGAACCGTCTCCAGGCTCTCGCCGGCAGGAACCCTTTGCGGTGGCGCCGGTCCGTCCAGTTCTGTGAGGACGTCACCGACTCGCAGCACTTTGACTCTGGGCACTCCCTTGACGAATTCCTCCACATATTCGGTCGCCGGATTCATGATCAACTCGGCGGCCGTGCCGACCTGATCGAATTCGCCGTCCTTCATAACCGCGATACGGTCGCCGAGCTTTATCGCTTCATCGAAATCATGGGTGACGAAGATCACCGTCCCGCCGATCCCAGTTTGGATGCGCAGCAATTCGTCCTGCATGTCTCGGCGGATCAACGGGTCCAGAGCAGAGAACGGCTCGTCGAAGAAGAGCACGGTCGGTTCAACCACGAGAGCTCGGGCCAAACCGACACGTTGCTGCATCCCGCCGGAAAGCTGGTGGGGATAGCTGCCGCCGCAACCCTCAAGACCGACCAAATCGAGCATTTCTTCGGCCTTCGAGTGCCGAGTCTTGCGGTCGACCCCCTGTACTTCGAGACCGTAGGCGACATTGTCGATCACTCGTCGATGCCAGAAGAGTCCGAAATGCTGGAACACCATCGAGAGCTTGGCCCGTCTGACCGAGCGCAGTTCCGCCTCGGTCATGGCCGTAAGGTCCTCGCCCTCGAGGATCACCGAACCACGAGACAGGGGCGACAGCCGAGCCACGCACCGCAACAGCGTCGACTTCCCCGACCCGGAGAGGCCCATGATGACAAAGGTCTCGCCGTGGAGCGCGTCGAAGGACACGTCGCGTGCCCCGATGGTGCAGCCTGTGGCTTCACGCACTTCAGCGCGTGAAGCGCCGGTATCGGCCATCTCCAGCGCCCTTCTGGGGCGATTGCCGAAGATCTTCCAGATTCCTCGTGCCGACAGGCAGGGGCTGGAGATGGCCTCACCGATCACAGGGTGACTCCTCTATCGACTTACCCGATCCAAGCTGACCATACGCCTTCGTTGTCCGCTATCCACTGCGCGGCCACTTCATCGACGTCCTCGCCATCGAGTTCCACCGGTGGAAGCATCGAGAGTTGATCGTCGTTGGTGATCGTGAACGCTGCGAGGAAGTCGTATACAGCAGGGGCTTTGTCGGCCAACTTGCCCGACACGGCCTTGATGATCACATCCTCGGGATATTCGCAGTCCACGCCGCCGTCGCCGCTGGCCGCGCTGGCGCCGCATTCCTCGGTGTGCGGGGGCAGGGCG
Source organism: Acidimicrobiaceae bacterium (assembly GCA_028819005.1). Taxonomy (GTDB): domain Bacteria; phylum Actinomycetota; class Acidimicrobiia; order Acidimicrobiales; family Aldehydirespiratoraceae; genus VXYK01. The sequence continues at coordinate 68,328 of JAPPMP010000024.1, forward strand.
ACCTGGACGAGGCTGTACGTGGAGACAGCCGCGGTCGGGGTCCACCAGTACATCAGGATCGGCTCTCCCGCCGACACGCGTGCGTCCAATTCGGCGACTGTCGCCGGCTCCGAACCGGAGTAGATCACTTCGAAGGGCATTCCGAGATTGTTGATGATCTGCTCGTCGAACTGCGAATAGGAAGGATCGGTGCCCAAGAACCTGCCGTTGTCGCCCGTTTCTGCCGTGGCGAAGATTGCGGCCGCCTCATCGCTGAAGTAGCCCTCCCAGGTAGCCAACTCTGGATTCTGTTCAATGACGTAGTCGGGAACAAACCAACCGATTCTGCCCACTGCACCCAGTTCACCGAGATGTTCGACTGAACCGTCGTCGAAGAAGGCCTGCTCGCTGTCGGTGATTCCCGATGGCCAGATCTCAAGTACCGCATCGGCGGTGCCGTCAGCGAGTCCGATGAACATTGCCTCGTTCTCGTCGATGTTGATCACATTGGTGGGATATCCGAGTTCGCTTTCGATCAACTGCTGTGCCACTGCGACATTCAATGCCGAAGCTGTCCATGAGTTGACCACCAAGGAGATAGTGGGCTTGTCGCCGTCAGCATCGGCCGAGGCGTCTGTATCGGAATCAGAATCATCCCCGCAGGCGACTGCAAAGAGCGTCAATACCAAGAGTCCGAGTAGTAATTTCTTCATTATTTCCCCTCCATGGGTGTCGTTTTGAACAGCCTCCGCCAGAAAACCGTCTGGACGGTACAGTAACGGTAGCAAACATCAGCGAACCGGTCCACCTTCGTGCAACACACCAACGTCTACCCGAGGCAAAAGAGAGAACAAACCAGACGACGCCTAGTCGACGCGGCCGTAGCGGTTGTTCGCTCACAGGGAGTCCAGGGGCTCACGTTGCAGAGCGTCGCCGCTGAGGCTGGACTCAGCAAAGGCGGACTCCTCTACCATTTCTCCTCCAAAGAGGAGTTGGTGACAGCCCTTCTTCACGATGCGATGGACAGGGTCGACAAGGATCTCAAGCAACTCGTCAACGGAGGCGAGAGGGGAGCGTTCGCCCGGGCCTACGTGGAGTACGTTCGGGCCCCGGATGCCTACTGGGAAGAATCCGCGACAAGCGTATTCGCCGCCGCCGCGCTCGAACCGGGCCGCCTCGAACAGGTGCAGCAACTCTTCGGCGAATGGCAGACGAGGCTCATCGAAGACGACGAGCTCGATCCGCGGCTGGCATTGCTCATCCGGATCGCGTGTGACGGGTTGTGGCTGATCGACCTCTTCGGGTTGGCGCCTCCCAGCGATGAGCAACGAGCCGAAGTGCTGGACTTTCTGATCCAGTCCATCGAACTGAGCGCAACCCCCGACTAGGGTGCATCGGCCTGGGAGTCCAAGAGCGCGCGCTGATGGGCATCGTCCTTGCGGGCGGCCGGGGCCGGGGCCGGAGGGAGTCCAAGAGCGCGCGGATGGGTAGGCCTTCGAGTTGCAGCCTGTTGTTGTCCGCTCTTGGCTCGCTTCGCTCCACCCACGCTCTTGTTCGCTGCGCTCACCGGCCGCTCGGGCCACGGCCCCGCAGGTCAAGCCGTTCGCCCTCGGAAGCCCTCTGCCTGTCTGCGGGGCCTCTAATGGCTGCCACCTATCCGCGGGGCCTCGCATCTAAGGGCTGCAATCGAGGCAGGACACGTCTGCGATGGGCTCGTCCGCCGCGAGATACTCGGTCAGCCAATCCACGAACACTACTCCTTCGACTGCCAGGGTGTACATCGTGTCGCTCCCGAGGATCGTGTGACCCTCGCCCGGCGCCAGATAACTGCTCACCGTGACTCCAGCTTCTTCGATCCTGGCTTCGTTGGACCTGATCAACTGGTCCATGTTGCTAGCGTCGAATCCGGCCAGTTCTGCGTATCTCAACTGCGTGCTGTCGAACGCGTTGTCGAAGCGGGCGAAGCGGATGTCGGGATCATGGAGACCGGCTTGGATGAACATCTCGGGAACCCCCCATTCCGCCGGAGTGACTCCCTCGTTCACCGGCCAGTCGGGGACGACCGAGAAGGCTCCCCACAGTGAGCCGATGGCGACGTTGATGACGGGATTGCTCGGATAGGCGCCCGAGGCGTCAGCCACAACGGACACCTTGGCGTCCGGATAGAGATCCGAGGCCAGGCCGCCGAAGAAGGGGGCGGCAACCGAGCCCGCACTAGATCCTGCGACGACGATTTCGGTTGCGCCGGGGAAACGCGAATGGAGTTCGGCCAACGCCCTGGAAGCGTTGGCGAAACCATTGTGGTAGACGGTCAGGTCATCGCTGTATTGGTGGACGTTGTTGCCGATATGAACGTCACCGGTGCAGTACGGCGCGCCAACGAAGGAGCTTCCGGCCAGGGGATTGGCGGGGTTGGAGAAGTCGAAGACGCCACCTGCCCCGGTCGGATCGTCACTCTCGCCGGTGGTCGCCGAGTAGTCGTCGTCCATGAACGAACAAGTAGCAGCGGTGAAGCAGGCACCGCCGCCCTCGAGGTAGAACACCACGCGTTTGGGGTCGGCCTCCCGAACCCAGAAGCTGTAGTCGCTGCCGTCGGCACACATGCAGCCGTCGCCGCCGGCGACTTGTTCCCACAAACCCGCTGGCGGGCTCGTCGTTGTGCTGCTCGTCGTAGTGCTGCTCGTCGTTGTTGCAGCAGACGTGGTCGTGGGCGCTGCGGTGGTCGTGGCGGTCGGTGCGTCCGTGGTTGCCGCAGTGGTTGGATATGTGGTCTCAGGCGTGTCGGCCGGCTCGGACTCTTCGGCGGCGCCATCTCCGCAACTCGCCGCCACCAGCCCCAGAGCCAGCAACAAGGTCCCCGCCCTGAAGTTCAGCGCACGACCGCGTTTTGCCATGAAGCACCTTACACCCGCCTACGCTGGACACACGCAGTGCTGACACACAAGGGGCGGTTCGGCGGCGTCGCCAGGATCCAGAGCCTACGCTGGACACACGCAGTGCTGACACACAAGGAGAGGGTCCATGGCCGACACCCGAGAAGAACGCGAGCTCGAGGAGTTGGCGCGGGTTCAAGAGGAGTTCTCGCTGGACTTGCCTTCGGTCGCCGACGACATCGCAACCGAGCGCCGGCAGCGCAAGGAATCCCTCGCCGCGGGTCTGAGAATCATGGGACGGCTTCATCTCGCCGAAGGAGTCGCCGGCCATGTGACGGTTAGAGACCCCGAGCATCTCGACCACTTCTGGGTCAATCCCTTCGGCCACAACTTCAAGTGCATGACGGTCTCGGATCTCATTCTGGTGAACCACGAAGGCCGTGTCGTCGAGGGCGACCGCCCCGTCAACACTGCCGCATTCGCCATACACTCGCAGATTCACGCAGCACGTCCTGACGTGATCGCGGCCGCGCATTCTCACTCCATGTACGGCAAGACCTTCTCGACTCTGGGTGTGCCCCTGAAAATGATCAGCCAGGACTCCACCATGTTCTACAACGATGTGGCGCTTTGTGACGCAGGCAGCGGCGCTGTAGTTCTGGACGTCGAGACGGGTCGCCAGATGGCTGCGGCGCTCGGCGACAAGAAGGCGCTCATCCATCAGAACCACGGACTCATCACCGTCGGCGGGAGCGTCGACGCGGCCGTGTGGTGGTTTGTGGCTCTTGAACGCTGCTGCCAGAGCCAGTTGGTTGCCCAAGCAGCCGGTGACCCAGTCGAGATACCTGGGCGCCTCTGCAGCGAGGGCTACCGACAGCAAGGCTCGGACCTGGCGGGCTGGTTCCAATTCCAGCCCTGGCGGGACGAACTTATGCGCGAGGAGCCCGAGTTCCTCAACTGAACGACCGTTCAGTTCGCTCGCTAGAATGCGCCGGTGAACCGGTCCGAGACCCAGGAGCAGATCCTTGACGCAGTCGCTTCGGTGATTCTGCGCGAGGGGATCGGCGGGGCGAGCATGCGAACGGTCGCCAAAGAGGCTGAAGTTTCCGTCGGCCTGCTCAGCTACCACTTCGACGACAAGCAGACGTTGATCCTGGCCGTGTTCCAAAGAGCCACCGACCGGCTGTTCGACGCCTGCGCGAAGGCGGAGGAGGACCACGGTGACCCCGCCGACAAGTTTCGGGCCTTCCTGCGCGGAGCGTTCACCGATGAATTCCTCAACGGCAGCTATCTGGCACTGCGCATTGCGCTGTGGGCACTGGCTCTCACCGAAGACGGCGTGGCAGAAGTCGACGCGGAGTTCTATGAGCGCTACTCGTCGCGTTTTTGTGAACTGGTGAGTGCCGCCCGGCCAGAGCTTCCCGCACCTGTCGTCGCGAACCGCGTGCAGGACCTGATCGCCAGTTCCAACGGACTCTGGCTCAACTGGGCCCGTTGGCGGGACAACGACGCATTGGAGCGCGGGCTCAAGCACTGCGAAGACCTCACCTTGAGCGGGGAGGTTCGCGGCCGCACGTGATTTCTGCGTCTGTCCTACGCTGCTATACATGCAACAGCGCAGGCGGCTTTCGCCCTCTGAGCACATGCAGGCGATTCGAGGAAGTTCATGGGATTCCGGAGACGTGATCACCTCGGAGGCCCAGGACATTGGAACCATGGCCAACCGCTGCGTCCGCGTCGGCGATCACGCGACTCTCTGAGGGGCTCAGATCCGCCGCGAACGGCGCCGGACGATCAGCGGGCGTTGGAACCCTTGAGTTCAGTCACCAAGCCTTCATCGTTGGCGGGCCTGCTACGTGAGAGGAATGCTCCCGCGTCGGCGAGGATGAACTGGCCGGTGATGCAGCGTGCGAGGTCGCTGGCAAGGAAGGTCGCCAAGCGTGCGAGCTCGTCATGTTCGGCCATTCGACGCAGCGGAGTTGAGGCCACGATCGCTTCGATGCGCTCGTCTGTGAACGCGGCGGCAACGGATTCAGTGAGGGTCGTGCCCGGAGCAATCGCGAGGACCCGGATCCCCGACGGTCCCAACTCGACCGCCATTGAAGTCACCAGATGGTTGACAGCCGCTTTGGCGGCCGCGTAGACGCTGTTGTAGGGCGACGGGCGTGTGGTCTCACCCGAGCTGACAAACAGGATCACTCCTCCGTATCCCGACTCCAGCATCGCTGTCGCCTCGGCCCGCCCGCACAGAGCCGCCAGCACCAGATTCTGATCGAGGATGTCCCGCCAGTCTTCGCCTCGGTAGCTTGAGAACGGCTGGGGCCTGCGCCCCCGCGGCAACATGCCGATGTTGTTGACAGCTATATCAAGCCCGCCGAGCCGACCCACAACCGCCTCGATCATCTCGTCGACGGCATCGTCGTCACGACAATCGGCGACAAAGCTGTGAGCACAGCCGCCGGCCGCGGTGATCTCATCTACTACCGCTTGGGCGGCTGTCGCACGAACGTCGTTGACCGCGACGGTCGCTCCGGCCCTGGCCAACCAGCGCGCTGTCTCCCGCCCGATCCCGGCGCCGGCGCCGGTGACCAAAGCGATCTTGCCTTCATGGTCGATTGCGATGCTCATCAGATACTCGACAACTCACGAGGTCAGAACCCGGATCGTCTCCTCCACAGCACTGTCGGCACGGCGTTCGACCCCAGAGGCGTCCACACCGCCGAGCGGGTGTGCCACCTCGACAATACGCGCCTCGGGGAGGCCGAGGGTAGCCGCGACCTCGGCGGCGAGCGACCGAAATTCGGTTGTGGTCACCACAACCGTCGGAATCCCGGAGCTTTCGAGTCGGACCGAGTCGTGGACACTCCACGACGTGCAACTGCCTCAATCGGCAGAACCAGCAAGGACCAGATCAACCTCTGACTGCAGGCGGGCAATCACCTCATCGGGCGCGGCCACCGCCGCGTTCTTGGTCTCAACCAAGCCGAGCACCGCTCCGGTCCGGCTGGCGAGGCGCTGCGCAAGCCGCTCAAGAAGAGCGCCCGCGTTCGGCTTGGCGTTGTCGAGGATTCCGATCCGCTTGCCGGCCAACACCGGCACAGATGGTGCGGGCGCCGCAGCAGGCGAACCAACTGCGCCGTCGGGTGCATACACCTTGATCCGTTCTCTCTTCCGTTCTTCCATCTGTTCTCCCATCTCTGCTCTGTCCTGTCACACGCCCACCGCGACGGTGACGCTCTTGGTCATACCCCAACTCGGTATCACCGAACTGTGTCTTCCCGCCCCTCCAACCACGAAAACCTTGATGTTCTCGGGGTGTTCAGTCATCGACACACGGTCATCGTCTGCCAACGCCTGCTGCCATGGCGCCCAAGCCCGCAACCCGAATGCACGACGCAGCTCCGCCACGGGCAGCGTTGCGCGGTTGAACAGGTAAGAGGACACATGCCTGCGAGTCCACCCGGCGCTCGCGCACACGGCTGCGTGTTCCGGGCACAGCGCGACGAAATATTCGCCGCTGCTGATCGGAGCGTTGTTCTGGCCGAGCGTGGCCATCGACGAGGCGACCTTGTCGAGAATCGGCACGGGGTCTGACGACTCCATGTCGTGCACATTGTGGGGGGCTTCACCGCAATGAAGCGTGACCGCGGACGCAGACTCGACCCCGACGCTGGCCGCATATCCGCCCCACGGAGACTGAGCCGTGTTCTCGGCGACACAGTACGAGTACTTGGCCGGCCCTCCCTGAGTCGAGGCGTCACCCGGTCCGGGGCGAGCGCCGCCCACATGCATCAGGATCAGACGCACAGCCCTTCCCGTGCTCGCGTTCGCTCGATTTCCCGGCCCGAAAGCTCCGAGTCCTGAGTTGTACCCGGCGCTCTCGGCGATGTCGCCGTGGACGATCAGCAGCGGAGCAACACAGTGAGTCGTGGCGTTGACGCCCCTCAAGTTGAGTTCTGGCGAGGCCAGGGCGCGGACCGCGGCGACCACAACGGGCAACTGCGCCGGCTCACAGCCCGCGAGCACCGCGTTGATTGCGATCACGCGGCGTGTGGCTATTCCCGAGCGTGGGGGGAGAACGGCGATCGTCTCGTCAGGATCAGCAGCGGCGAGCATCGTCTCGACCCGTTCCGGCGTCGGCGGGACCATTGGCAGCCCGTCACCCCAACCGTGCTCGTCGTACAACTGCATCAACGCGTCGGGATCATCCTCGGCCAGATCCAACAGCAGCGGAGCGTCACCGGTCATCAGTGCAAGTATGCCCGGTTCAGGGAGGCCGGGATCGACGTCGAGGGTGAACTCGCGTCATCAGTGCAAGTATGCCCGGTTCAGGGGCTTGGATTCGAGGCCCAGGACGGAGGTCGTTTCTCGACGAAGGCGCGTATGCCCTCTCGAGCCTCATCGCCGGCGAAAAGTTCAGCGGACAACTGCGCCGTCCATTCGAAGGCTTCTTCAACAGACATCCTGGGGATCTGCCGCGTGAGGGTCTTGCATGCAGCCAGGGCGTTTGGTCCACCGAGCAGCAGATCTGCGACGATCTCAGCCACTTCCTCGTCGATTCGATCCGCCGGCACCGCGGAATTGATTATCCCCATGCGGACGGCCTCAGGAGCTGGGAAACGGTTGCCGCGAAGGAACGCAGCGCTCGCTTCAGCCGAACGCATCTTCGGCAGGCAGAGAACCGAGATCATGGCCGGAGCAACGCCGACCCGAACCTCGGTGAATCCCATTCTGGCCGTGTCGAGGGCCACTGAGACGTCCATCGCCGCGGCGATGCCCAGACCACCGGCCACGCAATGGCCGTTGATTCGCCCCACGAACGGTTTGGGCGACTTGCCGAAGCGGCTGAACAGATCGACCCCGGTGGGCACGCCTTCACGGCTTGTCGAGCCGCCTCTGAGGTCTGCCCCGGCACAGAAGACCCGGCCCCGGTTGGTCAGGACTATGACACGAACCTCCGGGTCGGATTCAGCGGCGTCGATCGCTGACAACAACTGCGCAATCAGATCGCCGCTGAGGACATTGCGATTCTCCTCATCGGCCAAGGTGATCGTCATCACTGCTTGATCCTTTTCAATTTCGACAAGGCTCATCGATGGACTCCTAACGCTCGGGGCCTGTGGTCGGCGGCCCGGCGAACGCCTGAGCCATCATCATCCAATCGAGTGCTGTTTCGCCCACAACCCGCAGTCCCGTTTCTTGCAGACAACGACGTTGGGTCACGACTCCGCAGAAGTCTTCGGCGCTACCGACCACGCGGCACTCAGCATTTGCCGGCCCCCAGGTCCATTGCTCACCTGAGGGGCTTTGCAGGGAGACATGGACTTCATCGTCCGGCATCCGGAGCTTGCGATTCGCATATGTCCAGCCGCGTGTGATTACCCCGAGCTGGGCGATGTGGCGCAGTCGATCGGTGGCGGGGCGATCGGCGCCGACCGCGTCGACAATGTCCTGGCCGTGCGCCCAACATTCCATCAAACGGGCGGTGAGAAACGACTTCGCGCCCATTGAGGGTCCATACCACTGCACGCGGGCGTCGTCACGCAGCCCTGCCGCGGCGCCGGCCAGTTCATCGCGGCCGGCGCGCCACGCCTCCAACCGCCGGCCGGTCGGCAGATTCCTCACGGGGCTCAACGTGTAGTCGTCGACTCCGACGGCCCCCTCGGCGGAACTGGCCGTCAGGGCCTTGAGCGACTCGGCGAAGACAGCTTCATCGCGGATCGCGGTGGCTGCGGCACAGTCGAAAAACGTCAGATGAGCGACCTGGTCCGTCACGTCCCAGCGGGGACTCGCTGTGGCCACAGCCCATTGGCTCTCGCTGAGTCCGCTGAGCACCTCGTCTAGCGCCTCCTGTTCTGCGAGCAGGTCTGCCAGGACTTCAGACACGTGCATGATTCTCCTCTCGGGCTCCGCTTGGAGAAGGCCCTGATCTCGGACGACGACGGTCCTGGGTCGCCCAGGAGTGGGAGAGGCCGTTGAGCATTATGTCGAGCACATGATCAGCGGCGTCTTTGGGAGACTCGCACAGTTCGGCAACCACGTCGGCTTCACTGAACTGACGACCGAGGCTTGCCAGAGCCCTGGCCACGACCACTGTGTCGACCGCGGCGATCTCACCCTGTTCAACAGCGAGGTCGAGAAGCTCGCGGGTGACGTTGACCAAGTATTCGTTGTGGGCAGCGAACAGTTCCGGTCCACCGGACACTGCTTCGAGGTCTCGGGCGAACTCCGGGGTGGTGCGCGACACCGCCACATTGGCTGCCGAAAGATAGGCGCGAATCGCCTCGAGGGGGCTGTTCGACCCTTCGGTAATGGCCCTTGTGGCGCTTCCCCCGATGTTCCACAGGTTCCGGTCGATCGCCAGCAGAACCAACTCGCCGCGGCTTTCAGCCATCCCGTAGAGGGTCCGCAGCGAACAGTTGAGCCTTGTCGCGAGGTCGGACATGGTCAGATGGCAGAAGCCGTCGCTCACCAATTCGGTCAGCTGGTCCAAGATCTCGCGCTGCCGAGGCGTGAGCGCTTCGTTGCGCTCCCTGGACAGTCTCGGCTTGGGTCCGCGCACAAGTCTGAGCCGACGCTCCAGGGCGCTCAGCGGCGCCTCGACCGTTGTCATGAACGCCTCGTCTCTGCCCAGGTCTTGCCCTTTTCGACGTCGGGTTCGCGGGGGAGGCCCAACACCATCTCGGCCACAATGTTGCGTTGAATCGCGAAGGTGCCTCCGCCAAGCGTCAAAGCCGGTGAGAACAAGAAACCGTAGTGCCAGATCCGATCCACCCCCGTGGCCTGCTCCTGTTCGAAGTTCACCTCGGTCGCACCGCCGCGCATGCCCAAAGGGATCTCGCCGACTGGCCCCGAACCTTCCAGAAGCCCGTTCGCTCCCGCAAGATCCTTGGCGAGTTCCAGGACGTGCTGGCCGTGCTCATCGCCCATGATCTTCTGGATCGAGGCTTCCGGACCAGGCGTCCTGCCGTTCAGACGGGCGCTGAGCGTGCGCAGCCGGTTCAGGCGCAGCACCTCGGCCTCAGCGTGCAGCGCGGCGAGCCGTTGGCGCATGACCGGATCTGGCGAACCGCCATTGTGCCTGACCAGGTCGATCAACATTTCTGCGGTCGGGCCCGCACCCCATAGTGAGCCTGCGGAACTGAGCGACACTCGTTCGTTCGCCAGAGTCACTTTGGCGAGCCGCCAACCATCGTTCTCATCACCGATGCGGTTAGCTGCGGGTATGCGAACATTGTCGAAGAACGTCTGGTTGAACGAATGCGCGGTGGTCATATCTGCGATGGGGGTCATCGTCAGGCCCGCGAGGTCGGTCGGGCAGATGAAATAGGAGATGCCCCTGTGCTTGGGCAGGTGGGGGTCGGTGCGCGCGATGAGGATCCCGTATTTGGAGTAATGGCCGCCGCTGGTCCAGATTTTCGAGCCGTTGACCACGTACTCGTCGCCGTCGCGAACCGCGGTTGCAGCAAGGGAGGCCAGGTCGGAGCCCGCATCGGGTTCTGAGAACATCTGGCAGTAGACGTCCCTGCCGGTCAGCAGTCCGGGGAGGAGGCGACCCTTCTGCTCCTCGGTCCCGGCGGCGAGGATGGTCGGCCCGGCCCAGCCGATGCCGATCGGGTTGTCCGGACGCCTGACTTCGGCCCGTCGCAGTTCCTCGTCGATGATCACCTGCAGCAGCGGATCTGCGCTCAGCCCGTAAGGCTCGGGCCAGTGCGGGACGATCAACCCCCGATCTTGGAGTTGCTGTGCGGTGGGGTCGGGATTGGCTTCAAGCCACTCTCGAACCTCCAGGCGACGGGGGTCGTCATCGGGCGGGAGATCGAAGTCCATCTCAGTGTTGACCCAGCAGCTGCACCGGTATGTCGACGTGTCGGGCTCGCAGCCATTCGCCCAATCCCTTGGCCTGAGCGTCCTGACGAGTCGAGGCGGCCACGCCTTCATCAAGAATGCCGTGTATCACGAAGTTGATCGCCCAGATGTTGGGCAGCACGAAGCGTTCGATGTGGGCGGTGGCGGCTTCTGGCAGGAGTTGCCGCAGACGATCGGTGGTCAGGTGGTCCTCCAACCACCCGTAGGCCTTCCCAGAACGGACGAAGACGCCCACGTTGGCGTTTCCGCCTTTGTCGCCCGATCGCGTCCCGGCCAGTGCACCGAGGGGCAGCCGCATTGTTTCGCTGCCGTACGGCGCTGGGATTTCGGGCACCGTCGGACTCACCGGGGGGCCCGGCGGGGGTGCATCAGAGTCGACGACCGTGCGGCCCCCGCCGAGCAGCACGACATGTTGTGGAACCAGATCACGCGGCACCAGCCCCGAGGTGTGGACCCCGAAGGGTTTGCCCACACCCCCGGCCTTGAGGCCGAAGAACCCCGGAATGCTCGCCAGCGCCAGGTCGTTCATTGCTGAAGCGACAGCCGTGGTCTTCTGCTGGTCCGGGTCCTTTACAGTGATGCGCCAGGAGGCCACAGCCTCCTCGTTGGTTTCTGGGTCGTCCTTGTCGGTGCGCACGACTGTGCTGGTGACGCTCGAGAAGTCCTCCGGTCGATATCGGCAGTTTCGCCAGAAGGCCCTCTCCACGAGTTCGGCTTTGGCGTCTACGTCGACGCCTGTCAGGGCGATCGCCATGTCGCTTCGATAACCGCCCCACGAGTTCATCGAGACCTTCAGAGTCTCCGGAGGCCTCTCTCCCCGCACGCCTGAAATACGAACCCGGTCCGGCCCCACATCGGTGAGTTCTATTGTGTCGAAGCGGCTGGTGACGTCAGGACCGAGATAACCCGGGCCGTCTATCTCATACAGCAGCTGGCTGGTGACGGTGCCGATCGTGATGTTGCCCCCGGTTCCGGGGTGTTTGCCGATCACCGACGATCCGTCCGCGGCGACCTCGGCGAAGGGGAACCCGGGGTACTCGAGCCCTTCTATCTCTTCAAAGAACGAGTAGTTCCCGCCGGTTGCCTGGGTACCGCACTCTATGACGTGTCCAGCGACGACAGCGCCGGCCAGTTCGTCAAGGTCCGCCGGAGACCAGCCGTGATGCCATGCTGCAGGCCCGCAGACGATGGCTGCGTCGGTGGTACGGCCTGTCACCACGATGTCGGCTCCCCGCTGGAGCGCCTCGACGATGCCCCAGCATCCGAGATATGCGTTGGCGGAGATGTAGTCGATGTCGGCGACTGGTTCTTTGGTTTCGAGGTCGACGATGTCGACCCCGGCTGCTTTGAGCTCCGCGAGCCGCGGCAGGAGGTTGTCGCCCTCGACGTAGGCGATGGCGGGGGAGAGGCCCAACTTGTCGGCCGCCTCGGCGACTGCCTCGGCACAGTGGAACGGGTCGAGTCCGCCGGCATTGGAGACGACTTTGACTCCCGAGTCGACGCAACTGCCCATCACCTGTTCCATCTGCTGTACGAAGGTCTTGGCATAGCCGCCTTTGGCCCGCTTCGCCTTGGTGCGCGCGAGAATCAGCATTGTCAATTCGGCCAGCCAATCACCGGTGAGCACATCGATCGGACCCCCCTCGACCATCTCGGCCGCTGCGCTCAGCCGATCGCCGTAGAACCCGCTGCAGTTCGCGATGCGTATCGGCGCATTCATGCGTTGCCTTCGCCGGGCGCAGCCGGAGCCGCGGAAACCGGCGCGGAACCCCCGCCGGGCGCAGCCGGAGCCGCGGAACCCGGCGCGGAACCCCCGCCGGGCGCAGCCGGAGCCGCGGAACCCGGCGCGGAACC
>JAPPMP010000024.1:81002-160066 GCA_028819005.1 Acidimicrobiaceae bacterium
CGCCGGGCGCAGCCGGAGCCGCGGAACCCGGCGCGGAACCCTCGCCGGGCGCAGCCGGAGCCGCGGAACCCGGCGCGGAACCCTCGCCGGGCGCAGCCGGAGCCGCGGAACCCGGCGCGGAACCTTCGCCATCGATCACCATCAGCAGGACGTCTTTTTGGATCTGGTCACCGACCGAGACCCGGATTTCAGTGACAGTGCCCGCTTCGGCGGTCCGAAGATGGTGTTCCATCTTCATTGCCTCGATCACCGCGACAACCTGCTGAGCCTCCACAACGTCGCCGGTGCCCACCCGAAGTTCGATCACCTCGCCGGGCATCGGCGCCACCACCGCACCCCCGACAACTTCGGGCTCAGCTGCTGGAAACCGGGGCAGGATCTCGATCTGAGCCCCCCCGCCCGCGCCCGTCAGGTGGAGGTTGCGACCATGGCGTGCCACCGAATAACGCCGACGCCGGGAATCAACCTCAACATCTATGTGGCGATCAGAGCAGCTCTGGACACGAGCGGTGCCCTCGTCGCCCGAGGCGCCGAGCACGAACCCCCCATGGCGCTCAGGGGAGTAGTACACGGTTGTCTCGGCGTCGGCGATCTGGAGCTCAACCCGCTCCCGCGCCAACCTGCCGATGCGGAATCCCGACGGCATCGAGGTCAAGACTTTCGCTCCGGATCGATTGTCGTGCTGCAGCCACATGGCCGCGGCGGCAGCCAGAAGTCGTGTTTCGGCCTCGTCGAGCGGGCGCTTGGGCGCAGGGGCGAAGCGTTCGATGAAGTCCGTCGTGGTCTCGCCCGCAAGAAACTCAGCGGATCTGAGCGTGGCGGCCAGGAAGTCCCGGTTGGTGGCGACGCCGCCGATTTGCAGACGTTCAAGCGCCAATGCCAACTGGCCTGCCGCGTCAGCCCTGCTGGCAGCGTGGGAGATGACCTTGGCGATCATGGGATCGAATTGAGAGGTGATCGTCGAACCGGTCTGTACTCCGGTGTCGTAGCGGACCGGCGGGTCGGATGCCGGTTCGAATATCTCGACGACTCCTGTGGCGGGAAGGAAGTCGTTGTCGGGGTCTTCGGAGTAGAGGCGGGCCTCAATGGCGTGACCGGTGAACAAAACGTCTTCAGAGGAATAGCCCAGCGCTTCGCCTCGAGCGACCCTCAGCTGCTCTCTGACCAGGTCGATGCCTGTCACCTCCTCAGTGACGGGGTGTTCGACCTGCAGGCGAGTGTTGACTTCCAAGAAGAAGAACTCTCCCGATTCGTCGTCGACCAGGAACTCGACCGTGCCGGCGGACTCGTAGGAGAGGGCGCGGGCCAAAGACACAGCTGCGGCACCCATGGCGGAGCGCATTTCGTCGCTCGCGAAAGGCGACGGCGACTCCTCGATGATCTTTTGATGGCGACGTTGAATGCTGCACTCGCGTTCGCCGAGGTGCAGCAAGTTTCCATGCCTGTCTCCCAACACTTGAATCTCGATGTGGCGTGCGCTGCGGACGTAGCGCTCCGCGAACACGCGATCGTCGCCGAATCCGGCGAGAGCCTCGCGGCGGGCCGACGCCACGGACTCTTCCAACTCGGCGGGAGAGTCGACCACCCGCATACCCTTCCCCCCACCCCCAGCAGCGGCCTTGATCAGAATCGGGAAGCCCAAGGAACCGAATTCGTCCGGTTTGTCGCTCGAGTCGAGCACGGGCACTCCTGTTTCCGCAGCCAACTTCTTGGCGGCGATCTTGTCTCCCATCAAGGAGATCGCCTCAGGCGAGGGTCCGACCCAGACGAGACCGTCTGCCAACACTGCCTCGGCGAAGGCGGAGTTCTCAGCGAGGAATCCGTAACCGGGATGAACCGCGCCGGCGTTTGTCAGCCGTGCTGCGGCAAGGATCTGATCACTGTCCAGATAGCTGCTGATCCGCACAGCTTCGTCGGCTTGGGCGACATGCAAACCCCCCGTATCGGAGTCGACGAACAGCGCCACGGTCCGGATGCCCATAGCAGACGCCGATCGGATTATCCGGCAGGCGATTTCGCCCCGGTTGGCCACCAGCAAGGCATCGAAACGGCTCATAGCCGAAACACCCCGTATCGCTCTGCCCCCTCGATGGCCCGGTTGCTCACCGCCGAGAGGCACATGCCCACGACGTGGCGGGTGTCTCTCGGGTCGATGATCCCATCGTCGCTGATCGCTCCAGTGGCTCGCAGGGCCAGCGAACCCCGCTCCTGGGTGGCTTCGACCGCGGCGACCGTTTCGGCGTCCGCTTCTTCGTCGAACTCCCGGCCGAGGCGTTTTGCCTGACCGCGACGCACCTCCGACATCACGCCCGCGATCTGCTTTGGTCCCATCACCGCGATCTTCGCGGTCGGCCACAGGAAGGTGAAACGGTTCCCGAAAGCCCGGCCCGACATGCCGTAGGTTCCCGCGCCGTAGCTGGATCCGATGATCACGGTGATGTGGGGCACGGTCGAGTTGCTGACGGCGTTGATCATCTGGGAGCCCTTCTTGATGATTCCGTCCGCCTCGAAGTCTTTCCCCACCATGTACCCGGTGATGTTCTGCAAGAACATCAGAGGCACGTCGATCTGGTTGCACAGTTGAATGAAGTGGGCGCCTTTCTGCGCGGCGTCTGGGTAGAGCACACCGTTGTTGCCCAGGATTCCCAGCGGATATCCATGAATTGAGGCCCAGCCGCACACCAGGGTGCTGCCCCAGCGAGGTTTGAACTCTTCAAAGCGCGAACCATCGACGGTGCGAGCGATGACGTCGCGAACATCGACCGGCTTGAGCAGGTCCCGGCTGACGATGCCGAGCAGTTCCTCCTGGTCGTAGACCGGCGGGTCCGGAGGGAAGCTCGGCGGCGGCCCCGGCTTGCGGATGTTGAGATGTGAGACGACCTCTCTGCACATGCGCAGCGCATCCATCTCATCTTGGGCGAAGTAGTCTCCGCCACCGGAGACGGTGGTGTGCATCTCAGCGCCGCCGAGTGTCTCATCATCGGAGATCTCGCCGGTGGCCATCTTGACCAGCGGGGGGCCTCCGAGGAACATTTTCGACTGGTCCTTGACCATGATCGTGTAGTCGGAGAGTCCCGGCTGGTACGCGCCCCCGGCGGTCGACGATCCGAACACGACACAAACCGTGGGGATCCTCATCTTCGAGAGCTCGATCATCTCGTAGAAGAAGCGTCCACTCTCGGCGAAGTGATCGGTTTGGAGGAAGCGCCTGTTGCCGCCATCTTTGGGCTGGACCCGGAGGTCGCCACCCGCGGATTCCACAAAACTGACATAGGGCATGCGGTTCTCGCGTGAGATCTCCAGAGCGCGATTCCATTTCTTGGATGCGTAGGGGGTGAGAGCGCCGGCTAGGACTGTGGGATCGTTGCCCATGATCACGCACTCGGCGCCGGCGATCACCCCGACGCCGACGACCATTCCGCCGCCGATCGTGTAGTCCGAGTTGTACGCGGCTAGCGGACTGATCTCGAGGAAGGGGCTGTCCGGGTCGATGACGTTCGCGATGCGTTCGCGGATGGGGAGCTTCTGACGGGAGCGCAGCCTCTCCATGCGCGCCGGCCCGCCCCCGGCTTCTGCCTCGTCGAGCAGCCCTTCGATCACCTCGAGCTGCTCGCGCATGTCTCTGGTGTTCTGCGCGAACTGCGGATCGCTGGTGTCCAGCGTCGAGCGGAGCGGCATTGCCAAAGGTACGCGTTGCATGTTCCCCGCGACCTTACCCGGTAATATCTGATCCATCTACTTACCGCTCCGAGCGCAGCGCGCAGGCGGCTGATCGAACTCGAAAGGCCGATCAGCCGAACGCGCAGATCAGGCGAACCAGCGGATTACTCGAACACGAAGGAGTCGGCGAAGGATGCCTTGTAACCGGTGGCAACAGCCTCCACGCCGTTGGGAACCTCGGGGTTCACAGCGAAGATCGTGTTCTCGGTGGCCGGTACCCTCTCGTCTGGCGTTCCGTAGAAGTAGTCGCCCGAGAGTCCGTCGAAGGTGACCGTGCCGAGGCTGTTCATAGCTTCGATTATCCCGTCGCGGCTCAGGTCGCCATTGGAAACAGCAGCCTCGAGCACCCGGACAATGGCGTGGGCCTGAAGGTACCCGAAAGTGAAGTAATAATCGGGTTCCTGATCGGGAGCGAACTCCTCGAGGCGCTCGATCATCGTGGCCATGCCGGGCACGCTCTCGTCGCCCCAGGTGGACCCTTCCGCGACGACCACATAATTGGCTTGGAGATACGGCGCTAGAGCGCTCTCCGCCAGGGCGTTGATCCAGGTCGGCGAGACACCGATCCACTGCGGTGCGTATCCACCGGCTGCAGCGGCGCCAAGCGCTCCACCGGTGACCGATGGCACCGTTGTCAAGAACACCACCTCACACCCGGCGCCCTGCAACTGCTGGACTTGAGCTGAGAAGTCGGTGTCTCCGGAGACATACCGGGCGACCTCGGCGATCGTGAATCCGAGGTTCTCCGCCGCGAAGTCGATGCCTTCCTGTCCGGCTTCGCCGTAGGGATCGTCTTGGATGAACGAGCAGTAGACCTGCTCGACGTTGCCGCCGCCTTCGTTCACCCACCAATCGAGACCGTTGATCGCCTGGATCTGGTACGGGCCGCCAATCGGCAGCAGATTCTGTTCACGGACCCAGAAAGCGTCGAGCGACGCAGGGGCTGCAACCAAGCCGTCCTCTTTCAGCGACTCGAGCACCGCGTTGGTGATCGGCGTGCCGAAGAGTTGGCCGAGCACGACGACATCATCCTTGACCTCGTTGTAGACCTGCACCGCAGTCGCCGGGTTGTACTGATGGTCGACTTCGACCGTCTCGATCAGGTACTGGCCGGCAACGCCGCCCTGACTGTTGATGTAGTCGTAGTAGACCTGACCACCGGCGGTCAGCGGAACTCCGATGATCGCGACCGGACCGGAGAGATCGGAGATCACCCCGACCTTGATGGTCGTGCCGTCGAAGCCTGGACCCGTCGCGATCTCGGCTGCCATATCGTCGCCGTCGGCCATGTCGTCGCCGTCGGCCATGTCATCGCCGTCAGCCGTGTCGTCACTGTCGGCCATGTCGTCACTGTCGGCCATGTCGTCGCCGTCGGCCATGTCATCACTGTCGGCCATGTCATCACCGGTATCGGCGCTGCCTGAGTCCTCGTCATCGTCGCCACACGCTGCCGCGAACAGCGTCAAGGCGAGCAGCAGTGCCGTCAATCGGAACCATTGTTTCTTTTTCATGTCCCCTCCAAGGGCGTCTGTGGCAACTCTCAGTACGAGAACGGCCAGGTTGAGAAATAGTTGCGGATACGAACCCAGATTCCAGCCAGTCCTCGGTGCTCCACCAGAAGGAACAAGGCGATTAGGAACCCGTAAATGATCACATTAAGCGAAGCGACGGACACCAGCCCAGAATCTGTGCTTTTGGCTGCCACCCCAGGCACACCGTAGTCCGCGGAGATGCCGTCTATCAGTCGCGGGAGCGCGGTTATCACCAGCGCACCGATTATCGATCCGTAGATCGTGCCCATCCCACCGAGAATTATCATGGCGATGAACTGGATGGATACAAGCAACGTGAAGTCGCCTGGGCTGATGAAGAGCTGGAGCGGCGCATACAGTGCTCCCGCCAGAGCCGCGATCGCGGCTGACCAGGCGAACGCCTGGGTCTTGTAACCAGCGATCCCCACATCGATCCCGATGATCTCCGCAGCGATGTCCCGGTCGCGAACGGCCTGCAGCGCTCTTCCGGGACGCGTCCGCACGACGTTCTTCGTCAGCCAGGCAACGACCGCGACAAGCAGCCAGATCAACCAGAAAAAGCTCTCGTCCTTCCCGAACGATTTGCCGAACAGGCTCAGGTTCTCGAAATCCACGAAACCCAGGTTCAACTCCACGCCTGCAGCCGACGTCCCGGCGTTTCCTCCAGTGACGCTCCTCCAGTTCCTGAAAATGTGCTCGCCGATGAACACCAGGCCAAGCGTCACTATCACCAGGTAGTTGCCGCGGAGACGAAGCGCGAAGGGCCCGATGGCCGCGCCGAGCAGCCAGCCCAACGCCGGCGCGAAGAAGATCCAGAGCCACATCGGCCAACCCCAGACAGAGCCCGCGTATGCCGTGCTGTAGGCGCCGACGGCCAAGAAAACCGAGTGCCCGAGCGAGACCTGTCCGGTGTAGCCGGTGAGAAGGTTCAGCCCGATCGCGGCGATCGAGAACACTCCGGCGTAAGCCAGTGTGTTGAGCGAGATTCCGTTGCCGCTGAGAAGCGTGAAGGGCGGCACATCCCAGAACACTGGTATGAACGCCCAAATCAAGATCAGCGCTGCCAATGCTGACCGCCTCAGCCGGTTCGGGAACAGACGCAGGTCGTCGCGATAGCGGACGTGCATTGTTGTCGCCGGGCGCAGCCGGAGCCGCGGTGCGCCTTTGCCGGGCGCAGCCGGAGCCGCGTGTTCGGGGCCGGAATCGGTGCTCATACGCGACGCACCTCCTCGGTGCCGAGCAGTCCGTAGGGGCGGACCATCAAGACGATGATCATGACGATGAAGATCGCCACCCGCTCGAATCCGGCGCCGAGCCAGTCGAGGTCCTCGATCGGGAACCATTCGGGAGTGGTGGCGATATAGGTCTTCACGAGGTTCTGAAGCCAGCCGACCAGCAGTCCGCCGGCCACCGCCCCTGCGGGGGAGTCCAAGCCCCCGACGATCATTGCCGGGAACGCGAAAAAGACCACGAAGTCGAGGTTCGGAGTGATGAGTTCGGGGCCGGCTGTGGCCGCGCTGCCCGCCAGCGCCGCCGCGCCGCCAGCGATGGCGAACGCTGTAGCGAACACGATCTTTGTTGAGATTCCCTGCGCGATGGCCGCTTCGTGGTCGAAATGCGTGGCCCGCATGGCGACGCCGATCCGGCTGTAGCGGTCGACTAGGAAGAACACTCCGAGCGCAAGCACAGCCATGGCGATGGCCGCGAGCTTGGAGTGTTGAAGGACCAACCCTCCCACTCGCGAGGTCGACAGTTCCCATGGGTCGTTGACACTGAGTTCGGCGAACCCCCAGATCGAAGCCACAACTTGTTTGACGATGAACAGCACCCCGATGGTGACCATGATCGCCCCGAACAGCGGCAGCTCGGAGGGTCCCCTGTCACCGTAACGGGCCTCGATGCGAGCGGTCGCAAACCACCCCAGCAAACCGATGACGACACCCCCCGACAGCCCGACCAGATGCGTGGCGCCGTTGTAGAAGAGGGTCGCCCACCCCAACAGGCCTGCGGAGATACCGACGACTTCGCGAAAGACTCGCTGCAGCATGGCTCGTTGCAACAGCACGCTGAATCCGGCGCACACCAGTACGGACAAGACGATGCCGGCGTAGTAGTTCCAACCCCACGACGTACTGACGTTGTAGGTGATGTAACCACCGAGCAGCAGCGCGCCGCCCTGCGCGAAGTTGATGATGCCCGTGGCGCGGTATATGACCACGAACCCGAGCACAATAAGCGCATACAAGGACCCCGAGGCGACTCCGTCGAAGGTTGCCTGCCAGAAGGCGGTCATCGGTACATCTGCTCGATCAGATCTTCGAACTGCTCGGTGATGGCTGTTCGCTTGACTTTCTGGGTGGCGGTCAGTTGTCCGTCCTCGTGGTCGAGCTCGACCGTCATGAATTCGAAACGCTTGATGGTCTCGACCTGCGCGAACTCGCGGTTCGCCTCCTGCAATACACCCTCGATCAGAGAGCGCACCTCGGGCTTGTTCGAAAGATCGCGGTATGTCGTGTAGGTCACGCCGTTTCGGGTCGCCCAGTCTCCGACCGTGTCGTACTCGATGCCGACCAATGCGGTCAGGTACTTGCGACGATCACCGATCACCACGGCCTCCCGCACGAACGGCGACACCTTCAGGCGATTCTCGATCTCTGAAGGAGAAATGTTCTTGCCTCCCGCGGTGATGATGACGTCCTTCTTGCGGTCGGTGATCGTCAGGTAACCGTCCCCGTCGATGAACCCGACGTCGCCTGTGTGCAACCAGCCGTCGTTGTCGATCGTCTCCGCCGTCGCCTGCGGATTCTTGTAGTAGCCCACGAAGGTTCCGCCGCCTCGGGTGAGGATCTCGCCGTCTTCGGCAATGCGCACCTCAGCGCCCCCGACTGCCACCCCGACAGTGCCGATGCGCACGTCGCCGACCGGGTTGATCGTGCCTTGGGCGCAGTTCTCGGTCTGCCCGTACCCCTCGCGCACCGGCACTCCGATCGACCAGAACCAGTCGAGTACCTGCGGGGCGATCGGCGCCGCTCCCGAAAGTGCTTTGTCGCAACGGCTCATCCCGAGCCGCTCCTTGAGCGCGCGGAACAACAGGAGTGATCCCAATGCCGCGATCACTCTGTCTGACCAGCGAATTCGGCCGCTCATGCGGGCCTTGGCGAATTGCTCGCCCTTGGCGGTCCAATACCGGTAGTTGCGTCGTTTCAGCCACGAAGCGTCGTTCATGCGCACTTGAACGCTCGCCAACATCTTTTCCCAGACTCGGGGAACGCCCAGAAAGAACGTCGGCTGCACCTCTCGCATATCGTTGGCAAAGGCTGCCCCGCCTTCGCCGAAGTTCGCCGTGTACCCGCCGCTGACTGCGTTGACGACCGTGATCAGTCGCTCCGCGATGTGACACAGGGGAAGATACGAGAGGACTTCGTCGCCGGGACCGAGGGAGAACTCCGCGTCGTAGTCCGTGAACGCAGCGTGCATGTTGGCGTGGCTGATCATCGCTCCCTTGGGCGGCCCGGTAGTACCCGAGGTGTAGACGATGATGGCCGCCTCCGCGTCGGACAGCGCCGCCACAGACTCGTCGAAGTCGGCTGCAGGCTGGTCTCGGCCCCGTTCCAGCAGTTCTTCAAAGGTGAGAATCCGCGGATCGTCCAGGACCCGGACCCCGCGGGGGTCGATGACCACGATGTAGGACAGGCCCTTGAGCTGATCCCAGACTTCGAGGGTCTTGTCGAGCTGCTCTTCGTCCTCTGCGACCACGACCTTCGCTTCGGAATGAGCCAGCAGATAACGGACTTCGGACGCGGGGCTGGTCGGGTAGACCCCGACAGTGACCGCACCGATACCCTGGGCGCCCAGGTCGGCAAAAACCCATTCAGGCCGGTTCTCAGCGTGGACCGCGACCTTGTCACCCTTGTTCACACCGAGGCTGCGCAGGCCGAGACCCACTCGGCGGGTGAGTTCCGCGTAGTCGTTCCAGGTGTACTCGCGCCAGATTCCCAACTTCTTGTGGCGGAGGGCGACTGAATCACCCTCCGCGGCCGCTCGAGACAGGAGCTTCTGTGGAAGGGAGATATTCACGCGGTCTCTCCCAGGTACGCTGCAATGACCTCCGGGTCGGACTGAATATCGGCGGGGAGCCCGGTAGCGAGGCTCTGTCCGAAGTTCAGGGCCATCACTCGGTCAGCGATGTCCATGACCATGTGCATGTCATGTTCCACGAGGATCATGGCGATGTGGAGATCGTTGCGAATCTCGATGATGAAACGAGCCATGTCTTCAGTCTCTTCGAGGTTCATGCCCGCAACAGGCTCGTCCAACAACAGCAGGGTCGGCTCCATCGACAGGGCACGACCCAACTCGATGCGCTTCTGGATTCCGTAGGGAAGCATGCCGACCGGGCTGCGCCGGTACGGCTGCAGCTCCAGGAAGTCGATTATCTCTTCGACGCCGGCTCGGTGCTCGATCTCCTCGCGCCTGGCCCTGCCGAACCACAGAGCGCCCGATACGAATCCGCTTTTCATCAGCAGATGACGGCCGAGCATCAAGTTGTCGACCAAGTTGAGGTTGGAGAAGAGTCCCAGATTCTGGAAGGTCCGCGCCACCCCGAGTCCGGCTATCTCGGTCGGCTTGAGGCCGACGAGTGGCCTGCCGCAGAAGTTGATTTCGCCGCTCTCGGGCCGGTACACGCCGTTGAGGCAGTTGAAAATGGAAGTCTTGCCTGCGCCGTTGGGGCCGATTATCGCGAACAGCTCGCCGGGCTCGACCGTGAACGAGACGTCGTTGAGAGCAACGACCCCTCCGAAGCGCAGGGACACTTGATCGAAGAGAAGAAGCGGCTCGTTCATGCGCTCCAGCGTTTCTTGCGACGGTAGGACTTGACGTCTCGGAAGGACTTGCGTCCCGCTTCGCCGACTCCGAGGTAGAACTCGCGAATGTCGTCGTCTCCGAGCAGATCGCCCGCTGAGCCTTCCTTCACGATTCGTCCATTCTCGAGCACATAGGCCCGGTCCGAGACGGACAGAGCCATGCGTGCATTCTGCTCGACGAGCAGCACGCTCGTTCCCTGTTCGTTGACGGTGGTGATGATCTCGGAGATCTGCTCCACAAGTTTGGGCGCCAATCCCAACGAGGGTTCGTCCAGCAGCAGGAGTTTCGGCGAGGCCATCAGAGCCCGACCGATGGCCAGCATCTGTTGTTCTCCACCGGACAGATAACCGGCGGTGTCGCGTTGGCGCGGTTTCAATACTGGGAACAGGTCCATGACCCGATCATGGGCAGCGGCGACTGCGCTGTGGTCGCGTACCGTGTAAGCCCCGGCGCGCAAGTTCTCCTCGACTGTCAACTCGGCGAAAATCCGGCGCCCTTCCATGACCTGCGACACGCCGGCCCGCACCAGCTTCGCCGGATCGGCGTGGTCGGCCGGCTCCTGGTCGAAGATGATCGAACCTTTGGTCATCTCCCCGCGGTGAACCTCGAGCAGTCCGGTGATCGCCCGCAACAATGTGGTCTTGCCCGCACCGTTCGCGCCGAGAATCGTGACGATCTCGCCCTGGTCAACCCGCAGGCTGACGCCGCTCAAGACCAGGATGACGCTGTTGTAGACGATCTCGACATTGCGAACATCGAGGATCGCCGGAAGTTCTGGCTCAGCGTTCATGCAAGGTGAAATGTAACACGGAGAACATCGGTCAGTTAGAGGCCGAGCGGATTGATCCCAAACACGGTTGCCGAACAGCGAGGCCGTGGCCCGAGCGGCCCGTGAGCGCAGCGAACAAGAGCGGGGAACAACAGGTATCAGCGCAATGACCTTTCAATCCGCGCACGCTCTTACTCGAATGGCAGGTTGAGCAGTTTGATGGCGTTGCCCCGGGCGATCTTGTAGACGGCCTCGTCGTCGAGATGCCCGAACAGCGACTGCGCCTTCTGCTTGGAGTGCGGGAAGGTGCCGTCGGAATGGGGGTAGTCAGTCTCGAAGAGGACGTTGTCCACACCGACCTCGTCGAGCATCTTCATGCCGGCGCTGTCGTTGAAGAAACAGCTGTAGATCTGCCGGTAGTAGTAGAATGAGGGCTTCTCCGGCAGGCGCTCGGCGCCCTGAGCCCACTGATGGGTCATGTAGTTCTCGTCGGCCCGTTCGATGAAGTAGGGGATCCAGCCGATCTGGCTCTCCGCGTACATCAACTTCAATGCGGGGTAGCGGTGCAGCACGCCCGAGAACAGAAAGTCGACCATGGACGCGGCGCTGTTGGCTGAGATCATGGTGGCGGTCACGAGCGTCGGCGCGTCCTCCGAGGTGCTCACGGTGCGGGTGCCGGATCCGATATGCATGGCGATGACCGTTCCCGTCTCTTCACATGCTTGGAAGAAGGGGTCCCAGTAGCCCGAGTGAATCGACGGCAGACCCAGCCAAGCCGGCAACTCCGACCAGGCGGTCGCGTTGACGCCTCGGGCGGCGTTGCGGCGGATCTCCGCCGCGGCCAGTTCGACGTCCCACAACGGCACGATGCACAGCGGGATCAGCCGACCGCCGGAACCGCCGCACCATTCTTGGACCATCCAGTCGTTGTAGGCCTCAACGCAGAGCTTGGAGAGTTCCTTGTCCTTGCGTTCAGCGAACAACTGCCCGCAGAAACGGGGGTAGTTGGGAAAGCACAGCGACGCCTCCACATGGTTGACGTCCATGTCCGCCAGACGGTCCGCCGCCTGGTAGCACCCGGGGCGAATGTCGTCGTATGTGACCCCCTTCATGCTGACCTCTTCTGGAGGAGTGCCGGCACAGGCGATCATGTGCTTGATCTGGTAGCGGTGGTCCTCGTAGTGCCACCAAGCCGCCATCTTGTCGCCGGTCCCCGGCTGTTCAACCCAGGCGCCGCCCTCGAGAGCCATCTCGCCTTGAGGTGCAATCACGATGCGAGGGCCCACGTCCCGGTACTTGGCGGGGAGGCGGT
This sequence comes from Acidimicrobiaceae bacterium, assembly GCA_028819005.1. Classification (GTDB taxonomy): domain Bacteria; phylum Actinomycetota; class Acidimicrobiia; order Acidimicrobiales; family Aldehydirespiratoraceae; genus VXYK01. The sequence continues at coordinate 93,202 of JAPPMP010000024.1, forward strand.
CGGTCCAGATGTCCGCGGGCTCAACGACGTGATCGTCGACGCTGATGATCTTGGGGAAGTCAGCGGCAGTGCCCACCCCAAAACCGTACCGCCGGACTTCCTCGATCGACCAGACGGACGCGCTGGTCGAGGCTCAGTCGAGCGAATACAGCAGATGGTGGCTCAGGTCGCCCGCCTGATCCACGAACATGATCCTGGTGTCGAACCACCACTCGTCGCCGAGACGCTTGAAGGTGTCGTGGTACCGCCCGGTGATGATGATCTGCAACGGCAGCTCCGGAGTTGCCTGGGTCACGGTGTAGTAGCTCCGACTGGAGGCTGTCCCCGCTTCCTGGTCGACTTCGATGATCGCGTTGCCGGTGATGTGGTGCGTCTTGGGGGTCCCGTCCTCGTAGAGCCGGGTAGCAGCGTCGTACATTCTGCGCACTCCCTCCGAGCCCTCGAAAGTGGCCTCCGGCGGCGCGTCGGGCACGGCGCAGATACGGCCGTGTTTGAACAGGTCGGCTATACCGCCGAGGTCTCCCGCATCGATTCGCTCGGCGTACAGGTAGAGCAGGTTCTCGATCATTCGGGCGGCGTCGGTCATGTCGAGACGATAGAGAACGCTCGGACGCGCTATCCAGACAGACGATGAATCTCTCAGACGACTTCGTCTTGGACACTGTGCCGGCCGCGGCCCGCCGGAAACTCATCGACATGAGCACGTCGATCGGCCAACGGGAATCGATCACCGTTGATGTGAACTTCCCGACCTGAAGCAAGCCGCCGCCCGTATACAGTTAGAGTGTCTAACGTTCGTATTCACACCCTTGAAAGAAGCATGTGACCCGGCTCGGATTCCTCTTGGACAGCGACTCCTGCATCGGCTGCCACGCTTGCACCGTGGCCTGCAAGAGCGAGCACGACGTCCCCCTCGGCGTCAACCGCACCTGGGTGAAGTACATAGAGACCGGGTCCTTCCCGAACGTCAGCCGCCATTTCTCGGTCATGCGCTGCAACCATTGCGATGACGCCCCCTGCATATCGATATGCCCCACCAATGCGCTCTTTCGGGCCCCCAACGGGGTTGTCGACTTCGACGACGACAACTGCATCGGCTGCAAGGGCTGCATGAATGCCTGCCCCTACGACGCCCTGTACATCAACCCGGCGACCAACACGGCCAACAAGTGCAACTTCTGCAACCACCGCATTGAAGACGGGCTCGAACCGTCGTGCGTGATCGTCTGTCCCACCCACGCCATCAAGGTCGCCGACCTCGACGACCCGTTGAACCAGGCAACCAAGATCATCGGACGCGAGGACGTGGCCGTGCGAGCACCCGAACAGGGGACCAACCCCAAGGTGTATTACCGCGGCGCGGATCAGGCCTCGCTCGATCCGCTGCGCACCGCGATCGCCCGTGACGGGATGATCTGGGCGGACACGACGCCGAATCACCCCAGCGTCCCGGCCGACAGCAGCGGTGTGGTGGCGCGGACCACCTACACCACCTCGCATCAGATGACCTGGACCGCCAAGGTTTCGGGATACCTGGTCACCAAGGCGATCGCTGCGGGAGTGATGGTCATTGCGGCATTGTTGGTGCTGTTGGGCCACAGCGGCGAGACCGCGGCGGTCGGCGTGGTGCCGCCGATGCTTGCCGGTTTCTTTCTGGCCGTGACCGGGGTTCTGCTGGTCGCCGACCTCAAACAACCAGGCCGGTTCTACTATCTGATAACCAGAGGAAGCTGGAAGTCCTGGCTGGTGAAAGGCGCCTGTGTCCTGGCTGCTTTTGCTGTGGTGACTGCCGCCTGGTGGGTGGCAGGCGTCGCCGAGGCGCCCGGTGTTCTCAAGATCCTGGCTGTCCCCGTCGTGGTGTGCGCCGCGGCGACTGCCGGCTACACCGCTTTCCTGTTCGGCCAGTGCGAGGGCCGGGATCTGTGGCAGACGCCTCTGCTGTTGCCGACCCTGCTTTCACAGGCAGTGACCGCGGGGGGTGCGTGCTACGCAATCGTGGACCTGTTCATGGAGGTGCCCGAACCCGGCGCGGTCCGCTGGGCCTTCCTCGGTGGAGTCTGCGCCACCGCGGCTCTGGTGGCGCTGGAAGCAACCTCGGCCGGAACCCCCCACGTCGAGGCTGCACTTCACCAGATGATCTCGGGAACGTATCGAGACCGGTTCTGGTTCGGCGTGGTCATCGGCCTCTTCGTGCCCGCATGCGTGCTGGTGATCGCCTTGGCCGCAGGTTCCGGAGAGGGCTTGGTCGCAGCCGCAGGAGTCGCCGCCATAGCCGGCATGTGGGCCTATGAGGATTCGTTCGTTCGTGCCGGCCAGTCAGTGCCGCTCTCCTAGAAGCCGGGCCGCCGAGAAACCGATGTGACAGCGATGACCGACCTTCAGCAGTACCCGAACCACGAGGAATGGCACGACTACAAGTCGCTCGACGCCAAGGCGTGGCCTCAGCGGGTCGAAAAGCACCACAGCCTCATTCCCACCACCTGTTTCAACTGCGAAGCGGCTTGCGGTCTGCTGGCCCATGTCAACCACGAGACCCACAGGATCGACAAGATCGAGGGGAATCCGCTCCACCCCGCGAGCCGCGGTCGCAACTGTGCCAAAGGTCCCGCCACGCTCAATCAGGTCAACGACGCCGAGCGGATCCTCCACCCGATGCGCCGGGTTGGAGCACGGGGTTCGGGCCGATGGGAACGGGTGACCTGGGACGAGGCGCTCAGCGAAGTCGGAGCGCGTGTCGCTGCTGCTCTCGACGAGGGCCGCCACAACGGTGTGATGTACCACGTGGGGCGGCCCGGCGAGGACGGATACGCCGACCGCGTCCTCAAGTCATGGGGGGTGGACGGGCACAACAGCCACACCAACATCTGCTCCTCCAACGCCCGGATCGGCTATCAGTCGTGGATGGGCCACGACCGCCCGTCGTCGGATTTCGCCAACGCCGAAGTGATCTTCTTGATCTCATCGCATCTGGAGGCCGGGCACTACTTCAACCCTCACGCTCAACGCATCATTGAGGCTCAGGGCAAGGGGGCAACCGTCATTTGTGTCGACCCGAGGCTCTCCAACACGGGCTCAAAGGCCGACCACTGGCTTGCCGCCTGGCCTGGGACCGAGCCCTTCCTGCTGTTGGCCATCGCTCGGCTGTTGATCCGCAACGGCGCCTGGGAGCGTGAGTTCGTGCGCCGTTGGGTCAACTGGGAGACATACCTCCGCGAGACCCGCCCGGATCTGCCGCTGGAGTTCGAGTCCTTGGAAGAGGCTCTGCTTGACGCCTACGCCGACTACACCCCCGAGGCAGCGGAGCAGATCTGCGGAGTCGACGGGGAGCAACTGCGCGAGATCGCCGAGATCATCGGAGCCCACCCCACCAAGTTCGCATCGCACAACTGGCGCGCCGCTGGCGCCGGCAACCTCGGCGGCTGGCAGACGGCGCGCTGCCTCTTCTTTCTCAACGTCTTGACCGGATCGGTGGCCACGGTCGGAGGGACCAGTGGCAACGGCTGGAACAAGTTCAAGCCCGCCCAGCCCAAGGGCGCGCCGCCGCTGCGTCAATGGAACGAGCTTTCCTGGCCTGCCGAATACCCGTTGGCCTACCACGAGATGTCGATTCTGCTGCCGCACTTTCTCAACGAGGGCCGGGGCACGCTCGATGTGTACTTCAGCCGGGTCTACAACCCCGTCTGGACCAACCCCGACGGGTTCAGCTGGCTGGAGGCCCTGACCGACGAGACGAAGGTGCGCTGCCACGTGGCATTGACCCCCACCTGGTCCGAGACCGCCTGGTATGCCGACTATGTGCTGCCCATGGGGGTGGGCGCCGAACGCCACGACGTGGCCAGCTTCGAGACCCACAACGGACGCTGGATCGGTTTTCGCCAACCGGTCATGCGCCGTTACGCGGAGCTGCGCGGCGAGTCGCTGGGGCCCGACTCCCGCAGCCATGAGTTCAACCCCGGGGAAGTCTCAGAAGAGAACGAGTTCTGGATCGACCTCTCCTGGCACATCGACCCAGACGGCAGCAGGGGGATCCGCAAGTGGTTCGAGTCCGACGAACATCCGGGGACGCCGATCTCGGTCGACGAGTACTACGGGACCATGTTCGCCGAGTCGGTGCCGGGCTTGGCAGAAGCGGCGGCTGAAGCGGGCAAAACACCACTCGAGTACATGCGGGACGTCGGTTCTTTCGCAGTGCCCGGCGACATGGTTACCCCTTACGAGCGGATCGTCGGCCCAGAGGCCACCGCGGACTGCCGCAAAGGCGACGATCAAGTCTTCCGCAAGCCCGGAACCATCGGCACATGGGACGGTACCCCCGAACACCTCGCAGAGATCACTCTGGCGGACCTCGGCGACGGTTCACCGGCGGTGGAGGTCGACGGCGAGGCGAGAGAGGGGTTTCCGACCCCGTCGAAGAAACTCGAGCTCTTCTCGACGACGCTGGCGGATTGGGGGTGGCGCGAGCACGCCACGCCGGGGTGGATCAAGTCCCATGTCCACCACCAGGACCTCGACTTGGAGGGCAACGAGCGCATCCTCTTGCCGACCTTCCGGATACCCACTTTGATTCACACCCGTTCGGCCAACTCCAAGTGGCTCAACGAGATCAGCCATCGGCACCCGCTGTGGATCCACCCGAGCGACGCCGAGAAGCTCGAGATCGCCGAGAACGGTCTGGTGCGCATCTCCACCCGTACCGGCCATTTCGTGATTCAAGCCTGGCGGACCGAGGGAATCCGGCCCGGGGTGGTCGCCGCATCGCATCACATGGGACGCTGGCGCATCGAAGAGGACCAGGCCCGCTCCTGGGGATCCGGAAAAGCCGCGATCGACCGCATCGACAACAGCGACGGCGGCCAGTCGTGGAAGCTGACCCGCACCGACGGGATCCGCCGCTTCGATTCCGATGATCCCGACAGTCAACGCATCTGGTGGAACGACACCGGCGTGCACCAGAACCTGACGTTCTCGGTGCAACCGGACCCGATCTCGGGGATGCAGTGCTGGCACCAGCGGGTCCGAGTCACGCCGGCCGAACCCGGCGACCAGTACGGCGATGTGGTCGTCGACACGGCCAAGAGCCGCGAGGCCTACCGCGAATGGCTCGCGATGACCCGACCGGCCCCAGGCCCGGGCGGACTGCGACGCCCCCTCTGGTACGCACGCCCCCTGAAGCCCGCCGCCGAGATGTATTACCTCGACAACCTCGACAACGCCTGACAACCGAGCGCACCGGGCTTGTCGCGGCGCAAGACCTCGGCTCAAGACCTCGGTCAGAGCCCCAGTGCTCCACTCGGTCGAACGATACGCCCACGGTCGGAAACACCTTCTGCGGTTTCGCAAAGTGGTTCAGCTGTCGAAGCGGTGTGCCTTGCGGTCGCAGACCGTGCGCAGGGCGAAACTTGAACGCAGTTGCCCGACATGGGGGAGTCTCGCCAGGTAGGCCTTGTGGATGCGTTCGTAGTCGGCGACGTCTGTCGCCGCGACATGAAGCAGGTAGTCGCTGTTGCCCGCCATCAGATGGCAGCTGAGGACCTCATCGACGCCGGCAACCGCTTCCTCGAAGGCGTCGAGATGGTCTTCTTGTTGGCTGGTCAGAGCGATCTCAACGAAAACGGAAGTGCCACGGCCGATGAGCTTGCGATCGAGGACCGCCACATAACCGGTGACCACTCCGTTCTCCTCGAGGCGGCGCACCCTGCGCAGGCAGGCTGAAGGCGACAGGTGGACTCGCTCGGCCAGGGCAGCATTGGTGATGCGAGCATCGGTCTGCAGCACCTCCAGGATCTCCCGATCAGCGGCGTCGAGTTCATCCAGCACAACCTGCCTCCCTTGAGGAATGATCTGAGCAATAATCTACTGCTAAATCTATGATGCATGATAAAATATTGTGCATAATCAGCTTCTTGAGGCTGGATTCGCATACACGTTCTCTCCGGCCAAGCGTATTCTGTACATAGACGTTCAGAGGTGGCAGCAGAGGTGGCAGAATGCGTGTCGGAGTTCCAACGGAGATCAAGATTGCCGAGCGCCGGGTGGGGCTCACCCCCACGAGCGTCCGGGAACTCACGATGCGTGGCCACCGGGTCTCGGTTCAAGCAGGCGCCGGAACCGGTATCGGCGCCTCCGACGCCGATTATTCCACAGCGGGCGCGCGCGTGGCTCCCGACGCGAAGACCGTGTTCGACGAATCAGAGTTGATCGTCAAAGTCAAAGAGCCCCAGGCCGCCGAACGGGCCATGTTGGGACCTGAGCATGTCCTGTTCACCTATCTCCATCTAGCCCCCGACCCGGCGCAAACCGAAGAGCTCCTCGCCAGCGGAGCAACTTGCATCGCTTATGAGACTGTGACCGACGCCCGGGGAGGGCTGCCGCTTCTGGCGCCCATGTCCCAGGTTGCGGGCCGCATGTCGATTCAAGCCGGCGCCCATTGCCTCGAAGCCCCCAATGGAGGATCAGGTCGCCTGCTCGGCGGGGTCCCCGGGGTCGCCCCCGCACGTACGCTGGTTCTGGGAGGGGGAGTAGTCGGGGAGAACGCCATCGAAATGGCGATCGGCATGGGTTCTGAGGTAACGGTTCTCGACCGCAACCTCGATGTCCTCAACCGGCTGTCGCGCCGCTTCGGCAACGCCCTGGTGACCCTCTATTCGACCGGCGCCGCCCTCGAAGAACAGGTGCTCGCCGCCGACTTGGTCATAGGCGCCGTGTTGATCAAGGGGGCCACCGCTCCCAAACTGGTCGGACCCGAACTGGTGAGGCGCATGAAACCCGGATCAGTGCTCGTGGATGTGGCCATAGACCAAGGGGGCTGCTTCGCGACCTCGCGTCCGACCACTCACACTGAACCGACCTACGTAATCGACGAAGTCGTCCATTACTGCGTCGCCAACATGCCCGGCGCCGTTCCCCAAACCTCCACCCACGCGCTCAACAACGCGACCCTTCCGTTCACGCTGGCCTTGGCCGACAAGGGACTGGAATGCGCTCTGCTCGACGACGAACACCTGCTCAACGGCTTGAACATCCACAGAGGCCTGCTGACTGAGCAGCACGTCGCTCAAGCCCAGGGACTCGAGTACACGAACCCGCTGACCGCCCTCTCGCCGACTTTGCCGGCGTCTACTCGGTGATTCCGAAACGCTCCAACCCGTAGGCCTCGATGGCGTTGCCGCGGAGCACCTTGTAGCACTCCTCAGCGTTCATCTGAGTTGCGGCGAACATGCTGTGGGCAACCTTGCGAGAGTGCGGGAAGGTGCCGTCGGAATGCGGGTAGTCGGTCTCGAACAGAATCTGGTCGACTCCCACATCGTCGCGCTGTTTGAGGCCCACCAGATCATCGAAAATACAGCCGAACACCCGGCCCTTCACGATCTCGCTCGGCAGCGGTCCGTCGCCGCCCACACCGCCACGACCTTCCCGAAACACTGAGTCCATCCGCTCCATCTGAAACGGCATCCAGCCGACCTGGCTCTCGGCGTAGGCGATCTTGATCTTCTTGAAGCGTTCGAGAGTTCCCGAGAATACCCAGTCGACCATTGAACCTTCGGCGTTCTGGGCATACAGCGACATCGACGTTGCCAATGGCGCGTCAGGCGATGTCGCAGGCATCGACGACGACGAGCCGATATGCATCGAAACGGTGGTCTCCGTCTCCTCGCATGCCTGCCACAAGACGTCCCATTCACCGCTGTACATGGTCGCACAGCCCAGCTTGGAGGGGTTCTCCGAGAAGGCAATCGCATGGCTGCCCTTGGCCGCACAGCGCCGTACCTCGTCAGCAGCCATCTGGGTATCCCACAAAGGAACCAAGGTCAAAGGAATCAAGCGGCCTTCGCCTGCGCCGCCGCCCCAATCATCGATTATCCAGTCGTTGTAGATCTTGAGGCACTCCAGCGCGAGGACTTTGTCGTCGCGCTCGAGGAAACCCTGCCCGCAGAAGCGGGGGAAGATGTTGGGGTAGTTGATGGCCGCCTCCACGTGGTTGAGGTCCATGTCTGACAGCCGATCAGCCTGGCGGTATGTCCCCGGGCGCAAGTCTTCGTACAGCGCTGCCACGTTGCGCTGCTCCTCTCTGGAGACGCCGGCGGGGCCGTGCAGAAAACCGGTCGGCGTGACGCTGTCCTCATAGAGCCACACATCACACATCTGGCCGTCCGGGTCGTGACGCTCGAAGCCGTAATGTCCGCCTTCGAACTTGAGGCGGATCCGCTCTTGCACGACTCTCGGCCCGCGGTCGCGCACGCTTGCCGGAAGCTGCTGTTGCCAGAGATCTTTCGGCTCCATCACATGGTCGTCAACCGAGATGATGAGCGGTAGCTCTTCTTCAGCAGGCGTGACGGTACTCATACGCTCAGCTTAGGCCGGGCGCGTTGCTTTTCGCCGGGCGCAACCGGAGCCGCGACCACCTGCCAGCGGCCTGCACCGGGCGCAACCGGAGCCGCGACCACCTGCCAGCGGCCTGCACAGGGCGCAACCGGAGCCGCGACCACCTGCGAGCGGCCTACGCAGGGCGCAACCGGAGCCGCGACCACCTGCGAGCGGCCTGCGCAGGGCTCGGGTCTGAAACAGACACGCGCTGGTTAGCGACTGCGGCGAGCCGTGTCTGATGGCAGTTCACCGAAGAGGCGGCGGTATTCGGTGGCGAAGCGCCCAAGATGAAACATGCCGCTGTCCATGGCCGCTTCGGTCACGCTGTGGTTGTCCTGCTCAAGCAGGCGCCGAGCTTTGTTGAGCCGGAGCAGCTTTCGGAACTCGTTAGGACTCAACGCCACGCTCGTTCTGAACGCGTTTTCGACACTTCGACGAGAAACACCCGCGCGGGAGGCGATCTCTGATATCGGTATCTGCTCCCGGAGACTGTCGGCCATTATGGACTTGGACCGTCGAAACAAGTCCAGAGCAGGGCACGAAGAACCCCCGGCCGCCGCTGGGGCGGCCAAGAGATCCAGCATCAGCCACTGGACGGTCTCGGCTGAAACCTCCACCGTCCGCTTCTCGGCATCCCATGAGCGCAAAACACCGATCGCCGTATTCCGGAACCGTGAACTGAGGTCGGGGGCTGTGATCAAGCGCACCTGCCCTCGTTGGCGGTCAGCCAAGCGGCGCAGCGGCAAAGCCGGACTGAGGTCGAAAGAGATGCTGAAGACGGCGGGCACAACACCCGCGCCCACAACTGCTTCATATGAGCCGCCTGGACCCACCAGCAACACGTCTTCGGATCCGAAGACGACCCCGTTGGACATCGACTGACTGGGTGATTGAAGAAGAACCACCGCGCTGATCTGCTCTTCAGGGCCGGCGCCCACCTGGTGAAGCAGTCGATTCGTTCCCTCGATGAACACCCCCACACGATCTCCGTCCACGGCTAGGAACGCGCCGGAGAAGCTGCCCGCGCCAACCTGCTCGTAGTGCTGGTCGAAACCGGTGAGCTGCTCCGCTTGCTCGTCAATGCAGGCAAATCGTTGAAGGCACGCACCGGTGTGCATAACGGGAAAATAACACTGTCGCGCGATTTCACCAAGGTGATATTGCGCAAATCGGACATTCCTGTCCGCTCATTGGATGACGACGAGAGAAAAACGGATTGCGGAAGCCACGTCCGAAGAGTGCGCTGATCCCATGGCGCCCCAATCGCTCAATCGGCACAACGGAATTCCGCTATGAGCGAACCGTTCCAAGGCCATACTCCCGGTCTTTTGGCAGACCGTCCATCGAGGGCATTGGACTTGGAGGAGTTCCGCTCGAATGGGCACCTTCTAGTTGATTGGATCGCTGACTATCTGAAGGATCTCGGTGAGCGCCCTGTATGCGAGCCTACCGCACCGGGTGACGTTCGAGCCCAGCTTCCCCGACGCGCTCCAGAACAACCAGAACCGTTTTCCGAGGTGCTGTCTGACCTTGAGCAGGTCATCGTGCCCGCTCTGGCCCACTGGCAGCATCCGGGCTGGTTCGCCTACTTCCCAGCCATGTCGTCTCCCGCCTCAGTGCTTGGAGAATTGGCTGCAGCCGGTCTTGGCGTTCAAGGGATGATGTGGTCTTCGTCACCCGCGCTGACCGAGTTGGAGGCACACGTCCTAGACTGGCTCGTCGACCTCATGGGCTTGCCCCAAGGCTGGAAAACGTCCGCCGCCGGCGGTGGAACGCTCACCTCAGGCGCATCTTCCTCGACTCATATCGCCATGGTCGCCGCTCGGGAAACGTGCCGCGGTCGCACCGGCGCGCCGATCGAGCAAATGGTGGCCTACACCTCTGGCCAGTCGCATTCATCGGTCGAGAAGGGTGCTCGCATCGCCGGTTTCGGCCATATCCGACTCCTTGACACCGACCACGACTTCGCAGTCAAACCCGGCGCTCTCAACTCGGCCATATGTCAGGACCGCCGACTGGGCCTCACTCCTGCTTCAGTGATATCTGCGCTCGGAACGACCGGCACGACCGCAGTCGACCCCATCGCGCACATGGGCGACATCGCCACGCGCGAACGTCTCTGGCATCACGTCGATGCCGCCTACGCAGGCTCAGCCATGATCTGCGAGGAGTTCCGCCATCACCTCGCCGGAGTCGAACTGGCAGACAGCTACACCTTCAACCCCCACAAATGGCTGGCTACCAATCTCGACTGCTCAGTGCTGTGGGTAGCCGACCGAAAACCCCTCATCGACGCGATGAGCATCGAACCCCCCTATCTGCGCAACTCGGCGTCAGATTCTGGACAAGTCATCGACTACCGCAACTGGGGCGTCTCCCTCGGTCGACCATTCAGAGCCCTCAAGCTCTGGTTCGTGCTACGCGATCACGGCGCTGAGGGACTCCGCCAGCTGATCCGCAACCATAGGACTTGGGCAGAAGACCTTTCGACGCGCATCGACAACCACTCGAGCCTGACCCTTATCGCCCCGACGACCTTCGCCTTGGTTTCGTTCGCCCATGTTGACGGCGACGCGGCCACTCGCGCGCTGGCGCAAACAATAAACGACAGCGGGCGTTTCTTCGTCACCGTTTCAGAAAGCGACACTGGCGCTTACATCCGGATCGCCATCGGCTCCACGTGGACGAGCAGACGCCACATCGATTCGCTCTGGCGTTTTATAGAGGCGAATGCCCTCCAAACGGCAGAGACGCCGACGCGGGAAAGACACTGACGATGGCGAACTCGGCAGTCCATCGCAACGAACAAAGGAGAGATCCATGGGAACCATAACCACAAACGACGGTGTTCGCCTGAACTACATGGAGAAAGGCACCGGCCCTCCAATTGTGATTGTTCCGGGCTGGAACCAAACAGCCGCTCTCTACGGCCGCCAGATCGATGCCTTCAGCAAGTCGTACCGCGTCCTGGCACTCGACTTGCGAGGCCACGGCGAGTCCGAAGCGCCGGCTCACGGGTATCGCATGTCCCGATACGCCATGGATCTCAGAACGCTGATCACCGAAGCCACCGACGGCGACGCCCACGTTCTCGGCCACTCAATGGGCTGTTGTGTTCTCTGGTCCTACTTCGACCTGTTCGACGGTGATCGAATCGATCGAGCCGTATTCGTCGACATGGCAACCCACCCCGTGTTCAATCCCATATTCACTGCCGAACAAACGGCCGACTACGGATCGATAATGCCCGCTGACGACTTGTTCGATGTGGTCAACGGTCTGACCAACGGCGCAGAGGGACAGATCATCCCCGCGATGATCGAGCAGATGGTCACAGGGTCGATCAGCGCCGACGACAAAGCCTGGCTCCTGCGGGAGAACCAGCGGATGTCGGGACCGTTGTCGGCGCGTGAGTTCTTCTCTGACATTTTCGCGGATTGGCGCGATGTGCCGCCCCGGATAAATCGTCCAAGCCTCTACATCGCGGGCGAGGCCTCTTTCGTCCCGATGGCCGCCACGAAATGGGCCGCCGAACAGACGCCCGGGGCCCGCTTCGAGTCAATAGGCGGAGACGAGGGCGGCAACCACTTCATGTTCATTGAGAACTCCGAGCTGTTCAACCGCTTCGTGCTGGATTTTCTAACTGAGCCGACAACCGAAACCACAACAATAAAGGACTGAGCATGCAATCCAAAAGACTCTTGATAATCGCCTTGAGCATCATTTCACTGGCGACCGCCTGCGGCGCCGAGGGGGATGCTGAGAGCACTCGAACGACTGCACCCGCGAGTGAAGCGGCCAACGACGCAGACGGAGACGCTGATAAATCGGCAACTCCCGACGACTCCGGAAGCCAGGCCACTGCGCCTGAAACGGACGCGGAACCATCGGCAAGCGAGATCGACGTCGACGCGGTATTGGCCGCTGACCTGAACTCCTGCGAAGCAGTGCCTTCGGGCGAAACCCTGCGAATCGGCTATGCCGCCGACTTCTCGGAACTGGGCGGCTTCGTCGATATACCGGGATCGGCCGCCGCCGAGTACTTCGTGGAGTTGTTGAACTGTCGAGGCGGAGTAGACGGTCGACCCGTGGAACTCATAGTTCGCGACATCGAAGGCAATCCCGAAACCGCCGGGCGAGTGGCCCAGGAGTTGCTCGACGACAAGGTATCCGCCATCTTGGGCCCGGCGTTCTTCGACGTCAACCAGGCTATCTTGCAGGTGACCGCCGGAAAGACCCCGCTAATCTCTGTGTCGTCGACCGAACCGTTGCTCGCCGACCCCGCACAACTCAGCCTGCTGGCATCGTTCACCGACACAGCGCAAGCCAAAGCGGCTGCCCGATTCGCGATCGAGCAGGGTTGGCAGACCTCAGCGACCTTCAGTGTTCCCGGCCCGTACTTCGGCTATCTGGTAGAGGTGTTCACCGAGGAGTACGAAGCGCTCGGGGGCCGAATACTCGACGACTATCCGTTCGTGCCCGCACAAACCACGGATTTCTCCGCTCAAGTGAACCAGATCGCCGCGCTGGAACCGCAGCCCGACGTGATCTACTCAGCGCTCATCGCTTTCCAGGCCGCCATTCTCCGCGGCCAACTCGATGAGGCCGGTGTCGGTAGCGAGATGCTGCTAGCCGATGCGTTCAGTGCCACCGGCGGCTACTTCACCGACGGAGTCGAAGGCTTCTTCCACACATCGCACACCTTCCCCGAACCCGACGGCCGCATGTTGAAGTTCCTCGACTCCTACGAACAGGTCAAGGGCTCGGCTCTGGAGAGTGATTCGTATTCTGCTTTGGCCGCCGACGCGATCCTAGTCATAGCCGCAGCCGTCATTGAGACCGGATCGCTCGACCCGGGCGAGGTCGGACGGGCAATGATTGCCGGCACCGGAATCGACGGGCTGACCGGAGTGTTGAGATACAACGGCGGGGGCACGCCGAACACGCCCGTATACGTTCATGAGGTGGTCGACGGTGGTCCCAACCTGGCCGCCGTGTACGAGGTGAACGAATAAAGATGGGGAATCCTGCTCTTGCCCGCACCGCGAATTCCAGCCCAACGGTCCTCTAGCGTCCGATGGCGACATCTGGCCAATTGTTGGCAGTCGACTCGGCGGAAGTGTCCTACGGACCGATCCGTGCCCTCTATGGAGTCACTCTCAACGTCGAACCCGGTGAGATAGTCGCGATCGTTGGACCCAACGGTGCGGGCAAGAGCACCCTCCTCAATGCCATCGTGGGCCTGCGTCCGCTGACCCGCGGTCGGATCACTTGGCGGGGGCGCGACATTACCGGGTTGGCGCCCCAGCAACGCGTTCGTCTGGGGATCGGCCTGGTGCCCGAACATCGCCGCATCCTCACAACCTTGACCGTTGAGGAGAACCTTCTGGTGAGTGCAACAGCGCTGCCCGGCAGGCTTCGGCGAGTTCGGGCGAACGAACTCATGGAGCGGTTCGAGGTGCTGGGCGAGAACCGCTCGCGGCGGGCTGGGCTGCTGTCGGGCGGCCAAGAGCAACTGCTCGCCATAGCCCGTGCCCTTATGGGTTCCCCCGAACTACTGCTCTTGGATGAACCCACTCTGGGGCTCGCACCGATCGTCGCTGCGAAGGTGTTCGGAATCATCGACGAACTGCACCAGAACGGAACGACATTGATTGTTGTCGAGCAGAACATTCGCCGGGTATTGGAGTCCGCTGACTCCGCATGCATCATGCGCACCGGGCGCATCGTGGAGCGCCAGCAGGCTGAGCGGCTAGCGGCCCGAACCGACCTCTTCGACTCATTCTTGGGGGATCTGCTCCCAACCGAGGAAGGTTGTCCGCAAAGGCCAGTTCCATCCCCTGGCGCTGATGGGACATGCCTTCACACGGAGCGGTCCGCTAGCTGTGACTGAGATCATTCAGCAGTTCGTCGACGGCTTGGGACGCGGCGGGGAGTACGCCTTGATCGCTCTGGGCGTGGGATTGATCTTCGGCGTCATGCGGCTGGTGAACTTCGCACACGGCGAGTTGATCACAGTAAGTGCATATGCTGCCTACGGTCTGGCGATATCGCAGATGAGTTGGTGGGTTCTGGCGCCGGCGATCATTCTCACCGCCATAATCACCTCGGTCGCGATCGAGTTCATTGCCTTCCGCTGGGTGCGCTCAAGCAGTGACTTCGCGATGTTGCTCACGTCGTTCGGAGTGCACTTCGTCGTGCAGGCGGCGTTCGTGATGTACGTGTCGGCGTCGGCTCGGCATTTCAGCCGCCCCGAGTGGATCACGACAACCGTTTCGATCTCCGGGATCCGATTCGAAGTCGTCGACCTGAGCATAATCGCAGCCACCGTCGTCAGCCTGGGCTTCACGGTCTGGGTGCTTCAACGCACCGTCTATGGGATGTCGATCCGGGCAGCGGCCGAAGACTTCGACACAGCGAGACTGCTCGGAATCAGTTCTGAACGAGTTATACGAGCCGCTTTCGCCCTGGCCGGCCTGCTCGCTGGGATCGCCGCGCTGTTCTTCTTGATGCGCACAGGCCGCGCCGCTCCGTCGGCGGGACTGGTGCCGATGCTCAAGGGAGTGCTGGCTGCGCTCATAGGAGGGCTAGGACGACTCCAGGGCGCGGTGCTCGGAGGCCTGCTGCTCGGCATGGCCGAAATCCTTCTCGTCTCGTACCTCCCCGACAGCATCGACGGGATGGTGAACGGCGTCATTTTCATTCTCGTCGCAATCCTGTTCGTCTTTCGCCCATCGGGTATCTTCAGCCCCCGGCCGTCGCAGCGAGTATGAACACCGCGACCACCGGAGACCGTCGAGAATCAGACGAGCTCCGCCGACAACCGTCGCAGTCAGCCAACCTCAACAAGGCGCGGCTGAACGTTGAGCGCCTCGGATCCGATCTGCTCGGCGCGGCGCTGCTGTTCGGCATCGTGTCGCTCGGAGGGCTGATCTATGTTTCGGGAGGAGGGGCAGCCCGCGAAACCTTGTTCACGACTCTGCTCATCAACGCCATTGTGGTCGTGGGCATGCAGGTGTTCATTGGGAACACCGGCATCTTGTCTTTCGGCCATGTGGGTTTCGGCGCGGTGGCAGGCTATGCCTTCGCCGTCTTGGCGGTCGACGTCGAGTGGAAGAGCCGGCTCATCGGCGACGCCCCCTTCGGGGCGGCGAACGCGTCGATCCCAGCATTCGGCGCGATGGCCGCTGCTATCGCGCTGACCCTGGTGGTGGCTGTGATAGTCGGCCTGGGGATTACCCGATCAGGGGTTGCTGGCGGCGACATCGCCGCAACTGTGATCACCTTGGCGGTGCTGTTCGCCGCATACGAGATTGCTGTCAACTGGACCGAGATCACCGGCGGCAACCGGGGTGGGATCAGTTTCCGTCCAGGAACGGCGATGCAGGGACGCTCCTATGCATACATCGGTTTCGGCCTCGCCCTGCTCATTGCCGCAACGTACCGATCATCGCGTTCGGGTCGCTTGGCGCGTGCTGTCAGAGAAGACGAGCTCGCTGCTCGTAGTTCGGGCGTTTATCCGGTGCCTCATCGAATGTCGGCTTTGATGCTGTCGGTCGGATTGGTGGCGCTCGGAGCCTGCCTGCGGGTGTGGCTGGTGGGGACCGTGTCGCCGGAGCGGTTCTTCATCGACTACACGCTGTTGACACTCACAATGCTTGTCGTCGGGGGGCGCAGCAGCGTAACCGGAGCGGTTGTCGGGACAGTGACCGTGACCGCGCTGACCGAGATCACCCGAGTCGCTTCGGGCCCTGATTTCAATGCCGGGCCATTCGACGCCGTGCTCCGGCCGGGTCTGACCGACATCTGTCTGGGTCTGGCCATGCTCGGCTTCATGGTTCTGCGACCCAATGGATTCCTCGACGACTATGAGATCATGGACATGCCCATTCTTCGCCGCTTCGCCCACCGGCCCGATTGTCGGCCCAGAGCCTCATCGAGTTCCTCGCTGTCGATCGCGGGCGTCTCATCAAGTTCCTCGCTGTCGATCGCGGGCGCCTCATCGAGTTCCTCGCTGCCGATCGCGGGCTCCGGCAGCGAAACCTCCAACGCTCTCCCAAGGGACGCTCCCGAAGTCGAAACTGTCTGGCCCACCGGTCCTGGCGTCGTGGGGTCTCAGCGGTCCGGAGCGGTCGAGAATCGCCTTGAAGCCCATGACGTCAATGTCGAATTCGAAGGTCTCATCGTTTTGTCAGATGCCCGCATATCAGTATCGATGGGAAGCATATGCGGCCTCATCGGTCCCAATGGCGCAGGGAAGACCACCCTGCTGAACGTCTTGACGGGCGTCGTCCCCGTTCAATCGGGTTGCACGCGGTTGTGCGGCCGGCCCATCGACGCCCTCGCCATGCACCTGAGGGCCCGAACGGGCATTGCCCGGACATTTCAGAATCTGCGTCTGTTCACGAACCTGACCGTTCAAGAGAACGTCGCGATCGCCGCGGTCGCGTCAGGGGTCTCCACGCAGATGGCCCGATCCCGTGCCGACGAGATGATCGAGTTGATCGAATTGGGGGAGCTGGCCTCGCGGCGAGCCGGGCAACTCGACTACGGAGCCTCCAAGCGCCTCGAATTGGCACGCGCCGCGGCGTCTTACCCCAAATTCCTTCTGCTCGATGAGCCGACTTCGGGGTTCTCCGAAACTGAGTCGCAGTCGATTGTCCAGCAGATCCGTGCAATCGCAGCGAGAATCGGGTGCGGTGTGCTGGTCGTCGACCACGACCTGGCTTTCATCGCAGCGATATGCGACGAGGTGTACTGTCTCGATCAAGGCTCGGTCATCGCCCATGGTTCAGTGGAGCAGGTCCATTCGCACCCGGCTGTGATTTCTGCCTTCATCGGCGAATAGCCCACCGCGCCCACGCTCGAGGTTAGGAAGCGGCGCGGGTCTTTCGCAGCAGGGGGTCGGCCAGGGCCAGGCCGCGGTCGGCGATTCGCAGCACCCTGTTGGCTGCGCCCGGAGTGTCGGCGCCGAGCAGGTTGCCCATCACCTGCAATGTGATGTTGGCGATGGTCTGGGTTCCTACAGCCATTCGCAGGCCTGAGCGCAGAATGAAGGGGTGACCGATCAAGAAACTGAAGCGCCGGCCGGTTCGCAGGAAGGCGTCGAAACGCTCGCCGATCATGCGGTCGTATTCGGCCGGAGCGCCGGCTGGGTCAGCGAGGAACAAATCCGCTGCCAGGGTTCCGGACTCGAGCCCATAGTCGATGCCCTCTCCGTTCATGGGATTGATGAGGCCCGCGGCGTCGCCGATCGCCACCCACCCGTCACCGTGACGGCGCTGCGCGCTCATCGGCAGCCTCCAGGCTCGGGGCCGCTCCAGATAGTCGCCGAGTTCCCATTCATCGCGGATCAGGTCACGGTAGGAGTCGATCAGCCGGTTCAGATTGAGCTTTCGATAGCCCTTCATCGTCGACAAGGCGCCCACGCCGATGTTGACAGTGCCGTCTCCCGCCGGAAACATCCAGCCGTACCCCGGGATCGGCGTGCCCGACTCATCGCTCAAGGCCAGGCAAGCCTCAAGATGGCGCTCCGCATGGCGAGGCGAAGCCGCGTAGCTCCTGATGGCCAACCCGTGCGGCTCGTTGTCGACGCGACCCGCTCCGAGCAGCCGCGCGACGTTGCCGGGTGCTCCGGTCGCGACGACCGTCAGATCGGCGTGCCACCTGTCCGGCCCCGCGGTCACGCCCGTGACACGGCCATCATCTTGGAGAATCGGCGTGGCTTCGGTCTTCCAGACGATCTCTGCCCCTGCGTCTGCGGCGGCGGCCATCAGATGCGCGTCAAGAAGCCGGCGGGGCCAGACCGCCCCATTGGGAGCGAAGGTCCCGTTGGCGGGCCAAGGGAGCTCTCGGCGGGTCTTGTTGGCGATCATCCTCAAGCCGTCGATGCGGTGGGCGCCGCTCATGTCGATGTCGAGCCCGTTGAGGGCATGCACGGCGCGCGGGGTCAGTCCGTCTCCGCAGACCTTGTCACGGCCCGCTGCGGCTTTTTCGAAAACCGTTACTGAAGCCCCGCCTCTCGCCGCCTGTATCGCAGCCGCCGCACCCGCGGGTCCGGCTCCGATAACCACGACGTCACGCGTTCTTGTGCCCACACTCCGACGCTACAGCGGTCTCCGGATGCATCCGCATCCGCTCTGACGCCCCCGCGCACCCGGCTCCGAGCCAACTCCCGTGCCGCTGAACAAGCCGACATGGCTAACGCCCCCGCGCACCCGGCTCCGAGCCAACTCCCGTGCCTCTGAACAAGCCGACATGGCTAACGCCCCCGCGCACCCGGCTCCGAGCCAACTCCCGTGCCTCTGAACAAGCCGACATGGCTGACGCCCCGCGCGCCCGGCTCCGAGGAGGCTGCGACTCCGGGGGCGGCGACCCACGAACTGACGCCCCCGCGCACCCGGCTCCGAGCCCTCGTGTCCTCCTTGGCTTCGGCGTGCGCGTTGTTGAACCTTGCTTGCGGAGGCCGTAGATTCTCAACCGACAGCAAGCAATGGGGTACTCATGGCCGTTACCGAAGTTGAAGTCGAAGCTGGAACCAGCGATCCCGCCGGCAACGTCACTCCCGGCCGGGTTCGCATCGATCGTTTCGATGTGACGCTGGGACCTTTGCTGCACCTGGCGCCCGAACGCCGGCGCCTCGCGAGCCCCGCGTTCAACGAGATCGAGGTCATCCCTCGGGGAGCGACCCTCGGGGCGGAGATCCGCGGCGCCGATATCTCATCTGAGCTGCCCGACTCGACGATCTCCGAAATCGCCCGGGCGCTGGCCGATTACAAGGTCGTCTACTTTCGCGATCAGCCCCTCACCTCGGCCCGGCATGTGGCCTTCGCCAAGCGTTTCGGAGAACTGGAGATCCACCCGTTCATCACCGGCAACGAACAGCACCCCGAACTGGTGCGCTTCGAGAAAGGGGCTGACACGGGCGGGTTCGAGAACGGGTGGCACCATGACGTGACCTGGCGGGAGATTCCGTCTATGGGAGCGATCCTTCATGCCATCGAGGTTCCCCCCACCGGTGGTGACACCCTCTTTGCCGATATGGGAGCGGCGTACGACGGGTTGGACGATGAGACCAAGGAACGGATCGACGGCCTCCACGCGATCCACGACTACATGCTCGCTTTCGCCCAGCAGGCGCCGGAAGGCAAGCAGGAAGAGATGCGCGAACGCTACCCGCTGGTACGTCATCCAGTGGTGCGCACCCACCCCGTGACCGGGCGCAAACTGATCTTCGTCAACACCTACTTCACCTCCCACATCGAGGGTCTCGACCCCCTTGAGAGTGTGGAGTTGATCAAGCAGTTGTCGAGCCAGGCCAACACGATCGAATACCAGTTCCGGCTGAACTGGGAGCCTGACACGGTCGTCTTCTGGGACAACGCCGCTGTGCAGCACTATGCGTCGAGCGACTACTACCCCGACATTCGGGTGATGGAGCGTGCGTCGGTGGTCGGGACCCGGCCCTTCTAGCATCACAACGTCTCCGTCGTCGGCCATGGCACCCACCACCGACTGGAATCCGGTTCTCCGCAAGGAGTTCGACAAGCCGTACTGGCGCGAACTCATGGCCTTCGTGCGCCAGGAGCGCATGAGCGGTGACGTCTACCCGCCCCATGAAGAGGTGTTCGCCGCGCTTCACTTGACCCCCTTGGCCGATGTGAAGGTGCTGATCCTCGGTCAGGACCCCTACCACGGAGCGCACCAGGCCCATGGGCTCTGCTTCTCGGTGAGGCACGGGATTCAGGCGCCCCCGTCGCTTGTCAACATCTTCGCTGAGTTGGAGCAGGACCTCGGAATCGAAGCGCCACGCCACGGAAATCTCGAGTCTTGGGCCCGCAACGGAGTGCTTCTGCTCAACACGACCCTCACCGTGCGGGCTCATCGGGCCGCCAGCCACCAGGGTCGCGGCTGGGAGACGTTCACCGACGAGGTGATCCGCTGCGTGGATGCGAAGGAGCAAAGGGTCGTGTTCATCCTCTGGGGCGCCGCTGCCCGCAAGAAGCGCTCGTTGATCGACACCGGCAAGCATGTCATCGTCGAGTCTGTCCATCCCTCGCCGCTCTCAGCGCACAACGGCTTCTTTGGCACAAGACCGTTCAGCCGAGCCAACGCGGCGCTCATCGAAGCAGGCCGCGAGCCAGTCGACTGGAGCATCGAAAATGCGTGAGTCCCGACCCGGTCTGGTGCTGACTCAGAAGTACCAGGGGAAGCTTGACCAATCGGGGTCGCGCTTTTCGAGGAAGGCGTCGCGCCCCTCGACGGCCTCGTCGGTCATATAGGCGAGTCGGGTCGCCTCGCCCGCGAACACTTGCTGGCCAACGAGCCCGTCGTCGATCAGGTTCATGGCGAACTTGGCCATTCGCTGCGCGGTCGGGCTCTTGGAATTGATCTCGGCAGCCCATTCGAGAGCTGCCGCTTCGAGGTCGGTGTGGGGAACGACCGCGTTGACCATCCCCATTTCAAAGGCTTGCTGAGCCGAATAGTCGCGACCGAGGAAGAAGATCTCGCGAGCTCGTTTCTGACCGACCTGACGAGCCAGATACGCAGAACCGAAGCCTCCGTCGAAGCTGGCCACATCGGTGTCGGTCTGCTTGAAGATGGCGAATTCTTGGCTCGCGAGGGTGAGATCCGCAGTGACATGCAGGCTGTGCCCTCCGCCGACCGCCCATCCGCAGACAACCGCGACAACGATCTTCGGCATCGTGCGGATCAGTCGTTGGACCTCAAGAATGTGCAAACGCCCCGCTCGACTCGCATCGACCGTCTCTGCCGTTTCCCCCTGCGCATATTGATAGCCCGCCTTGCCGCGGATGCGCTGATCACCTCCCGAACAAAAAGCCCAGCCGCCGTCCTTCGGCGAAGGGCCGTTGCCGGTGAGCAGCACGCATCCGACGTCGGTGGACATGCGCGCGTGATCCAGACAGCGATACAGCTCATCAACGGTGTGAGGCCGAAAGGCGTTGCGCACCTCCGGCCGGTTGAAGGCGATCCTCACCGTTCCCTGCGCCTTGGCACGGTGATAGGTGAGGTCGGTCAAGGTCTCGAAACCCGCGACTGGACTCCAGGCTTCAGGGTCGAAGATCTCCGACACTGCCGCTCCGTCCGAAGCTGCGCCGTCTGAAGCTGCACTGTCTGAAGCTGCACTGTCAGGTGCTGAATTGTCCGAAACCATCACTGCCTTCCCGAGCTCGCCCGTGCCATCCGGGCGTCAAGTCGTTCTATCCATACTGACGCCGAGTCTGCGCCGCGTCCGTCCTGATCTCCAAGGTCAAGCAGGTCGACTGAAGCCATACGAGCCAACAGAAGCAACAATTGCTCCGTGCAGTGGGCTTGGAGATCCTCCAGCGGATAGCCCGATACGCCGGCGGGCTCCAACGCCCTGTGGTACCGGGCCAACATGGCAACAGCCTCAAGAGCTTCGCCTGCTCGGTCGAGGTCGCATCCGGCGAGGTCTCCCTCGGACACGACCGACCCCTCCACGCGCCTCAAGAGCTTCGCCTGCTCGGTGGAGGTCGCATCCCTGCACCTGATCACCGGCTTCCGCTGGCGACAGATCCTCCATGATCAAGATGCTTGGAAAGGTCTTCGCTTTGTTGAAGCGGATCAGGAACCACCAGTCGGAGGTAATCTCGTCGAGTGTCGTCGGAATCTGCAGTGCCACGCTGCAACGCTAGTGCCAAGTCGTTCGATCGGCAGCAGCGGTGCCAGAGCTATGCCGAGCAGGTGATAGGGAAAGACGATCACCATCACTGCGAGGATCGCGAAATGAAACAACACGGCCATACCGGTCCAGATCCACGCGGCTCGGCGGCCGACAAGGGCCAGCGGCGCAGCGAGCTCGACAGCTATGGCGGCGACCGCCGCCGGGGCGAGCGTCCAGGAATTGCGCAGCATCAGCGCTCCGAACGGAGCCGTCGGATCGCCGAGCAGTTCTTTTCGGGCGTTGTCGAAGGCAATCTGATGACGCAGCACATCACCGTCGATCCACCCGAGACCGCTGATTCTCAGTTTCGCGGCGCCCGCCACGAAATAGGCGCCGACCGTAAGCACCGACAGTGCTTTGACCACAGCGCTGCTCAGCACCTCATGGTCTGCGGAGGTCTCGGATTTGTGCAAGGGCCACTCGGACTTCTCCGTCGACCAACGGGCCACGGCCGCCGGGACCACGGCTAGAACCCCCATATGCAGCGCTACCAGGTTCTCGGTATGGAAGATCTGCCCCCAAGAGTTCCGATAGGTGGTGAGGAAGAGAAATCCGACTACAGCGCCCAACGAAGACAAGCGATATCGCCGGCCCAACGCAGCGGCACCACAGGCGATCGGGGTCAACACCGCCGCGGCGATTATCGCGAGCGCCGGCGCGGGTTCGCCGAGCCACCACAAGGGGCCGATCCCGTCAAAGCGGCGCGGCGCCAAGTCGATGGTGTCCAGCAGATGCGGAGTCCGCGCGATCGTCCATACGGCGGCGTAGCCGAAGACGAGAATACGCAGCATCGCCAGACGCTGCGTCACGGTCCGCTCCCGCAACGGGCGTGCGCCGTCACCGTGGAGTCGACCGAACCCTCGACGCTGAGCTCAACGACGTCGAGCGTCTCGGTGCGCACTTCAATCTGTCGACCGGCGCCTATGCGTTCAAGGATCTCCTCGCAGAGGACGTCCGCCTCTCCGAGGCGCACTGCCCGGGTGACGGTCACCGACGCGAGCACCGCTTCATCGGTCCCAGCGATCAATTTCGGGGACAAGCGCACAAATCCGCCGTCGGTTCGCTCTACCGCAGTTGCAATAGTGTGCACGTTCCCGCGATCGGTGGCGAACATCGGGTACGTCGACAGTGGGTAGGTGTCGCTAGTCGGATCGCGCAACAACGGCGACAGGACCAGCAGCGCGGCGAAGACAGGCAGAAGTCGGATCGTCCATCCTCGCATGGCCCAATCGTAGGGTCGGTCCGAGCCTCTGTCCGTGCAGCTACCGAACTCACAGTCATTCCCGCTCCTGTCCGCTGCGCTCCATCTCCCGCTCCTGTTCGCTGCGCTCACCGGGCCGCTCGGGCCACGGTCTCGCACCGTGAGGGCCGCATCGTCTCGCCAATTCGCTCCTCCTCTATCGTGGCGGGGTGTCGCCGGTCAGAACCAGAGTCCTTCGTGGGGCCGTGGCCTGGATCCTCATATTTGCTGTGGTAGGACTCGTGGTCCACCCCGAGAACTGCGGAACGCCGACATCAGCGGAAGTGAACGACGCCGCTGCCGAGGCGGTTTCGTGGTTCGGCGCCAACATTGGCGACGACGGCACTTTCGTGTATCGCTACGACCGCGCCGAGGGTGAACCTCTCGGCGGTTACAACGACGTCCGTCATGCCGGGGTCCTGTTGTCGCTGTACCAAGCAGAATCTGCCGGGATTGAAGGCGCGGCAGCGATTGCTGATCGAGGACTCGCCTACGTGGAAGAGCACTTGCAGCCCACCCCCATAGGCATCGTGTTCGGACGGGGCCCAACGGTGAGAAGCGGTTCCATCGGTCTTCTGGTGGCTGCGTTGGACGAGCGGCGCGGGGCGCTGGGAACAGACGATCGTGACGCTCTGCTGCTCGAGCTCGGACGCACCTTGAGCGCAGTCGTCGAACCCGGAGGCGCCGTCGGCGCGTCGATCGACACGAAAACCGGATCAACCAGCGGACGATCCCCATTCTTCACCGGTGAGGTGCTCTGGGCGCTGGCAAGGCTCCACCTGACCTTCCCCAACCGAGAATTCGACGAATCAGCCTTGCGTGTCTATCGATATCTCATCGAGGACCGCGACCGAGTCGAGTCTCCATGGCCGCCGGTCTCGGACCACTGGGGTGCCTATGCGCTCGAAACGATGAGTCGCTGGCCGAACGCCGACAGCCTGAGGCTCGGACCTGACCTTGAGCTTGACGGCACAGCGACGAGCGATTGGCTGAGACGGCAACTCAACCTGTTCGGACTGCAAGTTCGCTATGAGTCACAGCGCCAGGGAGGGTTGACGCACTTCACTAGGGGCACTGTTGCGCTTCCGGCAGGTGTAGGCACGCTCGGCGAAGGCATCGGCAACTACCTCCAATTCTTGAATCGTTTTCCAGAAGTCGACGTCGACGTCGACTCGCTCAATGATCGGGCACGCTGCGTTGCGCACCTGCTGGTCCAACGTCAGACGAGCGCTTCACAAGCACAAGAGCACCGCGCCCCCCTCAGATTGCAAGGTGCTTGGTTCCGCGAAGACGTCACCCAAATGGACGATCAGCAACATGCCCTCTCCGCACTGTTGCTCCTGAAAGACTGGATGCCCAAATGAGCCCAACTCTGATCGCGCTGGCAGCGATATGTGCTGCCAATCCCTTCCGTATCGCGGCTTGCGCTCCAGCTTCGGTTGACACTCGGCGTAAGGCAGTGGTTGTCGCCACCGCTTCCACATTGCTTGCGGTTGGCCTGTTTGCACTGCTGAGCGATCCAATCCTGGACCTCCTCAACGTGAGTGGATCCTCGTCTCGGATCGCCGCGGGCGTGGCCGTTCTGGTCGTCGGCGTCCGCGATCTGTTCGTCCAGCCGCCATCACCAGAACCGGCGCTGACTGGGTGGCGGGCCGGGATAATGCCGATGGCCTTCCCGACTCTGTTCACGCCGGCACTTGCCATCCTGACAATATCGGCCGGCTCGGTGCGAGGGGCCGGTACAGCATTGGGAATAATTGGCGGCGCGATCTTGTTGGTCGTTTTGCTCGTTGTCGCGAATGTCCGCGGAACATACTGGCGCGCCGCCACAGTAGGAAGTGCCGGAGTGGTCTTCGGCACGCTGCTGACCCTCAACGGAGTGACCGCCATCTAAACGATTCCGCCCCTGCCTCGCGCCCAACACGGCTCCGGCCACACCCGGCGCAACTCCCATCGCGCCCAACACGGCTCCGGCCACACCCAGTGCAACTCCCATCGCGGCACGGAAGTGGTGGTGCACGCAGAGGGCGCAACTGGAGCCGCCGGAGGTGATTGAGCGTCCGCGCCGCGGCGATGGCGCAACGGCCGCAGCGCGTCACTAATGTCACGGCCATGCGAGCTGCATTGTTGAGCGCCGGAAAATCTCCCCTTGAAATCGTTGAGGACGTCGATATCGAGGAGCCTCGACCGGACGAGGTGCTGATCAAGGTCTCCAACAGCGGAATCTGCCACAGCGACACGACCGTGCAGGACGGGGGATACTCCGTTCCGACGATTCTCGGACATGAGGCCAGCGGTGTGGTCGAGATGCTCGGATCAGGAGTCACGCATCTCGCCGTGGGCGACCATGTCGTTTTGACTCCCTTGGCGCCATGCGGCCATTGCGCCGCCTGTGCCCGGCACGAAGCTGCCGAATGCCCTGAAGCGCTGTCGTTCGCGACCAATGCCCGGCCCGACGGCAGCACGCCGTTCAGCCGCCAGGGGACGCCGGTGTGGCGGGGGCTGGGGGTCGGAGCGTTCGCCGAATTCACGGTCGTGCCCGCTTCTGGCGCTGTGCGGATTGATCCCGACATTCCCCTTGACGTCGCCTGCGTGATCGGTTGCGCGATGCAGACCGGGGTCGGCGCTGTGTTCAACACCGCAAAGGTCGAGCGGGGGGCGACCGTGGTTGTCATGGGCCTCGGCGGGATAGGCCAGGCCATCGTGAGCGGCGCTGCTGTTGCGGGTGCGAGTCGAATAATCGCATCTGATCCAGCCGAAGGGCGACGTGATGCCGCTTCGAGCTTCGGCGCGACCGACCTCGTCGACCCCGCGGCGGTCGACTTGGTGAGCACGGTCATGGACCTGACGGGCGGCAGCGGCGCCGACTATGCCTTCGACGCCGTCGGCAGCGCGGCATTGGTCGAGCAGGGCGTCAACAGCACCCGCGTCGGGGGCACGACGGTGATGGTGGGCGCCTCGCCGATCGAGGAGAACGTGACGATCAACGCCGCGGTGCTGTTCATGACCATGCAGAAGAAGCTGCTGGGATGCCTCCTCGGCTCCTGCTGGCCGGCTCGCGACATTCCGTTGATGCTCGACCTTTGGAGGAGTGGTCGCCTCGATCTGGAGCGGATGGTCAGCCATCGCCTGCCGCTGAGCGACGTCAACCAGGGGATCGCCAAGCTCCACGCGGCCGACGGCATCCGCACTGTGCTGGACGTCGCCGATTGACCTCTGTGCCGGACATAGCCGACTGAGCGGCGCCAACTGTCGCCGCCGACCAACCGGAGCCGACGAGCCAGTGCCGGCTCGGCACACAAGTCGGTAGCGTGTCTCGGTCACCTCGAGGCCCCGTAGCCTTCGAGGCGCTTCTCAAAAACGAACAGGAGAATCCGTGAGCGCCGTCCCTTACCTGGCCATGATCTCAGCAGTAGCCGGTCTGCTGTTGGCAGTTTTCTACTACAAGTCTGTCGAATCGGCGCCTCCGGGCAACGAGCGGATGGTGTTCTTGATGAAGGAGATCCAAAAGGGCGCGCGCGCCTTCTTGAAACAGGAGTACACCTGGGTCTCCGTCTTCGTCTTGGCGATGATCGTCCTGCTGGCCATCGTCATCGACCCCCTGGCCTCGGTCAGCTACCTGATCGGCGCGGTGCTGTCCGCAACCGCCGGCTACGCAGGCATGACGGTGGCAACGATGGCCAACGCCCGTACCACCGAAGCAGCCAAGGAAGGCCCTGCCAAGGCGCTTCCCATAGCCTTTCGCGGCGGCGCGGTCATGGGCTTCGCGGTCGCCGGCTTGGCTCTGCTGGGCCTCATGTTCACGTACTTGCTCTTCGTCGAATGGCTCGAGATCGACCAGGCGTTCGAAGTGGTCACCGCATACGGTCTCGGCGCCTCCTCGATCGCGTTGTTCTCCCGTGTCGGCGGCGGGATCTTCACCAAGGCCGCAGACGTCGGCGCAGACCTGGTCGGCAAAGTCGAAGCCGGGATTCCCGAGGACGACCCGCGCAATCCGGCCACAATCGCCGACAACGTCGGCGACAACGTCGGCGACGTGGCCGGGATGGGCGCCGACCTGTTCGAGTCCTACGTGGGTTCAATCATCGCCCCCGTAGCCCTCACGGCGTTCTCCGTAGCAGGCGGGCTCGCCGCCGCTGACGCCGGCCTCGACGACAACCTCGCCAAGCTCATGTTCCCCATGGCTGTCGCGCTCGTCGGCATGGTCGCCTCGATCATCGGCTCGTTCCTGGTCAAAGGCGGAAACAGCACCGACAGCAAGGCCCTCAGCCGGGCTCTGCACCGGGGAACCAATGTTGCTATGGGACTCACCGTTGTCGCCACCGTGGGCGTTGCCTACTGGATGTTCGGCGACGACCGCTACGACGCGCCCTACGGCCTCGCCGTCTCGGTGATCGGAGGTCTCCTGGTGGGTTGGGCGCTGGGCAAGACAGCCGAGTACTACACCTCTGACCACTTCAGCCCGGTGAAGCGGATCGCGTCCCAGTCCGAGACGGGACCGGCCACCACGGTGCTGTCGGGAATCAGCGCGGGCATGGTGTCAGTGGCTTCATCTGTGGTGCTGGTGCTGATCGGCGTAGGCGTGGCGTACTGGGGCGGAGAGCAGACCCTGGACGACGGGGGAGGCGTCTACGGAATCGCCGTAGCCGCAATCGGAATGTTGGCGACCACTGGCGTGGTCGTGTCGGTCGACGCCTACGGGCCGATCGCCGACAACGCCGGCGGGATCGCCGAGATGGCTGAGCTCGACCCGTCGGTACGCGAGGTCACCGACGCGCTCGACTCGCTCGGCAACACCACCGCGGCTGTGGCCAAGGGATTCGCAGTGGGGTCCGCGGCGCTGACGGCCCTGGCGCTGTTCAAGAGCTTCGAGTTGGCCGTCATGCAGGAGGGCGCTTCACTGAGCCTCAACGTGGGCGAAGTGGACGTCTTCATCGGCCTGTTCCTCGGCGCCGGGCTGCCGTTCCTGTTCGCCGCTCTCACCATCGACGCGGTGGGCCGCGCGGCCGCAACCATGATTGAAGAGGTGCGCCGACAGTTCAGCGAGATTCCCGGGTTGCGCGAAGGCCGCGAGGGAGCGGTGCCCGACTCGGCGCGATGTGTGCAGATCTCCACCGACGCCTCGCTCAAGCAGATGCTCGTTCCCGGCGCCTTGGCGGTCGTTGTCCCCCTCGTCATCGGTTTCGTCGACGTCGACACTCTGGGTGGACTCTTGGCGGGCGCCCTCGTCACAGGTTTCGCCCTCGCAATTTTCATGGCCAACGCGGGCGGGGCATGGGACAACGCCAAAAAATACATCGAAGCGGGCGCCCACGGAGGCAAGGGAGGCGACCCCCACAAAGCCGCGGTCGTGGGCGATACCGTCGGGGATCCCTTCAAGGACACCTCCGGCCCGGCCATGAACATCCTGTTGAAGGTTATGACTATCGTTTCACTGGTATTCGCCGGCGCCTTCGTCTAGCACCCCGCTGGACGGGTCAGCCTGACGAGCACCAGGGCCCCACGATGAGCACCCGGACAGCGCAACGGCACGACATCCGACTACGAATGCGCGAGACGCGCGCTGCGCTCGACTCCGAACAGCAGGCTTTTGCCGCCGCTGCTGTGGCGGCCAGCCTGGCCGCGGTCGAGATCCTGCAAGCAGCCGAGACCGTTGCCGGATACCGGGCAGTTCGGGGCGAGGTCGACGTCGACGAGGTTCTGCTGAAACTCATCGACAGAGGAGCGACAGTGACCGTGCCGAGGGTGGTCGACGACGATCTGGAGTTCGTCGAGTGGCTGCCGACGGCGCCCACCGAGAAGGGAGCGTTCGGGATCTCAGAACCGGTTGAGGGCGATGTATTGGATCTGGCCCTTCACGATCTGGTGCTTGCGCCCCTGGTCGCTTTCGACCCCATGGGCCACAGGCTCGGCTGGGGCGGAGGCTTCTATGACCGTTCGCTGGCTCGTCTCGGCGACAAGCGACCGGCCATTGTCGGAATCGCCCACGCATTCCAAGAAGTCGCAGAGATTCCAGCCGAGCCCTGGGACATCGCTGTAGACGCGGTGGTGACAGACACTAAAATGACAGTGTTCCGCCCCGGAGTCCTTCAGCGGAGCATCACAGCGATCCGTCCACCATAGGAGTAGACAAGCGTCGTGCATGTCATCGTGGTTGGAGTCGGCGAAGTCGGCTCTTATGTCGCTGATCGTCTCAGCCGGGAGGGCCATGACGTCGCCATCATCGACCTCAACCGAGAACGCCTCCGCCAACTCGATGAGGACCTGGATGTTCTGATCGTTGAAGGCAGCGGCACCCATCCCGAGACGCTGCGGCGGGCTGGAGTCGAAGACGCCAACCTGGTTGTGGCGGTGACCAAGGACGACGCTGTGAACCTGCTGTGCTCACAGCTCTCGAAATTGTTCGGGGTCGAGAGGACGGTCGTGCGAATCGAGGCCTCAGCACTGCGCGGGAAGGACGCGGAAGCAATACGCGAACAATCCGGAGTCGATCTGGTCATCGACCCCGACTCCGAGGCGGCCGAGGATGTGCTGGAGCTCCTCGACTATCCCGGAGCTGACGAAGTGGCCTACATGGCTGGGGGAGAGGTACTGGTGGTCGGCGCCCGGCTGCCCGCACATTCGCCCCTCGTCGGTCGCTCGTTGAGCGACATCGGCGAGGAGTTCGAACCCGAATGGGACTTTGTGGTCGGTTCCATCGGACGGGACGAGGAGACCATCATTCCGCGTCGCAACCATCATCTCGAAGCCGGTGACCATCTGCGCTTGGCGTTGAAACGACGCGCCAGGCGGCTCGTGGTCGAACTGCTGGGGCTGGAACGCTCCACACTGCGTCGCGTGATGCTGCTCGGGGGCGGGCGCACCGCAGAAATCCTCGCTCAGCGGCTGGCAGACCGGGGAATCCATGTCGTCATCGTCGAGAGATCGGCGCCGCGGGCGCGGGCGCTTGCCGAGAACCTCGATGAAGCCGTGATCATCGAGGGCGACATAACCGATGCAGATCTTCTCGAAGAGGCTGACGTCGGTCGTTTCGACATGGTTGTTGCCCTGACCGGCGAGGACGACGCCAACATCTTGGCGTGTCTCTATGCGAAATCTAGCGGTGCCAAAGAGACCGTCGCTGTGGTCCACCGTCTGGCGCTGCTCAAATTGCTGGGAGACGTCGGCATCGATGTGGCCCTGTCGCCGAGGACCGCCACCGCGAACGGGGTTCTGAGGTTCGTTCGAGGCGATGTCGCCGCAGTTGCGACCTTTCTCCAGGGCGACGCCGAAGTGCTGGAACTCGAGGTCGCTGTCGGCAGCCCGGCCGACGGGGCGCTGGTCAAGGACTTGGGCCTTCCCAAAGACGTACTCATCGGGGCATTCGTCCGTGACGGCAAGGCCCAGATAGCGCGAGGCCGTTCGCGACTGCGAGGCCGAGACCATATTGTGGCCTTCGCCGTTCCCGTTGCCGTCGATGAGGTCCGACGAGTATTCGGGTGAAATCTCCGACCAGAACGTCGCGAACCCGACTACGGGCACTCGATCCCCGCAGGTCACGCGCCGACTCGCACATACTGCTGACGATCTGCGAGGGTCTGGCGGGTCTAGGGGCCGTCAGCGTCCTGTGCGCGATCGCGGGGTCTCTGGATGATGCGGGGGACAGTGTCGTTCTGGGCCTTGCCGGTGTGTTGCTGATCACGCTCGGCGCAGTAGCGCGAGTCAAGTTGAAGCGACGACGCCGACCCACGACCGCGGCGGTCCTGTCGGGCCTGGCCGCCACCTGGGTGGCGCTGGTCGTGGCAGCAACGGCGGTCTATCTGAGCAGCGGGGCGATCGGACGGGCCGACGATGCCCTGGTTGAGGCAGCCGCCGGTTTCAGCACGACGGCGCTGACAACATTGGACCCGAGCGAACTGTCAGTGCCCATGAGCTTGTGGCGGGCTTGCACCCAATGGCTCGGCGGCCTTGTGGGGATTCTCATAGGAGTCGTAGCTCTGCCGATGGCGCTGCAGGGACAGCGCCTCACGCCGACTGAATGGAGCGATGACGACGCCACCTTCGCCCGCGGCAGAATCGCAAGGCGGCGCCAGGTGATGGCGATCTATCTGGGTCTCACCGCAGCGATCGGGGTCGCCTTCGCGGCCACGGGAATGGGCGCCGAAGACAGTGCCGTACATGCCTTGACGACGATTTCCACCGGTGGTTTCTCATCTATGCCCGACTCCTTCGCAAGCTTCGGCGCAGGACCCGCGGCTGTCGCCACCGTGGGCATGATCATTGCCGGTTCGGGATACGCGATCATCTGGTGGGCGATCAGAGGACGCCGCAGTGCTCTCACCCAGAGCATTGAGCTTCGCATCTACGGGGCAATACTGCTGTTCGGGACGCTGCTGGTCTGGTGGTGCGCTGACGGGCTGTCGTGGAACGACTCCCTGTTCACGACCGTGTCCGCCGCCAGCACAACCGGCTTTGCCGTAGCTGATTGGACAGCCCTTGACGACGCGGTGACGGCACTGCTGCTGGTGATCATCGCCACCGGCTCGATGATCGGCTCGGCGGGCGCCGGGTTGGGCGTCAGTCGGGCGCGAATCCTTGTTGCTTTCGCTCGCCGCGAGCTCCGCCGTCAACTCGACCCCGGTTCTGTGGTCGTGCTCAAGACCGGCGGACAAGCCGTCGGTGATCCTGCGATCGAACGCATAACTGGCCACCAGATCGCACACTTCGCGACCTGTGCGGGCGCCGCGGGACTGCTCGCGTCGGCCGGCGTGGACCTCCTCGGAGCGATCTACACAGGCGTGTCGGTGGTCTCGACCCACGGTCCGGGAATCGGTGTCGGCTCGTTCGGCAGCCTCGAGAACCTGAGTCGACCGGCCAGGCTGCTGCTCGTGCCGTTCATGTCAGCGGGACGGCTTTCGCTGGTTCCGTTGATGATCGGGATCGTCTGGATCGTGCATGCCCAGCAGGGGCTCAGGCGGGAGTTGCGGGCCCTCTGGCGGGTCTGGCCGGAACGTCTGGCGTCGTTCTCGCTGGCGGCGCGCAGAGCACTGTCTGGGCAGGGGAAAAAATGAGGGATCTGTTGCGAACCCGTGCCGTGAAGGCCCGACGAGCAACCATGCTGCACGGTGAACCCGTCGGCCGCCCCAGCACAACCCTTCACGTCATGGGCCTGGCCCTGGTCTTCATCGCGTTGGGGATGGGCGGCTGCGCGCTGATCGAATTGGCCTCCACCAACCGGGACAGCGGGGCTCTCGCGCTCGGCGCGCTGATATCAGGCAGTGTCGGAGTTCTGTTGTGGTGGCGCACCCGGGAAGGTTCAACCCGGAACCGCGACGTGTTCGCAGCCGTCGGCTGGACCTGGTTGACGATGACCCTCTTCGGAGCTGTGCCGTACCTGCTGGCGGGCACCTTCGCCACGTCCGGTGTGGGCTTCGCGGAGCAGCTCGTGAACTCGATCTTCGAGTCGACTTCGGGGTTCACAACCACAGGCGCCACGGTTTTGGCCGATTTTGAACGACCCGGACGCGGCTTGATGATGTACCGGCAGCTCAGCCAGTGGTACGGCGGGATGGGGATAGTGGTCCTGGCTGTCACAGTGCTGCCCTACCTGGGGGTCGGCGGCCTGGACCTGATATCAGCAGAGGCGCCCGGCCACTCCTCGGACCGGCTGGCCCCGCGTGTGTCAGAAACCGCCCGGCGGCTCTGGGCGATCTACGTCCTGTTCACCCTCGTCATCGCTGCGCTGCTGTTCCTGGCGCCGGGCCCGAGCCTCTACGACAGCCTGGCCCATGCGCTCACCACCGCCGCTACGGGAGGTTTCTCGCCCTATGCGAATTCAATCGGGCACTTCAACAGCGTCTTGGTAGAACTAGTGGTCATCGCGGGGATGTTGTACGGCGGCGTCAATTTCGCGCTTCATTGGCGCGCCGGGCGCGGCGACTTCGGCGCCTACCTTCGCGACCCCGAGTTCCGAACCTACGCGCTGATATTGACCAGCGCTGCCGCTGCGGTGATCGCGGTGCTGTGGCTCAGCGAGCCCCTCGGGGGGACCGATGCGATTCGGGCCGGTCTGTTCAACGTCGTCTCGTTCGGAACCAGCTCGGGTTTCGGCATCGCCACTGGTGCAGACTCGCCGGGCAACTACGTGCTGTGGGCTCCCGCAGCCCAGATGGTCATTCTGTTCCTGTTCGTCGTGGGAGCCTGCGCCGGTTCCACTTCCGGGGGCATGACGATCATGCGCATGCGCGTGTTGTTCGGTCATCTGATCCGCTCGGTCAGGCGTTCACAGCAGCCTCGGGCGGTAGTCGCGGTGAAGCACGGAGGCGTGGCGGTGCCCGAGGACGTGGTGTCCCGCATGGCCGGCTTCTTTCTGTTCTATGTGCTTCTGATCTGCACTGGGACCGTCGCGCTGACCATGCTGGGCGCAGAACTCGAGACTTCCATCGGGTCGATCTTCTCTATGTTGGGCAATATGGGTCCAGCGTTGGGAGAGGCAGGCCCAGCGAACTCCTATGCCGACGCCTTCAGCCAACCGGCTCGCCTGCTGTTGGCGATGTTCATGTTGATCGGGCGTCTGGAGATCTTTCCGATGCTGCTGATGTTCGCAGCTCCGTACCGGGCACTCAGCGACGCTCTGCGCCGCTGACGGATCCGTGGCCCTAGCCGGCCAGAAGCTCTGTCAGCGCAGCCAGAAAATACCCGGGGTCATGGCTCCCCGCGGTTTCCGACGCTGAATGCATGGCTAGCTGCGCACACCCGGCGTCGATCACCGCAACCTGCAATTCGGCCGCTGTCAGGGGGCCGATGGTTGAGCCACAGGCAAGGTCGCTCCGGTTGACGAACTTCTGCATCGGGGCGCCGGCGCGTTCGCAGGCCAGCGTGAACGCAGCGGCGCCCTGTGCATCGGTGGCATAACGCTGATTGGCGTTGAACTTGAGCACTGGACCGCGGTTGAGTCCGATCTGGTGGTTGGGTTCATGACGGTCGGGATAGTTCGGATGAGTCGCGTGAGACCCGTCGGCGGACAGAACCAAGCTGTCGAGCCGCGACCGATGCAGGTCTTCGAGGTCGCCGCCGAGCGCCGCGTTGAGACGTTTCAAGACGCCGCTGAGCATCGGCGAGGCGGCTCCTGTGCTGCTGACGCTGCCGACCTCTTCATGGTCGAACAAGCACAGGACTGGAATGCGGGGACCCGGGTCTGTTGCCAGCGCGAGCAGCGCGTCCAGTCCCAAGAAACACGACAACAGGTTGTCGATTCGAGACGACGTCAAAAAGCACTGGTCCAACCCGGTCAGCGCCGCGGGCGTGAGAGCGTGGGCCATCATGTCCCAACTCAACACATCGTCAGCGTCCACCGACAGGAGCTCCGCGAGATAGCCGCGAAACTCGCCCGCCTCGGGATCAAGGCCCCAGATCGGAACCAGGTGCCTCTGCGGATTGAGAACAAGACCGCTGTTTCGGATCTCTGAGTCGAGATGGATGGCGAGTTGAGGAATCCTCAGAAGCGGCCGGTTGTCGCGCACCAGCCGAGTGGCTGTTCGGTCGCCGTCTCGAATCACCACCCGACCGGCCAGGCCCAGGTCTCGATCGAGCCAGGAGTTGAGCAGTGCGCTGCCGTACACCTCAACGCCCAGTTGCCGCCAGGAGCCGGCGGCGGTGTCAGGTTGAGGTTTGATGCGCAGGTTGGGACTGTCGCTGTGAGCGGCTACCACCCGCACTCCAGTCGCTGCGTTGTGACGCTCTCCCACAACCCAAGCGACCAGAGCCCCGCCTTGACGAACGTACTGGCGACCGGGAGCGATCGGTGCTTGATCTGCTTCGAGTTCAACGAACCCCGCTGCGGTCAGTTCTTGAGATGCCGTCTGCACTGCATGGAACGGGGTCGGGGATGCGTCGAGCAGGGACATGACTCTGCGGGCGACAGAAAGATCCGGTATTTCCATGCCCCCATACTGTCGCCACATTGGGGAAAAGGGGCGTTTCCGGCGACCCCTCCAGCGCGTTTCTGTTGCGTGTTGCGAGGTTCCCCCCTTTGGCCGGTCGCCTCGATCAGGGGGTAGCCGTGGGTGGCGTCGGAGGGGCCCGTCACCCCGATTTCAGAACGGACTCATGGGCGTTCTCGCTGCCGGTTGCCTGCGACCCGCTCCCCGCGAAGTCTTGACACGCCATGGCGGCCCCTGCGTGTCA
Organism: Acidimicrobiaceae bacterium; assembly: GCA_028819005.1. Taxonomy (GTDB): domain Bacteria; phylum Actinomycetota; class Acidimicrobiia; order Acidimicrobiales; family Aldehydirespiratoraceae; genus VXYK01. The sequence goes on from JAPPMP010000024.1 coordinate 128,676, forward strand.
GGCGCCGACGACGTGGAAGCCGCCGTCGACATGGATTATCGAACCGGTGGTCGAGCGGAACCAGTCTGACAGCAAAGCGACAGTCGTCTCCGCTACCGCGCTCGAATCTCCCACATCCCAGCCGAGCGGCGCACGGTCGTCCCACACCCCTTCGAAAGCCGAGAATCCGGGGATTGATTTGGCGGCCATCGTCCGAATCGGTCCTGCGGCCACCAGATTGCAGCGGATCTGAGACGGCCCGAGTTCACGGGCGAGATATCGATTCGTGGACTCGAGGGCGGCTTTGGCGACTCCCATCCAGTTGTAGGCCGTCCAAGTGACGGTTGCGTCGAAGTCGAGCGCGACGATCGAGCCCCCGTTGGCCATGAGCGGCGCCACGGCATCAGCCAGCAGCTTCAGCGAATAGGCCGAGATCTCGATCGCGACCTTCACGTCATCCCAAGCAGCCCCCATGAAGTCCTCGCCCAGGCAGGCTTCGGGTGCGAAGCCGATGGCATGCAGGGCGCCGTCCACACGGCCCCATTTCGCCTCGAGTGCTTCGCGCAGGCTCTGTGCATGGGCGGGCTCGGTCACGTCAAACTCGAGGACTTCGGCCTCGGCCGGCAATTTGCGGGCGGTTCGCTGGGTCAGGCGCAAGCCGCGTCCGGCGCCGGTGAGCACGATCTCGGCGCCCTCCTGCTGGGCTCGGGTCGCCACTCCGAACGCCAACGACGCGTCGGTGAGGACGCCCGTCACCACTATTCGTTTTCCGTCGAGAAGACCCACGATTCTCCCTTGCTGTGCTGGAGTCTGCACCGACACCGTACCCTCACTGTGATGCACATCGGATTACTCGGCGCCACAGGCCCCGCTGGGACGGCGTTGGCGGCGCGACTGGCGTCGGTTGGGCATGAGGTCACCATCGGGTCCCGTTCCAAGTATCGCGCCATGGAAGTGCGAGATTCGATCGTCGAGAAATGGCCGCGCGCGGAACTGCGCATCGACAGCGCCGACAACCTCGGAGCGGCGCAGGGGGAAGTGGTGGTGATAGCCACGCCGTGGAACGCTGCCGCTGAAACTGCTCACAGTGTGCGCCCGAAACTCCGCGGCAAGGTGGTCGTCTGCATGAGCAACGCGCTTTCGAGGGTCGGCCGTGAATTCCAGCCGCTGGTGCCGCCTCGCGGATCAGTGAGCGCCGGCGTCCAAGCCGAACTGCGCGACTCCTACGTTGCTGCCGCTTTTCACCATGTGCCCGCAACCGAGCTCGGCCGCATCGACTGCCCGGTCGTGTCCGACATCCTGATCTGTTCGGACCACCAGCGCGCAACCGCCACGATCTCTGATCTCTGCTCCCAGATCCCCGGTATGCGTCCCCTCGACGCAGGCGAATTGTCCAACGCCACGGCGATCGAGGCGTTCACCGCGGTGCTGCTGCAGCTGAACGTTCGCTACCAGACCCGGGTCGCGTTGCAACTCGCGGGCATCAACGATGATCCCCGCGCCTAGCATTCGTTGAGCGCCCCATGGCGCCGATGCAGATCTACGACACCCACCGGGGTGCGACCGCCGAGTTCTCACCGGGCCCTGTGGTGACAATGTACGTGTGCGGCATCACTCCCTACGACGCCACGCACCTCGGCCACGCTGCCACATACGTCACCTACGACGTGTTGCAGCGAAGGCTGCGCGACCTGGGGCATGAAACTCGCTGTGTCCGCAACATCACCGACGTCGACGATGACATCCTTGCCGCTGCCCAACAACGCGGAGTCCACTACCTCGATCTGGCCTTCGGCGAGACGGCTCGCTTCGACAACGATATGGAGGCACTCAACGTGCTCCCGCCATGGTCGGCGCCGAGGGCAACCGGCGCTGTCCCCGACATCAGGGGGGTGATCGAAACGATCCTGGAGCGTCGAATGGCCTACGTCGTCAACGGCACCGTGTATTTCGACACTCGGGCTGCCGAAGACTTCGGGTCGCTCGGTTCGTTGGGCCGCGAACGCATGCAACGGCTCGGCTTGGAATGGCGCGAGGATCCCGACGACCCCCAAAAACGCGACCCCTTGGACTTTCTGATGTGGCGTCCGTCCGGACCCGGCGAGCCTGCTTGGGAATCACGCTGGGGCCCAGGTCGCCCTGGTTGGCATATTGAATGCACTGCGTTGGCCCTGCGCGAACTCGGACCGACGATCGATCTCCACGGGGGCGGCATAGATCTGCTCTACCCGCATCATGAGTGCGTCAGGGCCCAGAGCGAAGCAGCCACCGGCGTACCGTTCGTGAAGCACTGGCTGCACCAGTCGATGGTTTATCTCAACGGTCGCAAGATGTCGAAGTCGACTCAGAACCTGGTGTTCGTCCATGAGCTTCGATCTCAATACGACCCGATGGCCATCCGTCTGGCACTGAGCGCCCATCACTATCGCCGCCCTTGGAATTGGAGCGATCAGTTGATGTCGGATGCTGCAGCGCGTCTTGAACAGTGGCGCAGCACCGGCGCCGGAGACGGGGCGATCGACGAGGTGCGGGCGCATCTCGACGATGACCTGGATGTACCGGCAGTGCTCAAGGTGATCGACGCAGCTGTGGCGCAGGGTCAAGGCGTCAGCGCCACGGCTGCCCTGATCGGCGTCGTCCTATAATGCCCAGGCCATGAGCCGGGATCAGGGACAGTTGCAAACCGCCGCGAAGATCCTCCTGCGTCCCGTATTTGCTGCTCTCTGGCGGATCACTGCCGTGGATGCCGCGGCGCTCGTCGACCGAGGTGCTGAAATCGCCTGCACTGGCGAGTTGGCCTCCGGCGGGCTGATCCTGCCCCGGTGCAAACCGTTGGTGGGCGATTAATGCGAACTGCGGCCCAGATGGCGCCGGTATCGTTGGCGGCCTATGCCTGATTCGATCTCCGTGGAACTGCTCGACGGTTCCAAGCGACAACTCAGCGCCGGGTCGTCGGCTGCTGATCTGGCTGCGTCGATAAGTCCTCGACTCGCTTCCGAAGCGCTGACAGCGGTTGTGGACGGCACGGAACAGGACCTCAACGTGGTTTTGAACGACGGGTCGAGAGTCGAGATCGTCACCCCGCAGTCCGAGGCAGGTCTTCGCACCATCCGTCATTCAACAGCGCACGTGCTGGCCCAGGCGATCCTCGACCTGTACCCGGGGACCCAGCTCGCGATCGGCCCGCCGATCGAAAACGGCTTCTACTACGACGTCGAACTTCCCGACGGTCAAGCCCTGTCTGAGGGTGATCTGGAGCGGCTCGAGGCGCGCATGGCCGAGATCGTCGCTGAGGATCAACCGTTCGTGCGCCACGAGCTCGACCCCGAACAAGCCGAGGCCTTCTTCGCCGACGACCCCTACAAGGCCGAGATCATCGAGCGTGTGGCGTCGGGCTCCGCGACAGGTGAAGATTCAGGCGAGGTCGCCGACGCCTCTTCGATCAGCTACTACGCCAACGGCGACGTCGACAGAGCCGGCACGTTCCGCGACATGTGCACCGGTCCCCATGTGCCCAGCACCGGCAGGCTCGGGGCTTTCAAGCTCCAGTCCGTCGCCGGCGCCTATTGGCGGGGCGACGTCTCGCGTCCGATGCTTCAGCGGGTCTACGGCACCGCATGGTCGTCGCGCAAAGAGCTCAAAACCCATCTGCAGATGCTGGCCGAGGCAGCCAAACGGGATCATCGCCGCCTCGCGGTCGACCTCGATCTCCTCAGCTGGCCCGAGGATCTGGGCCCGGGCCTGGCGGTATGGCATCCCAAAGGCGCTCTGGTCCGCAAGCTGATGGAGGACTACAGCCGCAAGCGCCACGAAGAGGGCGGCTACGACTTCGTCTTCACGCCGCATCTGGCCAAGTCGGTGCTGTGGGAGACCTCCGGACACCTCGATTTCTACGCCGACTCGATGTATCCGCCGATGGAGCTCGACGGCACGTCGTACTACCCCAAGCCGATGAACTGCCCGTTCCACGTGATGATCTACCGCTCCGGTCAACGCAGCTACCGGGAACTGCCCCTGCGTCTGTTCGAGTTGGGGGCGGTGTATCGCTACGAACTGTCGGGGGCGGTCCACGGCTTGATGCGGAGCCGTGGCTTCACCGTGGACGACAGCCACATCTTCTGCGCTCAAGAGGACATCGCAGCTGAGCTCGCTTCACTGCTCGATTTCGTGCTCAGCGTTCTTCGTGCATTCGGGTTCGACGACTTCGTCGCCAAGCTCTCTACCCGCCCGCCCGACAAGTCGGTCGGCGACGACGAACTTTGGGGGCAAGCCACCGACGGCCTGCGCGACGCGCTGGACAACTGCGGGTTGGACTACGTGGTTGATGAGGGCGGGGGAGCCTTCTACGGCCCCAAGATCGATGTCGATGTGGGCGACGCGATCGGTCGTTCGTGGCAGCTCTCGACTGTGCAACTCGACTTCAACCTCCCGGAGCGCTTCGATTTGGAGTACATAGCCTCCGACGGTTCGCGCAAGCGTCCGATGATGATCCACCGGGCCCTGTTCGGATCGGTGGAGCGCTTCTTCGGGGTTTTGCTCGAGCACTATGCCGGCGCATTTCCCACTTGGCTGGCGCCTACGCAAGTCAGCGTCCTTCCAGTCGCCGCGGTCCACAACGACTACGCCCATTCGGTCGCGGCCCGTCTACGCGGCGCGGGGGCCCGCGTCGAGGTGACTGATGCGGTTGAGCCGCTCGGCAAACGTGTGCGCTCCGGCAAGGTTCAGAAGATCCCCTACATCCTCGTTGTGGGTGACGATGACGTGGACAACGACACGGTCGGAGTCAACCGCCGAGGCCAGGACGCCCCGCAGCGCGATGTGCCTGTCGCCGAATTCGCCGACCTGCTCGGGCCGGAAGCAGCCGGGCCGGTCTGAGCCTGAGTGCCTGATCCCGATGCTCGTGATCCCTGATGGTTGAGCGCCTCTGGGCCGGTTGGCGGATTCCGGCTGCCGAAGCCGGCGCCGCGTTGGATGTGCCGGAGGGCAAGACGCTGTTCGAGACCCTGCTCGACAGTGGACTGCCCGATTCGCAGACCTGCATCGTCTGGCGGGGCGCTCTCTGCTTCGCGGTGCTCAACGTCTACCCGTACGCTCGGGGCCATCTGATGGTGGTGCCCAATCGGCCTGTCACCGCGCTCGACGATCTGACCGAGGACGAGCACAGCGAACTCTGGGGCGCTGTGCGCAGTGCCACGCTGGCCGTTACAGGCGCCTATCAGCCCCACGGCATCAACGTTGGCGCGAATCTCGGGCGGGGCTCGGGGGCGGGCGTGCCCGACCATCTCCATGTTCACGTCGTCCCGCGTTTTCGTGGCGACACCAACTTCATGACCTCAGTCGCCAACGTGCGGGTGATGCCCGAGGCCCTCTCGGACACCTGGAGCCAGATAGTCGCCGCCTGGCCGGCGGACGGTCCTTAGCCCGTTGCCGCTGGGTCGGTTCTGTCGGGTGAGTCTCTCTGGCCGTGGAAGTTCCAACCCCAGCATGTGATCGCGGCGTCTGCGCGTCGCGCGCAGGAATGGAATGCTCCGGTCGTGATATTCTCGAACGTTCCTGCTGGCGCGTTCGTCTGACCGTAGGCATTCCATCCCCAGCAGGCGACGGTGTCGTCATCGCGCAGACCGCACGAATGCGATGTTCCGGTCGTGACGTTTTGGAAACTTCCTGTTGGCGCGTTCGTCTGCCCATAGGCATTCCATCCCCAGCAGGCGACGGTGTCGTCATCGCGCAGACCGCACGAATGCTCATAACCGGCGCTCACGAGCAGGAACTCTCCGGCGGGCGCATCAGTTTGACCTCTGTGGTTGTCGCCCCAGCATTCGATGGCGTGGTCGGTGTTGATCGCGCAGGAGTGGCCCGCACCCGCGCTCACGAGCAGGAACTCTCCGGCGGGCGCATCAGTTTGACCTCTGTGGTTGTCGCCCCAGCATTCGATGGCGTGGTCGGTGTTGATCGCGCAGGAGTGGCCCGCACCCGCGCTCACGAGCAGGAACTCCCCGGCGGGTGCAGCGGTTTGACCTCTGTGGTTGTTCCCCCAGCAGGTGATCGTGTCGTTGGCGCTGATCGCGCAGGAGTGGCCCGCACCCGCGCTGACCATTGAGAACTCTCCGGCGGGTGCATGTGTCTGCCCCCAGAAATCGTCGCCCCAGCAGGTGATGACCTCATCGGTGCGCACACCGCACGAATGCAGTCCCCCGGCACTGACGGCATTGAACGAAGCGGGGTCGCATATCGGCGTGTCCGGGTCCACGGCCACATCGGGCTCACCCTGATAGCGGTGGAGGAACGTGACCAGATCGGCGCGTGTCAGGGTCTTGTCGGGTAAGAAGGCGGTCGACGAGGCCCCGGTGGTTATGCCCCTGTTCGCCAGCCACGAAACGGGGGCGTGCTGCCAGCCTTTGAGCACATCATCAAAGGAATGCGCTCCGGTTGTCGGTTGACCTTCCAACCGGTACAGAAACGCTGCCAGTTCGGCGCGTGTCAGGGTCTTGTCGGGTGAGAAGGTGGTCGACGAGGTCCCGGTTGTGATTCCGTCGGCTGCCATCCAGGAGACCGCATCGTTCTGCGTTTGGACGCCGATGTCCAAAAACGGGTGAGAGGCGGCGTCAGGGTGACCCTCCATGTTCCAGAAGTACAACGCCGTTTCCCCGCGTGACACCGGAGCCTCCGGGGCGAAGCAATTTCCGGAGATATCGGTGATGTCGTTGTCGATCGACCACTGCACCGCCTCGGTGTAGTAGCGATCCTCGGCCACGTCACCGTAACCGGCGACCGCTCCCGCGGGAGCCGAAGCCAAAAGCGTCAACGCCCACAGCGAAGGCGTTGCCAAACAGAGCACGAGACCACAGCCACCAGTCAACCGAACCCGCATCTTCACTGTCGGCGAACTCAAACCGAATCGCACCGCCAAACACTAGCCGCGACGCCGGCGCATCCGCGCAACGATGAGAGCAGGCCGAAGCCAGGCTCGGCCCGGTGAACGACGAGCAGGCGACGCCGGCGCATCCGCGCAACGATGAGAGCAGGCCGAAGCTAGGCTCGGCCCGGTGAACGACGAGCAGGCCGAGCACGCTGCCGAACAGACAGAACGAGATTCAGAAGTCCGCGACTCGCTTCCAGGAGACCTCGACCCCAGTGCGGTCACCGAACCGTACCTGTTCCCCAACAACAGCAGGCGCCGCATTCCAGCCCTGCTTTACGCGGTGATCGGCGCGGCCTGCATCCTGGCGAGCGCCGTGATCGGCCAAGACACACCCGTCGTGAAGGGCTCCTTCGTCAACAACGGAGTGCTCGTAGCCGGGATTGTCCTGATCCTGGTGGGCTTGTACCACGCCCAAGCTGGATGGGACTTGTCCTTTGACGAAGAGCAGGCGTTGCAAGCAGCTGCCCGCGACGTCGGTTTTCCGGTCGGGCACGCGTCGGCGCAGCTCGGCTGGCGAGGTCTGCGCAGTCGACCCACCTGGAAGGTGCTTCTCTACAGCAACGAGCCCTCCCCCAAACACAGAGGGCTGGTGCTGGTCGACGGCATCGACGGTGAGATCATCGAGCGGTTCGTCGAACAGAACCCCGAAGACTGGACCGACTCCCGCAACTGAGCCTGCTCCCGCAATTGGGCTCGTGCTGCTATCGTGAAATGATCCCCGCGAGGAGCGTTTCATGTTCGATGGAAACTGGCGCACGGCCGTTGACCGCAGCCTCACCCCGATCGGCCACAGCCTGCGTCGCACTGGCCTCACCCCTGACGTCATAACAATCGCCGGGATAGTCATGGCGACTGTCGCCGCAGTGACGATCGGCGCGGGCTACCTCCGAGTCGGCCTGCTGTTCCTGCTGATGACAGGCCTCTCAGACGCTCTCGACGGAGCGGTCGCCCGCGCGGCCGACTCCGGCTCCGACCGGGGCGCATACTTCGATTCAGTCTCCGACCGGCTGACCGACGCCCTCCTTTTCGGTGGAGTCGCCTGGCACCTTGCCAGCATCGAGCCGGGTCGAATCATGATGTTGCCGGTGGCCATCATGGGCTTGTCGATGTTCGTCTCGTACCAGCGCGCCAAAGCCGAGTCGCTCGGCTATGAAGCCAAGGGCGGGATCATGGAACGGGCCGAGCGCGTCATCATGCTTGCCCTGGCCCTGCTGTTCCCCGAGATCCTCATACCGATCCTGTGGATCATGCTCGCCCTCACCGGAGTCACCGCGCTGCAACGCTTCGTCAAGGTGTGGCGCCAGGCTTCGGTGGACCGGCCCCTGCCGGCCCGCCGGCCTCGGCGCCGGCCTCGCCAAGGTTCGCGCCGGCGCAACGAGTCGGTCTGGGCTCAGCGAGTGCGCGAACGCCGGACACTGCGCGAGGGCTGACCGTGGCTTCGGTCTCCGCCTATCGGGCGGGGTCTCTGCTGGCCCGCCACGTTCCGGTTGCAGTGCAGAACGCCGCAGCGCGCGCCGTGGGGGCTGCTTCGGCGAGCACAGGGCAGAAGCGGCTGGTCGCGGCTCGCAATCTCGAGCGCGCGCTCGGGCGGCGCATGTCGCCTTCAGAGACGCGTCGCCGCGTCGCCAAGACCTTCGAATGGTACGCCCGCTACTACGCGGAGAGTTTCCGCCTGCCCAGTGTGCCGGTGGAAGAAGTCGATCGGGGATTCGGTTTTGAAGGGTTCGGCGAGATAGCCGCTGCAGTCGAACGCGGCCAAGGACCGATTCTGGCTCTGCCCCACCTCGGAACCTGGGAGTGGGCGGCCTGGTGGCTGGCCCTCGTGCCCGAATTCAAGGTCACCGCGGTTGTCGAACCGTTGGAGCCGCCAGAATTGTTCGAGTGGTTCGCCGGGTTCCGCGAGTCGCTGGGAATGAACATCGTGCCCCTCGGAGCGGACGCCGCGAAGGCCGCCATCCAAGCCTTGAAACAGGCTCAAGTGCTGTGTCTGCTAGCAGACCGGGACATTCAGGGCAATGGCGTCCCGGTCGAGTTCTTCGGCGAGAGGACCACCCTGCCCGCCGGACCGGCAACCTTGGCTCTCAGAACCGGGGCGCCGCTGATTCCCTCGGCCGTGTACTGGCGCGACAACACCCGCCATGCCATTTGCACACCGCCGCTCGACACTACACGACATGGCAGGCTTCGAGCGGACGTCGCCCGGGTCACCCAGGATCTGGCGAGGGACTTCGAATATCTGATATCTCAGGCGCCCGAGCAATGGCACATGCTTTCGCCCAACTGGCCCAGCGATTACGAACTGCTCGGCTTGCCCCTGCCCGAGCACTTGCGGGAACTCTGATGCGCATCGGATTGATCTGCCCGTACAGCCTGACCATGCCCGGCGGGGTCCAGTCGCAGGTGTTGGCGCTGGCTCGGGCGTTGCGGCGCCGCGGTCACGCGGTGAGGGTGTTGGCTCCGTGCGACGGGCCACCACCGGACGCGGGGGTCACGCCTCTGGGTCTGAGTCTGCCGGCTTCGGCGAACGGATCGGTTGCCCCGGTCGCGCCGGACCCATCGGCTCAGCTCAGGGTCATCCGGGCGATGCGAGATGAAGCTTTCGACGTCATTCACCTGCATGAACCGCTTGCCCCAGGTCCGACGACGACTGCTTTGCTGACCCGCCCAGCGCCGTTGATCGGCACCTTCCATGCCGCGGGCCGGTCGCTGTCCTATGAGCTGATGTCCAAGGCGGTGCGCTATCTCGCTCGTCGCCTCGACGATCGTGTCGTGGTTTCCGAGGATGCCCGCAAGCTCGCTATGGAACATCTCGGTGGTGACTACCACATCCTATTCAACGGGATCGAGGTGAGCCGCTATCGGAAGAGCCCGGCCTACGCAACTGGTCAACCGACGATCCTGTTCATCGGTCGGCACGAACAACGCAAAGGACTGCAAGTTCTGCTTGAGGCGGTGAAGCTGCTTGGTTCGGAGGTGCGGGTATGGATAGCCGGCAGCGGCCCTGAGACGCAGAGGCTCAAGACACAGTACGGCGCCGATCTGAGGCTGGAGTGGCTGGGATCGATTGACGAGACTGAGAAGATCGCCCGCCTGCGCGGGGCAGACGTCTTCTGCGCGCCTTCCCTGTTCGGCGAGTCCTTCGGGCTGGTGCTGCTCGAGGGGATGGCGGCGGGCACGCCCGTTGTCGCCTCTGACATCGGCGGTTACGCCAACGCGGCCAGGCATGGACGCGACGCGCTCCTGTTTCCCGCCGGCGACCACCGGGCACTGGCCGGCGTCATCGGCGAGTTGCTGCGAGACCCCGACAGAGCGGCTGGACTTGTCGCCTCAGCCAACGAGAGAGCCGATGAGTTCTCCATGGCCCGGTTGGCGGATCTCTACGTCGAACGTTACGCGGCGCTACTGCGCTGAGACCGCGCTGAGTTGGGTGAGCGCCGGTATTCTGAGGCGCACGACGAACCGACCCGCGGCCCGCATTACGGCGGACTGACAGATTTTGCGGAGAGTACCCCATGCCCACTGCGGCGCCCCGACTGGTTTTCCTTATCCCGGCAGTTGCCGCCGGTCTGGTGGTCGCTGCAGTTGTCTCGCTGTCGGCGCAGTTCGACCTGAGGATCGTCGTCGGCGCGGCGGCGGGTCTGGCTGCCGCGGCCGGGGTGCTTGTCTGGTTGGACCGACGCGCCTCGCGGGCGGTTCTGTCGGCAATCGGAGCCCAGCAGCTCGACGCGGGTTCCGAGACCCGTCTTGAGAGCCTTGTGGCAAGCATGTGCGCAAGCCACGGAATCGCAGAACCGAGCCTGTACCTGGTCGACTCCCAAGCACTGGACGCGGCTGTGGTCGGCCGGGGCAACGAAACGCAATTGGTCGTCACGACAGGTGCTTTGCGCCAACTGGATCGGTTGGAGCTCGAAGCGGTGATAGCGCGCCAACTGGCGCAGTCCGGGGCCGGCGTCCATGCTGCGACGACCCTGGCGTCGGTCGGCCCGCTGCTCGGCCCGTTGGCGAAGCTGGTCCGCCGTGTCCAACTGGACAGGCAGCGTCTGGCTCTCACCGATGTGCAAGGTGTGTTGATGACCAGGTATCCGCCCGCCCTGGCCGGAGCGTTTCAAAAGGCGGCTCGCGGCGGCGGCGTCGCGGGCACTGTCTCGACCCGGCATCTGTGGATGATCGGACCGCTGGACGGCACTGCCGGAGTGCAGCCACCGCTGCAGGATCGTATTGACGCTCTGAGAGAGCTGTGATGCAGCCGAGACTCGGGGTGTTGGCGACAGTGGCGTTGTCCGCGCTGTTCTCAGGCGCGTGTCTTGGGAATGGGAACGGGGTTGAGGTCGTACCGCTCGAAGTCGAGCCGACGGTTGATTCTCAGGCTGTTGCGGCGCCCACCACGACGCTTGCGGATGCTGTCGCGACGACCACCTCCACCACCGTCATCGAGGGTCCGGTCGCTCCCTTCACCGGACTTCCGGCCCCGAGCGAGGCCGCCGCGGCTGCTTCTGCGCTCGTGGTGAAGATCGGCAACAACAACGATCAGTCGCGGCCCCAGGAGGGGCTAGCTGAAGCCGACATCGTTTACGAAGCGTTGATCGAGGGCCTCAAGACGCGTTTCGCCGCGGTCTTCCAGACACAGGCGCCTCCTCGGGTCGGGCCCGTTCGATCGGCCCGTACCACCGACGTCGAGTTGCTGGCGGGCCTCGGAACTCCCGCATTCGTGTTCTCCGGCGCGAACGCCCCGACCCTTGCCGAATTGCGCGAGGCGGCGAACAGGGGAGTGTTCGTGGACGCGGGAGCCCTGCGCCGGCTGGATCCGTATTTCAGGCTCGGTTCGCGCAGCGCCCCATACAACCTCTGGGTGGACATGGAGACGATCGACTACAGCGGCTCGGGTGTGCCCAGTGCGGTACTGGTCTACGGCGAACTCCCCGAGGGCGCGGGTTCTGAGGTCGGAGGCGTGGAGATCACCTACCAAGCCAGTTTCGGGAGGCAGGTCGCTCACCTCTGGGATCCGACCGCAGGTGGTTGGGTGCGGGTGCAGGACGGAACTCTCCACACCGTTCTGAGCGGCGATGAAGAGGGGGAGATCGCTCCCGCGAATGTGGTGGTCCTGCACGTTGTCTATGAAGTCTCCCCAGCCGATCCCGCATCGCCGGAGGCCCAGTCATTCGGCGGCGGTCCGGTGCAGGTGTTCACACGCGGTCGGGTCGTGGAGGGCGCCTGGGCCAGATCTCAACAGGCCCCGGTGTGGAACTTGACTGACCACAACGGACAGGTCATCGGCCTGGAAGCCGGTTCCACCTGGTTAATTCTCGCCGCGGCTGACGGTTCGAGCTTCCCTGCGGCCCACATCGCAACAATTGATCCCGCCGAGGCGACGGCGCGTCTCGACACCGCCCGCGCGGCAAAATCTTCTGCGCCGTAAAGTCGTGACGGCCTTAGGATGGTCGGCATGGGACAGAACAACAAACGCGAGACTGGCACAACTCTCGTGAAGCGGGGCCTGGCCGAGATGCTCAAGGGCGGCGTCATCATGGACGTCGTCAACCCCGACCACGCGAAGATTGCAGAAGACGCGGGTGCGGCTGCCGTGATGGCCTTGGAGCGTGTGCCCTCCGATATCCGCAGAGACGGCGGGGTTTCTCGAATGTCCGACCCGGAGATGATCCAGGGAATTCAGGCAGCGGTCTCCATCCCGGTCATGGCCAAAGCCCGGATCGGCCATTTCGCCGAAGCCCAGATGCTCGAGGCCGTCGGCGTCGACTACATCGACGAGTCGGAGGTGTTGACTCCCGCTGACGAAGCCCACCACATCGACAAGTGGGCGTTCGCGGTTCCCTTCGTGTGCGGTGCCACAAACCTGGGGGAGGCGTTGCGGCGCATCAGCGAGGGCGCAGCCATGATTCGCTCGAAGGGCGAGGCTGGTACGGGCAACGTCGTGGAGGCCGTGCGTCACCTCCGTTCGATCGTCGGCGACATCGGCAAGATCACCCAGGCCGACTCTGCAGAACTGTTCGACTGGGCCAAGCAGCTCCAAGCTCCGCTCCCGCTGGTTCAGGAGATTGCCGACACCGGGCAGCTGCCCGTTCCGATGTTCTGTGCCGGCGGTATCGCCACCCCGGCCGATGCGTCGTTGGTGATGCAACTCGGGGCTCAGGCGGTCTTTGTGGGGTCCGGCATTTTCAAGAGCAGCAGCCCTGCGAAAATGGCGTCGGCAATTGTCGAGGCCGCCACCCACTATCAGGATCCGGCGATCCTGGTCAAGGTTTCCGCTGGCCTCGGCGGCGCCATGGCCGGTCTGGAAATCTCCGGACTCGACACGAAACTGGCTGAACGCGGTTGGTAGCGCCCAAGGTCGGAGTGCTCGCCCTTCAGGGTGCGTTCGCCGCCCATGAGGCGATCCTTCGAACGCTTGGGTGCGAGACCCGCCAGGTCCGCAATACGCGGCATCTCGTCGAGGTTGATGCGCTGGTCGTGCCAGGCGGCGAGTCGACCACTATGTCGAACCTGCTCGCACGCTCGGAGATGCTGACCATGCTGCATGCCAAGGCACTCGGGGGACTGCCAATTTTCGGGACCTGCGCCGGTTTGATCCTGATGGCCTCGGAGATCTGCGACGGGCGTGACGACCAGCACGCCTTGGGAGTGCTTGACATGGCCGTGTCGCGCAACGGCTACGGTCGACAGATCGACAGTTTCGAGACCGATATAGAAGTGAGAGGACTGGACGCACCGTTCCACGCGGTGTTCATCCGCTCCCCGGTGGTGACCCGGGTCGGCCCGGACGTCGAGGTGCTCGCTGAAGTGGACGGCAACCCGGTCCTGTGCCGCAAGGGGCCGGTCACCGTCACGGCGTTCCATCCGGAGCTGTCCGGCGACGACCGCCTGCACCGCCGGTGGTTGTCGCAGACAGGCATCCTCCGACACAGCAGTGCCCAGGACGGCAGGGGGCTCGGCCGCAGCCGCGCCGGCGCACAGACGGAGTAGATTCCCATCATGAGCGGTCACTCCAAGTGGGCAACGATCAAGCACCGCAAGGGCGCCGCAGACGCCAAGCGGGGGAAGCTGTTCGCCAAGTTGATCAAACAGGTGGAGGTTGCCGCGCGCACGGGTGGAGGCGACCTGGACGCGAACCCGACCCTGCGGACGATGTACCAGAAGGCACGCGACAATTCAGTGCCTCTCGACACGATCGAGCGGGCGGTGAAGCGGGGAACCGGCGAGCTGGAGGGAGTCGACTACGAGCAGATCACCTATGAGGGCTATGCCCCGGGTGGGATCGCCCTGCTGATCGAGTGCTTGACCGACAACCGCAATCGCACGTCCAGCGAAATCCGTTCCACGCTGACCAAACACGGTGGTTCGTTGGCCGAACCGGGTGCGGTGTCCTGGCAGTTCGAGCGCAAGGGTGTGGTGCTCGTGCCGACTTCGGTCGACGAAGAGGATCTGATGATGCTCACCGTCGACGCCGGAGCCGAAGACATCGTCGACGAGGGGGAGATGTGGCGGATCACCACCGCGCCGAGTGATCTCAACGAGGTGCGTGAAGCCCTCGACGAAGCCGAGGTCGCGGTCGAGTTCGCGGACCTCGCGATGCTGCCGACATCGACTGTTGAGATGACCGACGCCAGTGATCTCAAGAAGTTGTTGAACCTGATCGAGGTGCTCGATGACCTCGATGACGTTCAGGACGTTCAGGACAATTCGGAGGCCGCCGCAGATCTCGTGGAGTCGGTCCGAGCGGGCTGAGTCTCCGATCCGGGCTCGCTGGTGCGCCGCCACGATGATCGAGACTTGCAGGCGACCACTGCTCTCCGATCCGGGCTCGCTGGTGCGCCGCTGTCGGCCTATGCCGCGCTTGAGCCGGCGCCGACGACTAGGGTCGTACGTATGTTCGTGCTAGGAATCGATCCTGGTTTGTCGCGCTGTGGCTACGGTTGTGTCGAACACGGCCGCAAGCCGCGGGCGGTCGCGGCGGGTGTGATTCGCACGGACCCGAGGGTCGAGCGTCCCCTGCGGTTGGCGGAGATTCAACACGAGGTTCGGGCCTTGATCGACGAACTCAAACCTCAAGTCGTGGTGATCGAACGGGTCTTGTTCCAACAGAACGCCACCACAGCCATGTCGGTCGGTATGGTCAGCGGCATCATCATGGTCGAAGCGGTTTCAGCGGGGTGCGCGGTGGTCGAGTACTCGCCCAACGAGGTCAAGCTGGCTGTGGCCGGCTGGGGAGGAGCCGGCAAGGATGAGGTCGGGCAGATGGTGAAGACCTTGCTGGGTCTGCGGGAACCTCTGGAGCCCGCGGACGTGTCTGACGCCGTGGCAGTGGCGCTCTGCCATGTCGCCCATATTCCCGCCGGTCGTGTTGCTGGAGCGCTGCGATGATCGGATCGTTGCGGGGCCGGTTGCTGGAACGCAGCACAGAATCGGAACTGTTGATCGAGGTCGGCGGCCTCGGTTACCGCGTTCAGGCGACTCCGACGACTGCAGTGTCCTTGGGTGAGGTGGGCGAGGAGGTCTTCATGCACACGCACCACGCGGTGCGCGAAGACAGCGACACGCTCTACGGTTTCTCGACCATCGACGAGCGGCGCATCTTTGAATCGCTCATCAGCGCCCACGGAGTCGGTCCGGCGCTGGGGCTGGCCATTCTGTCGGTACACGGGCCGACCGCCCTGCGCCTAGCGGTCGCCCACGACGATTTGGCTGCCCTCTGCCTGGTGCCGGGAGTGGGACGCAAGACGGCCGCGCGTCTGGTCATGGAACTCAAGAGCAAACTCGACCTCCCCTCCGACGACTCGGTCGGGGTGGCTGGTGAAACAGCGGAATCCTCCGCGCAGCACGGGATCCAGAAAGATGTTCGCGCCGCACTCGAGAGCCTCGGCTACGGCCCCGAGGAGATCCACGCCGTTCTCGTCGACATGCCCGCCGAGGGCGAGACGAGCGAGCTGTTGAGAGACGCCCTGAGGCGTCTGGCCACGGGAGTCTGAGCAATGCGCGAGGAGCTGCTCGACGCCGGGACCGATGAGGACCTGCTGTCGCCTGCTGAGACCCCCACAGACGCCGAGCTGCTCTCCGATCACGGGCTCCGGCCGCGGACCTTGGCGGAGTTCGTCGGCCAGGCGGAACTCAAGAGCCATCTTCGAGTTATCCTCGGCGCTGCCTCGAAACGCCGCGACGCAGTCGACCATCTGCTGTTCGCAGGACCTCCTGGCCTCGGCAAGACGACTCTCGCGTACATCATCGCCGCCGAGATGGGCTCACACCTGTCGGTCACCTCTGGTCCGGCGCTGGAGCGGGCCGGCGACCTCGCCTCGATCCTGTCCAAGCTCGAAGATGGAGACGTCCTGTTCATCGACGAGATCCATCGCCTGCCCCGGCCCGTCGAGGAGGTCCTCTACCCGGCAATGGAGGACTTCAAGATAGACGTCGTCTTGGGCAAGGGACCTGCGGCTCGCTCGATTCCCCTTGATCTGGCCCGCTTTACGCTGGTCGGCGCCACAACCCGGACGGGTCTGATCACCGGTCCGCTGCGGGACCGTTTCGGACTCGTCGCCCGCCTGGACTTCTACGACCTGGACGACCTGAAAGCCATCGCCCTGCGGACCTCCGGGATCTTCGGCGTCGACATCACCGAGACAGGCGCATGGGAGATCGCCCGCCGCGCCAGAGGCACACCCCGAATCGCCAACCGATTGCTGCGCCAGGTGCGCGACTACTCAGAGGTTGAACGTGACGGCTACATCGACGCGGATGTGGCAGCCGCAGGCCTGGCCTTCTTCGGCGTCGACGAACTCGGTCTCGACAAGGCCAGCCGAGCGGTGCTCGATGCCTTGTGCAGGCTATTCGGTGGCGGGCCGGTCGGCCTGTCCACGCTTGCCATTGCTGTGAGCGAACCGGCTGAGACCGTCGAGGACGTCTATGAGCCGTACCTGATCCAACAGGGTCTGCTGATGCGCACACCACGCGGCCGAGTCGCGACGCCGGCTGCCTTCGAGCATCTGGAAATGCCCGTTCCGAATCCGGGCCAACCCGCAGCGCCGGCCCTGTTCGATACCGCTGAACCCGACGCCTCCGATTAGAGATGGCGCAGATCAGACTTCGCGCGGCCTAGTGGATCCGCCGCCGCAGACCCTCGACGACATTCGCTATGAGCTGCCGGAGGACTCGATAGCCCAGACACCCCTCGAGCGGCGGGACGAGGCGCGTCTGCTGATTGACGACGGGGTCGAGATCCGCCACAGCCGTGTTGCCGCATTGCCGGAGCTTCTTCGCGAGGGAGATCTGGTGGTGGTCAACAACACCCGAGTGCTCAAGGCCCGTGTTCGGCTGCGCCGGCCCACCGGCGGCGCGGCGGAAGTGCTGCTGTTGGAACAATTGGACGAACAGCGCTGGGAGGCGCTGGTGCGGCCCTCACGCAAACTCAAGGAGGGATCGCTCCTGCGCAATGACGCAATGGCCGTTGTGATCGGCGAAGACCTCGGCGACGGACGGCGCATCGTTGAACCCCAGGTCGGCGATCTCCGGCTTATGGACGTGTTGGAAGAAGTCGGCTTGCCGCCGCTGCCTCCCTACATCGAACGCCGGATCTCCGACCCCGAGCGCTATCAGACCGTGTTCGGCCAACGTCCTTTGTCGGCCGCCGCGCCCACTGCCGGCCTGCACCTGACCGAGTCGGTGTTCGCCGGCTTGGAGGCGAAGGGGGTGCGAGTGGGCACGGTCGAGTTGGCAGTGGGTCTCGACACTTTCAGGCCCATGACCGTGGACCGTCTCGACGACCATGTGATGCACAGCGAGTGGTATTCGATCCCTGCGGCCACTCGACAACTGATCAGTTCGGCCGAACGGGTTGTGGCCGTCGGCACCACGACAGTCAGGGCGCTTGAAACCTGGGGCCACGGCGCTGCACCCGAGGGCCGCAGCAGCCTGTTCATCAGGCGGCCATTCGACTGGTCGGTCGTCGAGGTGATGATGACCAACTTCCACCTCCCGGCGTCGACCCTGCTGTGCATGATCGACGCCTTCGTCGGCCCCCGTTGGCGGGAGATCTACGCCGAGGCTCTGGCACACGGCTACCGGTTCCTGAGTTTCGGCGACGCCATGCTCAGCGAACGCGGTGTTTGAGAGGACAGGAGTGAGGATCGGACCGGTACCCGCAGCCATGCTCAGCGAACGCGGTGTTTGAGAGGACAGGAGTGAGGATCGGACCGGTACCCGCAGCCATGCTCAGCGAACGCGGTGTTTGAGAGGTGCTCGCGCTGAGGCAGGAAGCAGAACGCGCAAATGGATCGACCGCTATGCTGGGCTGCCTGAAGGACAGATTGGGAAGCCTGAGGCTGATGGGCCTGGTTGCCGTTGCTGAAAGAACCAAGACGCTTCTGTGCTGCGGCTTCGTTGCGTGTTTGGCGGCGGGATCACTGTTGACGGCGGCGCCGGTCGGCGCGAGCAGCGGATACGGCGACGTCGACGCCGACGGCTATTTCGCGCGTGCTGTTCAGTGGTCGGTGGACAACAACATCATCACCGCCGACGAGCCGTGCTTCTTCCCGGGCGCACCGGTCACGCGCGGGGATGCCGCTGTGAGTCTTTGGAATATGGAGAACCGCCCTTCAGCGCCGGTCCATCGGTTCGCCGACGTCGGCTATGACCAGAGTCTGAGCGGTGCAGTGTCGTGGATGGCCGAATCGAAGATCACCACCGGAACCTCCCGGCTCACGTTCTCCCCCGATGCGCAGGCCACTCGTGGAGAGGTCGCCGCATACCTGCACCGTCTCGCCGGGAGACCCCACGCGCCCCGGCACCGTTTCTCCGACGTCGCCTCCGCGTGGATGCATGCTCCCGTCTCGTGGATGGCTGCTCAGGGGATTACAACCGGAGTCTCAACCGAGGAGTTCGCGCCGGACAAGCCTTTGACGCGTGCTGAACTGGTGACGTTCCTGTACCGCTACAAGGGGCAGCCGGCGGTGGCTGTTGATCCGTCGACCGAGCGATGCTGCCTTAGGATTTCTGCCGACGCCGATCCGTGCGGTCTGTCCGCTGAACTCGGGCGGCTGGTGGAGGTGGCTCGTGACTGGGACCGCACCGTTGAGGTCGCGGCGTCGGTGATTCTCCACGACGGGTCTGTCTACGGCGTGAACGCGAATGAGCCGGTGCCCTCGGCGAGCGCCGTCAAACCCGTTTGGGCAGCTGCGGCAATCGACGTCGCCGGACTGGAGGAAGTGCTGCCGTTCGCGCCCGCAGCTCTGGTGAGATCCGACAACCGTGCCGCAGGAGAACTCATCGACCTCGCGGGTGGAATAGATGCTTTGAATGCCTGGTCGAGAGACGTCGCAGGCTTGGAGGACACTCACCTGTCGGGCTGGAGGATCGGCTCGGTGCTGCGGCGGTCGAGCACTGCGCGCGGGCTCAGCCAAACCACCACGAGCGATCTGGCGCAGTTCTATGCGCGTCTGTATCAGGGCGAGTTCTTGGCCCAAGGTGAGTCGGCCCAGCTCATGAACTGGCTGAGATCGACCACGCGCAGGCTCGCCTACGTCGAAGGCGCCATCGTCGACCGCCTGCCCGAACCAGCGAACAGCGGTGCGCTTCAGAAGCTGGGATGGTTGCCGCCGGGCGGAGGCTGGTCCACCGGCAATGCCCTAGTCGGTGGAGCGCTGGTGCCTGTCGGCGATGGAGAATGGTTCGCAATCGCCTTGTCGAGCACCCACAGCACCCACTACACGCGGGCGGTCAAATGGTTCGGGTTGGCAGCGTGCCGCGTCTATGCCGTGGTTGCAGGCGATCCGGCCCACGACTGCGGACGCGGAAACGACCCAGCGGTCACGACCGGAGATTGAACGAGTGGCGCAACCGGAGCCCGCGACCTCGATTGCCTGCAAGGACACGGACACGCCGTGGCAGGCCGCGTCCGCCGGAAAGGCTCGAAGTGTATGCATGCGCCGCTTAGTCTGACCGTGTGAGAGCGACCTTTGTTGAGACCGCAAGTGACGGAGGGGCTCGAACGGGTGTCGTAACGACGGCCCGGGGACAGTTCACCACGCCCCGGTTCATGCCGGTCGGAACCCGCGGCGCGGTCCGCCATTTGACGTCGGCTGACCTTGAGGCCCTCGGAGCCGAGGTGATACTGGCCAACACCTATCACCTGATGCTGCGCCCGGGTGCCGGCGTCATCTCTGGACTGGGCGGAATCCACAGCTTCGTCGACTTCAACAACCATGTCCTGACGGACTCCGGCGGCTATCAGATCTTCTCGTTGAAGCCTCGGATCGACGACGATGGCGCCACTTTCAAATCGACCTACGACGGTTCCGCGCACCGGCTCACGCCTGAGAAAGCCGTCGATGTCCAGGCACTCATCGGAGCCGACGTCCAGATGGTGCTCGACGTGTGCCCTTCTGCAGTTGCAGAACGCGAGGTTCTGCGCTCGGCGGTCGAGCGCACCGCGTCATGGGCGGCAAGGGGGCGCCGGGCGTTCCTGGAGCATCCGTCTGCGGCCCAGCGTCAGAGCCAGTTCGGAATAGTCCAAGGTGGAGTCGACGAAGCGCTGCGGGTCGAGTCGGCTCGGCGGACCGTGGCCATCGACTTCGACGGATACGCGGTGGGAGGGCTGTCCGTGGGAGAGGACCGCGAGCAGATGCTGGCGGGCCTCGACGCCTGCATCGACATCCTGCCGCGCGATCAGCCGCGCTATTTCATGGGCCTCGGGGACCCCGTGGGGATAGTCGAATCAGTGGCACGCGGCGTCGACATGTTCGACTGCGTTCTTCCCACACGACTCGCCCGCCACGGCACGGTCCTCACCGACGACGGCAAGTACAACCTGCGCCGAGCAGAATTTGCCGACAGCGACGAGCCCCTGGACAGGTCCTGGGCAGACAGTCCCGCCAATCGCTGGTCCCGCGGATACCTGCGGCACCTGCTCTCGGCCAAGGAACCCACCGCAGCCCGTATTCTGACGCTGCACAACCTCGCCTGGCTCTTTCGATTCATGGAGCAGGCGTCGCAGGCAGTCGACGCCGGGGAATTCGAGATCTTCCGACGCCGCACCCATGACGCTTGGGGGCGATAGCCTTTGGTGGTTCGCACAAGACCCCTCGGATGTTCGCATGGAATCACTTATCTTTCCCCTGTTGATCGTCGGCTTCCTCTACTTCTTCATGATCGCCCCGCAGCGGCGAAAGATGAAAGCTCATCGTCAACTGCTCAACTCATTGAATGAGGGAGACGAGGTTCTCACCAACGCCGGCATCTACGGTGCTGTCGCGGAGGTCGAGGACAACGTGATCTGGCTGGAAGTGGCGCCGGAGGTTGAACTGAAGGTCCAGAAAGCGTCGATAGCCCAAGTTGTGTCCCAAGCCGGCGACACAGCGGACGACGATGCCGAAACCGCTGATGACGCCGACGCTTCCGACTGACGCCTGCTAGATGCGTCGGCAACTCACATTCGCGATCGGAGCCATGATCGTCGCCCTTGCGGGCGTCGTCTACACGATCACGTCCGGAAACGAACCGTTGCTGGGGCTCGACCTCCAAGGAGGAGCCTCGGTCGTGCTTGAGCCAGAGCCGAACGAGGACGGCTCTGAGATCTCCGGCGAAGTGCTCGATCAAGCCGTCGACATCATTCGCAACCGAGTCGATGGCCTCGGCGTCCGCGAGCCCGAGATCAGTCGTCAGGGTTCGACGATCCTGGTGCAGATCCCCGGCGTGGAGGATCAGCAGAGAGCCATCGACCTCGTAGGCCAGACAGCCGAGCTCAGGTTCCGCCCGCTGTTGCAGGAGACCGTCGCCGGCACTCCCTTCGCCTCAGAGCACATCGCGTTGTGCGCGCCAGAGTCAGCCGACGACGAAGAGGCCATGGCCGCGCTGTACTCCGCCCCGACTCCGGACGCCGATGCCGATGAATGCATGGTCGCAGTCGACCGGGCGGGCCTGGGCGTCCAATACCTGCTCGGCCCTGCGCCTCTTCTGGTGGATCAGCAGTCGAACCCCGGCGCTCGCTTGACAGGCGAAACGCTCGAGACCGCTTCGGCAAGACTCCAACTCGCCGAATGGGTCGTCAACATCTCGTTCAAGTCCGGATCTCCGGGGATAGACGATTTCAACGCGCTCGCCGCAGAGTGCAGCAACGGCACCCAGGTGTGTCCGCCGACAGGCACTTCGCCCGCCACTGGGGCATTCGTCGGTCGAGTTGCCGTTGAGATCGACGGGGTCGTGGAGAGCGCTCCGACGGTCGGCATATCCAATTTCGACCGCGGCCAGGTGGTGATCTCCGGCGGCGCGATGACCGAGCGGGATGCCAAGGACTTGGCGTTGGTGTTGAGGTTCGGTTCGCTGCCAGTCGAATTGACCCCTCAGGAAAGCCGGATCGTCTCGTCGACTCTGGGGGAGGACGCTCTCGACGCCGGAATTGTCGCCGGGATCATCGGTCTGGCGCTGGTCTCTGTGTACCTGCTCGTGTACTACCGGTTCCTGGGGGTGGTTGCAATCGCCAGCCTGGCAGTCTCGGGAGCGATGCTCTGGACGATGATCTCCTGGCTCGGCGAGTCACAGGGGTTGGCCCTGACGCTTGCCGGTGTGACCGGCTTGATTGTCTCGATCGGCGTCTCGGTCGACTCCAACGTCGTCTATTTCGAGCATCTGAAGGAAGACGTCCGCGCGGGCCGGACGGTGCGCTCGGCGGTGGAACGGGCGTTCCCGATCGCATTCTCGACGATCGTCAAAGCCGATGTGGCGAGCTTGATAGCGGCTGTGGTGCTGTACTTCTTGACCGTGGGTCAGGTCAGGGGCTTCGCGCTGTTCCTCGGATTGGCCACGGTGCTCGACCTGGTCGCGACCTATTTCTTCATGGGTCCGGTGATCAGGTTGATGGCTCGGCGGGATTCGATGGGCAGCCACCCGAAGCGATTCGGCATTCCGCTCGTTGGCGTCCAGACCACGCAGGTGAGCGCATGAGCATCGTGGGCCGCCTGTACCGTACCGAACAGCAGTTCGACTTCCCGGCGTTGTGGAAGAAGGCCCTGATCGCGTCGGCTCTGATCGTGGTGGTGAGCCTGGGTTCTCTGGTGTTCCGCGGCTTGAACCTGGGCATCGAATTCGAGGGGGGCACTTCCTGGGAGGTGATCGCGCCCGGCGCCTCTGTGGCCGAGGCCCGAGATGCGCTCGCCGGCACTGGCGCCGTCGCCGGGAAGATCCAGACCGTCGGCGCCGACAGCATCCGCGTCCGCGCTGACATCGACGACGCGGGGGGCGCCGCCGAAGTGACCCAGGCCCTGGCAGCGCTGGCAGATGTGAGCATCGGCGAAGTCTCTGTCACAACCGTCGGCCCGTCTTGGGGTGATCAGATAACCAACAAAGCCCGCAACGCCCTCATCTGGTTCTTCGTCATCATCGCGGTCTATATAGCAATACGGCTCGAGTGGAGAATGTCGCTGGGTGCGCTGGTGGCGGTCGCTCACGACATCATCATCTCGGTCGGCTTCTATTCGGTGTTCCAATTCGAGGTCACGCCCGCAACCGTTATCGCGTTCTTGACGATCATGGGCTACTCCCTCTACGACACGATCGTCGTCTACGACAAGGTCCGCGAGATCGGGCGCAGGTTGGGCCCGACCGAGCGCTACACCTATACCGAGATGATGAATCTGGCCCTCAACCAGGTGCTGATGCGCTCGATCAACACGTCGATCACCTCGGTGCTGCCGGTGCTCTCGATGCTGGTCGTGGGCTCGTTCTTCCTCGGCGCGTTGACCCTCCAAGAGTTCGCGCTGGCATTGCTGATCGGAATCATCGTCGGTTCCTACTCGTCCATATTCGTGGCTTCTGCAATCGTCGCGTGGATGAAGGAACGCGAGGCGCAGTATGCGGCGCTTGCACGCAAGGTGCATCTGCGTTCCGGCGGCTCAGAAGGCACGCGCATGGTTGCGTCAGAAGATGCGGCTCCGGGCGCGGCCAGAACCCGCCCTACGGCGGACCGGGTGCGGCCGGCCCATGCACCCCCTCGACCGAGGAAGAAGAAGAAGAAGAAGAAGCGCTGAGGCGGCTACGGTTGCAGGCATGGATCTCATCTGCGATCTGATTCGCGACGTTGAGGACTTTCCCGAGCCCGGGATCGTCTTCAAGGACATCACGCCCCTGTTGTCGGATCCGGACGCCTTTGAAACAGCGATTGAAGCGATGGCCGCGCCGTGGCTCAACGCAGAGCCGGGCAATGAGATCACCAAGGTTGCCGGAATCGAGTCGCGCGGGTTCGTTTTCGGCGTGCCGATCGCCCAGCGCATCTCCGTCGGGTTCGTGCCCATCCGCAAGGAGGGCAAGTTGCCGTTCGACTCCATCGCTCAGAGTTATCTCCGGGAGTACGGCCCCGACACGATAGAGATTCACACCGACGCGGTCGGAGTGGGCGACCGAGTGTTGATCGTCGACGACGTGCTGGCAACGGCGGGCACAGCACTTGCCGCAGCAACGCTCATCGGCGCCGCCGGCGCCACAGTCGCCGGATTCTCAGTACTCATCGAGTTGGGTTCTCTGGCTCCTCGGAGCCTCTTGGCTGATTTCACCGTCGAGTCCGTGGTCGTGTTCGGAGGGGACTGAGTTGGTAACGGTTACTCGAGTCCTGCCGTGGCGACGTTCGGCCAATCGCCCGAGTTCGGCGGAGATCGCGCAACTCTTGAGCGTCTACCGCGCTCATCACCCCAAGGCGGACACAGATCTGATCGAGCGCGCCTTCGAATTGGCCCATGCGGCCCACGAGGGACAGAACCGAAAGTCCGGAGAACCCTACATTCGCCATCCGGTTGCTGTTGCGACAATCGTCGCCCACCAGGGAATCGATGACCTCACGGTGGCAGGAGCCCTGCTTCACGATGCGGTGGAAGACACCTCCGTCGGCTTGCGACAACTTGAGGAGGAGTTCGGCGTAGACCTCGCGGACATCGTCGATGGCGTCACCAAGCTCGACCGTGTCAAGTACGACACCAAGGAGCAGCAGCAGGCTGCGACCATGCGCAAGATGATCGTGGCGATCGCCTCGGATCTGCGGGTGCTGATCATCAAACTCGCCGACCGCCTCCACAACCTCAGGACGGTGGCAGCGCTACCGGATTTCAAACAGGAGCGGACAGCCCGAGAAACCCTTGATGTGTACGCGCCTCTGGCTCATCGGCTAGGCATGGCTGACCTGAAGCAGCAACTCGAGGATCTGTCTTTTGCTGCGCTGCATCCGCGTCGTTACGCCGAAATCGACCAGATGTTGGCTCAACGAGCTCCGGAGCGCGACCTGTACCTGGCACAGGTTCTAGGAAACGTGCAAGCCCGTCTGGCTGAGCTCGGGATCGTCGCCGAGATCGACGGACGCCCCAAACACCTGTGGTCGATCTACGAGAAGATGGTCGTCAAGGGCCGGACCTTCGAAGAGATCTTCGATCTTGTCGGTATCCGGGTGATAGTGGAATCCGTGCGGGACTGCTACGCGGCCCTGGGTTCGATCCATGCAACCTGGCGGCCGGTCCAAGGGCGCTTCAAGGACTACATCGCAATGCCGAAATTCAACCTCTACCAGTCGTTGCACACGACGGTGGTAGGTCCTGCGGGCAAGTCGATCGAGGTGCAGATCCGCACCAAGGAGATGCACCAGCGGGCGGAGTTCGGCGTTGCGGCGCACTGGGACTACAAGGCCGAGGAGCCCGGCAGCGAGATGGCCTGGTTGAGCCGGATCGTCGAGTGGCAGTCGGAGACCTCCGATCCGTCGGAGTTCATGTCCAACCTGAAGCTCGACCTCGACCAGGACGAGGTTTACGTGTTCACTCCGAAAGGGAAGGTGATCGAGCTGCCGGTCGGAGCCACGCCGGTCGACTTCGCCTACGCGATCCACACCGACGTCGGGCACAGCTGTGTCGGCTCGAAGATCAATGGTCGGCTGATGCCCCTCGACACCCGGCTCGGATCCGGTGACTCAGTTGAGATCTTCACCTCGAAAGTCGAGGGAGCGGGTCCTAGTCGAGACTGGTTGACCTTTGTTGCCAGTCGGCGGGCCGCCAACCGGATCAAGCAGTGGTACACCCGCGAGCGCCGATCCGACGCGATCGAGCAGGGCCGCGACGATCTGCTTCAGGCACTGCGTCGAGAGGGTCTGCCGGCACAGCGGATCCTCAAAGAACAGGTGTTCCTCGAGGTAGCCGAGCAGATGAACTACGCCGACGAGGATCTGCTCTTCGCGGCGATCGGGGAAGGACACGTGGCCGCCCGAACGGTGGCGGATCGCCTTGCCCGGGAGATGAGGGGTGAAGACGCTCCCGAGAAGGGACAGCCCCGCTTGCCGACCACCGTCAGCCGGCGAGTCGGGGGCAAGCGCCGTGCCGCGGGCTCGGCGGGAGTTCATGTCGAGGGCCTCGACGACATCATGATCCGCATCTCGCGGTGCTGTTCTCCGGTTCCGCCCGACGAGATCGTCGGGTTTGTGACCCGGGGACGAGGCGTCTCGGTCCATCGCACGGACTGCCTCAACGCCACGACCCTGCAGGAGGGTCAACCTGATCGGCTCATCGAAGTTGAGTGGGACGCTGAGCACGAGGGCCACTTCACCACGACCATCGAGGTTCACGCCCTCGACCGCGCGGAATTGCTCGTCGACGTGTCGAAGGTGCTGTCGGCGCACGGCCTCAATGTCACCGCCGTGGAAGCGGAGACGGGCGACGACGCCATTGCCAAGATGCAGTTCGAGTTTGAACTGGCTGATCTGAGCCAGCTCGACTCGGTGCTGTCGTCGCTGCTGGTAGTTGAAGCGGTCTATGACGCATTCCGTGTCGTTCCCAGAGCGACCCATGCACGAAGTGGGCCGGCGCCCGTCTGACAAAAGCCCGGCGCCTTTGAAGAAAAGCAACGGCGGAACGCACGGGTAGTCTGAGGGGCTGTGGCTGAGCCGACGTTTCGTGCCCCCAAAGGCACCCGCGACATCCTTGCGCCCGACTCGACCCGTCTCCGCGCGCTCGTCGGCGAGTTCGCATTGCAGGCCGGCCACAACGGATTCGGGGAAGTCATTTCTCCGATCTTCGAGGATCTCGGAGTCTTCAAGAGGCTGGGCGAGTCCACCGATGTCGTCAGCAAAGAGATGTTCGATTTCTTCGACAAGGGAGATCCTCCCCAGCAGCTCGCGCTTCGCCCGGAACTGACAGCCGGCATCTGCCGGGCCTATGCCGAGCACCGTCCCACGCCACCCTGGAAGGTGTGGTACGAGGGACCCCAGTTCCGCTATGAGCAGCCCCAAGCAGGCCGCTATCGACAGTTCACGCAGGTGGGGGTGGAGATACTCGGCGCCGACGACCCCCAGGCCGACATCGATGTGATCGTGTTGGGCTCCCGCTTCTTCAAGTCGTTGGGTTTGCGCCAAGTCGAGTTGGCTCTCAACAGTCTCGGCCGCCCGGGTGACCTCGGCAGCCGCAGAGCCTATGAGCAGGCGCTCATCGAACACCTGGAGCAGAACCGCTCGAGCTTGTCGTCCCAAGCGCTCGTGACCTTGGAGCGCAACCCGCTTCGGGTGCTCGACTCCAAACGCGAACAGGACTCCGAGGTGATCGCCCGAGCTCCGGTGATGGTTGATTTCCTAGACGATGAGTCCGCCGGGCATTTCGCGGCGGTCCGAGCCGGCCTCGACGCAGTCGGAATCGCCTATGAGATTTCACCGCGTCTGGTTCGCGGGCTCGACTACTACACACGCACCGCCTTCGAGTTCGCGGCAACGGCGTTGCCGGGCGCGCAGAATGCGGTCGGCGGTGGCGGTCGCTACGACGGCCTTGTGGAAGACCTGGGCGGTCCACCGACGCCGGGGATCGGCTTCGCCCTCGGAGTCGACCGGATCCTGCTGGCCTGTGATGCGGAGGGGGTCTTTGAGAGCCCCCCGAGTGCTGTCGACGTGTTCGTCGTCGATGTCACCGGCGGAACCGAGGCGTTGAAAGTCTGCGAACTTCTACGCGAAGCCGGTATCGCCGCGGATCGAAGTTATGGAGGACGATCCATGAAGGCCCAGATGAAGGCAGCCCACCGTTCAGGCGCTCCGTTCGCGGTGATTGTCGGCGAGGATGAAGTTGTTGCGGGCGAGGTCACACTGCGCGACATGGGTGACGGCGGTCAGCGTCGTGTCGCGCCGAGTCTGCTCGCCCGCGAATTGACCGAGAAAAGGACGCGCTGATGGATCTCTCAACGACAATGCGCACCCATATGTGCGGACGCCTCGGCAGCTCCGATATCGGCAGTGCAGTCACTGTTTGCGGATGGGTCGACCGTCGTCGTGAGCATGGCGAGCACCTCGTGTTCATCGATCTGCGCGATCACAGCGGTGTTGTGCAGTGCGTCGTGGACGGCAGTCGCGATCTGCGCAGCGAGTATGTGGTGCAGTTGACGGGACAGGTGCGTGAGCGGCCCATCGACACGGCTAATCCTGATCTGGCTACCGGCGAGATCGAGATCGAGGTGTCGGCCCTAGAGGTGCTTTCGGAAGCGGAGCCGCCGCCGTTCCCGCTCGATGAGCGCACCGAGGTTGACGAGGCGATCAGGCTCCGTCATCGTTATGTCGATCTGCGCAAGGCTCGTATGCAGCGGAATCTGCGGATCCGCTCGCAGGTGAACAGCGCGATACGCCGCGGCATGGAGTCTCAAGGGTTCGTCGAGGTTGAGACGCCGATGTTGATGGCGTCCTCGCCCGAGGGGGCACGCGACTTCGTGGTTCCGTCGCGCAAGGAACCCGGCAGCTTCTACGCGCTTCCCCAGAGTCCGCAGCTGTACAAGCAGCTCTGCATGGTCGGCGGCGTCGATCGCTATTACCAGATTGCCCGCTGCCTGCGCGATGAGGATCTGCGCGCGGACCGCCAGTTCGAGTTCATGCAGCTCGACGCCGAGGCGAGCTTTGTCGGCCAGGAAGACGTCTTCGAGTTCATCTCCCACGCCATTGCCGAGGCGACCGAAGCGGTGACGGGTGTTCGTCCGACGGACTTCCCCCGGATCAGTTGGCTCGATGCCATGGAGCGTTATGGATCCGACAAGCCCGATGTTCGCTTCGGGATGGAACTCGTCGAACTGACCCCGGTCTTCGCCCGTACCGAGGCCCGAGTGTTCCAGGCGCCCTGCGTGAAGGGAATCTGCCTGCCGGGCGGCGCCGACGCGCTCAGCCGCAATCAGATCGATGCTCTCGTCGAGGCCTGTCAGCGTTGGGGGGCGAAGGGTCTGGCTTGGATGAAGGTCGCAGAACGCGACTCCTCGGTCGTCCTCGACGCGGGAGTCGCCAAGTTTCTGAGTGCCGAGGAGTCCACCGAGGTCATCGCAGCGTTGGGGGCCGGGGCGGGTGACATGGTGTTCCTCGTGGCCGATGAGCGCCGCCTGGTTCGTCATGTGTTGGGACTGTTGCGGCTCGAGCTTGGTCGCCCCCCGGTCAACGAGGGCGGTCTGCACTATCTGTGGGTCGTCGATTTCCCACTCTTCGAGGGTTTCGGCGCCGACGGTTCGCCGCTGCCGGCTCATCACCCCTTCACGATGCCCCATCCCGACGACTTGGAGTTGCTCGAGATCGGAGGCGACGCACTGATCGATGTTCGTTCCCAAGCCTATGACTTGGTGCTCAACGGTTGGGAGCTTGGTTCTGGCAGTGTGCGGATCCATCGCCGCGATATCCAGAATCAGATATTCACCTGTTTGGGAATCGAACCCGCAGAGGCGCAACGAAAGTTCGGCTTCCTGCTCGACGCTTTCGGCTACGGCGCGCCGCCCCACGCCGGTTTCGCCTTCGGCGTCGATCGGCTCGTGGCGCTGCTGGCAGGCGAAGCCAACATCCGTGAAGTGATCGCCTTCCCGAAAACCCAGTCGGGAGCAGACCCCCTCACCGAGGCCCCGTCCGCGATCGACAGCGTCCATCTCTCGGAGTTGGGCCTGCGCGTGGAGCAGTGAGCGACGACCTGTTCTCCGAGGCGGCACGAGAGCATCTGAAGAGTCGTTCGCCGCTGGCCGCTCGGCTGCGGCCGCGCAACCTCGACGATGTCGTCGGCCAGGAACATCTGCTGGCGCCCGGCCGCCCGTTGCGGGCTCTGATCGAGACAGACCGGCTTTCGTCGGTCATATTGTGGGGTCCTCCGGGGACCGGCAAGACCTCGGTGGCTCGTCTGGTGGCGACGAGCACCAACAAGCGTTTCGAGGAACTCTCGGCTGTGACTGCTTCGGTCTCAGACGTCCGTGGGATAATCACAGCGGCCCGGCAGCGGCTCGGCGAACACCAGGTGGGCACCATTCTGTTCCTTGACGAAGTCCACCGCTTCAACAAGGCCCAACAGGACACGCTGCTGCCGGCAGTTGAAGAAGGGCTGATTGTGCTGATCGGTGCGACCACCGAGAATCCCCATTTCGAGGTCAACCCCCCGCTGATGTCGAGATCGACGCTGTTCCGGCTCCACGCGTTGGGCGAGACCGCTGTTGCCGAGCTCATCGAACGGGGGCTTGAGATCGAATCGGCGACTGCGGACCAAGACGCCGTCGACCATCTTGCGGCCCGCAGTGGAGGAGACGGCCGCCACGCGCTGACCGGAGTAGAAGTGGCGGTCGCGCTGGCAGCCGGTCGCGGCAAACCGATCCATGTCGTGCTCGCTGACGCGGAGGCCGCTGTCGACTCCAAAGCGGTGCGCTATGGCCGGGACGGGCATTACGACGTGATCAGCGCCTTCATCAAGTCGGTTCGGGGGAGCGACGCGGATGCGGGGCTGTACTGGCTTGCGCGCATGCTCGAAGCGGGGGAGGACGCCCGTTTCATTGCCCGGCGGCTGGTCATACTGGCATCGGAGGACGTCGGCATGGCCGACCCGCAGTCTCTGCTCATCGCGAACGCCGCGGCCCATGCAGTCGAGTTTGTCGGCCTGCCGGAAGCTCAACTCAACCTGGCCCATGCCGTGGTGCACCTGGCCACCGCCCCGAAGTCGAACCGGGTCACCGCTGCTCTGGGTGCTGCCCGTGAGGCCGCGAGGCGATCTGGGACAGGCGAGGTTCCGGTCCATTTGCGAGACGCCCATTATTCGGGGGCCAAGAGCCTCGGCCATGGAGACGGATACGTCTACCCCCACGACGATCCGTCCGGTTGGGCGCCCCAAGACTACCGGCCCGCAGAAGTAGCGGATCTGGTGTTCTACAGGCCCACCGACCATGGGCGTGAATCCCGCCTCAAAGAGTTCTGGCCCGGTCGTCGACCAGAACTCGACGACCGCCACGAGAGCTGATCAGCCGGTCAATCGCCGTCCAGCAGAGGACTGTCGATGGCGTCGGGGCGCCGCTGCGCCGCAGCCGCTTGTTGTAGCCGTCGCGGTTGGGCAGACACGCGAACCACGGCCGTGGACGCGCTTTCGCGTAGCGCACGAACCGCGACACGCTGTCAAACCCCAACACACACCAAGTGGACCCCCATCCCTTGGAACTAACCATCTAGTTGGTCTCAGTCGGTGTAGGCGACGTTGCCTTGTGCTGTGCGGTTGGCGAT
>JAPPMP010000013.1 GCA_028819005.1 Acidimicrobiaceae bacterium
GCAGCGCGCCCGGTGATGTTGTGTCGGGTGTGTCCGCGGCTCGGGTTGCGTCCGGTGAGAGCAGCGCGCCCGGTGATGTTGCGTCGCGGGGTTCCGCGGCTCCGGCTGCGCCCAATAAAAACAACCCCTGGGAGTATCTGGCCAAGGTCGATTGGTCCCGCGACGGAATATTGCTGACGGTGCAGAGCCGGGACCAGCGCACACTCGGCGTGCTCGACGTTGACGCGGTGACGGGGGAGTGCCGACAGCGCTATCACGTGACTGATGACCATTGGGTTGAGTTGATCGCCGGAGCTCCCGTGTTGCACGACGGGCGGCTCGTCACCGTTGAGGATCGAGCGCCGGCTCGGCGCTTGTGCGTTGACGGCGAGGCGCTGACCGGTGACGGGGTACAGGTGCGAAGCGTGATCGATGTCGGCGATGACGGCATTGTGATCACCGCCTGCCGGGAACCGACCTCTGTGCAGGTCGCGACTGTGAGCTGGGACGGTGAACTTCGCTGGTGGGACAATTCGCCGGGCGTCAAGAGCGCAGCCGTTGGCGGCTCAACCGAAGTACGGATCAATCGCAGCCTGGCCCATCACGGTGTGGGCGTCGAGGTGCGCAGCTCGGGACGTGTGGTGTCACGGATCGCCGGCCACAGCGAGGCGCCGAGCATCAATCTCAATGTCTCGATGCACCGACTCGGCCGACGTGAACTTGCGGCTGCTCTGCTGTTGCCGAATGAGTCTGCCGATGCGGATTCGGCGACCAAGCTTCCGGTGTTGCTCGACCCGTACGGCGGCCCTCACGCGCAGCGGGTTCAGCAGGCTCGGTCGCTGTTCTACGTTTCGCAATGGTTCGCCGATCAAGGTTTCGCAGTGCTGGTGACCGATGGCCGCGGTACGCCAGGCCGGGGGCCGGATTTTGAGCGGGAGGTGCGTGGGGATCTGGCTGGTCCGGTGCTTGACGATCAGATCGAGGCTCTGTATGCGATGGCGGAGTTGAATCCCCGACTCGATCTTGACCGTGTGGCGATTCGAGGTTGGTCGTTCGGCGGTTATTTGGCGGCGTTGGCTGTGCTGCGTCGCCCCGACGTGTTCCATGCCGGGATCGCGGGGGCTCCGGTGACGGATTGGCGGTTGTACGACACCCATTACACAGAGCGCTACCTGGGCCACCCGGATTCTGAGCCCGAGAACTACGAACGCAGCGACGTTCGCTTTGGTTCTGCACAGGTTGACGACTCGCATGGCGTGCCCCCGCTGTTGTTGATCCACGGCCTAGCCGACGACAACGTGGTCGCCGCCCACACCCTGCAACTCTCCCGCGCCCTGCTCGAGTCCGGCCGCCCCCACACCGTGCTCCCTCTCTCCGGCGTCACCCACATGACCCCCCAAGAAGAAGTCGCCGAGAATCTCATGCTCCTCCAACTCTCCTTCCTCCGCGACGCCCTTGGTTAGAACTTGAAGCGTTGCTCAAACGGGAGTTCAGAACTCGGGTTTGCATTTTTACACTTCTTACAGTAAGTTGTGTGAATGGTCTTACTGGGCCAACGGGCCCTCGGAACTTCGGACGTCGATCACGGGCTATTTGTTGATCGTAGCGCGGAACTGAAGCGTGTTCAGCGGGCATTGAAACTAGGTCTGAATGTCTATGTGCATGGACCACGCGGCATCGGCCTGACGTCGTTCCTGCGTCAGATTGAGCGAGGCTGGCCTGAGGCGCGTTATGCCCGCTTGCACGGGTTCGACACGCTGACCGAGCGACTCGACGAGGTAGAGCGGAGGCTGACCGACCAGCCATCGCTGAGTCGGTATATTCGCACTCCAATGACATCGCCGTTTCGCACGACGCGCTTGGTGGCTGAGGACCCATTCAGATACTTGCGAAAAGCGGCCAGCGAACTGACGGACCAACCTCAGTGCGTGATGCTAATCGACGACTTAGAAACAACGGCCGTCCACGACATGTTCGGCCGATGGCGGGACAGCGTGTGGGAAGTCCCAATCCAATGGGTCGTTGCGGGGACTAGCTCCTATCTTGATCCGCCAGCGGACTCATTCTTCGATGTCGTCGTTGAATTGCCTAGGTTCGAATATGGCGGCCTGCAAGAGCTGCTACGGCGCAGAGCAGAATTCGGCACTATCGAAGAACGGCGCGCTCTGCAACAGTTGTCCGATTCGGTTCTAGTAACGGTTGCGCCGTGTACCCCACGCCAAGCTCTGTCGGTGATCCGCGATCTTTATCTTTCAGATGACCTTGAGCGCGAAACCAACCAGTTGAAGGAATTGCATTCGGCCCGTTCACGCTTGAAGGCGACACCTGCCAGAGTCCTTGAAGCCCTTGCCGTATACGGACCGACGAACGCTGGTGATGAGCAGCTTCTCGCAGAGGTCGGTGTCACACGAAGCCGAGTGGTCCAGGTGCTCGCCGAACTTGAGGCGGAAGGCCTAGTGACAGCTGAGCGCGTGGGTCGTCGAAAGCTCTACTCGGCCCATCCGAAACGCTCGGTATCAAGCGGAGAGCCAAAACACTCGCTCGGCAAGATCGGTGAAAACTCGTCGACGGAGCAGGAGTCGAAATGACGTTTGGCTTGCTTCAATCGCTGCGCGAGCGCAGTGCCTTCGATCCCACGCCGAAGTTCGATGACGTTGGTGTCTATCATGTTCCGTTCGAGTCGATGGGGGCCGGAACGCCAGTTGAGAGCAGGTTGCGCGATGGTACGCTGCGCGGTGAACGCATCGCTTTGATCGCCGATAGCGGTTGCGGCAAGACAAGTGTGGTGTCCAATGTGCTTGGCCCAACAGCGGAATCTGTAGCGCCGATCCTCGTTCCGGTCCATTCGCTCGAAATGGGTGCTACGAAGGCAGAACTGATTGCCGACGCGATTCTCTCACAGCTGTTGCGTCAAGCGCGAGCGGTCGGTCACCGTACACCGGACGCCAAGAATTCGGTCGGCCAGCAACGCAAGGTCATCAACGTGAACCGCCGCACCAAGAGCCTCGGCCTCGGTGTGCAGGTTCCTGGCTGGTGGGCGCGCACCGAGATTGCCGAGCAGATCGAACAGCAGATCAGCACGACCGAAATGATCGCTCTCGTGGACAAACTCGACGTGATCCGTCTGTGTCTTCAGTCGGTCCGTAGAGATTCGCTGATGCCGGTATTCGTCTTCGACGATACAGACCGGTGGACCGTTACTGCGGAAGACACGATTGTCGAGGGTTTCTTCGGTAGCGCTATCCGCTGGCTCGCCGAAATAGATGCTTCGGTAGTTGTCGCAACGCACACCCGCTACCTAGCAGCCAACGTCGGAGGTCCCGAGTTGCTGACGTTCCTTGACACACGGGTGGAGCTCCCGCGCGTACCGTCGGTTGGCCATCTCAGCAGCATTCTGGAGCGACGAATCCAAGTTCATCTGGATGAAGAGCACGGCGGAGAACATTCGGCCCGACTCAACGATGTCGTGGAATCGTCCGCGATCGACGAGTTGTTCCAGCATTACGAGCGTGGTCTGTCGCTGCGCAGAGTGATGCAACTTGCACACATTGCGTTGGCCGAAACGGTGGACGCCGGAGCGGGTAAGATTACTGGCCGCGAAATCGAAGCCGCAATTCAAGCTTGACACGTTTTGATCTAAACGCTTCTGTGCCGACGTTCGAAAGAAGACACTCGCGGCCTGCGAATCAGCACCGTCGTCAGGGCATGTTTGGACTAGGCTCTGGTGAGAGTCAACGAAGGAGGAATATATGACTCAGTCGGGTGAGCTTGGTCCGACCCGCCCTCCGCTGATGATCGTCGTCCCTCGAAAACTACCGGGTAGATTTTCGCGGTTCAGAACCAAAGTGATGGTTGCGGCACGGTTCCTTGCCATGCCAATTCTGACATTGATCGTAGGGTCAATTTGGTTGACTATTGAGCTAGGAATGGCCTTTGCCCTTGGAGTCCTTGGCATCCGATTGGGTCTCGTTGGCGTGCTGAGACTAGTGCTGTCGGTGTCGGTCAAGGTATTGAACGATATACGAAGGGTCAGGCGACTCAGAAAGTGCACAGAGACGACCAGTTTTAAACTTTCGTTAACTGAACTCCGCAAGTTGAAGCTGTGTTCAGGCTCTGGTCGTTCGGCACTCAATAGACGGCATTGGAGGGAAGGTCAGTGCCAGCACTGTCTTGAGACCATCGGTTCTGTCAATGATCGAGTTGTGGACCATATCTTGGCATCGGTCTATCTCGGCTGTGCGCCGGTCGAATGCGATCCTCGATTGGCGACGATCATGCGTCGGCGCGGCAAAGATCAGCATTCTCCTCCTTTGCCTTTGGCGACCGTGGAGAGTTGGAACATTCGTAAAGGCATCCCGTTGAGTAGCTGATCCGTACTGAACGAGACACATCCGCACCAATTCGGACAACATCTCAACCCAAGCTCGATAGTCGGTTACACCCGCGATCAGTGTTTCTTGGGGATGCCATCGCGCGCGGTACGGTCTCGCTGTTAGTTCGACGAGTGCACACACCAACCGGAATTGAAAGGCGCGAGAATCCATTCATCTCCCGTCCCCGGGTCCTGCTGCGAACGGGGCGAAGCACAAGACAATTACCGCCGATCCCAGAACTTGTCGGGGGGTGGGTTAGGCGGGGGGCCAGCGGGTGGCGATGATTTGGTCTCTCGCTTCGGGGTCGGTGATGGAGATGGTGGAGGTGGGGGTGCGGTGCCAGAAGATCTCCTGGTCGCCTTCGCGTTCTTGGACGGGGTGGTTGGATGCGTCGATACTGATGCGGGCCAGGTGGTTGCCGTCGACGGTGTGAAACTCCCAGGTGACGAGAGCAAGCGCGGCGTCGCCCAGGCTTGAGCGGATGAGGTTTTGGAGGTGTTGACCCCAGAGGTCGTGGTCGCCACGTTCGCCGCGTTTGGAGAAGGTGGAGAAGTCGTCTTCCAAGCCGTGGACAGAACCGTCGTCGGCCACTCCGATGAGCAGGGTGCCGCCGAATTGGGAGTTGGCGAATCCGGCGATCGTCTTGATGGCCGCGTCTTCGGTTACACCGCCTTTGCGTTGTGCTTCGATGTCCCAGCGCAGCGTGGACTTGTATTCCAGGTAGAGCGATTCCCGGTCGGGGCCGATCAGGTCGCCGATGGGGCAGGTTCGCTGGCGGGCGACGATCGCGCGCTTCTGAACATCGGGTGCGAACACGGCGATTAGATCGGCTTGAAGTTCGCTGCTGTCCAGGTAGTTGAACACCACTTTGTTGAAGCGGTCGGGACGCGACAGCAGTGCGTCTTGGAACCGCTTGGGGAACACATGATCGCGGAACGTGGCCTCGTCATTGTTGGCCGCCTGGTTCTGGATCTCTATGTCGGAGACCAAGTCGCCAGCGGCGGCCTCGAACACTAGGCGGTCCTCGTCGGTCCAGTCCGTTCCGAAGCGTTCGTTGATCCGGGCGATGATCTGCGAAAGGCGTTCGGCCTCGGGATCGGTGAGCGGGCCGGCGCCGGAGTAGATGGTGGTCACCTCGGCTTCGCCGCTCGGCAGTTCGATCGAGCCGTCGAAGGCGAGGGCATGTCGCAGGTGCGTGAGCTCTACTTCGGCGCCGAGGTTGATGCTCTCAGCCCCGCCGCGGTCTCGTATCAGGGCCGCCAAGGCACGGCAGAAGCGGTAGTCGCGCTCGAGTTCGGCGTTGCGGAACGGTACGACGAGCGACAGGAAGCTGTAGACGCGCACGAACCGGCCGAGTGCATCGCGGAAGGCGTCCTGGTCTTCGTCGGTCAATGCCTTGAAACGGTCGACGGCAGGCTGCATGGCCGCGTCGACTTGGGCGTGGGCGCCTTCGCTCAGCAGCAGGGTGGAGGCCCGTTCCATCTCGCCGACGTCGAGCACGTCGAACCGGTCGAGTTCATATCGGGCGTCGAACAGCAGGTTTGGGTCGGTCGGCGGGGCGACGGTCTTGCCGTGGTAGACGGCGAACGCTTCGCCTATCTCGTCTGCTTCGTTCACGAAATCAACGACGTACGTGCCGGTTTTGGCCGGGTGGATGCGGTTGAGCCTTGACAGGGTCTGAACCGCCGCCAATCCGGTGAGCGTCTTGTCGACGTACATGGCGGCGAGTTTGGGCTGGTCGAAACCGGTTTGGAACTTCTCGGCGACCACCATGATCTGCCATTCGTCGGTGTCGAAGCGCTCGGCGGTCTGCGATTCTCCGAAACCGTTGGCTCTGGCCTCGGTCAGGCCCTCCACCTCGCCGGAGAACGCCACGAGCACACCGAGGTCGTAGCCCAGGTTGTTGGCATGCTTGCGCAGTGCCTGCCACATCCGCACGGCGTGGGGCCGTGATGAGCACACGACCATTGCTTTGGCTTTGCCGTCCACTTGACGAGCGATCTTGGTGCGGAAGTGCTCGACGATGATCTCGGCCTTCTGCGCCAGGTTGTCGGGGTGAAGGGTCACGAACCGGGCGAGCGCGCTGCGGGCTTTGCTGGTCTCGTACGCCGGGTCGTCGAGGATCGATTTCTCGAGATGGAAGTACTGGTTGTAGGTGAGGTAGCCGGCCAGCACATCGGTGATGAAGCCTTCTTCGATGGCTTGACGCATCGGATACAGGTGGAAGGGCTCGTGCCTGTCGTTTTCGACCTCGCCGAACATCTCGAGGGTGCGGCCTTTGGGTGTGGCAGTGAACGCGAAGAAGGACAGGTTGGGCTGATGCCCCCGTGCCGCTACCGCCTCGGCGAGCAGCGCCTCGACGTCGGTCGGCTCGTCCTCGCTGTCGGCGTCGACTTCGGGCTCGGCCGAGCCCAAGGCACGACGCAGTTCGGCCGCGGCTTGGCCGGTCTGTGATGAGTGGGCCTCGTCGACAATGAGCGCGTAGGCGCGGTCGGGCAGCGAGTCGATCTTGTCGAGGATGTAGGGGAACTTCTGCAGTGTTGTGACGATGATCCGGGCTTGCTCGCCGATCAGGGCTTCGGCCAGCTGCTTCGATGTTCCGTCGATGCGCTGGACTACGCCGATGGCGTGCTCGAACTGGCTGATGGTGTCTTGGAGCTGTCGGTCCAGCACGATCCGGTCGGTGATGACCACGACCTTGTCGAACACTTTGGCGTCTTTGTGGTCGTGCAGCGATGAGAGCCGGTGGGCCAGCCAGGCGATCGAATTGGACTTGCCGGACCCCGCTGAGTGCTGCACGAGATAATTGCGGCCCGCGCCGTTTTCTTCAGCGTCGGCTTCGAGGAGGCGCACGGCGTCCCATTGATGGAACCGCGGGAAGATCACCTCCGGTTTGGCCCGTGAGCCTTTCGACGGTTTCACCACGTGGATGAAGCGGCCCAGTATGTCCATCCAGGCGTCGCGGCTCCATACCTGCTGCCACAGATAAGAGGTGCGGTGGCCGTCAGGGTTCGGCGGATTGCCTGCGCCGAGTTTGTGGCCCCGGTTGAACGGCAGGAACCGCGTCTGGGCGCCGGCCAGGCGGGTGGTCATCGCCACCGACGACGGATCGACCGCGAAGTGCACCATGCCGGTCCGGCTCAGGGTCCGGTTGCTTGGGGAGCGGTCGTGGCGGTACTGGGCGATGGCGTTCTCGACGGTTTGGCCCGTGTAGGGGCTCTTGAGTTCGGCGGTGGCCACCGGTATGCCGTTGACGAACAGTGCGAGGTCGATGGTCTTGTTGCTGGAGGGATCGAAGGGCAGTTGTCGGGTGACCGTCAGCACGTTGGCTTCGTAGCGTTCCGCCAGTTCTGGTGTGAGGCCGTGGGCTGGTTTGAAGTACGCGAGCCGGATTGTGACGTTGCGGTCCACTACTCCGTTGCGCAGCACGTCCACGGTGCCTCGCCGGTCGAGTTCGGTTGCCAGCCTCTGCACGAACCCCGACTGCGCCTTGTTGGGATCGCCTCCGTAGGCCGAGTCCACTAGGCGAGCCCACTCGGTTGGTTGGGTGGCTCCGATGAACACGAACAGATCAGCCGTGTCGACGCCCGCCTCGGCGTCGAAGTCCCGCGGCCCGTCCCCGACATTGCCGACCTTCGCCTGCCGATAGCCACCGTGCTCAACCAGCGAGGAGGCAATGTCATCTTCAAACGCTTCTTCAGTTACAGACACTGCCGTCACCTCCCCCTCGGCCTACGCATACTGGTCAGGGCAGGATGCTGTGATCCCCGACGCGTCGCCACACTATGTGGCGCTTTCCTTCAATGACTGGTGAGCCCATGGAGAAGATAGCTCGACCGTCCGGTGCCCATGTCATCTCGAACAACCCGGATTCGCCTTGTACCTTCTTGACGCGAAGTCCCGGCCGGAACCCCTTGCGCGGATCATCTTCCATGGAGAGCAGGTCATCGGTGAATTCTTCGCGTTTGCTGTCTAATCGGTCCTGTTGTTGCGCTGTCAAGCTTCCGTAGTCGCGCATGAACGCATTGGTCTCGTCGTGAGTCGGCACCGCTTTGGGATGGGTTAGCTGGGATTGCGGTTGTTCCGACGCAACCGGAGCGCCGTCAGGAACTCTTCGTCGTTGTAGTAGCGCGCAGCGACCTCGTTCTCTGGGACATCGGGAATGCTGCCGACGCTGGCATCTAGGTCTGCGAGCGTCAGAGGTTGCGCGTCCATGTCGCTGTCAGTGTCGGTGACTGGAAGAACGCTCATGGTTTCGTCCCTTCCGGCCTCGTGAGGTCACTTCAATGCTAGTCCCTGAGTGTTCGAGTTGCGAACTTCCTTTGCCGACCCGCAGCGACGACGAGAGGTCGAGTCGTCAGCCAGCAACCTCACGCGCACTGACACCTAGGGATACGCTCTCAGGGTGCCCAAGAATCTGATTCCCTCATTCTCCGGTGATGTCTTGCGCGGCATCGCCGATGTGCTGGGAGCGACCGACGACGGACTCACGGGGAGCGAGATCGCCCACACTTTGGCCCAGGCACGTGTCCCCGATGTGGATCCGACAATTACGAAGCGCCATCGGCTGTTCAAAGCGCTAGCCGAGCGTCAGAACAAGGATCAGGCCGGCAACTGCGTGGTGGTTTTCATGAACGAGGCGATGTCACCTGTGCGTTACCGCGATGACCCCGCTGGTTTCTCCCGGCGACAGGGCGACCTCAACGAGGTGTTGATTTTCGCTGCGTATCACATCAACGACGAGGGCAAAGTAGCGCGACTCAGGAACGGTAAGGCGTCTACCCTTGACGAGGCGGCGAAGCGGGCGAGCACTATTCGCACTGAACTTCGTCGTCGAGACACGCATCCGGACGTGTTGCGGTACTGCACGACCGAGCTATTGAAGAAGAACAACTTCCACGCTCTGTTGGAAGCGTCCAAGAGCATGCCCGATCGAATTCGGGTGATGACCGGCGAGACCAGCGATGGCGCGGAACTGATCCAGGCAACGGTGACACCTTCTAGCGGGCCGCGATTGGCCATCAATGCCGGAAAAACCGAGACTGATCGTAGTGAACAGTCCGGGTTCGCCAACCTCATCATTGGCCTTCTAAGTCTCTACCGCAACCCGACAGCCCACGATCCCCAACTCCATCGGTCCGTGAGCGACGAGGAACTTCTTGAAGCTTTGACCACCATGTCGATGGTCCACCGTCGGCTTGACCACGCGGCTGTTCCAGTCTCTCCGTGAGATCAAGCCTGCCCTTTTGGCTCAACCGGACAATGCCGCTTCGATTTCGATCTCCACCGGGATTTCGACGACGGCTTCGAGCTGCGCTCGGAGCTCGGCGTGAAGCTCGGGTCGGTCTTCGTCGCGCCACAGCGCTAGGGACAGCGCGTACGACTGTTCGGTTTCTTCGTCGTCCCACCGGTTGACATTGCGAACGACCAAGAACATTGGACTGTCCCGGGTGGGGTCAAGACGCTGATGGAACACTTTCCGGCCGAGCTGATTAGCCCCTCTGGAACGGGTGGTAGCCGATGGCTCGAGCCGCACGTGTCTGGAACGGAGTTGAGAGAGTGGAGCGAACTCTTCTTCATCAATGTTGGCAAAGGTCTTGCTGACTTCATTCAGCGGAAGACCCTTGACGACGCAGAACCCGATACGGTTCGCCTTGTAGTCGAGTCGTCGAACCCGCGTTCGTGGCGAGTAGGAGAGCGCTATGTCCAGTCCCCGTTTACCACCGGAGGCGTTGAAACTAGACGGGATTGGGATCTCGTAAATGTGCACTCCGTTGATCGGGATGTTCCCTTCCGCAACCAAGATCGCCCGGTGGCTCGTGGATTCGGCGGCTCGCGCGATCGACGGTCGCCCGAACCCGAGCAGTGCTCTTTCTGCGTCCAGCCGAGCGGCGTCGCCGCCCTCTAGGTGGTCCGTGAACGGTACGCGTTCGGTAGATAGGAGAACTAGCGATCTGACCAACTCAGCGGAGAAATCCGGGAACCGAGAAGCGATCGCTGCTGCAACCCGGCTGACCAGCGGCGCGGCGAAGCTTGTTCCCACATCCCACTTCAGAAGGTTCCCCGCTAACGCGTTCGCACCGATGACACACAGTTCAGGGTCGTTGGTGACGAGGCGGCCGCTTTCGATTCCGTGAGTACCAGCGCTTTCGCTGACCTCCGGTTTGGTGGCTTGGTCGGGACCGGGGCCTCTGCGTGTGACTGGTGATGGCCAGCCTGGCTCGCCCATGGGCTGGCGTCGGAGGGTCTCTTGACTGCTGTAAGCGCCCGAAGCCGCGGCGTCAGTCAGGCCACCCACAGTAAGACTCAGCAAGGAGGTACCCGGATCCAGTATCCCGGTTGCTTCATCTCGGAGAAGGAAGGTTGGATATTCGCGAGCGGAAGTTTCGCTTACTTCGGGAAGGTAGTCGGCCGGACGAGAGTTGCCGGTTGAGACCACTATGACGAGGCCGAGTTGTCGAGCCAGGTCGTCCACGATCGCTGCGGCACTCATTTGTCTCGGTGGCGAGAAGGGCGAACGGTCGTCCCCGATGGAGAGGTTGATAATCCTGGCACCCTGATTGGCGCACCAAGTTATTGCTTCGTGGAGGTCTCGTTCCCATAGGTCGTCTACTGGGAATTGGCTATCGGCGTCAAGCACTCGAGCTGACACAACACGGCAGATCGGTTGAAGCGGAAGGCTGGCAGCGACGGCCGCTTGCAGATTGCCGTACAGCAATAGCGACGCGACCATTGTTCCGTGGCCGTGCTCGTCCTGATCATCGCTGATGTTCGTTCCGACGGCATCCGATGCGAGGATTGCAGGCCCGATCAGAGGATGGCCTGAAGCCACCCCGGAGTCGACGAGACCAACGATTGGTGAGCGGTTGTCTGGAGACCTCACTTCGGGGAGTTCGGCAGCGGGCAGGCTGTGCAGCGTCGGTGTGGGGAGAGCTGGTTGGGGAAGTACGTCCATGCGAGCGATTGCGTCTAATTCGGCGACTTCCATGATCCGTTGTGATGGAACGTAGGCACGCATGAGTAGCAACCCGGCGCGGTCGTTGATCAGTGTGTCGACAACGCGCCCTTCGGTTGCTCTGATTCCCTGGTTGACTTCCGTCGCCCAGTCTCGGGCCCTGTCGGCTTCACCTGGATGCCAACATTCGACATCTATGCGTAGGTCTCCTTCGGTGGCTTCGCTGATCGCGGCTGCAAGCTCGGGCGTTACGCGATCGGATGCCTGCAGGGGTCGGACATTGTCGATCGCATCGAAGAATTGCGCGTAGGGTTCGGACTTACTGCCCTCGGGAATCCCGCCTACCAGGGCATCTAGGCGCCTCCTAAATTCGTCGAGTTCTGGGTCGTCAGCGAATGCGACCATGAGCTTGCTGTCGGACGAGTCGACAACCCGTAGACCCGACTTGCGGAACTCGTCTGCGCTCACGCGCTCTCCGAGTTCGAACACGACAATTAGACGTGGATCGATGCCGAGCGTTTTGGGCCTCTGCGCATGGCTCATTGTTATGTCGGTGATCGTTTGGCGGATTTGGCGACCGTGTTGTGGAAGGTCGTCGTGACGAGGTTCTCCGCGTGGGAAGCCAGCCGGGGGTCGCCTTGGGCCGGGAGCAATGGCGCGCTGAAGCCGAAGCAGCGAAAGGCCACGCGTCGGTACGGGGCCTACACCTGGGAGCGTCGGATTATCTGACGTCGTGCCTCCCCACGGTCGATCGCGTAAGCGATGTGCAGGGAAGTCACGTGCTTGTCCAGTTCGCGCACCATCAGCCGGATGGCGTCGAGGGCCACCGCTTCGACTTCGGCCGCGCTGAAACCTTCCATTTTCTTTGCCGCGTCAGACAAGTCGAAGTCGTAGTGCACCGATCTCAACTTCAACTCCAAGATTTCGGAGCGCGCGGATTCGTCGGGGGACTCGAACTCGATTATCTCGTCGAACCTTCGCCACACGGCGGAGTCCAGCAGCGTTGGGTGGTTTGAAGTTGCGATGAAGAGGGAGTCCGCTTTGTGGTCATCGACCACCTGCAGCATTGCGGCCACAACTCGACGCAGTTCGCCATGGTCGGCCCTACCGGAGCGTTCTCGCCCCAGCATGTCGAACTCATCGAACACCAGTACCCAGGATCCGACTTCGAGGAAGCTGAAGATCTGTTCAAGGTTCCGCGCTGTTTCGCCCAAGTACGACGAGACGATGGTGGCCAACTGGACTCGGGCTATGGG
The DNA here is from genome assembly GCA_028819005.1 of Acidimicrobiaceae bacterium. Classification (GTDB taxonomy): domain Bacteria; phylum Actinomycetota; class Acidimicrobiia; order Acidimicrobiales; family Aldehydirespiratoraceae; genus VXYK01. The sequence continues at coordinate 12,564 of JAPPMP010000013.1, forward strand.
AAGCCCGAGCTGTCCGGCCATCGCTTCGGCGCTGGCCGATTTGCCGCTGCCAGCAGGTCCTACAAACAGAAGGCTCGAGCGCGGCGAGACCCCGTGAGCCCGCATTGCTGAGCGTTGCCGGAACTCGTCGACGAGGGATTCGATCACCTCGATGACGGGCTTGGGTAGAACCAAGTCCTGAAACGACAGACGTGGCTCTTCAAGCGATATCAGCGGAAGATCGTCTCGTGTCTTTGGGAGAGGCCGCAGCGACGATACTTGCGGCGGCCTTCGTCGGTGCCCCGGTTCGTCGAGGATGGCCTCAAGCTGTTCGGCGACAAGATCGTGACGCTTGCGCCTTTCGTCTTCGATGAGATCCTTCGCGGCGCGCTGGAATCCAGCATCGTCGCCCCGCTGATGACTGCGGAGCAGCGCTTTCACTAGGTCACTGCGTGCCACGCCACGAACATACTCGCACGGTGTGCCACCGACCACGCGGACAGTACCCGACTCGGTGATGGCCCACCAGCGATCCAGCGCAGCCGTACGGTACGGTTCGATAAACGACGCGCCGCCGACCCGGGTGAAACACCCCCAACCCATACTCCGACCTCAAACGCGAAGAAGCTGCTATTTCCGGGCCGCGCATCCCTGCCCAGCATGACGCTGCCGCGACCCATCGAGCGGCAGCCGGGACTCACGAATCCCTTCTGTGGGGAAAGGCAGAGACATCTCCAAGGAAGCCCCAAAAGAGCAATACCCCGGACGCATGGGGAGAAGAGATGGACCCGGTCAGCCGTGAGGTCGAAGCGGTGGTCAATGAGAAGCACCAGCTTGGGTTCACTATTCCGACGGAGTCCGTGCTAGCGGAGCTGAGGCATCTCCACCGTGATCGGCCTGAGAACATGGAGAAGTCACTTCGGAAAGCGACGGAGGGCCTCTCAGCGTTCCTTGAGGCATACGACCGAGGGGAATTGGACCCGCTCGACCTGCCGCCAGAGCTTCGGACACGGCTAGTCCTGAGCCTTCAGACTGAATCTCCCGATGTCGACAGTCAGGGCTATATCATGCGCCAACGACCTCACGCGAACCGACGCCTAGCATCCGGTGAGCGCTTCGAGGCATCGACAGATCTCCTCGTGGCGGGGACCGAGAGACCCGATGCGTTCGGTCAGAAACGACTTGCGGATGGGCTGCAGGTTGTCGAATGTCGCTGCGCAGGGTTCTGGAAGTCCGTCTTCGGCGTCCAGGGGAATCTCCGTGGGAATCTTGCGTACCGTGCGGGTGACGGGCGCGACGACGATCCAGGTCAGCACGGGGACCGCTTCGCTGCGGGTGATTACAAGAACCGGGCGGCGCTTGTCGGAAGCTTCGGCCCACCAGATTTCGCCTTGAGCAGGAGTCACCACGGTTCGTCGGCGATCATGGCGATGGTGGCCTTGTCGGCCCATCCGACTTCCTCGGCTGTCTGGGCGTGGCGTCGGTAGCCTTGGACGATCGCTTCTGCGGTTCGGTCCCGGTGGTACTGGTCGATCAGGATCCGGAGGCTTTGTCGCACGGCGTCCGAGCGGGATGTCGCCGCGCCGACAGACACGAGTTCATCAACTTCTGCCGCTAATTCGTCGTCGATTCTCGTAACTAGTTGTGCCATGCGATAAGCATAGCAAATCGCAATGCAGTGGGCGAGGTCGTTGACGTCGCCGGTTCTTGTCAGCGAGGGATGATGAGCTCGCTCAGTTGCGGATTGGTTGTTCGTGGAACCAGGTCACTGGGATCCGTGTGCTGGAACTCGCCGGTGACCGCGTTGAGCGAGGCGAACACGTCGAGCGAGCCGTGCTTTTTCGCGGCGTCCACAGTGTTCAAGCATCCGGCGAATCGTCCTGGCGTGACAATGCCGACGCCAGCAGCCCCGACGGCACCGCCACTACACCGAGTCCGATCAACACCAAGACCATGGTCAGTATTTTTCCGCCGACGGTGACCGGAGCGATGCCTTCAGCACCAGCCGTGAGCGATGCGATCGACCAGTAGACGCACTCGAAGAGATTGCTGTAGTGCTCGTTGTTCTCGTGTTCGAACACATAGATGCCGTATGCAGCGATGAAAGTGAGAATCCCGGTGGCGCAGAGATAGATGGCAAGCTCGTCTTTGATGTCGTCGAACGCGGTCGAAAAGCGTTTGAGCGCGTTGCTGTAGCGGAGCAGCTTGAAGATTCGCAAAGCTCGAAAGATCCTGAACGCTTTGAGGGATCCCAAAAACGGCGTGAACACCGACAGCGCAGCGATCAGATCGATCACGCCGAGGAACGAGAAGATGTAGCGAAGGGGCCTCTCGCTGGTGAACACGCGCAGCGTGTATTCGATTCCGAAAATGACACCGATTGCCAACTCAAAGGTGATCAGCAAACCATGGATCGTGCCGTCTTCGTCCACGGCGGTCTCGGCCACCAGCGCGCACAGCGTCAAGACGACGATCACCGAAATGCCCAGCTCAGTGCGCCTGCCCGACGGCGTTGAGATGTCGAACATTGATCTCATGACCGTCACCGCGACTGTGTGAGGACTGCGGCCGAGCGTAGGAACTCATCAACGCTGATCACCGGTATTCCGCAACGGCGCGCCTTCGCGGCTTTCCCAGACTGCGAGAGCGGGTCTGCTGCGACCAGCACAGCGCACTTCTTGGTTGTGTTGGCGATCGGACGCAGCCCTGCATCGGTCGCGATCTGTTCGAGCTGCGACCTGCTGAGGGCTTGCCCGGGCGTTGCACACTCGCCCGTGAAGCACACGGCGTCCCCCAGATTCAAAGCGCCCTGTGCGAGGCCGGTTCGCGTGGGGCTGGTTTGGGTTGAGACGATACTCGCGGGGTCTACCTGCAGCGCCGCGGCCACGTCTTTGGCGAGGGCCTCCTCATGTTCTGTGACGATGCCGTCGGCCAGTATCTGTTGCGCCAACAGCTCGAAATAGCTTTCGTGCAACTCTCTTCTCCGTTGTTCGGGCAGGTTCAAGCTCGCCGCTGTGTCGTTCAGCCATCGCTGCTCAGCTGGCTCGAGCACACCGTCGTCGAGGCAGCGATCCAGTGCGTCGAGGTAGACCGACTCGATTCCTTGGCGAGTCGGGGGCCAGTCTGTGCGAGCGACGAGCAACCCCAACGAACCTTTGCGTGTGGACGCCTGTGGCCGACGAATGGTGATGCCGCCACCCTCGTTGTTGCACTTGAACGACGTCGGTCGACTGCCGGCGAATGTCCTCGCGAGGCGTCTGTTCGCTGCGGGAGGTGAAGCGGTCAGCAGCGCTGAAGCAGCCCGGGCATCGTCGAGGGCGGAGTGATGGTTCGGCAGAGCGACCCCGTAGTGTTGCGCGGCCACCGCGAGTTTCATGCCCGTGAGCCGGTAGGTGCACACGCCGTCGCCCGGATCGAACGAAGCGTTGGTCAACCTGGCCACCTCCTGTGCGAGCATGCGCTGGTCGAAACCTATGTTGTGGGCGACGAGAACCGCGCCGTCGAGGCGAACGGCGATATCAGCGGCCACTGCGCTGAAGGCAGGGGCGGATTGCAGCATCGTCGGGGTGATGCCGTGGATTCTCACGGGCCCGGGATCGCGGTTGGGTTGGATGAGCGTGTCGTATTCGTCGACGATCTCACCGTTTGAGATCGTTATGCATGCGAACTCGACGATTCGGTCGTGTTTGGACAACCCGGTTGTTTCCGTGTCGATGACCGCAAATCTTGTTGTTTTGTGACTCTTCCTTCGCATTGCGCCGTTCCTCATTGCGGGCCGTGTCTGGCCCATGGCCTCTGATCTAGCCGCACATTATGGACCGGGTGTGACATGGGTGGGCACTCCAAGGCACTCCTATTCGGCGGATCGGGTCAAGGCCTCGGTTGGATGGTCGGGGTCGATGAGCTTGAACCTGTAGCGGTTCGAATGACCGTGTTTCCAGTTGGCTCTGCCATGACCGCTCGTAGAGGAACGGCTGCGACTACGATTGACGGACACACGGACCGACAGGACGGTCGACGCGAAATGCAGATGGGGTGTAGCCGGTGGCAACCGCAGATCAGGTGAAAGCGCTCATCAAGAGTCACGCCGCGGGCGATGATGAGCGCTTTTACGCGGTGGCCCTGCAACTTGCTGCAAGAGAGGCGCAGAGTGGTCATGCAGCCTACGCGCGCGACCTCAAGGAACTTGTCGACACCGCCAAACGACGCACACTAGCGGCATCCCCGACGCCGGTCGCCGTGCCGCGGGGCGACCTCGCTTCACTTCTGGCGGTTGAGTACCCGGACGAGCGACTGGCCGACCTCGTCTTGGACAAAGCGATCATGGCTGACCTCAAACGTGTTCTCCTTGAGCAGCGCCAGCGCGATCAACTTAGAGCAACCGGATTTGCGCCGCTTCGTCGGCTCCTGTTGCTTGGTCCTCCCGGTACAGGCAAGACGATGACCGCCCGTGTCATTGCCGGCGAACTGCATTTACCTCTCTTCTCGGTTCGTCTCGATGGTCTTATCACCAAGTTCATGGGGGAGACCGCCTCGAAGCTCCGAATCGTCTTCGACGCAGTGGCACAAACTCCGGGCGTGTACCTCTTCGATGAGGTTGACGCGCTTGCGGGTTCACGAACGCAGGGAAACGATGTAGGCGAGATCAGGCGGGTGCTCAACTCGTTTCTTCAATTCATGGAGCAGGATCACTCCGACAGCGTGATTGCGGCGACGTCGAATCTCCCTGAGTTCCTCGACCGAGCGCTCTTTCGCAGGTTCGATATCACGCTGAACTACCCGATGCCAAGCGGAGCCGTCGCCAACCAGGTCATCCGAAATCGCTTGACTTCATTGAACCTCGAAAAGATCGATTGGCGCCGATTGGTGACTGTGTCGAAGGGTTTGAGTCACGCAGAAGTCACTTCTGCAGCCGAGCGCGCAGCGAAGGAAGCGATCTTGAGTGATGTTGCCGAACTCACGACTGAACACCTGATCACTGCGCTGAAGATGAGGGCAACAGTCATCGAGCCGCCAAGCGCGTAGGCAACTCAATGGCAGCCCGAAATCGACTTCACATCACAATCTCGCGACCAGCATCTGTCGAGGGTTACGTACCTATTGCTGCAGGCCGCGGGTCGGCTGCACCGCCTTCCCCGGCGGATCGAGTCCAACACGGCCGCGACCTTCAAGATCAAATGGAAATGGCAGCGGGTCAAGCGAAGTATCGCCGCGACGCACAACGTGCTGATCGGGTCGAGGGTGCGATCGACGGCATCTACGTCCAGTTTGAGTCGACACCCGGTTTCCAGCTCGCGTTGACCTCGCTCGAGCCCCAGCAGGGCGCTGTTCATCCAGAGGTTAGGGCAGTTACCACCCGGACGATCGACGACGAAGAGGTGCAACTGGCGACGGTCTTCGTTCCTGAAGGTTGGATTGGACGTTTCACTCAGCGGTTTGAGCAGTACGCGACCGAGGAAACTCGAACGGGCAACCCGAAGAATCGGAACCTCGTGGAGCGGATCGCTCGGCTACGGCTAGCGAACCTTCGGGCGCTCTGGACTGACAAGGAGGATGCGTTTCCCGAGGGACCTGAGCAAGTCGTGTGGTGGGAACTCTGGCTACGACGCCGCGACGGCCTCGAGGATCGATTGCAAGCCTTCGCGGAGATTTCGGGGGTTGTGCTCGGTTGGCAACGGCTTGTGTTTGAGGATCGGGTCGTTGCGTTGGTGTCAGCGTCGAGCACGCAACTTGGGTCGGCTCTCGACCTCCTCGATGATGTAGCGGAACTGCGGAGACCGGTCCAAGCCGCTCAGTTCTTGGCCGATCTCCCCGCCTCGGAACAGAACGAGTTTGTCGACGAACTGGCGAACCGGTTGCTCGAACCACGTTCAGAAGCCCCGGCAACATGCCTGTTGGACACGGGAGTATCTTGGAAACATCCGCTTCTTCAGCCAGCGGCCTCGCCCGCGGATGTCCACGCCGTCGATCCGAGTTGGACTCCGTCCGACCGGAAGGGTCATGGTACAGAGATGGCGGGTATTGCTGTCCTCGGCGACGTAGGTAGGGCCTTGAGCGCATGGGAGCTCTATCGGTGGAATGTCGAGCTGGCTTCTTCGCTGCGGCGGAACCGGGGAACCCGAGCTTCGGACACTCGTCGAGCCAGAGAATCGCGAGTTGCTCGCGGATGATCGGAGAAGTCCTTCCAACCGAGCACGTCTGGCAGATCGCGCTGGCGCGCATTTTCGACACCCGCCAGCACGTTCGTATGCACCAATTCAGTCGTCAATCGGTTCCAGCCGCTTTGAAGTTTCGCTCGCATAACCCACATCCCGATATCCCGCCGAGTAATTACTCACTTGTCATTTGACCTACATTATTGGTGCATCCTTAGCATTCGAGCCGTGCGCCGCAGCCTCAATTGCTTCCCAAAGAAATTCCTAGCCAAACCGGGATGACCCGCCGTATGGTGTTGCGAGCGGAAAGTGCTCGGCGGGAGGAGCTACGGATGTCTCTTGAAGTGGTGTACGGCGAAAGTCGGAATCGGACGAACGCCCGAGCGTTGGTCGCCCAATTGGAGCAGGTGGTTAGCGATGGGACCGTATACTTGGGCTACCCGGTGTTGGCTACTGCAGACGAGCGTGTTGAGGTTGACGCCTTGCTGGTGAGTCGAGCTCACGGTCTGGTGGCGTTCCTGCTGGCTGACTCGTTACCGGATTCCGAGGAGGCGTGGGCTGAAGTGGTTTCCGAGCAGGACCGCCTTTTCGCGATCCTCGAGAGCCACCTGAGCCGACATGAAGGTCTGCGAGAAGGGCGACGGGTAGCCGTAACCCCGAATACGGGAACGGTGTTCGCGAACACTCCAACTGCTAGGAAGCCAAGCGGTGCCGAGGGATTCTACGGCGCGATGGACACCGTGCCTGACTGGGTCGGGGGTCTCGAGTCCATTTCGGAAGGGCTTGAGAAAAACCTGCAGGCGGCTTTGCAGCGCGTGGCCACAATCAAACCGGCCAAGAAACGCGGTTCGGTCACTAAAGATGACTCCCGGGGTGCCATCCTCAAGGAGATTGAGAGCGGCATTGCGAATCTCGATCGTTGGCAAAAGGCTGCGGCGATAGAGAGTCCCGAAGGGCCGCAGCGTATTCGCGGCCTCGCAGGATCGGGCAAGACGGTCGTTTTGGCTCTGAAGGCCGCTTACTGGCACTCGCAGCATCCTGACTGGCACATCGCGCTGACGTTCCATTCCCGCGCGCTGTACCAGCAGATCGCAGACTTGGTGACTCGGTTCACGTTCGAGCACACGAACGACACGCCCGATGAGAGTCGGCTCCGAATCGTCCACACTTGGGGATCGAGCGCGCACGCGGGTGTGTACAGCTTGATGGCGTCTGCGCTCGGCGAGCCGGTGAGGAACTGGTCGTATGCGAGGGGCAAGTACGGGTTGGACGAGGCGTTCGCAGGTATATGCCGAGAACTCCTCAATATCGCTCACACGCACGACGTTCAGCCGATATTCGATGCAGTGCTGATCGATGAGGCACAGGATCTGCCGCCCGAGTTCTTCCAACTCGTGCACCTCTTCACGAAGCACCCGAAGCGGATCGTATGGGGCTATGACGAACTGCAGAGGCTCTCCGAAGCGGCCATGCCCACCACGGACGAGCTATTCGGCAACGGCCCCGAAGGTGAGGGCTTGATCAGCCTTGACAACGCCGCCGGCGAACCTCGCCGTGATATCGTCCTCCCGGTCTGCTACCGGAATACGCCGTGGGCACTGGCTGCTGCCCACGCGCTAGGAGTGGGTGTCTACCGTCAGGAGGGGCTACTCCAGCATCCCGACGAACCGACTCTTTGGCGAGATGTCGGCTACAACGTCGTGCGAGGGCGCCTGGCTCCTGGGTCACCGGTGACATTGGAACGGTCACGAGACAGTTATCCGTCGTACTTCCCGGAGTTGCTTTCTGAAAGTGATGCTGTCGCAGTTCGATGCTTCTCAACACGGGACGAGCAAGACGCGTGGATCGCGAACGAGATCAAGTGCAACCTGAACGAGGACGAACTCGAGCCCGACGACGTCTTGATCGTTCTTCCGGACACCTACCGGGCGAAGTCCCGCGCGCCGCACCTGATGAAGCAGCTCAGCCGTCTCGATATTCAGTCTCACCTAGTCGGGGTGAACACCAGTGTTGACGAGGTGTTCAAACCCGGTTCTGTCGCGATCGCGCACATCTACCGCGCAAAAGGCAATGAGGCCCCGATGGTTTATGCGGTCGACAGCCAGCACGCCGCCGGCAAGTTCAACGCAGTCACGAGGAGAAACAGCCTGTTCACAGCCATCACCCGCAGCCGCGCGTGGGTTCGCATCACCGGTTGGGGAGAAGAGATGGATCCGATCCGCCGCGAGGTCGAAGCTGTCGTCGAGAAGCATCACCAGCTTGGGTTCACGATTCCGACGGAGTCCGAGCTAGCGGAGCTGAGGCATCTCCACCGTGATCGGCCTGAGAACATGGAGAAGTCACTTCGGAAAGCGACGGAGGGCCTCTCAGCGTTCCTTGAGGCATACGACCGAGGGGAATTGGACCCGCTCGACCTGCCGCCAGAGCTTCGGACACGGCTAGTCCTGAGCCTTCAGACTGAATCTCCCGATGTCGACAGTTAGGGCTATCGCAGATCAGGTTCGCAACGCACTCGACTATGTGCGCGATGCGGAGCTCGCGCATTTCACGACCGAGATCTCGATGAACTCGACCTCGGTGGCTTGGCACCCGCTGGACCGCAAGGGTGGATTTATTGAGAGCTTCGAACACCCGACTATCGACCAGTACGTGACCTGGCTCGTGAACGGCGACTACTCGGCTTTATTCTTTGACGGAAGCCTGATCCAGATCACCTACGGGGTGACGGGCGGGGAGGTGTCAAGGCATCGGTTGGCCTACTTCCCGTGCCCCTATGTTCTAGACCGCGAGCTACTTGGGCAGGGAATGTCTGTGGCCGATGCCGTTGAACTCTGTCGGAATTCGGACGCAGTGTTGCGTTCGCCGATTCGCTTTGACTTCGACAGCCAGTCCGCTGCCCCGGGGCACCCCGCAAGCCATGTGACCATCAACGGTGTCGACTGTCGGATCGCATGCATCGCACCGTTGCACGTCATGCGATTTCTAGATTTCGTCTTCCGCCACTTCTACGCGCAACTCCACTCCGCTCACCGTTCTTTCTTTGGCTCGTCGCACTCAGAGCACATTGGCCCGCCATCGCTGGGACACGACGACCGCCACCAAGTTCACTTCGCCTGGGATGTCTATGCGACAGCGACCGGCGGAATGCTCGGAAGATGAACGGATTCGCCGAAACACTGCTGGACGCGAAGCACAGTTCGCATCGGACTTCGCTACGTCACTGCCACGCGTATCATGCGCCAACGAGCGCGAACTGACACCTGGGTGAGTGATCGTGGGCCACAGCGTTTCACATCGATCCGAAGGGTTTCGCGTTGAGATATGGGAGCAGCTTTCGCAGTTGCTACATGTCCTGCGATCGGACTCTTCGTTTGAAGAGGAATAGGACGGCTGGGGGCTCTGCGAAGAAGACAGTTACGTGTCGCTGGTCGGCGCGGTTCTGTTTAGGCCTGGAGCAAGGGTCAGTGAGGAATCGCCTGCGAAGCGCAGACGTATGCCCGCTTCATTCGGTGCTTCAGCCCATAAGTTTCGACAACCGAGTCCAACTCTCGGGATCTCGGGCGATTTCAGTTAGGGCAATGTCTCGTTGGGCTATAGCCTGCTGCAAGTCATGGTTACTGTCCTGGTCGGAAGGCATCCGCGAAACAATCACGGCGGCGACGAGGTCGGTTAGGGGCTTGCCAATCGCTTCCCGATAGTTGAAGCCGATTAGCTGCATGATCGTCAGCACCTCTGCAGAAAGGATCGATTCCACAGCGTCCATCATCTCGGCGCTTTCCGCCTGACCCGAAGCGTCCATGAGTTGCCGAAGAACAGGCAACAAGTTCTTGGTGATGAATTCCACATCATCCGATGACAGCCGCTGCGCGACAAGTTGATCTTCGAATGCCTGAGCGATTCGAATCAACTCAGACTTGTCGGCTAGCAGTTCGTTAATGATGTCCTCTAGAGCTGCGATCGTCGCCTTGTCATGCCTCTTTGCCTTTGTCGCGGAAATCTTGGATGTAACGGCGGCAGCCGCATTACGCAGCGCGACTTCGGACAGTGAAGCACTCAAATCTTGCAAGGTAGGGTCCATACCCTCAGAATTCTAGTGGTGTGTCGCGGATTTAGCTAGGGCGGTTCGTGCTCGGTTGACTTTGTTGATGATGTCGTGGGCGGGTTTTGTCCATGTGAAGGGTTGGGGGTCGTGGTTCCAGTGCGACGTCCAGGTGTCGATGGCGTCGGCGAGTTGTTCGACGGAGTTGAAGGTGTTGTTCTTGATGGCTTTGCGGGCCAGTACGGAGAACCAGCCCTCCACGAGGTTGGCCCAGGACGCTGATGTGGGGGTGAAGTGCAGGTGCCAGCGGGATCGTTTGGGGTGGGCGAGCCATTCTCTGACGGGTTCGGACTTGTGGGCCGACAGGTTGTCCAGCACGATGTGGACGTCTAGATGGGCCGGGGTGTGCAGGTCGATCCACTTGAAGAACGCGAGCACGTCTTTGCCGGTGTGGCGCTTCCGGGTCTGGTGCAGGACCTCGCCGGTGGCCGCGTTGAGCGCCGCGAACAGGTCCAGGGTCCCGTGCCGTTTGCAGTCGTGGGTCAGCGTGCGGTTGCGGCCCGGCACCATGGGCAGCGACTTCGCGGCTTTTTGCCAGCAGCCGATACTCTTCCGCCAAATCGCCGGCCTCGGAAGGAGAAATGCCGTTCGCGCGTAGCAGAGTCTCCAGTTCGGCGATCTTGGTGCTCTGACTCGACCGCCGTTCGGTTTCGACGCCGAGCCAACGCTTGATGTAGGCGGTGAAGGCTTTCCCGTGAGCGGTGGCATTGTCCCAGTACTCGATCTCTAATCGTGATTTCGGCTCTCCGTTCTTCCATCGCTCGTACATCTCGGTGGCAAGCTGCACATGCTGCTTTGGCGCAAGGTTCTCTCCTTTGTGGTCGGTCATGTCAATAACTCCTGACGGCAACGATTTGGTGAACGTCCAGCTTGTAGCGTAAATCGAGCTATGGCTCGCGACCCGAGGATCGATGAACAAGAGGCGCTTGAGGTGATCTGCGCGCTCGAAAGTGTGGAGCGGCATGAATGGTTACGTGAGGGTAATCGCCCGACCCCAGATTTGGAGGTAGTGATTGGTGGGGAGGTTGTGACCGTCGAGGTCATGATGCATACATCAAGGATTGAACGAGAACTTCGTGCTGCGGTCGAAAAAATGCGCTCCCCCGAACGTTCGGGGGAATGGCCGCAGAAGACCAGCGAACTGACGCATCGGTGGAAAGTGATCGTGTCGGATCACCGTTTCGAGGCGAGAGGCTCTAGTCGCACGCTCAAGGAGTTGCTTGAGTCGCGTGTCACACGCCATGCGTAGATTCGCGAACACGGGTGTCAATACTGCTAGACATCTGGTAAGCGTCGCCCGCAGGTGCCCACGCGACTAGGAGGACATCATGACGTTGGGGTACTCAGACCTTCGTAGACCGGAAGTTCTGTTGGGAGTGTGTGAGGAACTGGCAACGTTCATGAACGGGTCGTCCATGCGGCGTGTGTCGCAGGCGCTCATCGAACTCAATTTTGACCAGAGCGGCGAGAGCCTTGATGAGAGCGACCGTCAATGGTTGGACACAGGTCTGGAAAGCGCAGAACCGAAACTGTGCTGGTGGGCTGAGCAGCTGCAAACGCTGAGCGACGAGGGCGTCGAGGTGATCGCCTGCGTCGACGAGCGATTTCCAGTCAATCTCACGTTGGTGCACGATGGCCCACCAATGTTGTTCGTCCGCGGGAATCTCTGCAACGAAAAGGACCGACGAGCGGTAGCGGTCGTCGGAACCCGAGAAGCGTCACAAGCAGGGATCGACCTGGCACAAGAAATAGCTGCAGGCTTGGTTGAGCGGCACTACACGGTCGTTTCCGGCTTGGCCAAGGGGATCGACGCAGCTGCCCATGCGGCAACACTTAACGCTGGTGGGAGAACCATCGCCGTGTTCGGCACGCCGATCGACAAGACATATCCGGCCGCCCATGCTTCGCTGGCTCGGCGCATCGCAAAAACTGGAGCCTGTGTCTCTCAGTTCCTTCCGCGGGTGCGGACCGGACCGTGGTCATTCCCTGCTCGCAACATCACCTGCTCAGGGCTGTCACTGGCGACTGTAGTCGTGGAAGCTAGTGCAACCTCGGGAGCACGGCTCCAGGCTGAAGCAGCACTGGCACACGGCAAACGGGTCTTTCTGGTTGAACGGCTGGTCACGCATCAGCAGTGGGCCAAGGACATGTGCGACGACTCAGTCAACGCTACTGAGGTATCAGACCCCTCGCAGATAGTAGAAGAGCTTGAGGCGGACTTGGCAGTTACTGCTGACTTCGACCTGTTCGAGTTCGCGTGAACAGGCAAGACCCTCTTCCTTACTTTGAACGGGTCAAGCCCGGACTGGTGCCGATCGCGGGTGGTCAGAACGAGGTCTGCGGCACCTGCCGCAGTGGCGCAAACCCTGGCTATCAGCGCTGCTATCGGTGCAAGAACGAGAACGTCGTTGAAGTGCTGCCCATATCAATGTCCGTACATGGCGAACTTCTCCACGATCGCCTCCGCTGGTACAAAGACGGGAACGAACAACAGAAACAGGATTACACACTGCAGCTTGCGGCGTTGCTGCTTCTCTTCTTGGGCCGGCACCTCAAGTGCATCGGAGGGAATCCTGACGCCGTGGCTACCGTTTCGTCCGAGAAGCGAGACGCCGTGAAGAACATAGTGGACAGGACCGCCAACTTTCGTGGCATGCATGCGCCTCTCGCTCGCACTCGTTCTGACAATCCGCCGACCTTCCAGGCGCCGGACTCACTGAAGGACAAGAAGGTACTGCTGCTGGACGACACGTTCACCACCGGCAGAAGCATCACCGCGGCGTACAGAGCGCTGAGCAGCGTGGGTGCCGAGCTGTTGACCCCTGTGGTAATCGGGCGGCACTTTCGTCCAGGCTTCGCGACCAGCGAGCGATTGCACACCTGCCTGAAGAACCACGAGTGGCGGCTGGACCGCTGCGGCATCTGTGCTCCGATCATGTGCGACGGCAGGTCCCAAGCGCAGCTCCTATAGTAGGGGAACTCAACACGTCAACACGGATCGCACCTCGGTCACGTGCATCACTGCTCTTCCACCGATGTGTCGCGGTTGGGTACGTCGAACTCGCCGGTGACGGCGGCGGTGATCAAGGCGCTGCGGTATTCCTCCAGGAGCATGATCGCAGATCTGATCCGAGAGACCAGCGCGTCGATGCGGGTGGTTTCGATGTCGAGGTAGTCCGCGATTTCCCGTTGTTCGGCAATTGGTGGGACAGGGAGACACTTCCCGTAGGCATGTTCCCGCGAAAGCCCCGGCACGGCAGAGTCCATGGATTCATCAGCTAGATCCACGCAGAGCAAACCGAAATACAACCAGCGAAGATCGACCGAAGTGTGTCGCGCGTCTACGAAGTAGGTGGTATCGATCGCGAACACGGAAGCGTCATGGAAATTCACTTCACCGTGTGACCCCTTGCGGCCGATCACAATCACGGGAGCGAGGGTGTTTGCTTCATTGTGGTGACCGACGACGCCGTTCGATCCGAACACGGGCACTTTTCCCTCCAGCCTGGACTCAGACGGTAACGAGTCACCATACGCGAATTCGCAAACCTTCCGAAGTCGACGAACCTGCCAATGGGAGGGGATGTCGCCGAGCCAGTCGATGCCTGAGGGTCGGTGAGGAACGGTGGGGTCGAGGCCGCGGGTTACGGTTTGGGTGATCAGGGCGGTGCGGTACTCGGCGAGGAGTTTGATCAGGTGGCGTTTTTTGGAGATGAGGACGTCGATGCGGGCGGTTTCGGTGTCGAGGTAGCCAGCGATTGTCCGTTGCTCGGGAAGCGTAGGAACCGCTACGAGCGTGGCGGCGAGTGCCTCGGCGCGGAGCTCCATGAACGTCGACCCCTGACCGAGGGCTTGGAATTGTTCGGCCATCACCGAAAGTTGATACCTAAAGAAACGCGAATCTACATCTCGGTGGGGTACAAGGCCGCGGCAACCCTGGTTGAAGGCCATTCGTGACCCGGTCTCGCACACGTATCCAATCGGAGCGCGAGTCGCCAGGATCAGACTGTTCGCTGGAACTGACTGACTTCCTTCGGCAAGGCCCGCACGTGTGATTGCTCGGGCGGTCGAATGAAGGACCTTCCCGTGTGCGGTCGACAGGTCGGCAGGGGTTGCCCAAGCGAGTTCTCCGTTCCAGTTCCTCTCATTACTCGTCGGTGTTCCGCCGTTGAAGATCTGAAATACTCGACGTAGCGGCATCTTTTCGAAAGTCACTTGGCGACCTCGGCGAGGAGGGTCTGAATCTCAGCTTCGAGGGCCTGAATCTCGGCGTTGATCTCCTCCAAGGGACGCGGTGGGGTGTAGGTGTAGAAGTGGCGGGTCAGGGGGATTTCGTAGCCGATCTTGGTTTTGGTGGGGTCGTGCCAGGCATCGGGGACGTAGGGGAGGACCTCGGCTTCCATGTAGTCGGCGATGGCGGTCCGGTATTCGATGGTGTCGATGCGAGCGGATGGATCGTCCTCGAAAGCCACCGGCACCGGGGGCAACGGAATGTTCTCGTAGTCGCGAAGGTCGGGGTCGGGCAACGGGTCGCCTGACCGGTCCGTGACCACCGGAGATTCGGGATCTCGGACAGCGATAGCCCCTGTTACCGCCTTGAGGAACGCAGCGGCCTTGTCGATACCTGCGGAATCAAGTGTCTCTGAAATAACCGCCTTCGCCAGTTTCTCGGTGGCGAAAGAACTGTCCAGCCGCTCTCTCAGTGCGTCGAGCAAAGCGCTACGCAACGGAAAGTCGAGCTTGCCGACCTGCTTGAGCGACTCGACCGCAAGCAAGGTCTCCTCGGTGATCTCCCAACGCAACTGCAAAGGCCGCTCCACCGTGATGCGCAGGAACCCGAAAGCCTCGTTGTCGAAGATCTTCACGCACGGCCCGTCCTCAAACGCACCGTACAGGCGGGCGATCTCGTCGATCTGTGAAACCGAGAGCTCTTTGCGTTTCTGGCCGAGGCTCTTGCGGGTCTTGTTGAAAATGTCGCGGGCGTCGAGCAGTTGGATCTTGCCCCGCCGGCGAGGCGACTTGCGGTTGGTTACCACCCAGAAGTAGGTGGAGATCCCGGTGTTGTAGAAGAGCTGGTCGGGCAGGGCGACGACGGCCTCGAGCATGTCGTTCTCGATGATCCAGCGCCGGATCTCCGACTCACCCGAACCAGCCCCGCCGGTGAACAGCGGCGACCCGTTGAACACGATCGCCAGACGGGCGCCGCCCTCCGCCGTTGGTTTCATCTTCGAGATCATGTGCTGCAGGAACAAAAAACTGCCGTCGTTGATCCGCGGCAGCCCGGCCCCGAAACGGCCGGCGAAACCCTGGGCGGCGGCCTCGTCGCGCACCGTGTCGGCCACCATCTTCCACTCAACCCCGAAGGGAGGATTGGCCAGCAGGTAGTCGAAGCGCTCGCCGACATGCTGGTCGTTGTCGAAGCTGTTGCCGAAGCGGATATTGGCGGCCTCCTGGCCTTTGATCAGCATGTCGGCTCGGCATGTGGCGTACGTCTCTGCGTTCAACTCTTGGCCGAACACCCTCAACCGAGCCTGAGGATTGAGCTTGCGCAGATGATCCTCAGCAACCGACAGCATGCCACCGGTTCCACAGGCCGGATCAAGCAGGGTCTTCACCACACCCGGTCTGGTCAGCAGATCGTCGTCGTCGATGAACAGCAGGTTCACCATCAGGTGGATCACCTCGCGAGGCGTGAAATGCTCGCCGGCAGTCTCGTTCGACAGCTCCGAGAACTTGCGGATCAGCTCCTCGTAGAGATAGCCCATGTCCAGGTCCGACACCGTCTCGGGGCTCAAGTCGATGTCGGCGAACTTCGACACCACCAGGTACAGCAGGTTGTGCTCGTCCAGCCGGTCGATCTGTGTATCGAAATTGAACTTGTCGACAATGTCGCGTGCCGATTCGGAGAACCCGGCGATGTAGTTGCGCAAGTTCGGCGCCACATTGTCGGGATCACCCAGCAGCGTGAGAAACGTGTGCCTCGACATGTTGACGAACGGCTGAGATGCCACCTTCTGCAACACCGGCTCACGATTCTGCAGCGACGACGGCAATTTCGCCATCGTCTCCAGAACCTCGTCCTTGGTCGGCGCCAACACGCAATCCAGTCGCCGCAGCACCGTCAACGGCAGAATCACCCGGCCGTACTCCGACTGCTTGTAGACGCCCCGCAGCAGGTCCGCCACCGACCAGATGAACCCCGCATGATTGTTGACTGCCGCTTCGCTCATCCTGGTTCGCTCGTCTATCCCGTTCCCAACTAGTGCGCGGTCAGCACATTAGGAGAACCGGCAACGCTGCGCTGAGTCCGGCACCTTGTCAGGCGCGCTGCGCTCAGCAACCCGTGGCGGCCTTCAGCGTCTCGCACGCCTCTTCCAGTCGTGCCGCGCTCAGCTGTGCCACGCGCCGCCGAAAGGCGCTTCGGGGCACGGTCAAGATGGTGTCGAAGTTGACCACGCTGTCGGACGGGACGCCGTCACGGAGCGCGGTGAGCGGCAGTTCGGATGTCAAGCCTCGGCGTGTGCGTGTCAGCGCGGCGACGACCACCGAGTCGATGCGGCCCGCCACTGGATCCCGTGTGAGCACCAGAACCGGCCTGTCACCGCCCGGCGCCGCGGCGAACCAGATCTCACCCCGGCGCATCGGCCCAGTCGGACCAGTCCTCAGCCGGCAAACAGCTTTGAACGGACATGATTGCGAGTTCGTCCGGGCGCAGCGGTGAGCTGTCGTAGATCTCCGCGTCGTGTTCGGCTCCGACTGAGTTGAGGTGACGGCGCAGCGCTTCACGGATCATCTGTGACACAGACACCCCGAGTCTCTCAGCCGCCTCTCGAACTCGGGCAGCTTCCGTGTCTGCCATTCGGCATGTCAACATTGACATACGGCGACTATATCAGGTCTTACAACTAGAGCTCTCGCTGAAGTCCCTGGGGCTGCGGTGGCGGACTCGTGAGACGGCGGAGTGCCAGTTCAATTCCGCGGCGAACCAGCCCGATTCCGTGGCCTTGCACCCTGTGGCTCAACGGTAAGCGTCCTTTCGCCGGCTGATGGCCTCAACGACGATCTCGCCCGAAACGGCCGTGTAGATGATGCGATGTGAACGTCCGAGCCGGGCTGAGCGTTGCCTTCGAGTCGGCCGCGGAGGTTCTTCCCGAGATGCGGCTCGGCGTCGAGTCGGACAGTCGGCAAACAGCGCTGCCGCCTACAGCCACCAGATCCAGGATTGGCCCTCGATGAGTGGGTCGTGGAGGAACGCGGCAAGCGCGGTGATCATGTCGTTGGGGTACGCCAGCGATGCTCGGTTGAATGTCTTCGGGTTGGTGAAGATCAAAGCCGCACACTCCCCGTCGTCGGCGATCCGGTCGGCGAACAACACCGAGAAATCGCCAACGTTCTCGGTCACCAGAATCTGGTCGGACCTGCTCGCATGCTCCAGCAAATCGCCATCGCTGGATCCTCTCAGCGATGGCTCCGCAGCCACTGCGATCACATCCCAGCCCTGCGCAGCGAGCGCCTCGGCGACCTTGGGCGAGTGCATCTCGTCGAGCAGCAACCTCACTTCGCGAGCAACGTTCGTTGGCGCCTCCACGCGGCTTGCGCCCCAGACGCCGCCCGGCTCCGCTCAGCAATCTCGGCGTCGACCTCCTCGGTGTGATCGGCGTAGTAGGCCAGCGATGCGTCGACCATTGGCAGGCTCAACCCCATCAACTCAGCGGTTCTGGCACGCCGGTCGGCCACCGGGACATCACCCCCGATCATCGAGGCAATGACGTCGGCCACTTCTGGTCCGCCCACCAACACTGCCCTGCGGCCGGTTGGGCCCTCCCGGAACATGACGCCAGGGTGAGCTTCCATCCGCAGCCCCTCGTCGATGAGCTGCTCTGCCAATGCAGAGATGGCCACCCGCCGCCGTGCAGCGCTGTCTTTGAGCCGTTTGTGCAGCGGCGCCTCGGAGAATCGTATCGAGACAACAGGCATGACTACAATGTAGCCAAATGTCGTCAGGTTGTGAAGCTGAGCGGTCGGACCAAGCTGGCTAGACCAGTGTGCCGAGGGGGGCTGCGGCGATGCGGTCGTCGATTCGGAAGGCTGTGGTACCGGGATGGATCACGAGTCCCGCTCGAAAGGCGTCGCCGAGGCGGTCTCGCAGTGATGCGAGGTGGCGGGCATCGGCGGTCCCTGCCGTCTCTGAGAGCTTCACTTCGAAAGCGACCACGCCGCCGTCGGGCAGGTCGGCTACCAGATCGATCTCGTGGTCGCCACCCGCGGTTCGCAGGTGCGCGAACCGCCAACCCAATCCGAGCGCCTCGGCAGCGGCCGTGATCTGACAGACTACCACGCTCTCGAAGAGCTCGCCGAGGCGTGGGCGCCTCTCATTCAGAGAATCAGCGGTGTCGTAATGGTCCGCCGACGCGAGCGCGGGATCGATCAGGTGGCGCTTGGGACGCTTGGTCAGCCGTTTGAGCCGGTTATGGGACCATCCTGGAAGTTCTGCGATCAAACCCAGCCGATCCAGTAGATCATGGTAGGTCTCACCGGTGGCTTTGGAGACGTCTGCGGCCTGGTGGATCGCGGCGTGTTCTGCGCTGGTGCCAACGGCGGCCCCGTAGGCACGGACATAGCGTCGAAGCTTGCTTGTGTTGCGTGGCGTGGAGGTGATCTCGGCGAGGTCCCGTGAAACGGCGAGGTCCAGGTAAGAACGAAGCGCCTCTTGATGGTCTAGTGGTTCCATGCCGAGATACCCGGGCAGTCCCGACTCCACGGTTGGCACCAGCTGCTCCACCGGCGAGAACGCCGACCGGGCGCCGCGTACCGCTTCGATCCCTCGCGCTGCGAGATCCTCGAGCGCCACCGCAGGGGCGACTCCCCGCCTCTCGCTCAACGTCATCGGTCGCAGCCGTACCGGCAGGATCCGACCGGCACCGGCATGAACATCTGCCGTGACCGCAGCGCGCGATGACCCGCTCAAGATGAATCGGCCAGGCGAACGGTCTTCGTCGATCATCCGTCTTACTGCGTCCCACACAGCGGGGACCCGCTGCCACTCGTCAATGAGAACAGGACTAGGCAGCGCTGCACAGGCCGCTTCGGGATCGTTGGCGACGATCTCAGCAGTGGGTGGGTGGTCCAACCGGAGTGTTGCGGCGGCCAACTGCGACGCGGTACTGGTTTTGCCTGCTCCCCGCACGCCTTCGATCAGAAGGGCCGGGTGGACGCCGAGCAGGCGCGCGAGCCGACCATCAGCATGCCGCGGGAGATACTCCATGCAAAAAAGACTAACTAATTATCCATAATATGGCTAATCAATTAGCTGTTTATGATATTCGACCACCTGCCGGCCCCGAACATCGTGAGCGGTGTTCAACGATCGGCTGATTGGTTGGCAAGCGCCCGTCAACTTCGCTGTCGGAGCGTCGGGTTCGGGAGACGGCGGGGTACAACAACCAGGGGAGGCACCAGAGCACCATGGCGATCAGCATGGCTGTCTCGCCGGAGGGACCGAGGCCGGGAGCGTAGAAGGGTTCCACGAAATAGTGCGAGATGAACCCTCCCCGGTACGGGGTCTCACCGGCGAGGCGCCAGAAATCCTTCTCCCAGACCGTGAGGGGGCACGGCAGGCCCAAGATGTTCACCGCCGCGGTAGGCACCAGCATGGCCAGGTACCAGCGCATCACCCGGGGCCTGCGCGCCGCCACCGGAGCGCCGAAGACCAAGAAGACGGCCAGCAGCCCGTGCGCCAAGGCCATCGCGATCGCCAAAGACCAGTAGACCACGCCCCCACACTACTGCGATGTCGCCACCGGCGATAGAGGTTGCGCGAGTGCCCTGGGGCGGGTCGGCATTGGCGATATGCGAGAGCAACCGGCGATAGAGGCGAAAGATGTGCCCGACGGCGTCTAGCTCCAGTCCGTCTAGCTCCAACCCCGTCTGGCTCCAGCCCCGGCTGGCTCCAGCCCGTCTAGCTCCAGCCCCGGCTGGCTCCAGCCCGTCTAGCTCCAGCCCGGCTAGCTCCAGGAGGCCAAGAGGATCCCGACAACGCTGTAGGAGATCAGCGGATAGCCGCCGTTGATCGCGAACAGCCGCAGGCTGCGGCCCTCGAAGGCGTAGTTGATGGCGTTCGACGTGAAGATGAACCCGACCGCGGCCAGAACACCGAGACCCAGCCCTTCGGCGGCGCCCTCGGCCCCCAAGCCTTGGATCAGCAGCGCCAAACCGGTAGTGAACACGAGCGCGGCGACGACCGCGATCACGTAGGGATACCACTGCCGAGGCGTTCCCTTCATGGCCTCCATGTCGTCATCGGTGAGCCCGACGTCAGCCATCCAAGGCTTGGCCCAGAAGGTGTACCACCCCGCGCCGAGCACCTGGTTGAACAGCACCGCGACGAGGATGGCCCAGTAGTTCAAGCTCCCAAGATCAAGATTGTCCATGAGCTGCTAGTCCTTTCGATCCCAGCTTCGCAGTTAACCGAGTCTGTCGATGAATCGGTTGGAGTATCCGCCGAGGGTAGCGGGGATATGGATCGAAGATCATCTACGGAACTGGCCCAATCCTGCAGAGGCCAACCAGGGCGCTTTGGCCCAACTCCGGTTTCTCCGCGATGCTCTGGCGCAGTGAAACCTGAGCATTACTCAACCGGGGGCAGACATGAGCGAGATCAACGACGAGCGACGGGCACGGCTGCTCGACGGCCGGGCCTGGGAGGACTTCTGCGACACGCTGAAAGCCGCCGGCCGAATAGTCATACGAGAAACACCCGACGGCGACCCGCAAGACCGAGTCGAGGGGTACCGCTACCTGACCCGCATGATGCTGATGGCCAACGGCCGAGTTGTCGAACAGCGCACCCCCGGCACCAGACCCCAGCGCATCGGGGTAATTCCCCCGCCCATGCAAGGCGGCATGGGGGTGCAGTCGCCCAACCAGGACCACATCGTCCAAGCCGTCAACCCCAAATACAGCTATCGGATCACTGGAACCGCTGGCGACGTCTACACCCACCTGTCGGCGTGGAGCCCACCGGTGCCGGAGAATGTCGGCGCCATCGCCGTCGGACTCGACGCTGAGGATTATCTCGAGACGTTCAACCCCAACATGGCTCTCACCCCCCACACCGCCTACCTGCATGACTTCGCCGACGCAGACGGCACCGTCGACTTCATCCTTTCCGTCGACGAACCCACCGACGGGTCGCGATGGATGTCGATGGCGCCGACCACCCGCGAGCTGATGGGCCGCGTGGTCTACGACGACCGAACCACCCAAGCCAGGCCGCGGCTGCAGATCCAATGCCTCGACGAGCATCCCCAGCCGCTCACCCCCGAACCCGAAGACATGGCGGTTCGCCTCGCGGTGGCGGCCCAGCTGATCCTGGGACTGCAAGCCGACTACGGCGGATGGACCCGGGACCTCCTCACCCGCGAGAACCAGACCGAATACACCAAAGAGTGGTACGAGCGCATCGGCGGCTCGCCCGACGACCGCATATTCGAGTTCGGCTACTGGCGAGTGCCGCAAGGCAAGGCGCTCGTCGTGGAGTTCGAGGAACCGCAAACGCAGCATTGGAATTTCCAACTGTGCAACCACTGGATGGAGAACCTCGCCAACTACGCAACGGGTCAGGGCTACATCGACAAGGAGAACGCGGTGCGTGACGGTTCAGTTGTGCGCATCGTCGTCGCGCACTCTGATCCAGGCGTTCCGAACTGGATCGAACCTGTCACACATGACCACGGAGTCATGGGTTGCCGTTTCGTGCGACCGGCCACCGAACCGCAGGTTTCGTGCCGTCTGGTGGACCTCGAAAACCTGTCCTGACATCGGCGGTCAAGATCTCGCTTGACGATGGGCGCATTGTGGCGCAACATGTTGCATCCGTCACACGTCGGTTATGGTCTGACAGTTCTGGGACCTACGGGCTCCGAGAGCGCGGGGCGGTGGTGCGCATCCTTTGGGGGAGGAGGTGTGCTCCACCGCCGCCGCATGCCAAATTCTAGGAGACTCCGTAAATCGGCAGGCCAATTCCGAGCCTCCGAACTCGCCAAATAACTACCCTGTGGGTCCACGGCTGGTACAACCGCCACCGGATTCACACAGCAATCGGCATGATAACAACAATGGCGAGAACCCTGTGTCGGAGCTGCCGACAATGGGAAGCGACGGCAGAGCCAGTCGGCGAGCATGGGGCCGACAAAGACGAGTTGGCTGTCTTGACGCCATAAAGTGGCCGTTCCGACGAGGGATAGTCGGGCACACCCTGACAGCTATCAGTCGGTGAAGGTGACGGTGCCTTCGGCGTTGTAGTTGGCGGCACCGGTTGCGTACACGACATGGAGGCCGAGGTCTTCGGTTGTGCCGATGGCGACGGTGGCGGTGTGCTCCGGTTCAGTGTTGGTGAGCTTGATGATGGTGGTCGAGCCGATGACGCCTTCGCGGGCGATGACGTAGTAGACGGTCACGGCTCGTGAGGGTTTGCAGTCGAGGCTGATTGTGAACTCGACAGTGCCGTCGCTGCGGCTTGCGGTGATGTCATCCACTGAGATGGTCGGCTTTTCAGTGCAGTCTTCCAACACCGAAGTCTCAGGCGGCGGCGGTGGTGGTGGAGGTGGAGGCGGCGGTGGCGGTGGCGGAGGTGGAGGCGGCGGTGGCGGCGGAGGTGGAGGCGGCGGCGGGGGGTCGTCGTTGTCGGCCACGGCCGCGGTCGCTGTGCTCGCGGTGGGCGATACGGTGTAGCCGCTGCCGGTGCTGAGCGTGGCGGTGACCGACCCGTCGGGTTCGTCGTTGTTGTCGTCGGTGGTGGCGACCGTGAGCGTGACGCTGCCCGAGGTGGGGACCGTCACTGTCTTCGTGCCTGTCGCGGCGCCGTAGTCTCCGCCGGCGGTTACTGTGACGTTCACCGTCAAGGGGCTCGTCGGTGCGGGTGTTGCGGTCACTGTGTACTCGGTTGCGGTTCCCTCGGTGACGCCGCCGCCCGCGGTGATGGACACCACCGGAATCACAGGCGGGGGGTCGTCGTTGTCGGCCACGGCCGCGGTCGCTGTGCTCGCGGTGGGCG
>JAPPMP010000034.1:0-8728 GCA_028819005.1 Acidimicrobiaceae bacterium
CCGGGCCAACACAACGACAGGTGGATGGTCACCTATTTGCGCGCGCTCTTAGGACCGAAAACAAGAGCCGATTGGTTGCGCAAGGAGCCAACGCTTTGGCATCGTCAATCGTACTGGCGTGTCGACCGCGGGCGGTCTCGGCCTCGCTCGCCACACGGGGGGAGTTCATGGCGGCGCTACGCGACGAACTCCCCGAAGCTGTGCGGCTCTTGCAGTCGGGCAATATCGCTCCGGTCGATATGGCGCAGTCCACCATCGGGCCGGGGATCAAGGTGTTCTCCCGGTATGCGCGGGTGGTGGAGGCCGACGGATCGTCGATGTCGGTGTCTGTCGCGCTGCGAATCATCAACGATGTACTGGGCGAGATCCTCGACGGCGAGGAGGCCGAGCTTGATGCCGACACGCGGTTCGCTCTCACCTGGTTCGCTGAGCACGGCTACGAACCAGGCCCGTCAGGCGATGCCGACAGCGTGGCGCGGGCCAAGAACACGTCGCTAGCGGGCATCGAAGAATCCGGCGTGGGCGAGGCTCGCGAAGGCAAGTTCCGCCTCTTCGAGCGCCCAGAGCTCGATCCCGACTGGGACCCTGTGGACGATCAGCGGCTCACGGTGTGGGAGGTGTTGCAGTACCTCGTCGCCGCCCTGGACCGATCCGAGTCGGAAGCGGCGGAACTGCTGAACACGCTCGGAGGTAACGGCGACCGGGCCCGTCAACTCGCCTACCTGCTCTACCAGAAGGCCAACGACAAGGGTTGGGCGTCCGAGGCCGGCGCCTACAACCGCCTCATCACCGCCTGGCCCAGCCTGCAAGCAACCGCCGCCGCAACCGCCGTCGCTCCGGTCCAAGAAGTTCTTCTCTGATCAGATCCGGTACGCTGCTTTAGGTCTAACCGGTGGCAATTCCCGCCATAAGGGAGGTCTTGAGTTGATTCCTAGCGGAGGTGACTTCTGGGCTCCGCAATCATTGGAAGAGTTGGCTGAATCGCAAGGCACTAGCCCCATTGAACGGATTGAGGACCTGCAGATCAAGGACATCTCCGAAGAGGAAGCCAACGCCTTCCTTACCGCTCTTGGGCTGTGACCGGATGCTTCTTGAGGCTTTCGTCCCATCCCCTCGGGTCGATCTGCCGAGCAGATTCTGGCCTTGTCTCGTTCGAACGTCTTGACATGAGCCTGCGAGACACCGTCTCGGTGACGCACCGCACTCAGATCAATTTGTCGGCGGCCAAGCGCACGTCCAAGTCTACTGGAACGGTAATCAGTGATTCCGTACGTTCTCTGCGCGCGGGGCATAAGGCGAGGCACCGGCCCGCCGCACACGTACGTTCTCTGCGCGCGGGGCATAAGGGGGTTCTCCCAAGTGGTCGGAGGGATGTGCCCCCCATCTTTTGCGTGCCATCGAGACCAGGGGAATGTCACCCGGTCAGTTCATGCCGAAGACGCTGACATCTTGAGCGTGGGCGGCCAAGGCTGTTAGATCCTTGACGTCGTGCGTGAGAACCGCGCCGCCAGGTTCAGCCATCGCGACGATGACAGCATCCACCGCGGAACCTCGGCCGGCTCTTGCCCGAATGACGCTAGCGCGGCGAGCGAGCCTCTGGTGGGGGCCGTCAAGCACTTCGCAGTTCTTGAGGAACAGATTGACGACTGCATCCGTGTGGGGTTGGCCCGAAAGACACTCGACGAGCACCAAAGAGGGTACTGCTGCCGACCATGCGAATTCGGATCCCTTGAGTCCTCTGATTACCCGAGAGTGCGTGCGATTGCGCGCCAGTGTCGTTACGACGCCGGAGTCGAGGACGAGGTTCTTCATGGATCCATGGGTCTACCCAGGTGCTCCATGATTGGGCGCCAGAAGGCTGCGGCTCGGACCCGTTCCTCTTCCGTCGGTTCGCCGAATTCGGCGATCAGGTCAGCAACATAGCGCTTGAAGTTCTCCTGGAGTTCCTTTCGGCGTTCCTCTGAGATGTGAATCACCTCGGGAACGTAGTCCCTGTCGAACTCAGGGTCGTACTCGTCGACGAACGGCTCGCCTTGCTTGCATCGATCCTCGGCACGGCCTTCGGCGTCGACCAAGTCGATGCTAGGTGCCGCATTGATAGTCGATTCGGCTTGCTCGGGCATGCTCACAGGTATAGCAACCCGATGCACGAAATACAACGAAATTATTGTTTGTGCATTGCGAGTCGGAAGCTGCTGGGCGGGCCAGGCTTGGAAGGGCTGTGCGCTGCGCGTGGCGGTGGGTACGGTGACGGGCCGTGACGGGGGGATCGGCCGAAGCTGATTGAGGTGGCGTTGCCGTTGGGGGCGATCAATGAGGCGGCGGCGCGGGAGAACTCCAACAACCCCGCTGGGCCACCGAAGCCGGCGCCTACAACCGCCTGATCACCGCCTGGCCCAGCCTCCAAGCATCCGCCACCGCAGCTGCCTCAGGCACCACCACCCAGCAGACGTTGATTGAAACAGATTAGTTCTGGCGGTGCCAAGCGTCGGAAATCGACGCAATACACTGCCAGAACCAGTGAGACGAATGGTCAGAGATCGGGAGGATGGTTATTGATTGGCGGCCGCAGCCTCGATGAGAGGGGCGTATTGTTTTTGAACCGCTTGGGAGGAGGCGTTGAGGATTTCGGCGATTCGGGGCCAAGGAGTTCCAGCGATTCTGGCGGCCGATACAGCTGCGATAAGTTTGGCTTCGTCTTGGGGGCGCGTAGCGGCAGCGCACCTGAGGTAGTGCTCGGCGACGGGGATTTCTTCGGCCTCTGACCAGTCGAAGTTCTCGCACCAGTCAGCGACAGCGTCCCAGTTGCCACTAAGTTCTGCGTCTTCGGTGAGTTCTCGGAGAGATCGTGGCATGGGATTCACCTCAAGAAACTGGGTCGCGCGGGCATGGCATGAACGACTCTAGAGGACTCACCTCTCGTCGAGACACCGACTTCGAGCATGCGTCCGCTCTGATCAGCACCAACATACATCAAGAGATCGTCCTGGCGAAAGATGCGGATCGCATTGCGACATGCATGAAGCGCGTCGGCCTTGGCGACGCCATGCCTAAAGGCGCTGTCGGCAAACCACACATGAGAAAAGTTAATATACATAGAAATATATCAATATACTTAAAAGTAGGAGCGGCGCGGCCGTTGGCAGCGAACCCAACACCCCACCAAAGAACGCAGCCCTCATCGCGTTGATGAGCGCCGGAGTGCGCGCAATGTCCTATAGCCGTGGCATTGTGTGGGCCGTGCATTCAACCGGCCCTGCTGACGAACGGAGACGCCGATGGTGATAGCCAATACCGAGCGCATCTCCAAGGCGCTTGATCTGCTGCGCGACGGGCTGCGGCCGAAGTGCGAAGAGACATGGCAGGGGTTCTACGGCGACGACTGGCTCCAGACCGTCAACCAGAGGCTCCACAACCCCCAGCGAGAACCCTCCACCGACGACGCGGCCTTCTTGCTGACCGGGATCAAACTCACATGGAACGAAGTATTCGGACACGGCTTCCCCGCCGGGGTCCGTTCAATGGTGTTTGAGATAGCCGACGCCCGCAACCGCTGGGCGCACCAACAGTCAATGTCAACCGACGACACGGTGCGGACGCTCGACTCCATGGAACGGGTGCTCGAGTCCTTCGGCAACGCGACCGAGCGTCAACAGATCCGCAGCCTGCGGCAGGACCTCATGCGCCAGATGGTCGACGAGCAGTCCCGTTCCGAACGCCGTCGCACCGCCGCCAAACCAGCCGAGGGCCGGCCCGAAGCCGGACTGACACCGTGGCGCGAGATCATTACACCCCACGCCGATGTCGCATCCGGCCGCTTCGACCAGGCCGAATTCGCAGCCGATCTCTTTGAGGTGCTGCAAGGCAACGCTGAATCGGAATACCAAGACCCCCAAGCTTTCTTCGCCCGTACCTACATCACCCAAGGCCTGCACGAGATGCTCGCGGGCGCGGCGCGCCGACTCTCGGGCCAAGGCGGCGACCCTGTGATCGAGCTCCAAACCAACTTCGGCGGCGGCAAGACCCACTCGATGATCGCGCTGTACCACCTGGCCTCCGGCGAACCGGCTTCGGAACTGCCAGGTGTGGGCGATGTACTAGCAGCCGAAGGAGTTTCGCTACCGGCCGATATCAACCGGGCAGTGCTCGTCGGGCAGATGATCTCGCCGTCAGACATCGAAGATGTTGAAAACGACGTGAGCCTCCACACTTTGTGGGGTCGGCTCGCCTACCAACTCGGCGGCCGGGAAGCCTACGAATTGGTGCGTGCCGATGACGAGGCTGGAACCAACCCGGGCGCCGCACTGCGCACGCTGTTTCAGCAATTCGGCCCTGCCGTGGTGCTGATCGACGAGTGGGTCGCCTATGCCCGCCAGCTGCCCGACAGCTCCGACGAACGAGTCAGCCGACTACCGGGAGGCGACTTCGACACCCAGTTCACGTTCGCGCAGGCACTCACCGAGGCGGCCGCGGCTGTACCCAACGTAGTCGTGCTGGTCGCCATCCCAGCGTCGGACATCGAGACCGGCGGACCCAGGGGCCACACCGCGCTGGAAAGGCTCAAGAACGTTGTTGCCCGCAAGGCTGCGCAATGGCAGCCGGCATCGCCGGACGAATCGTTCGAGATCGTGCGCCGACGCTTGTTCGACCCCGTGACCGCCGAACAAGCCAAAGTACGCGACGGAGTGATCCGGGCCTTCAGCGAGATGTACCGCAGCCACTCCAAAGAGTTCCCGCCGAGGGTGGGAGAAGGCGAATACCGGCGTCGCATGGAACTCTCCTACCCGATCCATCCTGAGCTGTTCGACCGCCTGTTCGGCGACTGGTCGGCGCTCGACAAGTTCCAGCGCACGCGTGGCGTTCTCCGGCTTATGGCGCTGGTGATATCGCAGCTGTGGAAACGCGACGACCGATCGCTGCTGATCATGCCCGCCAGCCTGCCGATGGACTCCGGGCCGTTGGTGAGCGAGATGAAGAAGTACCTCGACGAGGGCTGGGACCCGGTCATCAAGTCCGACGTCGACGGCGAGAACGCCCTGCCGTTGCACATCGACGCCGAGTTCCCCCACTTCGGACGTTTCTCAGCGACCCGTCGAGCAGCCCGCACTGTGTACATGAGCTCCGCGCCGCGTCCCGACGGCAAACGGGGAGTGGACGTCAAGTCAGTCGTGCTCGGCTGCGCCCAACCCGGCGAGTCCCTCGGCCAGTTCTCCGACGCATTGCGGCGCCTCTCGGACCGGGCCACGCACCTGTACGTCGACGGCTCGCATTACTGGTATTCGCTGGTGCCCAACGTCACCCGCATCGCCGAGGACCGGGCATCCAACTACGACGACCGAGACGCCGACGACTTGGTGCGTCCGATGGTGGCCAAACAGCGCGACCGGGGAGACTTCCACGCCGTGCAAGTGTTCGCGGAGGGCCCCGGCGACGTGCCCGACAACGACGACGGTGTGCGGCTAGTGGTGCTTGCGCCTTCCGTTGCGCATTCGACGGGCGACGATAACTCTGCGGCGATCCAGTCGGCGGAGAAGATACTCGCTCAGCGCGACGCGGGGCCGCGGCTGAACAGCAACCTGTTGGTGTTCGTCGCAGCGGACGCCAACCGAGTCGGTGAACTGAGGGATGCGGCCCGCGCTTTTCTGGCCTGGCGCTCCATCATCGACAGCCGCGACGATCTGCAGCTCACACCGCACCAGCTTCGCCAAGCACAGACCAAGCTAGACGACTCCGACAAACGGGTTGAGTCGCTCATCAACGAGACCTTCAATTTGGTGTTGACACCACACAAGGAGCCGGGGACGTCTGAAGTCGTGTGGCAGACGACTCGTGCCAGAGGCGAAGACTCAATAGCGGTTCGCGCCGGCCGCAAGCTGGGCAGTGAGGAGAAGCTGATCTCCGCCTACAGCGGGGTGCGCGTGCGGATGGACATCGACCGCAGCGAGCTTTGGTCCGACCGCGGAGACTTGGCCGTTGGCCGGCTCTGGGCCACGTATGCCCGCTTCTGCCACATGCCGAGGCTGGGATCACTCGAGGTGTTGGCCGAGGCACTCTCAGGCGGCGTTGCGTCCTTCGACTGGGAACAGGAGACCTTCGCCTATGCCGATGCATACGACGGGGAGCGCTGGCTCGGCATCCGGACCGCCCAGCACGTGACGCCGGCGCCCAGCGGTCTGCTGATTCGACCCGACTGCGTGCCTCCGCCTCCCGAACCCGCTCCCGGCCCTGGTGACGAGCCGGAAGGGGAAACCGGATCAAGCGGCGGCGATCCAGGCACGACCAAGCCACCGCCCGACCCAACGGCCACGGGTCCTGAACCGACCGAGTTCTATGCCCAGTTCCAGTTGGATCCCGTCCGCTGCATTAAACAGCTAGCCGATATAGCCGAGCACGTCAGTGCTCGGCTAGGTCCCGAAGTAGAGCTGACTCTGGAAGTCCGAGCCAAGAACCAGGACGGTTTCGACGAAGCCACACGCCGCACAGTCTCCGAAAACGCCGCCAACCTCGGTTCCCGATCCTCAGAATTCGAATAACCCGAGCGGGGCTAGAGAGCGGGGTTAGGCAATCTGGGGGTTCGGAGATTGGAGTTCGATAGGGATCGCGGTTTCGTCATCGCCTGTGTCGAACACGGCGAGGATCTGAAGACGACCGCCGAGGCCCTTGATGTAGCTGCGCAGTGTGGACAGCTTCACGTCATCGCCGCGTTCGAGTTGTGATATGGCCGACTGCGTCACTCCCAACGAGACGGCCAAATCGGTTTGCGACCGAGCGAGTGCTCGGCGCAGTTCGTAAAGGCCGATTTCGGCGAGGGTCTCATCACGGAGTGCGGCAAGGCGTTCTGTCGCCCCCGGGCGGGCGGCGACCTTTTCGTGCAAGCTGCGGTAGTTCTTGGCGGAGGGCATTGCAGTTGGTCTTTCTCTGTCTTGTCTTTGGTGTGGGTCTGTTATGTATTGTCGAGTGAGCCTTCGTCGTGCAGTTCTTTGAGGTGTGTGTCGTAGAGGTCATCGGCTTGGGGGATAGCCCGGCGGTACCACTCATCCCATTGACCGGTTTTGTCGCCGCCCAACAACAAGATGGCGTGGCGGCGAGGATCGAATGCAAACAGCACCCGGAGGGCACCACCTTTCGATGCTCGTAGTTCTTTCATATTGACGTGGCGGGAGTTTTTGATTTCGCCGATAATCGGCCGCTTCAGACCGGGCCCGGCCTCTGCCAACAGCATCACTCGATCATCGAGGGCTTCCTGTTGATCGGAGGTCAGACCAAGCCACCACGACTCGAATTCGTCGGTGAACTCGATTTCCCACATGCGTAAGTATAAGGGTTAACTACTATTAGTGCAACCTAATTATCGCCGACCGAATTTTAGGCCTAGGGCACGATGTTGTGGGTGGGGCCGTAGGGGAAGCTGGTGATGTTGTCGACCGAGCTGTCGTGGTTGATGACGAGAATGTCGTGCTCGCGGTAACCGCCGGCCCCGGGCCGGCCTTCGGGGATCATGATCATCGGTTCCATGGATACAACCATGCCGGGCTCGAGCACCGTGTCGATGTCCTCCCGCAGCTCCACTCCCGCCTCACGCCCGTAGTAGTGGCAGAGCACACCGAAGCTGTGGCCGTATCCGAACGAGCGATACTTGAGCAGGTCGTACTCGCGGTAGATGTTGTTGAGCGTCGCCGCGATCTCGCCGCATGTGACTCCAGGCCTGATCAGCTCGAGGCCTGCTTCATGCACCTCGATGTTGATATTCCAGAGCCGCAGGTGCTCCGCAGACACGGATTCGGCGAAGAGCGTGCGTTCGAGCGCCACGTAGTATCCGAAGAGCATCGGGAAGCAGTTGAGCGAGAGTATGTCGCCCGACTCGATCACTCGGTTGGTGACCGGGTTGTGGGCGCCGTCGGTGTTGATGCCGGACTGGAACCAGGTCCAGGTGTCCATCAATTCGGAGTACTCGTGGGTTTCGGCCAATTCCCGGACCATTGCCTGAGTTGAGGCAAGGGCAACCTCGTGTTCAGCCACGCCGACAGCGATCGCCTCACGGCAGGCTTCGCCTCCGATGTCGGCGATGGCGGTGAGCTTCTTGATGTGGGCGATCTCCTCAGCCGATTTGATCGTGCGCATCCACATGGTCGGCGTGCCGATGTCGACCAATTCGGCGTCTGGCAGAGCCGCCCTCAGTTTCTCGACCAGGTCGAGGCTCACCTGATCGAATTCGATGCCGATGCGCTTGGCCCCGCGCGTCAGCGATTGGACCGCGAAATAGAAGTTGTCCTTGCGCCAGTCGGTGTAGACGAGGTTGTCGCCGTAACTGAGACGCCAGGGCTGACCGCCGTCGATGCCCGCGCTGATGGTTGTCGCGCCCTCGGCCGTCACAACCAGGCCGTAGTTGCGGCCGAACGCGCAGTGCATGAAGCCGGAGAAGTAGCAGATGTTGTGATGACTGGTCAGCAGACTTGCGTCGATGTCATTAGCGGCCATGTGGAGGCGCAGCTTGGTCTGACGAGCCTCCATCTCTGCCGGTGTGAACGGTCCGAGGGTCTTCTCCCCGTTGTGGCAGGTGACGAGCCGGTCCATTTCTCCCCCTTGTGACAGGAACTCGACGATAAACGTACATCAGCGTTGTTCCGGAGTCAGCGAACCGCCGGAGTCAGCGTTGTTCCGGAGTCAGCGAACCGCCGGAGTCAGCGTTGTTCCGGAGTCAGCGAATCGCCGGAGTCAGCGTTGTTCC
>JAPPMP010000034.1:8828-34374 GCA_028819005.1 Acidimicrobiaceae bacterium
CGCCGGAGTCAGCGTTGTTCCGGAGTCAGCGAATCGCCGGAGTCAGCGTTGTTCCGGAGTCAGCGAATCGCCGGAGTCAGCGTGCCCACGGTGCGCAGTGCTGTGGATCGCGGAGAGGCAGAGTCAGTTGCGAGTCACACTGAGCCGCACCTCGGTGCCTTGGCCAACAGAGCTGATGATCTCACAGTCGCCGCCCACTCGTTGCAGGCGGCCTTGGATCGAGTCGCGTATGCCGTGGTGCTCCTCACCGACGGCTTCGGGGTCGAAGCCGACGCCGCGGTCGCGGACGAACACCTCCACCGCGCACCCGGTCGCCTCGACATAGACGCCGATGTCGGACCGGCCCGACCACCTCGCGGCATTGGTCATGGCTTCGCCTGTCGCCGCCACCAGAGATTCCATCGCCGCGTCGAGTTCGACGTCGCCCACGACCACGACATCAATAACCGCCCCGTGGCGATCCTCGACCACACCGGCGAGGTGCTCCACAGCAACTTTGAGCGTGGCTTGCCTCGGACCATAACTCTCCCCGTACAGCCAGCCCCGCAGCTCCCGTTCCTGGCGTCGTGCCAGAGCCGACATGTGGGCGGGGTCGTCTGACCGCTGGACCAGAGCCAGTGTCTGCAAGACCGAATCGTGCAGATGCGCGGCGACCTCGGCTCGCTCGTCGGCACGGATTCTCTGCTGTCGCTCAGCACGGCGGTCCCGCAGCAGCACCGCCACCCACGGTCCGAGGATCAAAGCCAACCCGCCGACGACCAGCACCGTGGAGAGCAGCCCGTCGAGCACGACGCCCAGCGAGACGTTGGCCGCCACCAAGACCCCGATTCCGAACGCAACCAGAATCGTGCCGCCGGCTATTCGAACAGCGAAAGCCCTGCCGACCGAGGCAACTGGCTGGACCCTCCAAACCACCACACCGACTCCGAAAGCAACGCATAATGCAGGCAATATGACCACGTCGGGCAAAGTCAACCGGAGGTGGCGCGCCAACAGAACCGCGCCCAGCGCCGTCAACGCCAGCCCCAAGGCACGTCTGCGGACGGTGGAGGCCGGTACTGACTGTGAGGCGACAGCGCCCTGCGCGCCGGAGCGAGGGAACAACAGCCAGGCCGACAGATAGAGGGGCAGGCCCACCCACGCCAGAGTGAGGGCGACGAAAGCCACCCTCACGATCGTCGCGTCGATGCCGAGTCGGGCGCTGATCCCACCGCATACGCCCGCGATCAGCCGGTCGCGGTCAGACCGCTGCGGCAGTGCTGAACGAAGCCTGGCCATGGTCTTGATGATGACACGTTGAGCCCGCCGAACACATGGGGGACAACCCTTATTTCTGGTCGTGGCCTCAGGGAAATTTCAGGGTCATCCCCTATTTGCGCTTGCAGTCTCCGGGTTGACAATGGACCCATGGCCAAAGACACCTCCGCCGACTCAGATGAGCCGACCGCGCAAGAAGGCGACGAGAGCACCGAGGCTTCCGAACCTGAAGTCGAAGACCCGGATCCCGATAAGTCCGCGGAGGCGTCGGAGCGCGTAGCAGCCGGAGATTCCGGAGATTCCGCGGAGGCGTCGGTGCGCGCAGCAGCCGGAGATTCCGATAAGTCCGCGGAGGCGTCGGTGCGCGCAGCAGCTGGAGATTCCGGAGATTCCGCGGAGGCGTCGGTGCGCGCAGCAGCCGGAGATTCCGATAAGTCCGCGGAGGCCTCGGAGCCATCGGACCCCGCAGACGCAGAAGAACCCGCCGCGAAATCCTCCAAGGGCAAGCGCGAGTTCCGTTGGCCTGCACTGCGCCGCAGCAAGGACGATCGGCTGTTCGCCGGCGTGGCCGGCGGGCTCGGGGACTACTTCGGAATAGACCCGGTGATCGTTCGCATCGGGTTCATCATCCTCACCTTCTTCGGCGGGGTCGGTATCGCTCTCTATCTCGTGAGTTGGCTGATAGTGCCGCTCGGCGACTCGGGCAGCATCCTCGCCAATGCCCTGCGAAGCGGCGCCCGTCGCCGGTTCCGCAACCTAGCGGGCATCTTGTTGATCGTTGCAGGCCTGTTCGTCACCGCGATCTTGAGTCGCAGTGTGTTCGAATTGCTAACGAAAGTGTCGAGCACAGCGCCGTATTTGGCGCTCGCTCTGATAGTCGCCGGTATCGGGCTGGTCTTCTGGCCCCGCCGGTCGTCGCCCCCCCTGGACACTCCGGCCGAGCCGCTTGCGGCGCCCACAGCAAATACGGTGCCGCCTCCTCCTCCGGCGGCAGGTTCGGAGTGGCCGGGGGCTGCTTTGCCGGATGAACCGCAGGTACCCGGAGAATCCTGGCGAGACCGCAGAGCTGCGCGACGCGCTCAGCGGCGCGGCCAGTCGACGGTCACGCTTCTGACCCTCGCCGCTCTGCTGGTGCTGACAGGCGGGGCGATCCTTCTGGATCGACTCGATATGGAACGGGTGCTCCTCGGCGAGTTCTTCGCAATCGCGTTGCTGATCGTCGCGGCGGGTCTGTTGGTTTCGGTCTTTGTGGGCAGGAACTGGGTGCTCATGCTCCTCGGTGTGGTGCTGTTGCCGCCGCTGGTCGTCTTCTCCGACAGCAACGTCTCGTGGTGGTCGGGGTACGGCGACGTTGAGACCGTGCCCGACGACGTCAGCGCACTCGATCGCACCATCAACCATGGGATCGGCGATCTCGTGGTGGACCTGAGGCGCCTCGACAGAGATTCGCTGCGCTCGGCCGTCGGACGCTACAACATCGGTCTGACGGCTGGCGACCTCACTTTGAGGGTGCCCGCGGACCTCAGGGTTAGAGCCAACGTGAACATTGGCGCGGGCACTTTCCGCAGCGGAGAGTACGTGACGATAAGGCACGTGAAGGTGCCGAGAATCGAAGATGGGCAGTTGTACTGCGTCGACGCGCAGTATGGCTACGGAGTCGACGAGGAGATTCCGGACTTCCGCAGGGAGAGGGCGATCTGCCGAGGGAGTTTCTTCCTCAGGGGCAATGTCGAGTACGGCCTGATCGAGAAGGGCGCGAATCTGAGTGCCGAATACGTCTCGAGAGGCGAGCACGAGCTCCAATTCAACATTGACGTCGGAGTGGGGCAGGTTCGAGTGGTGCGTTTCCCGACGCGGAACTAAAGGAAACAGAAGCATGAACGAAGACATGGCCGAACACACCTCCCCGCAGGGCAAGTCGGCGTCGGCCGATCTCGTATCGCTGGTGGCAGCGCTGATATTCACTGCGGCGGGTGTCATAGTGCTGGCCGGTGAGTCGTTGGCGGAGGTCGACCCGGTTGTGCTCGCCGGGATCGCCCTGATCGCGATCGGGGCGGCACGGGTCGTCATGCTGCCTGTTCGTGCAAGTGCTCGCCGCCGGGCCCTGCGAGCTGGGCACGACGCTCCCGAAGGCGAAGACCCGAGCGAAGACCCGAGCGCTGACTCAGGCGAGGACTGAGGCCGTGAATGACGAGCTGGCGTGGATTGGCTCCCCGCTCGCAGCTCAGCGGTGGGAACC
This sequence comes from Acidimicrobiaceae bacterium, assembly GCA_028819005.1. Lineage (GTDB taxonomy): Bacteria > Actinomycetota > Acidimicrobiia > Acidimicrobiales > Aldehydirespiratoraceae > VXYK01. Next base: position 12,325 of record JAPPMP010000034.1, read on the forward strand.
CGACCCCGTATTCCCAGTCGAGGTTGGCTTGCAAGCACGCTTGCAAGCACTCACGGCATTCTCGGCGAGAGCCAGCCTGCTCAACAGTCGGGCCCCTGCTACCTATCGGGCCGGTGATGCGTGCGTGGTCGCCCCAATCAGAGGTGATCGGCTGGAACCGCCCACGGGACGCTGATAACCCGGTCTTTCTCCAGTACTTCTTTGATCAGGAAACGACTGCCTATGTTTGTGCGGTAGCCGACCTCGCATGCTTGATGTTCGTCGTCGAAACAGCCGACGAACTTGGGACGGAAGCGCCCATCATAAGGTTGCACGAACAACGCCCAACGGCCGGCGTTCTTCTCCAACAACTGGGCCCGCTGCTTCGAGAAGGCCGTTTCGAGCCGGTCGAGGACAGGGTCGGGAGCCACAGCGCATTATGTCACGATGTGACGCTTCCCCAACGGACAACTCACCGAGATATTGCTGTTGGCGCCGACAGCCTGCGATTGACGACGATGGACTTTGGGCTCTGGGCCGACCAGGTCGCAATGGCGGTTCTGTTCGAGTAGATCGGGCGGCACCTGGTGCGTGCGCTCGCGCAGCAACTATCGGGTCTGGCGGCGTTTGCGGACTCGCCGCGATGTTGATGCAACGGCTCGAAAGTGGCGGTTCGGTGCTGACTTGGGGCACGATGGTTCCCGAAGCACCAAACGAGGTTCACATGTCGATCGACCGCCGCTCCCGACTCCAAAAGAATGTTCGCGACCTAGAACGCGATGAAGTGTTCGATTCACTGCTGCCCGAAGCGATCTCCGAACACGGTGCTCTCGCCGGACGTGGAGTGGCCTACAAGGAACTTCCGCCGGTGAACCTGCGGGTCGAGGATCGTGCGGTCACCTTGCATGCCCGCAGCGGCACACTGGTCCTCGAAGAAGGCGACGAACCCGCAGGCGTGACCGCGGAGATGCCGCCCGACGCCCTCTCCGACCTGATCCAGGACCATCAATCGACGATGGGCCTGGCAATGACCTCGCGGGTGAAGCTGACCAGCGGCAACATCAACGAGTGGATCGGTTGGGAGCCGGCGTTCCGAGCCCTTCTCGACGGGCGGAAGGTCCACGAAACCGGCGACGTGGCATTCCAGGATCTCGATGGCGGCGATCTCGACCTCGACCGGACATTCACAATCGACGATGACCGAGAGGAGATGGCACACTTCCTGCGCGAAGCCGGATTCCTGCACCTCACGGGCGTCTTCGAACCAGACGAGATGGACACGGTCGGCGCCGATATTGATGAGTGGATCGCGAAGGCCACCCCCGACGACGGCGAATCCTGGTGGGCGGAGGACAAAGACGGGGTCGACCGGGCTGTGCGGGTTCTGTTCTTCCTCGAGAAGTCAGCCGCGCTGCGCGAGATCGTGGAGGATGAGCGCTACCAGTGGCTCACCGAACTGACCGGCGACGGTCATCGGCACAACGGCGGCGCCGAAGGCCTCGTCAAGCCGCTCGGCATCGTCAAAGGGCTGTCGGACCTTCCCTGGCACAAGGACTGTGGGCAGGGCCGCCATTCCTACATGTGCAACGGGATGACAACCGGGATCAGCGTCACGGGAGCTGATCGGGTCAGCGGAGCGCTCGGCGTGATCCCCGGATCGCACCGCGCCAATACCATGGCCACCGGACGCGACCCGAAACTCGACCTTCAACCAAGGATGTTGGAGACGAGCACAGGCGACGTCACCGTGCACTGCAGCGACACCCTGCATCGGGCGCACCCGCCGGTCGAGCGACCCCGCAAGGTCGTCTACTCCTCGTTCGGGTTGCCGCCACTGCCCGGGGACGTGGTCAAACCCAACCCGCGCTACAGCCGGGAGGCACGCGCCGAGTTGACCGACGTGACCGACCGCATCGCGGCCGCCGACAACGAGAACGACCCCGAGCGCTACCGCTCGAGCCTGGCGCCCAGTTCTCGGCCGGCCCGTTGAGCGAACGCCGGCGCCATTGCGGTATCACCGCATGAAATGAGCCGCAGCGACGCCACCCGCTCAGGATCAAAAGCCGGGTCGTCCATCAAGTCGATGAAGAACTTCGGCGGCCCCGCCGTCGAGGTGACCTGCTCATCCTCGATCGCTTGCAGCGCAGCCTCGGGATCCCATCGCTTCATCAGCACGGCCTTCGCGCTCAGAGCAGCGGGCGCCAGCACACCGTGCAAAAGATACGAGACGTTGCCGAAGGAGCGGGCATGAGCACGCAATCGTCGTGTCCCAGGCCGTGAACCTCGGCGATCTGGGCGGTCACTCGATCGTGTGGCGCTCGCGGAGTTTGCGGGCGATGACCATCTTTTGGATCTCGCTGGTTCCCTCGCCGATGATCATCAGCGGCGAATCCCGGAAGTAGCGCTCCACGTCGTACTCCTGGGTGTAGCCGTTGCCGCCGTGGATGCGCAGAGCGTCGGTGCAGATCTCGAACGCCGCTTCGGAAGCGAACAGTTTAGCCATGCCGGCCTCAAGGTCTATCCGCCGGCCAGAGTCGTATTTTTCGGCGGCGTCGTAGGTCATCAAACGTGCAGCCTGCAGTTTCGTGGCCATCTCCGCGAGCTTGAAGGCGATCGCCTGGTGCTCGAAGATCGGCTTGCCGAAGGCCTCACGCTCTTGGCTGTACTTCATCGCTGCGTCGAAAGCCGCCTGGCCGACCCCGACGGCGCGTGCGGCGATGTTGATCCGCCCCAGTTCCAGAGCCGACAGCGCGTAGCGAAGCCCTTTGCCCATACCCTCGGGGCCGCCGAGCAGGTTGGCGTCGGGAACACGCTGGTCGACATAGCTCATCTCGACCGTCTCCAGACCCTTGTAGCCCAGCTTGCGGATGTGCTTTGAAGTGCGGATCCCCTCGAACTCGCTGCCCGGCTCCTTCTCGACGATGAAGCAGGTCACGCGATCGTCGGGGGTGCGGGCAAGCAGCATGACCAGCGAAGCCCGTTCACCGTTCGTCACCCACATTTTCGTGCCGTTGATGATCCACTCATCGCCGTCCTTTGCGGCTTTGCAGCGAAGGGCGCCTGCATCGCTGCCGCTGTCCGGCTCCGAGAGGGAGAAGGCTGCCCGATATTGGCCGTCGACCATCTTGGGAAGGTGTTTGTCGCGCTGTTCGGGTGTGCCGTACCGTTCGATCATGACCGAAGCGATCTTGTGGGTGTTGAGGATTCCCGACAGGCTCATCCAACCGCGGCTGAGCTCCTCGACCAGACGGGCGTAGGTCTTCCCGCCGAGCCCGAGACCTCCGTATTCGCGACCGATGGTCGCTCCGAACAGACCGAACTCACACATCTGGTCGAACATCTCCTGCGGGAACTCGTCGGCGTGTTCGAGCTCGCTCGCTCGCGGGATCACATCCCGGTCGATCCAGGTCGCGACCACTGACACAAGCTCATCGGCAATGTCTTGATCGGCAGCGCTTTGATCGGCAATGTCTCGATCTGCACTGGTGTTTTCGGCACGGTTCGAACTGGTCATGTCGTGCTGTCTCCTGTGAGACGACGGCGCGGAGCGCCCTTGTCGATCACTTCGATAACTGCGTCTGCTCGGGCAGGTCGCGGCAGCGGCCGCTCATGCCTGCGGCAAGAGTCCATCGGTTCGAATATTCCCACGACCCCCAACCTAGAACAGTTCGCACCGTTCTGGTCGGGGTCGTGAATCAGGGGCGTCAGGCAGCCGGCAGTTCCAGCACCCACCCGATCAGGATCAGATGCGGGTCGGTCAGGCGTCGGCCATCCGCTTGGGCCTTGTCCATGTTCAGCTCGTAGATCTCCGGCCAACGGATACCGGAGCCCAGGTGGACGGCGGCGAGCCTCCACAGGCTGTCGCCACGCACGACGGTGACCGTGGTCGGTTCGGGCTCGGGGTCCGGTTCGGGGTCCGGCTCGGGCTCAACGGCGACTATGCGGTTGTCGCCTCCGACCGGATAGTCGGCCGCAGTGATCTCACCGCCCAGGTCATCCGAGATGTAGTCGGCGAGTGCCTGCTGGTAGCTGACCCCCAGCTTGGTGAACTCGAGGTCGGCGAGCGGATAGCAGTCTCCGCCGCCGGCGAGGAAGTCGATGGTTGCCAGCCTCAGCGGATCACCGGGCACCACGGCGCCGTCGGAGACGATGACAGTCCCGTCGTCGAGGACCACATCGCGTACCCTTGCCCCGGGGTCGCCGATAAGCGAGCAGTCACCCGCGCGGTCCGTCTCGCGGGCCGTGGCGGATGGGTCGTAGGACATGGTGAACCCTGAGATCTGCGCGAACTGGCCGCCGGCGCCGGGGATCCGGTCGACCGCCTGCTCGAGCAGCACATGGAAGGTTTCACGCGGGATCTCCACTACCACCACGAAGTTGCGGAACGGGGCGATGTCCCAGGTGTCGCCGGTGGTGATGTCACCGGCCGGGATCACCGCGTCGTTGCGGATTCCGCCGCCGTTCTGGATGGCGACGTCGGGTGCTTCGATCCCGAACGCGTCAGCGAGGTTGGTGCCGGCGGCCCGCAGAGCGTCGGCGTGCAGGTTGCCCTGGTTGGTGGACGTGGTGCGCACCATGGCGCGGCGTCCGTCCAAGTCCACCTCGCTGGTGCCGATCACGTCGGCGTCGACCTCGGCCACTGCCGCGGCGAGAGGTTCGACCACGTTGGCCTGAACATCGGGATCGGGCGTCACGGCAAAGCTGACTCCCACGGAACGGCCGGTCGTGTCGACGATGTTGCCGTCTCCGTCGAAGGTCACGCTGAGCGCCCCGATGCAGCGGTAGCCGCCGGGCGCGGTGATCACCGGCACGTCGACGCCGTCGGAGTCGGCAACAAGGGTCGGGTAGGCGCCGGCCGGCTCGTCATCGGGCATGCAGGTGTCGCCGTCGTTGCGGAGCAGGTCGTCACCCCCGCCGGCGATGACCACGTCGACGCCGGACAGAGAGGCAATGAGGGCGATCTCTTCATCAACGTCTTGGAGATGGCTGACCAGGATGATCTTGTTGACCCCTTGCTCGGTCAGCGACTCAGCCTCGGCCGACACTGCGGCCAACACGTCGGAGATCACGACATTGCGGGGCGAGGAGATGTTGGGGAGCAGAGGTGTGACGGCCCCGATCACGCCGATCTGCTGCCCTCCGGTCTCGATGATCGTGCTGGCGGCCAGGGTTCCGGCATCTACCAGTGCTTGGAGTGCGGGCTCGCCCGAGAAGTCGGCGTTGGCAGACAGGAACGGGATGGACGGGGTGAATCCCTCGATGAAGCGGGCCGTCACCTCGGGTCCCAGGTCGAAGTCATGGTTGCCCAGAGCCATGGCGTCGTACAGCCCGCTGAGGGCTATCGAGTCGTAGAGGGCGCCCTCGCGGGCCAAGGAGACCCCGAGTTCCTGGGAGGCCAGGAAGTTGTCCCCCGAAGTCAGCGTTATCACGCCGTTGCTGGTCGATTCAGCAGCCGTCTGCATCGACTTCATCTGGGCGGCGAAGCGGGCAGCGCCGGGGAACCCGGCCTCATCGTCAGGCAGCAGCTTCGACTCGCCGTCGTTGTTGTGCAAGATGGTGAGCGTGAAGGCGTCGGTGCTGATTGGTTGAGGCGTCTGTGCTCCGGCTGACAGAGTCAGAGATGCGAGCACCGCTGACACCATGGCCAGGAGGGCCAACATCACGATCGGTTTCTTCGAACTGTTCTTGGCCATTGGACGGCCTCCTTGCAGAATCCATTGATTACAGGAGCGGAGCGTACAGGCGCGCTCGCGCGCATTTGCAAAGCGTACCGCTCAGCCCGTCCGAGTCGCTCAGCTGACCGGCGCGCTCGCGCGCATTTGCAAAGCGGTCTCAGCTGCCGAAACGCTCAGCCGGCAGCCAGCCTGGGCGCAGTGGGCGACAGTGGGTGCGCGGAAACGGCGTTCGCCGGGCGTTCTTGACCCGAGCGGATTGGATGCGCATGAGAGCTAGCGACAGTGGGTGCGCGGAAACGGTGTTCGCCGGGCGTCACGGTTGGGGGTCGAGCAGTTTGTAGCGAACTGGCAGGTGCTTCGGCCCCACCACGAAGCTCGAAGCCACGTAGTCCGCAGGGCCGGCCGGCTCCATCGACTCGAACCGCGACGCCAACTGCGCCAGCAACGCCCTGATGCTGGCCCGGGCCAGATGGGCGCCCAGGCAGTAGTGCTCGGCCCAACCGAAACCGAGATGCCGGTTGGGGCTGCGACCTATGTCGAATCGGTGCGGATCCTCAAAGACGGTCTCGTCGCGGCTGCCCGAAGCGTAGAAGAGCGCAAAGATGTCGCCCTCTTTGATGTTGTGGCCGTCGTACACCAGATCGCGGGTCGCGGTCCGCTTCATGTAGTTGACCGGCGCCGTGTAGCGGACCACCTCCTCGACAGCGGTCTTGAGCAGGCTCGAGTCTTCACGCAGGCGTTTCAACTCCCCTGGATTCTCGAGGAAGGCCTGGAAAGCCCCGGTCAGGGAATGGCGGGTGGTGTCGTGCCCGGCGTTGAAGATGATCAGGTAGTAGCCGAGCGTCTCGATTTCTCCCAGAGGCTCTCCGTTCTCGAAGGTGGCGTTGGCCAGCATGCTGGCCAGGTCGTCGCCGGGGTTGGCACGGCGGTCTTGAATGATCGTGTTGAACATGTTGAAGAAGTCCATCATCAGATCGAAACTGGCTTCTTGACGATCCTCGCCCTGGCGTCGAAGCTCAGGATCGTCGCCGGCGAGCAGCTGGGTGGTCAACTCCAGCAACTGCTCCTCTTGACGCGGCTCGATCCCGAGAATCGTCGCCAAGACCCGCAGCGGGTGCTTCTGGGCGATGGTCTCCACGAAGTCCGCCTCGCCTTCGGGGTCGAGGCTGTCGATGACGTTGCGGGCGCTGGTCTCCACGATCTCGTCGAGTCGTGTGATGCCTCGAGGCGTGAAAAAAGAACTGGCCACCTTGCGGAATACACGATGGTCGGGCGGGTCCATCTCGATGATCGTCTTCATCTGGACCGGATAGCCTCTGCCCTGTCGTTCCAGCTGTTCGTCGGTCAACACGACGATGCCGTTGCCGTTGCAGAAGTCTTCGGGCCGCGATGAGATCTCGACAATGTCGGCGTGACGGGTCACAGCCCAGAACGGCTCATGTTCTTCGGTCTTGAAGTACTGCAACGGCTCTTTGCGAAGCTGCTCCCATTGGGCATGCGGTTGGCCTGACTCGCCGTAGCGAACCGGAGAGATGAGATCGTGTCCGTCTATCGCCATGGTCGAAACGATAGATCAGGCGCCGCACTGATCGCCTAATTGCGTGTGGTCGAGTCCTGCGTGGAGGGCTGTTCGGGCCGTTTGGTTGATGGCGATCGGTTCAGCACTGATCGGGTTGATGGTGGCCGCGAAGGCGTTGAGCACAATCCATAGGCGGAAGCGTCGAACAAGGCGAACTAGGTTGATGGTGGCCGCGAAGGCGTTGAGCACAATCCTGGGAACGGGCTCGTCGCCCGCGGGTTGTCCGATGTGCTGTTGCAAGCCTTCAGGCGGACCGGTGGAGCTCGGTTCGCCTCTGCGTCGGTCGCGAATCTGTGTATGAGTCGCCCCAAACGGGTAGCAGCGTCCCGTCTCTCCTCAGCGCACGCTGCGACAAGACAATGCCGCGAGCCAAACAGCGATGCACCCGTCGTTCGGGACATCCAGGGGCTGTCGATAGCGAGGGCGGCGAATCCATCACTGTTCGCGACACGCGTCGTTGTATGGGCTTCGCAAGAAGTGGAACGTTGAGAAACGCGTCGTCGCTGTGGACGCGGGCACTGGTGTGGAGTGGTGGTCGGAGATATCCAAAGAGGTCTTCAACGACGGGATACGTGGCGCGGTGGTTGCTTGCTGGCGGTAGAGTGAGGTGGCCGTGGAGGCCGCCCCGGAGCACGGACCCGGCGAACGCTCAACCGTTGGGAAGCAGGACTGTGCGGGCCTCGGTGCCCGACTTGATGGCGTCGAACGCGCCTTGGAGTCCGTCGAGGCCTGCGGTGTTGCTGATGAGCTGGTCGAGTTTCAGCTGACCCTTCATGTAGAGGTCGGCCAGCATCGGGAAGTCCTTGCGGGGCCGGGCGCCGCCGGCGCGGATGCCGAGCAGGTTCTTGTTCTGGTGCAGCGCCTGGAACGGATAGGTCACTTCGGCGGTGAGGTCGGGCACTCCCACAGCGCAGATGTTCCCGCCCGGACGGGTCATCTGCAGGCAATCGGTGAGGAGCTTGGTGGAGCCCACCACTTCGAACGCGTGGTCGACTCCGCCAGTCATCTTCTTGACCTCACCGATCACGTCGACCCCCTCGTCGGCCAGGATGAAGTCGGTAGCGCCGAAGTCGATGGCGAAGGCCTCCTTCTCGGGGACTCGGTCCACAGCGATGATCTGACTCGCCCCGCAGAGCTTGGCCGCTTGGATGACGTTGAGGCCCACACCGCCCGCACCGATGACCACACAGGTGTCGCCGAGTTGCAGGCGGGCCCGGTTGAACACTGCGCCCGTGCCGGTGATCACACCGCAGCCGATCAGCGCCGCAGCGGTGAGCGGCATCTCCGCCGGAATCGGGATGCACTGGTTCTCGTCGACGATCGTCTCCTGGACGAAGGCCCCGATGCCGGCGAAGTTGTAGAGCGGCTGATCGCCTTCACAGTAGGGCTGGGTGAGGTTCCCCATCGACACGCTGCAGTTGCCGGGGTTGCCTCCCTCGCAATCCCCGCAGTGCCCGCAGTTGCTGAAGGTCGACAGGATGACGTGGTCGCCGACAGCGCAGTAGGTGACGGCTGATCCCGTCTCCACGACAATGCCTGAGGCTTCATGGCCCGGCACGAGCGGAGTGGGCATGTAGTACTTGCCGTGCACGCAGCTCAGATCGGATCCGCAGACCCCGGCGGCTTTGATTTCCACTCGGACTTGGCGCGGCGCCAGACCGGGGTCGGCGAACTCGACGCCGTCCGACAGGCGCACCGAGTCCTCGGTGGTTCCTTCGAGAATCAGTCCCTGCATCCCGCCAGTGTCGCGCAGACGACGCGCCGATGGGGAATGCGGACACCTCCAATTCAGTGCTGAATGCTCGGGCGCGGCCTGCGGCAGGTTAGAAATGGCGGATGGAACACGACTTGAAAGCCGCCTGGGATCGACTCTGCGACACCCTCAGGGAGTCGGTCGACTACGTGTTCGATCCGGCGCTCGGCGTCGACTCCTCCGAGCAGGCTGAGGGGTTGCGACACCATCTGCGGCTGTTCTCTGCGGCCGTTGAACGCTTGATGGAGAACGCCGACCCGGAGCACCCCGAACTGGGCTGGACTTATCCGTCCAAGATGGGTCAGGACAATCCCGACGCCCTCTACATGTCGGCGCCGCTGGACCTGCGCCACAGCTACCGGCTCACCGGGCGCATCGACACACCGCGATATCTCGGGTTCTCGTTGATGGACTTCCGATTCGGGCGGGGCACGGTCGAACAGATTCTCAACATCGGCAGCCCGGATCTGACCGACGTCGGCGGCGGACGCATGGACGTCGTGTTCAGCCCCGAACCCGACCCGGGCGACCATCTCGGCGACTGGTACCAGCTGGAACCCCGCCAGTGTCGCCTGCTGGTCCGCCAGTTCTTCTCTGACTGGGCCACCGAACAGAGCGCAGACCTGCATCTGGAGTGCCTCGATCCAAAGGGGCCGCCCACCCGGCTGGATCCGGTCAAACTCACCGAGGCGCTCGATGAGCTGGCCGCGGAGATGAGCATCGTCGGCAAGTTCTGGACCGACTATGCGGTCGGTCAACGCGATCGGGGTGAGATCAACTCCTTCGAGCACATGGACGGCCGCAAGGTGAGCGGAGTCGGACTCGGCGGCAGCGATCAGCAGGCGTACGGACAATGTTGGTACGAGGTGGGCGCCGAAGAGGCGCTCCTGTTGGAGGTCACTCCGCCGAAGTGCTGGTACTGGAACATCCAGGTGGGCGACGCCTGGTTCCAGAGCCTCGACTACATCAACCTGCCGGCCACCCTCAACGACTCGCAGGCCCATATAGACCCGGATGGCGTGTTGAGGGCGGTGATTTCGCACGTTGATCCCGGAACCTGCAACTGGATCTCGCTGGGCGGCTGTCCCCAGGGCGCGATCACCTACCGCTGGAACAACGCCGACTCCGCTCCGGTGCCGAGTCTGCGCCTTATGCCGGTGTCCGAGGTCGCGGAGCATCTCCACCCCGACAGCCCACGGGTGACTCCCCAAGACCGTCGGCAACGCCAAGCCGAGCGTCGTCGCCAAGCGTTGAGCCGCTTCACGAGGTAACCGTCTCAGGTGCCACCCACAGCTCGAACGGAACTGCTACTCTCCATAGTTTGTGCGCCTCAGACTGTTGCGTGAGACAGCGCCGAGGGAGAATCGCGTGGCCCTCGTTCCAGACGGCGTCGACGTGTTGGTGCAGCGCGGTTGTGATGTGGTCGTCGAGCGAGCCGCCGGTTTGAGCTCGGGTTTCGGCGACGACGCCTACCGCAGCGCAGGCGCGACCATCGTCGAACAGTTCTCTCCAAGCGCCGACGTCGCCGATGTGGTCGTCTCGGTTCGCGACGCCCCGCAGGGCTCCTCGTCTCTGAACCCCGCGGCCGTGCCCGCGACTGTGTTCGTAGGCGTCTTCGACCCGCTGTGGGCGCCGGACAGAGCGCAGCGCCACGCGGGCAACGGCGTCTCGGCATTCTCTTTGGACCTGGTGCCGCGTGTCACCCGTGCCCAGCCGATGGACGTGCTGTCATCGATGGCGACGATCGCCGGCTACGAGGCAGTGCTGCTGGCCGCTGGCAATCTGCCCCAGATGTTCCCCCTGATGATGACCGCCGCGGGCACGCTGGCCCCGGCCCGGGTGCTGGTGCTGGGTGCAGGCGTGGCCGGTCTGCAGGCCATCGGCACCGCGAGGCGGCTCGGTGGCGTGGTGGAAGCATACGACGTGCGCCCCGAGGCGGTCGAGCAGATCCGCTCGATAGGCGCCCGGGCGCTGGACCTGGAGGCGTCGTCGACAGCGGTGGGATCGAGCGCTGTCACAAGCGTCAACGGCTACGCGGTCGCACAGAGCGACGACGCCGCGCGGCTCCAGCGGGAGATGCTGGCGCCGCACGTAGCCGGTGCTGACGTGGTGGTCACTGCCGCCTCGGTGCCGGGTCGCCCCTCTCCGCTGCTGGTGACAGCGGAGATGGTCGACGGCATGGACTCAGGGTCGGTGCTGGTCGACCTTGCAGCCGAACGCGGCGGCAATTGCGAGGTGACCGAAGCCGATGAGACGGTGGAGCGCAACGGTGTGACGGTTCTCGGGCCGACCGACCTGGTCTCTAAGTGCGCCCGACACGCGAGCCAGATGTTCTCGCGCAATCTGGTGGCGTTTTTGGAGCATCTCGCCCCCGAGGGCGTGGTGGAGATGCGCAGTGACGACGAGATCCTCTCGGCGATGCTCGTCACCCACGACGGCGCGGTCGTCCATCCCGGCGTCGCAGCTGCGCTCGAGGAGGCCTGAGGGCGTGGAGCTGTTGATCGCCGCCACCCTGCTGGTGCTGGCCGTGTTCCTCGGCGTGGAGTTGATCACCAAGGTCCCCCCGACGTTGCACACCCCCCTGATGTCGGGCTCCAACGCCGTCTCGGGCATAACGATCGTCGGGGCGCTGCTCGCGGCCGGCGCGGACCACTCGACCTTCACCGCGGTCTTGGGATTCGTTGCGGTCACCATGGCGATGATCAACGTGGTGGGAGGTTTCTTGGTGACCCACCGGATGCTGCACATGTTCGGACCGAGGCGCCGTCGTGCGGCCGCCGACCAGTCAGGAACCGACGGGGAGGATCTGTGATGGACGACTGGGCCGCTCTCGGCTATCTCCTAGCGGCAGTGCTGTTCATCCTTGGCCTCAAGCGGCTCAGTCGCCCCCGCACCGCGGTGCGGGGCAACCAGTATGGAGCGGCGGGAATGCTCGTCGCCGTGTTGGTCACACTGACCGACAACTCAATCATCGGCTTCGAGTGGGTCGTGGGCGGACTGATTCTGGGAACGGTTGTGGGAGCGCTGCTGGCTGTGAAGGTCCAGATGACGGCCATGCCCGAACTGGTCGCGTTGTTCAACGGCTTCGGCGGCGGCGCATCGGTGCTGGTCGCGGCTGCGTCCTACACCCAAGCTGTTGATCTGTCGATAGAGACCTCCCGGCTGTCGTCGTCGGCGGCGCTGGCATCGCTGATAGGGGCAGTGGCGTTCACAGGCAGCCTGGTCGCCTTCGCCAAACTCCGCGAGGCGTTGCATTGGTCGGGGTTTCGGGGCATCACGCTCCTGAGCGCCCTCGGGGTGGCGGCGGCGTTGGTGTTCGCGGTGCTGATGGTGGTCGACTCGGAGAACGCGCTGTGGTTGTGGCTGCTGGTCGGGGTTGGGGCGGTTGTCGGTTTATTGGTGGTGGCGCCGATCGGCGGAGCGGACATGCCCGTGGTGATCGCGTTGTTGAATTCGCTGTCGGGGATGGCTGCGGTGGCGGCCGGTTTCGTGCTCGACAACTCGCTGTTGATCATCGCCGGATCGCTGGTCGGGGCGAGCGGTCTGATCCTGACCCAGATCATGTGCGTGGCTATGAACCGCACTCTGCCGGCGGTGATGTTCAGCCCTGCTCCGGTCGGCGACGGCGCCGAAGCCGATGACGTCTATGCGGGCAGGGTCCGTTCAACGTCCCCTGATGATGTGGCCATGCTGCTCGAGTCGGCTGAGCGCGTGGCGATCGTCCCGGGCTACGGACTCGCGGTGGCCCAGGCTCAGCATGCGGTGCGGGACCTCACCCGGCGTTTGACGGACCGCGGCACCGAGGTGGTGTTCGGCATCCATCCGGTGGCGGGACGGATGCCCGGCCACATGAACGTGCTGCTCGCCGAGGCGGAAGTCTCCTATGAGCGCCTCGTTGAGATGGATGACATCAATCCGACCTTCGAACAGACCGATGTGACGATCGTCATCGGCGCCAACGACGTGGTGAACCCGGTTGCCCGCACGGACCCGTCGAGTCCGATCGCCGGAATGCCGATCCTCGATGTGGACAAGAGCGATGTCGTGGTGGTGATCAAACGCAGTCTCAGTCCGGGCTTCGCGGGGATCTCCAATCCGCTCTTCGCCGCCGACAATTCCCTGATGCTGTTCGGCGACGGCCGCGAGGCCGTGGTCGACATCACCAAATCCCTCCAACACCTCTGATCGCGCTGTTCATTTGTTTCGCGAACGGGGTCATTCGGGCTGATCGTTAGCCCATGGGGATCGTTTGGATCAGTTCGTGGGATGGATGGGCGCGCTCGATTCTTTTGCCAGCGGTGATGAGCGGACAGTCGAGGCTCTCTGCTAGCGCCAGATACAAGGCGTCGTAGAACGTCAAGTTGTCGCGCAGTTGCCATGCTCGGGCGGCGAGCGGGCCGTGGTGAGGCACGCGGCGGTGGATCATCCTCTCTGCGCGCAGCCGCGCCGCTGCCGCGGCGTCGGACGCGAGTTCGCCTCTGAATACCAACTTGCGAAGAGTGTTTCCTGTTTCGGCGTCGATCAGGAATGGAGCGATCCGTCGACAGCTTTGTAGCCGTGCCCTTGCTTGGGCACCGCCTTGCGCGCTGCCAATGACCGCGGCGACGAGCGTCGAAGCATCAACGACTACAGTTTCGGCACTCATCTGCGGTCTTCGTCAAGATCTTCGAGCAACGTTTGCATGTCCAGCTTGATCCCATGCGCTTCCACGAAGCGCTCGAGGTCCGCGAAGAGTTCGTCCTCATCGGGTTGTAGAGCCATGTGTTCGATGGCATTTTTCAAATAAGCCTGAATGGATTGACCAGCGGCCCGGGCCCGTCTTCGGATGATCTCATACGCCTGCTCGGAAATGTTTCGAATCTGGATCGTTGCCATGCATGCAGAGTAGCGCTACAGCGCTACTTTGCAAGCAACAATTCCATCGTTCCGGCTCCTCAACGGTCTCGCGAATCGAAACTCGCGAAAGCGTTGACTACGGTCGTGTGATGGCCGAGCTTGTCTACAACCCTTTCGGGTTCGCCCACCACGACGATCCGTACGTCGCCTACAAGCGGCTACGTGACGAAGCTCCCGCCTACTGGAACCCCGAACTCGAGTTCTGGGCGCTCAGCCGCTTCGACGACGTCATGGAGGGTTTCCGCGACACGGCGCTGTTGTCGTCTAGGGGCAGCGTCGCACTCGAGAGCCGCCGGCCCATCGGCCAGAACTCCGGCTTCCATCAGATGATCGAATACGACCCGCCTGAACACACTGTGTTGCGCAAACTGGTGAGCCGGGTGTTCACGACCCGGACCGTTGCGAAGATGGAGGCCGAGATCCGCAGGATATTCACCCGCTGCCTCGATGAAGTCATCGAAACAGGCCGAGCTGAGGTGGTGAACGACCTGACCAGCCCCTTCCCGATGGACGTGATCTCGGCGGTGCTGGGCGTCCCGGCGGCGGACCGTCCGGCTCTGCGGGCCCACAGCGACAAGGTGATGATCCGCGAGGACGGCGTGTGCTCGATCCCGCCCGAGGCCGCGGAGGGGATGTTCGGCCTTGTCAGCTATTTCATGGAGGACCTGCCCAAACGCAAGGCCGGCGAGGGGACAGGCCTCATCAACGATCTTGTCGGTTTCGAGTTCGAGGGGCGGGTTCTGACCGACGAGGAACTTCTCGGCTTCTGCATCCTGTTCATCATCGCCGGCCACGAGACGACCACCAAGATGGTGGCCAACGTCATGGAGCTGCTGTCGCGGCACCCGGATCAGAAGGCGGCGGTGATCGCCGACCCCGGCCTTGTCCCGGGCACGATCGAAGAGGTGCTGCGCTATCACAACTCGACCCAGTACATGCATCGCACCCTCACCCGCGACTTCGAGATCCATGGACAGAAGATGCGCGAGGGCGACTCGGTTTTGCTGCTGATCGGAGCAGCCAACCACGATGAGCGCGAGTTCGGCCCGACCGCCGAGGAGTTCGACGTCTTCCGCCGTCCCGAACGGCACCTGGGGTTCGGCTACGGCGCGCACTTCTGTTTGGGCGCGGCGCTGGCCCGTATGGAGGGGAAGGTGGCGATGGAGGAGATCCTGCGCCGAATCGGAGACTACGAGGTAGACCACGACGCCAAGGTGCGCTTCCATTCATCCAATGTCACCGGCTGGCGGTCGCTTCCCGTTGCGTTCAGCCCCGGGCGGCGAGAGGGCGCTGTCGTCGTGCCGAGAGGCTGACGCGCTACTCGTTTGTCGGGAACCCCAGATTGACCGAGCTTCCCGCGGGGTCGGGCCAGCGGGTGGTGAGCACCTTGGGCCGGGTGTAGAAGTGAATGCCCTCGGGACCGTAGATGGTCGTGTCGCCGAAGGCCGAGTCCTTCCAACCGCCGAAGGAGTGGTACCCGACGGGCACCGGAATCGGCACGTTGATGCCGACCATGCCGGCGTCCGCGTCCTGTTGGAACTGGCGTGCCGCGCCGCCGTCCCGGGTGAAGATGGCCGCGCCGTTGCCCCATGGGTTGTCGGCGATCAGGTCGGCGGCCTCACGATAGGTGCCGACCCGCACGACGCTCAGCACTGGGCCGAAGATCTCGTCGGTGTAGACAGTCATGTCCGGCGTCACATGGTCGAGCAGGGTGACGCCCAGAAAGAAGCCGTCGTTGTCGAACTCTGCGTCGCGTCCGTCGACCACCACCGATGCGCCTGCGGCTTCGCCCGCCGCCACATATCCGGCGACTCTGTCGCGGTGCTCCCGAGTGATCAGCGGACCCATCTCCGAGGCGGGGTCGGCGCCGTCGCCGATCGTCAACTTCTCCATTCGCACCTTGATGGCGTCGACGAGCGGGTCGGCTGCGTCACCGACCGCCACCGCCACTGAGACCGCCATGCAGCGTTCGCCTGCCGAGCCGTAGGCTGCCGAGACCGCTGAGTCGGCCGCCATGTCGATGTCGGCGTCGGGCAGCACGATCATGTGGTTCTTGGCGCCCCCGAGCGCCTGCACTCGCTTTTGGCTGGCGCTGCCGGTCTCGTAGACGTACTTGGCGATCGGGGTCGACCCGACGAAGCTCACCGCTTTCACATCGCGATGCGCGAGCAGGCGGTCCACCGCGGCCTTGTCGCCCTGCACCACGTTGAGCACGCCCGGGGGGAAGCCCGCTTCGCAGAACAGTTCGGCCATGAACAACGGCGCCGACGGATCGCGCTCTGAGGGCTTCAACACGAAGGTGTTGCCGCATGCCACAGCATTGGGAACCATCCACATGGGAACCATCGCCGGGAAGTTGAACGGCGTGATACCGGCTACCACTCCAAGAGGCCGTCGCACCGAATAGACGTCGACGCCCGTGGACGCGCTCTCGCTGTGGCTGCCTTTCAGATGCTCGGAGACGCCGCAGGCGAACTCGATGTTCTCGATCGCGCGCGCCACCTCGCCGGCCGCGTCCGAGGTGACCTTGCCGTGCTCGGCGGTGAGTCGGGCTGCTACTTCGTCGGCGTTGTCTGCGATGAGGTTGCGGAATGCGAACATCAGCTTCGTCCGCCGGGCGATGCTCACCTCGCTCCACTCAGTGAACGCCGCCTTTGCGGAGGCGACCGCTGCATCGACCTCAGATGCGGAAGCCAGAGCGACGTTCCCGGTCTGTTCACCGGTCGCGGGATTGAAGATCGGAGAGGTCCGTCCGGACGTGCCGGCGACGGACTCGTTGTCGATGAGGTGTTGGATTTGTTTCATGAGCTGATCCTGTCTGTGGTGCTCGTCGGTTCTGTTCGACCTGCTCGATCTGTTCGACCTGCTCGATCTGTTCGACCTGTTCGACCTGCTCGAGCTATTCGATCTCTTCAATCGTCTCGATGATCGCGGAGATTCCTTCGTTCAACTCGTCTGCGCTGACGTCGAGCATCGGGGTGATGCGGATGACGTTGCCGTACAGTCCGCCCCTGCCCACTAGCAGACTCCGTCGTTTGCAGCCCTCCAGAATCGCCCCGGCTCGCTGGGCGTCGGGTTCGGTCGAGCCGGGATGCACTGTTTCTATGGCCTGCATCAGGCCCTTGCCGCGCAGTTCTGCGATCCACGGCGTCTTCTCTGCGATCGGAGCGAGCGCCGCGGTGAGCCGTCGGCCCATCGCCAGGGCATTGCCCTGCAGGTCGTTGTCGAGCACGTATCGCAACGTGGCCAGGCCGGCTGCAGACGAGAGCGGGTTGCCCCCGAAAGTGCTGAACGAGAGCACGCTGATAGTGTCCATGATCTCGGCGCGGGCCACGATCCCCGCCAGCGTGGCGCCGTTGCCGACGCCCTTGGCGAAGGTGAGCATGTCGGGCGCCACATCGTGGGCCTGGTAACCCCAGAAGTGCTCCCCGGTTCGTCCCCAGCCGGTCTGCACTTCATCGGTGACAAGCAGGATCTGGTGGTTGGCCAGCACCTTGTTGAGCTCTCCGAAGAATCCGTCGGGAGGGGTGGCGAACCCACCGACGCCCTGGATCGGCTCCGCGATCAGGCAGGCGACGTCTCCGGCGGTCATCATGTCGATCACCTGCACGAGATCATCGACGCAGGCGTTGGTGAAGTCCTCGTCGCTCATGTGGCCGAACGGGCTGCGCAGGCGGTAGCCGCCCTGGACGAAGTTCACCGACAGGCCCGAGAGGCTCGTCGAGGACCAGGAGGAATGCGAGGTGATGGCTTGAGCCGTGAACGAGCGACCGTGGTAGCTGTTGCGCATGGCCAGCACCTGGTTGGATTTGCGGTAGCTGGTGGCCAGCAGGATGGCGGTGTCGTTGGCTTCGCTGCCTGAGGTGGTGAAGAAGACGCGGGCGTCTGGAATGCCCGATATGGCCGCGATCTGCTCCGCCAACTCGATCATCGGCTCGGAGAGATACAGGGTCGAGGTGTGCATGACCTTTGCGGCTTGGCTCTGCACCGCGGCCACGACCTCTGGATTGTTGTGCCCGATCATGGTGGTGAGCACTCCGCCGAAAAAGTCGAGGTAGCGGTTGCCCTCCACATCCCATATGTAGCCTCCCTCGCCGCGCTCGATGGAGATCGGTTCGGCGTAGAGCGGATTCACATACGACGGCAGGACCGCTCGGTAACGTTCTAGCAATTGGGCATTGGTGGTCATCGCGATGGAGATTACCGTTTGCCGCCGAGAGTCGCGCCTGATCTTGTCGCTAATCGGGAACGAGTTTCAGAACGAGAGGAAGAGATATGAGTTATCCGTCAGACCCCCAAGCAGTCGACCTGATGATCGGGTTTCCCGATGTGCCCCTGCGGCCCCATGTCTGGCCGGAGTTCCTTCACGAGAACGCCGAGAGGGTCTTCAAGATCCCGGTGACTGCCCGCTGATGGGATCCGCGTCGCGCCCGAGACTGGGTCTGTATTTCGATTTTCGCAACCCCGAGCCGTGGCGCCGTGACCCGACCGCCTACTACGGCTGGAAGCTCGACCTGATCGAGGAGGCCGATCGGCGCGGGATCGGGTCGATCTGGGTGAGCGAGCATCATTTTGTGGACGACGGTTACATGCCCGTGCCCCTTACCGCGTTGGCTGCTGTTGCGGCGCGCACGAAACAGGCGCGCCTGGGCACCGCGGTCGTGGTCGCACCGCTGCAGCACCCGATGGCCATCGCCGAACAGGCCGCCATCGTCGACGTGATCAGCGGTGGCCGACTTGAGTTGGGCCTCGGCGCCGGTTATGTCGCCCCGGAGTTTGAAGCGTTCGGAGCCGATCTCGGCCGCCGTTACCACGACACGGATCATGCTCTTGGGGAGATCGGCCGGATCTTTGCTGAGGGACGCTGTACTCCCGGCCCGGTGCAGCAGCCTGTGCCGTTGTGGGCTGGGTATCTGGGTCCGCAGGGAGCGGCTCGCGCCGGGCGCCTCGGCGTCGGCTTGTTGACCCACAGCCGCGACAGCTTCGGCATATACCGCGACGCCCTCGAGGCGGCGGGCCACGGCGTCGAGGTGGCGCGGCTGGCCGGGGTCGTCGACTTCCTGGTTGCCGATGACCCCGAGGAGGCCTTTGAGAGGATCATTCCGCACCGCACCCACCAGCTCAACAGTTACCGCCGACAGGCCTCACTCGGGACGGGGCGGACTCCGCGCCGGCTCATAGAAGACGAGGTTCGCGAGGGGCGCGGGTCGGGTGTGGTGGGTGCAATGCAGATTCTGACCGCTGACGAAGCGGTCGCTCGAATCAACGGGATCTGCGATGGCCTGCCCGTTGAACATCTGTACCTGTGGGCTTCAATCGGCGCCATGCCAGAGGATCTGGCAGAACGCCAGATGGAACTGCTCACCGGTCAGGTGCAGCCAGCGCTGCTGGCTTCGTGAGCGTGTCTTCGTGTGCGTGTCTTCGTGATCGTCAACCGGCCCTGTGGGGGGCGATGACCTCGTCGCCGTAGCGTTGCAGCGCCTCGGCGGCCCGGTTGATCGAGTCTCCCGGCACGGTTGCTGACGCCCAGGTGACGCCCAGCGCGCTCAGTTCAGCGAGCCCGGCGATGTGGGCGTCCGCATCGAAGGCGCCCTCGGTCAGAGAACCCCCCGCGGAGGTTCCGAAGCAGACGTCGATCTCTGATCGGCTCCTCCCTGCCCGGTCGACCTGCTGCCAGAGATAATCGAGCATCTGAGCCAAGTCCTCGGTTGATTCCAGCGGCGGCGTCTTCGTCGTGTGGGCCAGGGCCCGCGGCGCCGGGAAGGGGACCCAGCCGTCGGCCACGGTCGCAGCCCTCCGCCGCGACAGTCTGCTGTTCCCGCCGATCCAGAGCGGGACCTTGCCCGGTTTGGGGTTGGCGGTCTGTCCGTGGGCCAGGAAGTTGCGGCCCTGATAGGCGAAGTCATCGCCGGCCCAGACGCCGCGCATGACCTCCACAGCCTCGTCGAACAGTTCGTTGCGCTCATTGAAATCGACTCCGAGCGCCTTGTATTCGCCCTTCAGATAGCCGGTTCCGGTCGCAAGCACGAACCTTCCGCCGCTCAAGGCGTCGATGGTCGCAATGGACTTCGCAACCAGGAAGGGGTTGCGGTAGGGAAGGACCACAATGTTGGGAACCAGCAGCATGCGGTCGGTGACTGCGGCCACGAAGGCGAGCGCCGCGAAGGGATCCAGTGCGTCGTGGCCTCCGGCGCTGAGCCAGCGATGCGTGGGCGCGGGATGGTCGGTGAAGCCCATTGCATCGAACCCCGCTTCCTCAGCGGTCTGCGCGAACCGGGTCAGGCTCTCTTTGCTCAGGAGTTCGGGGTTGCAGGGGTGGCTGACCAGCGGATAGGTGACGCAGAACTTCATCGCCCGATTGGCTGGGGTTTCACTCATGCTCCTAGTCATAGCCGACCGCGCTGTTGAGTTCCGAGTCAAGCGCTTCGATGCTCGTTGGGCTCGTGAGTTGGGGGCGCGTTCTACGGCTCCATTCGATCTGCTCTGCGCCGAAGCAGGGCTTGAAAGTGGCGGAGCGGTCCAATTCTACTCGCAGCCGGTGCTGCCAGACCCGGCAGGTGAACCGCGCGGCGACTCCACATTGGCGCGTTGTGCGGCGGTTGTGTGCGTTGTGCGGCGGTTGTGTGCGTTGTGCGGCGGTTGTGTGCGTTGTGCGGCAGGTCGTTGCTACTGTTGTGGGCGATGCCGTCGAGTCCGTTCACTCCAGATTTCGGTCGTCGCCCTCCACACATGATCGGGCAAGACGGACTCTTGCGCGACGTAGAGGCGGCTTTCGAGACAGGACCGGGAGAGCCTGGCTACACGAGACTTCTCTTGGGGCACAGAGGGTGTGGGAAGACGACGCTCCTAGCTGAGTTCGCGGACATGGCCCGCGCCCGTGGGATGATGGCGATTGAGGTCGACGCAGCCACGCGCGGGTTGCCTGAACGCATTATCGCAGCAACAAGGGAAGCTCTGCCTGAGCATCCAGACATAGCAGAGGCGTGGCGCAGGCAGGCAGAAGAACGGGCAGCCCCCGCGCGGTTGACCGGGGTCGGGCTGGGACCGCTGCGCGTCTCGTGGGACAGACCATCCGAAGCACGCACGGCTCACACCGATCTCCGGTATACGTTGCTGCGGACAGCGCAGGCCGCTGAAGCGGCGGGTTCGTCTGTTCTTCTAACACTCGATGAGGTTCATGCTGGCGAGCGCGACGAGATTCGCCGCTTGTCGGCGGACTGTCAGTACATCACCAAGAGCAACGAGATGCCGCTGGCGTTTGTTGGCGCTGGACTGCCGGAGTTGCACTTCACGATGTTGAGCGACAAGAAAATGACCTTCTTTCACAGGTGTCGGCTAGAAGAGATCGGAGGACTGTCGAGGGTGGACGCATGGGCGGGGCTCCAACGCCATCTCGCGGACTCGCGAATAACCGCCGCCCCGAGTGCATTGGCCGCCATGACCGAGGCGCTGAAGGGCACGACCATATATCACCTTCACTCACTGGGGGACACCGCGTGGAGGCTGGCGCACGCCGCGGGCAGCGACATCGACGATGGTGTGGCAGAGGAGGCGATCCGCCAACACGAAGCCGATATCAGGCACAAGATCCTCCGACCGATCTGGGAGGACTTGTCTGAACGAGAGCAGGACGTGCTTGTTCAGATCGCGCGCCTCGGGCGGCAAGCCCACAAGCGCTCAGTAAGCGAATACGCGGCTGGGGCCGGGCTGTCCACTAGGTCTTTGAGAACGACGATGAGTCGGCTCAAAACCCTGGAGTTCGTCTCAGAGCAAGACGGACGCTACGAGCTTTCAGGTTTGCTGTCTCCCGCAACAATCCTCAACGACGATTTCGGCGGAGACATCGACGGAGTGTGGGAGCAAGCGTTTTCAGCGCAATCTCCGCCCACCGGGCATCAGCGGTCAGCAGCGCGCTGTGGGCGGATCATGCCCGTCGCAAAAGTTCCTTGCGTTCTCAACAAGGGGCATCGCGGCAGATGCCGGTCTCGGCGATAGCTGGCCGCGCGCCCCGACCACGAACGAATCCAAGAAGCCGCTGAAGCCATCCGCGGTGCCGGGCAGGTCCGCGCGCCAGGTGATCTCGGCGGTGTTGATATGCATAGAATCCTGGATCTGTGTCTGCTGCCCATGCCTGTCGAGGGGTCTCGTCACTTGGCCATGCGGACGTG
>JAPPMP010000052.1 GCA_028819005.1 Acidimicrobiaceae bacterium
CTCCCTGTCAGAATCGAACTGACGACCTTCTCCTTACCATGGAGACGCTCTGCCAACTGAGCTAAGGGAGCCTGCCACCCGCGAAGCGTGAAGCGTTGGCAATGATGCCACGGCATAAGCCCCGCTCCAACTTCTTTCCGTTGCTTGGGGCCGCGAGTCGTGCATTTGCTCGCCAGACTTCCACTGTGCCGTCCGAGTCTCCGCCGTCCGAGTTCCAGCCGTCCGCGCCTTCGGTGCGTTCTCCCGGCGCGCCAGTTGAGTTCCAGTCGTCCGAGTCCCAGCCGTCCGACGAGTCCCAGCCGCCCGAGTTCCAGCCGCCCGAGTTCCAGCCGCCCGAGTTCCAGCCGTCCGAGTCTTCGGTGCGTTCTCCCGGCGCGCCAGTTGAGTTCCAGCCGTCCGTGCCGCCCGTGCCGCTGGTGGCCCGGTTGCCGGCGCCGCTCGTACCCGGAACGTGAACCCACGGCTTTTTCGTCGTGCGTTGCTGGCGAGCTTCGCGCTCTACGTCACCTTGGGGTTGCCCGACGGAGTCTTCGGCACTGTTTGGCCGAGCCTGCGCGACGATTTCGGGCGCACGGACAGCAGCTTCGGGCTGTTGATCCTCTGTTCAGCGGTGGGCTACACGTGTTCCAGCATCGGGGCTGGTCATCTCACGCAGCGCTATGGCACCGGCGTTGTTTTCCGCAACGCGTCCTTTGCTGCCGTTTTGGGGCTTGGGCTGCTTTCGGCGGCCCCCACTTGGTGGGCGTCAATGCTTGCCATCCTGATCCTGGGTGCTGGATGGGGGCTGTGCGATGCTTCGGTCAATGCCTGGGTGGCACTGACTCAGGGGACCAGAGAGATGGGACTGCTTCACGCGGCGTACGGCGTGGGAGCATTCCTCGGGCCTCTGTTGGCGACTCCGTTCATTGTCAGCGGCGATCTTTGGAGAGGTCCCTTCATGGTGATCTGCGGGCTTGGCGCAGTATTGGTCGGTGTCATTGCCACTGCGCGGACGGGTTTCGACTCTGCGCCGGTGTCCAGTGAGGTTGCGGGCTCGCCGGCACCTGCGCGCGGGTCACATCAGTTGCTGGGGTTGCTGATCGTCTGGTTCTTGATCTACGTCGGAATCGAAGTCACCGTGGGCCAATGGAGCTACACCCTGCTCACCGAGAGCCGCGATTACAGCAACGTGGCCGCAGCCGCGTTGGTCGCAGGGTTCTGGTGCGGGCTGACACTCGGACGTTTTCTGCTGGCAGGCTTCGGTGATCGTTTCTCTCCGGAGAGGGTCCTGGCCGCGGCGATCGCAGTCACGGCTCTCAGTGTGGGTTTCTTCTGGGCCGATCCTGGGGGTGCCGGTGCACTTGCTCTGCCGGTCGTTGGACTCTCGCTCGCCTCGATGTTCCCGTTGGTCATGGGGCGAACGGCGGTCTATCTGGGTGAGGCACGAGCAGCTCGAGCGGTCGGCTATCAGATCGCCGCCTCGTCTGTGGGGTTCGTGGTTATACCTGCTTCGGTGGGAGTCCTAGCCGACTATCACGGTGTGGGAGTGGCCCTGCCGGTCGCCTTCGCGGCCACATGCGTGCTGGCGCTGCTGTGGTTCCTCATACAGCTTCAGTTGACTCGCTCAACTCAGCCCGGCTCAACTCAGCCTTGATCTGTTCGATTCTCGACGGTTTGAGTGGGTCCCGCTGGGAAATCCGGGATCAGAGAGGTGGCGTCACGAGTGCGCAGCACACCCTGCCAAACTCCCGCTCCGTAGGCGAGGTCGTCGGCGAGTCGTAGGGCGAGCGTGCGAATCAGACCAGCGGGCCGTGACCCGCGAATCCAGTCG
Source organism: Acidimicrobiaceae bacterium (assembly GCA_028819005.1). Classification (GTDB taxonomy): domain Bacteria; phylum Actinomycetota; class Acidimicrobiia; order Acidimicrobiales; family Aldehydirespiratoraceae; genus VXYK01. The sequence continues at coordinate 1,811 of JAPPMP010000052.1, forward strand.
AGCAGCGATGGCCCCAACATCGCAGCGACGATCAAGGGACGGGTGCGTGGGCGCATCAACGCGATCAGGACCGCTAGCGGCCACCACGCCCGTGCCACAGCACGGGCGATGCCGTGACCAGCATGCAGGTGCCCGATCCCGGCAATGCGAATCGTCATGGCCAGTGAGTCCGGCAATGGATCAAACTTGCGCTTCAACGCCGCGGTGGAACCGACTGCCGCCCCAAGGCCGACCATCGGATGCCCGGCTGCGGCTGCTCCCCAGGCTGCGGCGCTCCATCGAGAACAACGTGCAGGTGCAACGTGTGATCCGTGTCTTGCTCCGAGATCGGCAGCAGAGGAGCCGTAGCTGCGCCTCTGGTCGAGAAAGGCCCTCCAGGTGTCGCGGGGTCGATGTTCGACATCGACCGCGGGGTCGTAGCGGACGAGGCCTCCGTTGGAAACGAGCCTCCAGACGAGATCGACGTCTTCGCCGGCGCGCATCTCAGCATCGAACCCGCCGGCTTCTTGGATTGCATCGACTCTTGCAACCAGCACCGCCGCCGGTACGTAGGAAAGAGGGTTTCTGGGGGCGACCAGAGCTCTTCTGTCACCAAGGTCCAACGGTGAATGATGCTGCTCGTAGCGCTCTAGCAGAGTGTTTCCAGGCCTAGATCTGATCCTCGGGGCCACCGCCGCGACCCGCCGGTCTTCAAAGTGCCCGACGAGGTGGTTGAGCCAACCGAGCCTCAGTTCCACATCCGTGTCGATGAACGCCACCAACGAAGTTGTAGCCGCTCCCAGTCCGGTGTTGCGTGCAGATCCGGGTCCTTGATTGACGTGGTGGCGGATCAACTGAGCCCCGTGCTTCTGACACAGTGCTGCGATCTCGGCGGAGTTCTCCGAAGCGTCGTCGACCACAACGACGGGTAGATCACCCAACGAACCGAGGCAACCGGCGAGACCGTCTGCGTCGTTGTAAGCGGGGATCACGACCGTCGTGTCAGCCAGGTCGCTGTCGGCTACCGGAGCAACGACGGGATGAACGACGCCCGCGTCGAGCAGGCGACGTGCCAGTCTCCGGGCTGGGCCGGTATCGGCCAGCGGCTCGCCGTTCAACCACTCCCCGACGATCCGCGCGCCTGTGTCGGTGAGCCGGATGATGCGCAAGGGCGCACCACCGATGAGCAGCCGTCTGTTGTCACGGAGATCGAGTGTCGTGTCGGCGACGAGCCGGATCCCTGCCGGTGGCAGCATTGTCTCAGGCAGCATTGTCTCAGGCAGCAGGACGCTTGTCGGCGGCGATGCCAGCGTGTTCGGTGGCAGCATTTGTCTCAGGCAGCATTTGTCTCAGGCAGCATCGCGTCGGCACGGGAATCCACGTTCGCACCGTAGCGCCGACGAGCCCGAGAGGTATCGGTTCCGTTCGGCTCGGTATCCGTTCGGTCCGGTTTCGTTCGGTCCGGTTTCGTTCGGCTCGGGAACTGTGCCGGTGCATGTCCAGCACTGCGTCGCGGTTTCGTTCGGTCCGGTTTCGTTCGGCTCGGGAACTCCGGGGCCTCAGGCAATGACCCGGGTTACTGCGGCGGGAATCGCCGCGGGGCCGTCGATGACAGCAAAGCGGGCGCCAACCTTGGCTGCGAACTCCTTGGCGTCTGTCGCGTCATCAGCAGGGGCAAGGACAGCCAATTCGTCGAGTCGCCGCGCCGCAGCGACAGGATCGACGCCAGTGGTCGCCCGACAGTCGGACAGCAGAATCACAACCCGTCGTTTGGCCCGTGAACGGTCGAGTTGATCAGCCGCAGCAGCCAGGGCTCCGGCAAGATCGGTGGTCCCCTGACCTCGGAGGCGCAGCAGGGAATCGACCACGGACGGGGCGGCCTTGGCGTCCTGCTGTGACTTCAGCACCAGGATCCGGTCAGCGAATACCAGAGCCGACCAGTCGTTCGGGACCCGGTATGAGCACGCTGCGGCGGCCACGGCGGCGGTCGCTAGGCGTTGGCCGTTCATCGAACCGCTGCGGTCGACAACCAACGCAATGGCTGTCACAGGTTTGGTCCAGCGCCGGACCCGCAGATCAGCCATGTCCGCGCTGATGCCGGCGGCTTCAGCGGCGACAAGAGCCTCGATCGAGCGTTCGAGATCCAGATCTCCGTCGAAACGATCCGCCGCGGACGAGACCATCTTGCCGACCCCCCGTGCGCCGACCGGTCCTCCACGGGCGACGTCGAGCACCAGACGTCCGGCGAGCCGTGCAGCCAGGGCGGCCAGGCGACGGTCGGTGGCAACCGACATCTCGGTCAACAGTGCCAAGGCGTGGTCGATGTCTTCGTCGATGAGTTCAGCGAGCGCTCGGGAGTCGATCTCGCCGACCTCGCCGCTGATGTCAGAGAAACCCTGATGGCGAGCTAGTTGACCACGCGGGATCGTGCGGCGGTTCTCCTCAGCCAGAACATCGAGGGCGTCCGGTCCCTCAAGGGTCAGCGGAGCGCCGTCGCCGCCCCCTGGGGGGCTGGGGCTTTTCCCGGGTCGTCCGCAGCGCTCGTCGACCCCTCGGAGCTGACAATCAGCTCCCACAGCTCAGTGACAACTTCTTCGGGGCTGCGGTCAGTGCCCTCGTGAAGACGAATGCGGCCCGAGACAGCGACCAGGGCTGCGTCGAGCCCGATTGCCGGATCGTCGATTTCAGCGGTCCGTATTGTTGCCAGCCCGACTGCCAGCTCGACCAGGTCAATCGCCCCGCGGACCGATGAACCGATACGCAGATCGGGATGCCTGCGCGTCGCTCGGGAGACTGCGACCGCGCGGCGAAGCAGAATTTCGCTCGCATCGGTCGGCTCACGCGCCTTGAACGGCTCGGCCCGCCGACAGACAATCTCCTGCTCCTCCTCGAATGACTGGTACTCCAACGAGATCCGAGACATTCGGTCGTAGATTGCGCTCGACACGCGGGTGGTCCCGATGTTGTCGAACGGGTTCATGGCGGCGACGAAACGGAAGCCCTCGGCAGCTTGGATCCGGCCGAGCCGGGGCAACGTGAGTTCACCTTCGGACATCACCGTGATCAGGAGATTGATGGTCTCCTCCGGTACACGGTTGAGCTCTTCGACGTATAGAAGCGATCCAGTTCGGAGAGCCTCCACCAACGGGCCGTCCACGAAGACATGGGGTGCATAACCCTCAGCCATCACCCGTGACGGGTCGAACTGTCCCGCGAGGCGCGCCGGGGTCAACTCGGCGTTGCCCTCTACGAACACCAGCCCGCTGTCCGCTCTGGCCGCGAGCGTTCGCAGAATCGTGGACTTGCCAGTACCGGGTGGGCCCTCGAACAGCACATGACGGTTGGTTCCGAGAGCTGCTACGAGCAGTTCAAGCTCGCGACGGCGACCGACAATCTGGGAGCTCAACCCATCAAGGATCTCGGGATCATTGAGCATGGAGCTGTCCGTCGGATCAATCTAGGCTGGGTCGGTCGGGCTAAGCGGGATCAGTCGGGCTAAGCGGGGTCAGTCGTAGCGGGTCAGTCGAAGGTTATGACGCCGCGCACGTTCTTGTTGTTGAGCATGTCTTCGTAGCCCTCGTTGACTTGGTCGAGGGTATAGGTGTTGGTGATCATCTCGTCGAGCTTGAGCTGACCTGCCTGATACATCGACAGGATCTGCGGTATCTCCTGGCGTGGCGAGGTGGAACCGAACAGGCAGCCTCGCAGCTGCTTGTTCATCATGGTGAACTCGAACAGGTTGAGCTGAACGTCCATCTGCATTGCGGGGGCGACGGCGGTGGCGACCACGGTTCCGCCCTTGCGGGTGAGGAACTGGGCCGGCGCGATCATGTCGCCGGTGAGAACGCCCGGGGTCAGGATGACGCTGTCGGCCATCACCCCCAGAGTCATCTGGCCGACGAGCTCGGTCGCCTCCTCCATTGATCCGGCACGGTGGGTGGCGCCGAACTCCATAGCGCTCTCCTGTTTGAACTCCGAGGGATCGACCGCCACCACGTTCTTGGCTCCCGCCACCGCAGCTCCTTGGATTGCCGCATGTCCGAGCCCGCCGCAACCGACCACCACGACGGTGTCGCCAGGTTTAACATCGGCCCGGTTCACAGCCGAGCCGTATCCAGTCGTGACCCCGCAGCTGACCAGGGCAGCCGGCCCTGCGGGTATGTCTTTGTCGACTTTCACGGCCGAATCGACGCTGACCACCATGTGCTCGGCGAATGTGCCCAACTTCAGGAAGGCGCACAGGTCTTCGCCTGTGGAACTGTGGTGACGGAAGCCGCCGCCGATCATCTCGGGTTCCAACATGTGCGCTCCGAGGTCGCACAGGTTCTGCTGGCCCGAAGAGCACCAACGGCATTTGCCGCATGAGGCGATGAACGAACAGGAGATGTGGTCTCCGACCTCGAACTCTGTCACGCCCGGGCCGGTGGCCAGGACCACTCCGGCGCCTTCGTGTCCGCCCACGAGGGGCATGGGCACGGGAATTGTGCCGTCATGGGCGTGTTCGTCGGAGTGACACATGCCTGCGGCCAGAGTCTTGACGAGGATCTCGTTCTCGGACGGGTCGTCGAGTTCTATCTCCTCGACGCTCCAGGGGGTGTTGGGTTCGCGGAGTATTGCAGCCTTGGTTTTCATAGTGGTCCCTTCGAGACGGTTTCGACGTAGCTGAACGTAGCAGGCTTAGGGGGCTGCGCGGGATAGGCAGAGGATTTCCGTGTGCGAACGGCTTGATTTGCGGGGCGTGGCCCTGAGGTCCTCGCCGAACGGGCCATCAAACATCGCCGCACCCGACCGTATCGGCCCCAGACCAACGGCAAAGCCGAACGTTTCACCCTCGCTGACGAATTCCTCTACAACTACAAGTTCAGATCCGAAAACGAACGCCGCATCCGCCTCAAACGCTGGATCCACGACTACAACTGTCACCGACACCACACCGCCATAGGCGGCCCACCCGCATCACGCGCCAACAACCTCACGCGAACCGACACCTAGGAGCCGCGTTCAGCGCAAAGAATCAGAACAGAGAATGGGACCGAACGCCGGTGCTCCTCAGTAGTCGAGGCCGATTGCGGTCGTCAGGAACTCCGCGTACGGAGAGGCTTTCCGGCAGACATCCGCGAAGGAGTCGATGAATCCCGGTGCCGTGACCTCCTGTTCTGTGAACGGAACGGCGGCGATGTGGTCTTTGCGCTTGAGGTCTTCGATGTCCGGGTGGTCTGGGTCGAATCCCCTCGGCGGCCGCTTCAGCGACTCTCCGCCCAACTCGAACTCCTCGGCGAACCCGGGGGCCTTCAGCGCACCGTGCCAAGCTTCGGCGTCGGCGACAATGCGCTCACGAATGCGTGTCACGGCGGAGGTGTCGGGCCGCCAGATGCCGACTCCGGCAAAGACATCGTCCGGTCCGAGGTGGAGGTAGAAACCCGGCGCGTGGGCCGACTTTCCGGCCTCGTGTCGGAAGTGAACTGCCCCGTGAGTCTTGTAGGGGGCCTTGTCTTTGGAGAAGCGGATGTCGCGATAGATGCGGAACATGGAACCGCCGTTGGCGCGCGTGTCAGCAACGAAGTGCTTGCTGATCGAGTGCAGATGCGGCTCGAAGTCTGCGATGAAATTGAGCAGCGGTTCCTTGACGTCGCGCTCGTACCTCGCCTTGTTGTCCGCGAACCATGGGCGGTTGTTGTTGGCCTGCAACTCGACCAAGAACTGGAATAACTCGGAACTGAAGTGGGTCTGCACGATCACGGTCCTAATTCATAGAGAGAGGTGAAGCTAATTCCAGGGACCGACCGCCGAGGCGTGTTGACCGGAGCATCGGATCGGCTGAGCGCGCGACCTGTTGCTTCTGTCTGAGGTTGGGAGGTCTGAGCCGGAATTTCAGAGTTTGCGGATGCTGGTACACCTGCCAACCCTGGTCGTGGATCTTGTGGTGGCACTCGTCGCACACCAACACCAAGTTGTTGATGTCGGTGGGCCCGTCCTTGGACCACCAGATGACGTGATGGGCTCGACACCACAACGGGTTGGCAGCGCAGCCGATACATCTCTGATCCCTGGCGATCAGAGCCACGCGTTGGGCTTCTGAGGCGGTGCGTCGTTTGCGACCGAGCCACATGTTCTGAGCCCTGGTGTTGAAGATGCTCGGCAGGATCTCGGCCTCCAGCGCCAGGCGGTGGAGTTCGCTAATGGGGATTGCTGAACCGTCGGCGAGTCTGGCATTGACCAGTTGCTGTTTGATCACGTCGAAGTCGGCGATGACCAACAGGCTGGTGCCCTGTGTTTTCCCGTCGCCGGGTTCTGAGATCAGCTCAGCCAACGCATCAGCCATCAACTGTGGTGGCGTGCGACGATCTTTGGGGTCTTCGTTGCGCCACAATTCGTTGGTTTTGGCTGACAACGCGGTGGCGATACGGGCTCCGGTTATCTGGTCGAACTCCGCTGACAGGACAAACATGCCGGTTTCGGGACTCTCGAAAATTCGCGCTTTACGGTTCTTGCGCTGACGGTCAAGGATCGACTGCCCGTCGTCTTTGGACTGGTCTTGTTGGTGACGCCGCACGGTCTTGGCGAATTCGTCGAAGCCCTCCTTCTTGGCCGATTCGACCAAGACCGACTCGTCGATGCCGCCCTCGCCGGAGGCACGAGCGATCAGCCGAGCGTGCCCTTGGGGGATCTCTCCTGTTTCGAGTGCCCCGCTGGTTGCGGGGAGCTCCTCAAACTGAACGGCGGCTTCGACATCCCGCTTGGCCTCCCGGCTCGACGAGCGCAACTCGTCGCGCGCGATCCGTTGCGCAACCGCAATGCTTGAACGTCGACTCAGCTCGGCCAAGGCTCGCGACTTCATCGCTGCAATGTTCGACTCGGCACGACCGAGCATTCCCAACCGCAACCGCAGACCTTCATCAGACAACTCCGCCTCATCAACGCGCTCAACACGTACCCCACCGCTAGTTGAGGTGGTGCTCAAGAGGTCGGAGCCCGGAGCGAATTTCATGGGTGTAACCCTACCGCCCCCGTGTGACAATGACACTTAAAATTAATGAAATATCAAAAAAGAACAGAAATTCATCTCGCAGATCCAGCCTGTGAGGGATCGCGAAGCAACGGCAGGATCCGCTCGGGTGCTTCCTCCGCGAGGAAGTGACCGCGATCAGTGAACTCATACACCTCGACATCGGACAACTCTGACCGCCAGCGGTTGGCCCGGTCGATCTCGTCTTGGGCAAGTGAGCCTCCGCGCTACTAGGCAGTGTGGTATCGAGGTGATACCATTCATCGGATGGCTATGACACTGAGGCTGACCGAAGAGGAGCAGGCCGCTCTGCGCGAACGGGCGGCGCTGGAGGGTGCGTCGATGCAAGAAGCAGCGCGACGCGCGGTGCGCGAGTACATAGCCCGGGGTGATCATCGCGACCGTGTTGCGGCCGCGGCCGAACTCATCACGCAGCGTCATGCGGATGCGTTGCAACGCCTGGGCGAGTGAGTTCCACTATCGAGTACCTCGACGCCGAGGATCTTGTGGACCTCGCTCGTCGCTTGCTTGGCGACCCTCCACCGATACGCGATCTGGGTTTGCTGGGTGCGGCAGCCGCCCGACCGCGGGCCTCAGCGTTCGGCGAGGACGCATATCCAGACATCTGGAGCAAGGCTGCCGCGCTCCTGCATTCAATTGTCGGCAACCATCCGCTCGTCGATGGCAACAAGCGGCTTGGTTGGCTTGCGACTGCCGTTTTTCTGGAGCTCAACAAATCCAGCGTGAGCACTGCTGCAGATGACGATGTGTACGACCTAGTGATAGCGGTCGCAACGAGCGTCTTGAGTGTTGAAGACATCGCGGAGGCACTTCGACTCATGAATGAGCGAGCCACTGACTCATAGATGTCAGTCCACGTGTGGCCGCCGTGGGGCCGTTCTCAGCCGTAGTGAAGGGCCATGTTCTCGGGATAGCTGCGGGAGAAATAGTTCCAGAGCTGCTCGCCATAGGTCGAGGGACGGTAGTTGCTGGCGATGTCGCCGACGCCGGCCTCAGTCTCCTCCTTGCGGGCCATGAAGCCGGCGCTGGTGTGGTGGGGACTGCCCGCCACCGCTGCGGCGAACCGGTCATCGAGAGGCAGCGGGGCCAGAGAAGCGTCGAGCGAAAGACCATGGAAATAGCCCGCCGAATAGCGTTCGCAGGTGGTGATCACCCGGTGAGCCGTGGCCACCAGATAGTTGCCGGTCATGGCCTGGAGCATCTCTCCGAGATTGATCACAAACGACCCCTCGACGCAGGGAACATCGATCCACTCCTCAGCCTGGTTCTGAACCTGAAGGCCCGCGGTGGGACCGGGTGCGAGCACAGTCAAGAAGCCGGTGTCGTGGTGCGCGTTGACCCCGGCCGCGCCATCGGGTGTGGGTGGATAGTGGATGAACTTGGACAGCGACATCGGCCGCTCCCCGAAGTAGTGCTTCATGTGGTCCTCAGACAGCCCGAGCCCCAATGACAACGCGCTCAGCAGGCGGTCCGCAGAACCTCAACGACCGCGTTGCAGCAGCGATCATCGGCGAACGAACGTCGCCATTTCACTACCGCCGCGAAGGTCCGGAAGTGATCGAAAGGATGGCGACCCTGATTGAAGAATCAGGTGTATTGGCCTCAGTACTCTGGCGGTCCGTAGCACGGAATCGCCAAGTTGCCACTCGCCGTGACCTGCTCGCAATCCACGCCCGTCGCTTGGCTGATGACGGTGTCACACATCTGATCATTGAGGCCGGTGACGCATTCAGCGATCAACGCGACCGGGAAACTCTGTTGGACACTTTCGCAGACCGTGGGGGAGTTCCGTATCGGTACGACTGGCGGTCCAAGGCCGAACCGTTCCTGTGGATCGCCGACGCAATTTGTGGTGTCACGGCCCGACACTTGCTGAACAATAACGACACGACTTTCGATCGGCTCGCTGCGGCAGGGATCATTGAGGTAGTCAGCGGATGACCAAAATTGCGAAAGTTCCGGCTCCTGTCCTAGTCGATCTGCCTTGCGGCACATCCTCGGCCTGGCACTCCGGAACTCACGTCTTTCCTCCAGAGCAGTACCGGAGGACACCACTATTATGGCTGATTTGTTCCAAACGTCAACCAGGCAGTCAACAGAGTCTCAGTCGAAGACGATCACACCGCGGATGTTCTTGTCGTCGCACATGTCCTGGTAACCCCCGTTGATCTCGTTGAGGCGCTAGACAAGGGCTAGCCAGGTGACGAGGTGGACGTCGGCGGAAGTGATCTCGGGAAGAGGTTCTGGTGAGACGTATGGCTCAAGGCCGAGAGTGCGGATGACGTTCAGGATTTCTGTGGCCTGCTCGGCACGGTCGTCTGTCTTCTTCATGGCGGCCTGGAACGTGCGGATTGTTCGTTCGGGATAAGGGGCGCAGACAGTGTCGATGGCCCGGTCGATCTCGTCTTGGGTACGACCCGGTGGAGGATGTTCTCTGAGCACATCGGCGGCGCGGCGGAGTCGCGGCGGCACCTTGGGTTCCAGATTGGCCTTGTCGGCCATGAAGTTCCACTTTTCGATGATGTCTGACTGGGCCGTCTGCCAGGCGTCGAACGCACCACGGGCGGCGTCGTCGTCAAGCACGCGAGGAGTGCTGAATCCGTCTGAGGGTCGGGCCATGGCCAAGCAGGCCAGCGTCTCGCTGATGACCGTGTCACTGGCCGGCCCGGTGTCGACGAACCTAAACACGGGTCGTGGATGGTCGCCGATCCGCGCACAGAACACATAACCCGCTCGTTCGCCGAGGGCGCTGGCAGCCATCCCCGATCCCGAGCCCCAAGGCAGTGATTTGATCTGGTCTGCCAGATCGGAGTCCTCAAGTGCCTGGCGCAACTCTTGGCGGAACTCTTCACCGGAGAGCGCGCCACGGGTGGTTCCACCTCGTTCGAACAGAGTCGGGTCCTCGTTGCGGATGCGTTCGATCTCCTCGCGTGTGTCCGAGAAATTGATTTCTGGACTGTCAGTTTGTTCGGGCAGGACTTCGCCCACTCCGACGCTTGCGGCGGCTTGGGCGATCTTGGTGTGCAAGCGCTCTTCAAGGCCGAGCAAGTCATCAAGGCGGGCGTCGGGAAATACGCAGCGCAAGCAGACCTCGGCGTGATGTGAGCCGATTCGGTCGATTCGTCCGTGCCGCTGCACGAGCCGCATCGGGTTCCACGGCAGGTCGTAGTTGATGATGTGACGAGCCTGCTGAAGGTTCACACCTTCGGCCAACACGTCGGTTGAGACCACGATGTCATAGAGATCTTCGTTGCAGTCAGCGGGAGCATCGGTGGTTTGAGGAGCGAATCCCCAAAGCACTGATTCCTTGCTTTCTGTCCCGGTGTTTCCCGACAACGAAGCAATGCGACCCCGATACGGCGCCAATCGCTCGTCGGTGGAGGTGGTTCTTTCCAGGTGTTCGAAGATCCAGTCCACAGTGTCTGCGAAGTAGCTGAAGATCAGCACTTTCCGGCGATTGCGGACATCGGCTTGGCCGATCCCGTCGGAGGTCGCCTCGCTGGCGATGCTGGCGAGTTCCTCGACTAGGGCAGCCAAGTTGGGATCGTCGGGTCGGGTGACTGTGCGGGCTTTGTTGGCAAACGCTCTCAACAAGTTTCGGTCCCGGTCAACATGTGCTCGCAACCGGTTGACGTCATAACCGGCGTCGTCATCGGTGAGTCCGACGACGCTGTCCAAGTACTTGTCCAACTGCTCCTCGTCCATCTCGTCGGAATCGGTCGCGATCCAGTCGGCCAGCGCATCGCCTGTTGCGACCTTGCCCTTTTCGAGCAGCGACAAGAAGGCGTCGTGGCTTCTGGCCATCCGTTCGCACGTCTCCGCGAAAGCGTGGGGGGACGATTCGAACCGCTTCAACAATCCGGATCGCAGCAGTCCGGCGAGCTGCATCTCGTATGCGTCTACTTGGTTGCTCGTCCGGTACTGCGACGGAGAGTAGCGGGCCAGTGTGAGCACATCGGGATCGTTGACGTCGGCTTCGGGGTTGAGCGCGTGCTCGAACTTGTCGAAGAATCCGGGCAGTACAGCGTCGAGGTCGTAACTGACCCTGTGGACTCGCGGCGTCGGAAAGACGATCGGTTGTTCTTTCCCACCGACTTTGATCGTGTCGTTCGGGTAGAAGCGCTTGACGAACGACCGGGTTCGCCGGACCGCCACCGCATCGAGGACTTCGAACAAGTGCTCCGGTGTGAGATCGTCGGGGTTCAGAGCCATTGCTCGGGCGAAGTGGTCGCGCAGCGAGCGGATGCCGGCATCCGCGAACACCGCGTCGTTGCGAAGGAAGTAGCCGAGCAGGTGGTAGAGGTCCCACAGGCTGTTGTTCACCGGTGTGACGGTGAGCATGACGAGCTTCTTGGGCGGCGATCCCGCCAACAGACGGCGCAAGGCCTGAGCCCGCTGGGTGCTCGGGTTGCGAAGGTTGTGGGCTTCGTCAATGACCACGAGGGCGTAATCGTTGATTTCGGCGTCGAGTTTCAGTGAAGAGGTGTGATCGGGATTCAACCGACGGTCGCCCATGATCTCTTCGTAGGAGCGCAACTCCATTGGCAAGATGTGGTCTTTTCTGAAAGCCCTCCATGGTCCGTCTCTCAATGTGGCCGGAGTGATGACCAGTACCCGCTGCCTCAGGTCCAAGGCGGCCTCTCGGATTAATTCGCCAGCCAAGAAGGTCTTTCCCAATCCGACCTCGTCGGCGATCAGCACTCCGTTGTGTTCTCGCAGGATTCGGCGGGCCCTCCACAATCCATCAGACTGGAACGAGGTGAGGTGGATCTGCGGCGCCCCCTCGGCCTCGGCTTCGACTTCCAGCTCTTCTCCGTAGAACTCCCAGAGCATCCGCAAGTAGACGAGCTGGGGAAAGTGGGGCTCGAAACGGGCTTCAAACAAGGCAGCCAGGTCGTAGTCCTTGGCCTCGTCCCACAACTCGTCGAACCATTGCCGTACCTGGGAGACCACATGTGGGGTGTAGTTCCCGAGGTTCAACTCGAGGTTGGTTGCCATTCCCGCATAGGTGAAGTTGGACGACCCTGCCACAACTCCATGGGAGCGGTCACCTACTAGAAACGCCTTGCCGTGAAGGAAGCGGTCCTCCAGCCGACGAACCTCTACCTTTCCCGATTTCAACCATTCGACGAGGCGGCGGGCAGTGGCGTCGGTTTCGATCGAGAAGCCGAGTAGGTCGCGGTCTGTCAGAATGTCGCGTTCATTGCCGTCCAACGCTTGACGCAGCCGGGTCCGGAGCGCTCGTTGTGGGTGTGCGGACTCGGTTCGCAATGCTCGTCGCCGGTTCTCTGGGGGAGTCGGCTCTGCGCCGAGCAACAGTCGAACGCCCGTGGTTTGATCGAGGGAATCGGCCAACAATGAGTAGCCACCCACATTGAAGTAGGCGGTGGCAATGTCCAGATCAGCTCCGCCCACGAACCCAGTGGCGGCATGGGAGATGAATCCGTTCAACGCTTCCGCAACTGTTTCCGTGCCCCGGTTGACAGCCAGTTCGGGCTTCTCGATGCTAGCCATTCTGGGCCTGATGAAAAATATAGAAATGGTATGACAGTTGACTTCGGCTCAGAGGCTGGTATGGTTCGGTAATGGCCGATTCTAGCGAGGTTGAAGCACCACGCCGAACAGCGACCCTTGGCGAGCTCTTGGCTGAGTCGACTGATTTCTTGGACTTTCTCCAGAAGCGCTCACAGGTTGATCTTGTAGACGAGGGCCCCGACCTCATGGAAGTTTTCATTGCCGAGCGCCATGGTGGCGGTTGGGTTCCGCCGGAGGATCGTCTGCCGGAGTATCCGGGTGCTGTGTCTGTCGCTGAGATCGCCGCGCTCGTCAAACACCTTGAACTGGATCGCTCGGAAGTCGAAGAAGATTCTGAGAGATGACAAACACGACCAGGGTGGTGCTCGATTCTTGGCCTGTACTTGAAGCAGTCCGAGGCTCTCAATGGGTTGAGTCGGCGATGAGGAAGCTGTTTTTGGAGCAAGTGCCGGTGATGAGTGCTGTGAATTACGGTGAGGTGTACAGCTCGGTGTTGATGGGTCGGGGAGCTAATGAGGCCCGAACCACCGTTAAGCGTCTTGCAGAACGAGTAGAGCTTGATATCCCTGATCTTGCTCGAACGATGCAAGCAGCCCATCTCAAAGCGCATTACTACATTTCTCTTGGTGACGGGTTCGCGGCGGCAACGGCTTTGCATCACGACGCGGAGTTGTGGACGGGCGACCCCGAGTTGGTTTTTGTCGGCAGTCCTTGGCGTTCGCGTGATCTTCGACCCGACCCGGCATCGCTTCGCGAGCCGACCAAAAAGGAGCTTATGGGTCAGGTTGGCTTGAGGCCTCCGAGTCCGGGGCGTCCGACCGATGAGCCACGCGTTGCCACGAACGAGCTGATGGACTTTCTTGGGCTGAGCGAGAATTGATTGCGGAGTTCGCAGATGAGATCCTGTTTGATCGTCTCACTGGTAGCGGACCCGACCGGTACGCCCACTTCGCTTGCCCAGTCGATGTACCGGTCGTCGCAGGAGGCAAGCCGAGCGGCAATCGCGACAGCGCGGTCTCGAACCCAGTGTCCAGCGCCTGGGTCTGGAATTGTCAGCAAGCCATTTTGCTCAAAGGTCATGTTCAATTCGACCGTTCGGCGTGATTGCCAATCAAAGATCATGGAAGAGAGCACACCTAATACAAACGCCTCGTCGAGGGCCTCACCTCGAATGCGCAGCAGGTACGGTGCCTTGTGCGTTACGACCCGGTGCCTTGGAACAAGGGCTGCGATAAGCGTTCGTGTGTCTGTAGGGTTTGTAATGCCTTGCGAACACCGGAGCGGTTGTGGAAGTACACCTCTCCAGATGCGACCTCCACGGTTTCTTCGGCGGAAGCGGGAACGTACTGCTCTTTGCCCTTGATCCTCTTGACCGTGAGGTCGTCTTGAGCCACTGACAGCTTGGATTCGAGCAGGCCTTCATAGATCGTGCCGAACTCCCGTACCGAGAGGGAGCGGAAGTCCACCGGCCCGGGACCCTCGGGGCTGTCGTCGATGAGGATCGCGGCCAGAGCGGGACTGAACTCGGCGTTCGTCAAGGAGAGGTCTGCCAGTGCCGCACCGGGCCTGCTGATCTCCGGATCGCTTGAGAACAGGCCCCCGTTGTAGGCCGGGACACCCCAATCGGAGTTGCCCGAATGTACTGCGTCCCAAAGTTGGTTGATGTCGTCCCACAGGCTGGTGGCCCATTCGTCGTATTGTTCTCGCCCCGACCGCCGGTCTTCGGTCAAACGCTGCGCCTTCAGGGACAAGGAGTGGTCGGCGTAGCGCCCGTTGCTCCTGTAGGGCAACAGGTCTTTGTCCTCGGCGTAAGCCACGAACAGAAGACGGAACAGGATCACCATGACCTGCTCGTAGGCATCGGCCAAATCTCTCTCCGGCAGCTCGTCGCCAGAATCGACGCGTTGGTTGCCAGAGTGTGGATTTGAAACCCCAGTTTCTCTACCAACCTGCGACCTCGTAGTGCCAGCAAGGGTTGTGCTTTGCGGATGGCCGAGACCCAGTCGGGCCTAGTGGGTACTCCAGCTCTGAGCTCCTGGGTGGCGAGGAGGCCGACATTGCGAAGACCGGGAAACGGCGAGTCCAACTCCGGGAGGGCCGCGAGCAAGAAACGGGTCGCGGCGTGGTGGCTGGGTTCGTCGAGCGCCACATCAATCAGCCGCTCGGCCTGCGACAGCTCGATGCTTTCATGAACTACTGGTTGTTCCCCCACGGGGCCGCAGAGCGAGACCCGGTCGCCTTCGGCACTGGGATAGAAAGCCAGAAGAAGCACTGGACTCGCTCTGCCCGCTCTTCGTTTCTCCCATCCCTGACGCAAGTCGCCGGCTGTGGGCTTTCGGGTTGCTCGCACCAGAGCGACTTCCAGACCGCTGGGCGCCTCCTGGGCGAACACTCCAGCCGGCTCGAGAGTCGCCGGAAAGCCTTTGGGCGATACCCAGTTAGTCGGTTCCCGATCTAGGAGGAAGTCGTCCACAGTCCGGCGACCCTACTGCTTTGCGAGGACCGCTGCGAACGCCGGCCGTCCCTCACCAGAGAATCTGCACTGGAAACTGGCCGAACGCAGGATCTTTCGTGACCAGCACCAGCGACTCCATCTCGGCTTGAGCGGCCAGCATGCGGTCGAAAGGGTCGCGGTGGTCAACCTTATAGCCACCAGCGAGCAGGCTGTGCTGATAGCTGATCGGCAGATGCCGCATCGCTGAGGCGACGACCAACTCGTCGAAGCGCAACAAGCTGCTCTCGAATTCAGGCAATCGACCGATGCGGACCTTGGTCGCGATCTCCCAAGCGCTCGCCGCGCTCACGAACACGGTGTTGGATGGATCGCTGACCGACTCTCTGGCCGACGGCGTGAGCGCCGGGTCGTCGCTCCAGCACCAGATAAGCGCATGGGTGTCGAGCAGCAAATCAGGCATCTGACCGGTTGCCGTCCCATGCCGCGAGTTCCTCTTCTGGCAGCGGTTCAAAGAATTGAGGGCCTAGGGTCAGGCCGGCAAGCTGCCCGATTCGCTGACCCTCACGGGGTGCTAGGGGCACCAGCCGGGCACAGGCCTTCCCTCTTCTGGCCAGGATGATCTCCTCGCCATTGTTCACGCGTTCCAAGAGCTTCGACAGATGTGTCTTTGCCTCATAGACGTTCACGATCGCGGCCATGCCTGGGTTCTCCTGCTAGACGTTGGCCAATTATATGACTAAGTCTGATGACTAGACCAAATATATGGAAGATCTGAGTCCTCCACAGCCAGACCGCCGAAGCGCGGCTAGTCGAAGACGATCACACCGCGGATGTTCTTGTCGTCGCGCATGTCCTGGTAGCCCTCGTTGATCTCGTCAAGGGAATAGGTCCTGGTCACCAGCTCATCGATCTTGAGTTGGCCGGCCTGATACATCGACAGGAGGTGGGGCACGGCCCGGCGGGGACTGTCCGAGCCGTAGATCGTGCCCCGCAGCTGCTTGTTCATCATGGCGAACTCGAACAGGTTCAGTTGCACATCCATCTGCGTCATCGGGGCCAGACCCGTCACCACAATGGTGCCGCCCTTTCGTGCCAGGAACTGGGCAGGCGCCACGAGATCGCCCGTCACCACGCCCGGCGACAGGATCACGCTGTCGGCCATCACCCCGTGCGTCAAGCCCCCGACCAACTCCATTGCCTCTTCCATCGACGCAGATGTATGCGTCGCTCCGAACTCAGACGCCTTCTCACGTTTGAACTCCGCCGGGTCGACCGCGACGATCGTTTTTGCGCCCGCAGCCTTGGCGCCCTGCAGGGCATTGGAGCCGATGCCCCCGCAGCCGACGACGACGACAGTGTCGCCCGCTGAAACCTCCGCTCGGTTGACGGCGGAGCCGTACCCAGTAGCCACACCGCAGCTGACCAGTGCCGCGGCGACCAACGGCACGTCCTTGTCGACCTTGATCGCCGAGTCTTGGCTCAGCAGCATGTGCTCGGCGAAGGTGCCGAGCTTGGCCATCGCGTTGATCGTCTCCCCGTCGGGGCCTCTGTGCGCACTTCGGCCGTCGGTGACCATACCCGGGCCGAGGGTGCCAGCCCCGAGGTCGCACAGGTTCTGTTGACCCGAGGCACACCAACGGCACCTTCCACAGGCGGGCACGAACGACACCGCAACGTGATCGCCAACCTCCAGTTCAGTGACTTCGGGTCCGACCTCGATCACCACGCCGGATCCTTCGTGCCCGCCGATGACAGGCAACAAAGAGGAGCCGCCCGGTGCATCGGCTGAGCCGAGGTCGCCGGTGACCATGTGCTCATCGGAGTGGCAAAGGCCGGCCGTGTGGGTCTTGACCAAGATCTCCCCCCGCCGAGGACCATCGAGATCCACTTCTTTGACTTGCCATTGCTGATGTGCTCCGTAGAGCACTGCGGCGCGGGTCTTCATCGGTGTGTTCTCCAACCTCGTCGGGTCAAGTGGGTCTGCCGGCACAGTAGTGAGGGCCGGCTCGGCGTGAGAAATCCGTTCGCCGCCGCGTTATGTGCGACCATGGCCCGATGAAGATGAGCGGTGGTGAGGCTCTCGTCAGGTCGTTGCTCCAAGAGGGCGTCGAGGTGGTGTTCGGAATCCCCGGCGTGCAGATGTATGCGGTCTCCGCCGCGCTGCGAGACGAGTCCGGTATCAGGATGATCACCACCCGTCATGAACAGGCCGGCACGTACATGGCCGACGGCTACGCCCGGGCGTCGGGGAAACCCGGTGTGGCGCTGGTGGTTCCCGGTGTGGGCGTGTACAACGCAGCCTCGGGTTTGGCAACCGCCTATGCCCGCTCCTCGCCGGTGCTGTTGATTGCCGGCCAGATCCCGAGACAGCAGATCGGGAAGGATCTCGGCGGAGTTCACGAGATCTTGGACCAGGCCGAAGTGGTTCGGCCGGTGACCAAGTGGCGAAAACAGGCGCTGAGCCCGAGGGCAGTCCCCGATGTGGTTGCCGAAGCGTTCAGGCAGATGCGCACCGGCCGCCCCCGCCCCGTGTACATCGAATTGCCGCCGGAGGCCACCGTCGAAAAAGACGACGTCGCGCTGCGGAAACCAGCACCGGTGGCGGAGACAGTCCCCAGCCCCGGTCAACTCGAAGAGGTCGCGCGGATAATTGTGAACGCGCAGCTTCCTTTGATCTTCGCCGGCGGCGGCGTGGCTCGCTCTGACGCCGAGCAAGCTCTGGTTGATCTGGTCGAAGCGACCAACATTCCGGTTGTCACTTCAGGAGGTGGGAAAGGCGCCATTCCCGACAGCCATCCGCTGTGCTACGGCTCGTGTGTCACCCCTGCGGGGGAGATTCACGAGATGAACCAGCTCTTCGAGGTGATGCAGGCCGCTGATGTGGTCATAGGGATCGGGACGCGCTTCTCGTTGGGCAATCCGGCCGGCGATGCGTCCACGCTGATCAATATCAACATCGACGCCGCCGACCTGACGCGGATCCAACAAAACACAATCCCCCTGCATGGTGATGCCAGAGCAACCATCGAAGCGCTGATTCCGCATCTCGTTGCCGCTGGAGCCGCGGAGCGCGCCTCGCCGGCCGAAGCGGTCGCTGCCGCTCGTCGTCTGATCACCTATTTCGACATCAGAGAGAAGGAACCGCAGTATCCGATTCTTGAGGCGCTCCAGCATGGCGCGCCGGAGGATGCATTCATCGTCTGGGGAGTCACCCAGTTCGGCTACTACGCCCGGACCCATTATCAGGTGAACCACCCGAAGACGTTCATCGACTCCGGATACTCGTTCAACCTCGGATATGCGTTCCCGACTGCTCTGGGCGTGAAGGTGGCGCAACCCGACCGGCCGGTCTTGTGCGTCGTCGGCGATGGCGGCTTCATGTTCAACGCTTCGGAACTCTCGACGGCCGTGAAATACGGGATCAACGTCGTGACGATTGTGTTCAACAACGACTCCTACGGGAACGTGGCCCGAGATCTGGACGAGTTTTTCGGGGGAACCTATGAAACGGACTTGACCAACCCGGACTTTGTCGAATTCGCAGAGTCGTTCGGTGCCGTGGGGATGCGGGCCAATGATCCCTTGGAACTTGAGACGATCATTCCGACCGCTCTGAAGCAGCAGGCCCCGGTGGTGATCGATGTCCCGATTGGAGACATCGAGCTACCTCGCGCCAGGCTGATCGCCCATGTCTCGAAGCTGCCATGGACCAGACCCCAGGAGGGGTTGATCTCTCCCTGATGCCGATTCCGGTTCGGCCTAGAGGGTGTTGGTCATGCCGCCGTCGACGGGCACCACGGTTCCAGTGACCGCAGCGGCGCCCGCTGAGCAGAGCCAGCAGATCGCAGCGGCGACCTCACCGGGTTCTACGAGCCGTCCCAGGGGGCGTTGGTGGGCAGCGAACTCGTTGACGTCGGTATCGAACGCGGCGGCCGAGGCCTCGAGGATCGCGGTGCGGGTCGAACCCGGTGCAACCGCATTGGAGGTGATCCCTGTAGCGGTCAGATCGACCGCCAGCGCCTTGACCAAACCGATGACTCCGTGTTTGGCGGCGACGTAGGGCGCCATCTTCGACAGTCCGATAATGCCCGCTGATGACGACACTGCCACAAAACGGCCTCGCCGGGGTTCTGCCGACGCCAGAATCCGCGGTATCGCTGCTCGCGCAGTATGGAAGACCCCGGTCAGGTTGACGTCGGTGACGGTGTTCCACTCGGCGTCGCTCACCTCCCAGAGAGGTGTGCGAGCAGCGAAGACCCCGGCCACCGCAACGGCAGCGTCGAGCCGTCCGAAATGCCCGACGGCCGCATCGGCCGCATTTTCCAACTCGACTTGACTGCGCACATCGGCATTCATCGTCAGGACATGACCACCACCCGCAGCACCAACCGCTGCAAGCTCATCGGGCGTGGCGAGGGAGTATTCGACAGGTGCGACGTCGGTGCAGATATCGACGGCCACGACCGACCAACCGTCGGCGACCAGCTGTGCGACGGTGGCTGCGCCGATACCGCGAGCAGCTCCAGTGACGAGGGCGACAGGTCGGTTCATGGCAACTTGTCTAGCTTGTCGGACCACGATTACCAGAAAGTTCGCTGCCAGTTGTTGCTCAACCGCTGGTGAGCTGGTTGACGGCGTCGTCGATCAACCCGGCGAGCAGCCTCGTTCCCTCGGCAGGATTGGCGCCGCTGGGATCGCCCAGAACGCCGTTGGCCGACACCTCGCGAACGCCTGCCTCGAATATCTTGGGGAGCAGTTCGTCGAGTGGTTCCACTGCGCCCGCCTCGGCCAAGTCGAGTCGAACCAGGCCCTCGGCGATTGCCAGCATCAACGACGTCTCGGTCCGCCCGGCGTGCGCGTCGGCGCCTGGGAGTCTTACCGACCAGACTTCGAGCGTCTGGCCTCGTGCCTTGCACACCTCAGTAGCGGCGCGGAGCGCGTAGGCGTTTCCACCGTGACCGTTGACGGCCACGATGCGACCGAACTCAGGGCCGGCGTTGCCGACGATCTCGATGAGCATCTCCGACAGCACCCGGGTCCCCACGGTGAGCGTTCCGGCGAAACCAAGGTGCTCATCGGAGGCAGTGATGCTTATCGCAGGCGCCACCCGGACCGAATCCAAACGGAGGGCGACTCCGTCAGCGACCGCTTGAGCAATCCGCGTGTCGGTGTCGAGAGGAAGGTGCGGACCGTGTTGTTCGGTGGAACCCAGAGGAAGCAGCAGGGTCAGCGGGGCGGTCTCGGAGCCGGCGGCGGCTATCTCTGCCGAGGTGCATGAACCGAGGCTGGCCATGCGTGCAGCGTAGCTCTGTGGTGCTGCGGCCCGTCCCCGGTTGCCGCTTCAACCCTTACCCGTCCCCGGCATCCCTCTTCCCGGTTCAAACGAGAGCCGGCGGGGAGAAGTCTGGAGGCACGATCACGTCGTCGGGCGTCACCTCCGCGATGGACTTCCTGCCGATGCCGCGCAACGTCGCCTTGATGCCCGAGCTGAGTATGTCGAGGACGTTCTCCACGCCGGCTGTGCCGTTGGCTGCCAGACCCCAGAGATAAGCCCTGCCGATCAGCACCGCGTCGGCGCCGAGGGCGCACGCCTTGACCACGTCGCTGCCCCGACGGATTCCGCCGTCAAGCACGATTTCTATGTCGTTGCCGACCGCCGCGGCAACCTCGGCGAGCACGCGAATCGAGGCGGGTGCGCTGTCGACGTTGTTGCCTCCGTGGTTCGACACTGAGATTGTTGTGGCTCCGGCGTCGACTGCTCGACGGGCTTCATCGGCTCTGGCGATTCCCTTGAGCATGAACGGGCCGTCCCACTGGGAGCGCAACCAGGCAACGTCCTCCCAACTCGGCGGGGGTGTGGTCATCCAAGTGCCGTAGGCCTCGAAGAACAGCGGAGCCTGCTCGGCGACGCCGGCAAAATTGGGGACCCGAAGGCGGGGAATTGTGCCCTCGCGCAGCCATGACCAGCACCAAGCGGGTTTAGCCAACACCTCGAATGCATGCGGCAGGATCTCTTTGGGCGCGAGCGACTGGGGAATGTGCGGGCTGCCCCAGTCGCGGCCGTGGGAGAACGACCAGTCGAGGGTGAGGATCAAACCAACCGCTCCCGCAGCCTCGGCACGGTCCATGCGGGCGAGCATGAAGTCTCGGTCGCCCGCCCAGTAGATCTGAAAGAAGGTTTGCGGGTTGGCGGCCACCACCTCTTCGATCGGCTTGCCTCCGAAGGAACTGAGACCCATGGGGACGCCTCTGTTCGCCGCCGCCCGGGCGACCGCCACCTCGCCTTGTGGATGCACGGCTTGCACGCCTGTGGGGGAGATCAACACCGGCATCGCGCAGGGTTGGCCCATTACGTTCACGGCGACCTGGGGGTCGGCTGCTTGACCCGCTGTCACCGGCCGAAAGCCCAGCTCATCGAACGCGGCAGTGTTGTCGCGCATCGACACGCCGGCTTCCGCACCCGCCACCAGGGCGCCGTAAACCGACTTGGGGACGCGTTTGCGGGCCCGCTGCTCGGCGATCGCGACCGTCTCAAACCACTTGTTGCTCACGACCCGTGACCGTACCGCCCGCTGACCCCAACACCATCAGCCAAGGTTGTCGTTCGCTAAACCGCTGAACGGACGAATTCTGCGAGCGGCTCCAGATCATGCGCCCAGAAAATTATCAGATGCTGGTCTTGAGCCTGCTCGAGGTTGCGTGTCTTGTAGATCCCCGACAGCACGGCGCTGGGGACAGTAGCTCCGCTGCCGAACTCGGCGATCCAAGCCGAAGCCTTAGCAGCCGTGTCGTTGTTCAGTCTTTTGACTGAGTTTGTTGACGAATTGGACACCTTGCATTCGATGGGCAAGCAGCGCCCGTCGTGAAGCCTGACGATCAGGTCGGCTTTCCGCTTGCCGAAAAGTGCTTCACCGCAGAACTCGCCTGGTCGTGGCGGTTAGATTTGTCGCGCGCCCCGTCGGCGGAAGATTCCAGATCCAACAGTTCGCCTGTGACGTCGAGAAGCTCGTTGACGTATGCAAGGCATTCTTCAAAGGTCTCGGTGTAGGCCTCCAAGGATTCGTTGAGCCGTTGGTTGCAGAATATTCGTTGCGCCCGGTCGCGTTGTTCGTTGAACTCCTCGGTCGTCCATCGGGGTGGTTCGACCGGTCTCACGATGACATTTCGGCCAACAGATTGGGACCGGGGACGGGGATGCGCTGCATCTCTGACGGCTCGAACTTTGTGAGGCCGCCTGCGTAGGTACGGCCTTGAGCGGTTGAGACGCCTGCCCTCAATGATGCGGCCAACGAATCCAGCACGGCCTCCGACATCGGCTCCCTGGGATAGATTCCATGAGCGACGTTGACGTTCCGAGCTCCTGCGGGGTTGCGAACGAAGGCGGGTGGTCGCCGAGCCATATAGGTGGCAAGGATCGGAGCGGGCGACCTCAGACGGACCGACCACCAAGGTTTGCGCTGCTGCGCGACATATGAGGAGCGAGCACCGTTCTTTTCGGCAAACCTCAGGAATTGCTCTGCCAGCACACGATCTTCTGGCTCCAATTCGTCCAAGTCGACTGGCAGGTCGATGACACTCCGTAGATCGTTGAAATCCTTGAGCGCGCCGTCGGTGTCGAACAGTTCTCGTGCCTTGGTCACCGATGGGAACAAAGCGACCCTTGGAACTGCCGGATTATCTGCTTCGGTGATCCAAGTGGCATTGGAACCGGTGACCGCGCCTCGATGAACTCTGCAGATCTCTCCCAGCTCGACGTACCCCTGTGGAGGTGGTTGTGTGGGCACAAGCAGCGGAGTCCAGCGCTTCTCGGCTCGCAGAAGACGTTTGCTGATCCGGGTTCCCTTAGCCGGGTTGGCAAGGTCGGCGAGGTGCTCGACCTGCCTGACTCTGCGCATGACGACCGTCTCGGTCTTCGACCCCACCTTGAAGCATGTGACCGTAGCAGTCGTGGCAGCCTGTTCGAATGGCATTGCTTCTGGATCAATCACATGAATGGACTCCCCGCCGAGTCCGTCCGTGAGCATCGCCCGCAACAGACGGCCGTAGTTCACGTCCAACCACTCCGACGAAGTCACGAACGCCCCTACATCCCCAGGTTGGGCATGTTGAAAAGTGGCGAGAAAAAAGTGCATGTGCAGCCCGGACAGGCCGCTGACCGGCAAGCCATGACTCGCAGCGGTGGTTGTCAACCACTCCTTCCAAGAAGGATCTATGTCATGGTGACGCACGTACGGAGGGTTGCCGATGAATGCGGTCACGCCTTCGCATGAAGCGAGTTCGAGTTGCCGGTAGTCGCCGACGAGCACTTGGGATCGACAGTCAAGCCCAGCCGCGGTGAGGTTGGCACGCGTCAAAAGTGCGGCCAACGGGTCCAACTCGACGGCCACCAGCGAGGCTTCTGGAAGCGCCCGAGCAGCTTTGAGTGCAAATCTCCCTGATCCTGCGCCAGGATCTACCACTCGGGAAGGGTTCGCGCTCTCGGCAACCCATCTCACCATCGCCTCCACAATGGTAGGCGGCGTGTAGACAGCTCCTAGTGTCCGTCGCTGTCCCGGTGACCGGAGTCGTTCGAACGCTTCGCCCAGAGGATCATTGCCGAGTCGTATCGCAGCGATCAACGCGGCTGCATCGGCACCAGAAACGGCCTCTGATTCTGTGACCAATTGAGCTTCAGTTTCTGTGACCTCTGCGATCGCGCCGCTGCTGGCGATGGCCCACGCTGCGCCGGCCAACTGCTGTTCAGACTCAAGGCGGGCACCGTCACCGGCATCGGTTTGGTCAATCAACAACATCTGTCTGAAGTCTGGCACGGGCGTTCCCGATCTGAGTGGATGCGGATGTCAGCATCCCTTGATGATGTCGGAGGGCTGTGACAGAGGCCATCCGCTGGGGGCTCCGTTCCTTGGTTGATGAGCTGCCATCGATAACTACCGTACGTGTGCCCGAATGTTTGTTATTCGCGGAATAGCACTCACGGAGTGTTTGTTATTCGCAGAAACGAACACGGAATGGCCAGCATGGAAGTTGTGTGTCTGTCAGCGCTTGTGCGGCAGGAACGTGACGGGGACGGGGCGGGAATGATCTAGGGCGGACGGCACCCGGGCGGCGGCTGCCGCGTTGACGAGCGGTTCGCCGTGGCCCAACACGCATTCGGGATCGGGCCCGTCGAGTGGGATGCCAGTGAAGAACTTGGCGGCCATGCAACCTCCCTGGCAGGCGTCGAAGTGGCCGCACGAGGCACAAGCGCCGGCCGATTGCGGTTCGCGGAGTTCGGCGAAGAGTTCGCTGTCTTGCCAGACCCGCTGAAAGCCGCCGGCATCTCGCACATTGCCCGCCCGGAACTCGTCGTGGAGAACGAAAGGACAGGCGTAGACGTCGCCGATCGGATCGATCAGGCACACCACCCGGCCCGCCCCGCAGAGGTTCAGACCCGGCAGCGGTTCACCGAGGGCAGAGAGATGGAAGAACGAGTCGCCGGTGAGCACCTCGGGTCGGTCCAACAGCCAGCGGTACAGATGGCGTTGCTGGGCGTCGGTCGGATGAAGTTCGTGCCAGCTGTCGGCGCCCCGCCCGGAAGGACGGAAGCGGGTGAGCCGCAACTCAGCATCGAATCTGCGGGCCATCGCTTCGAGCTCGTCGACTTGCCCGATGTTGTGACGGGTCATCACCACGGAGATCTTGAAGTCGCTGAAACCTGCATCATGCAGGTATTTCATGGCCTGTTGAGCCACTTCGAACGAGCCTTCGCCGCGCACCGCGTCGTTGGTCGCCGCGTCTGCACCGTCGATGGAAATCTGCACATCGACGTAATCGGAGGCAGCGAGTTCGCGGGCAACGGCAGCATCTATGCGGGAGCCGTTCGTGGAGAACTTCACGCCGACTCCATGATCGGTGGCGTAGTCGACGAGATGCCAGAAGTCACTGCGGATGGTCGGTTCGCCACCGCCGATGTTGACGTAGAAGACCTGCATCCGCTGAAGCTCGTCGATCACGGCCTCGGCTTCCTCGGTGGTCAGCTCGCGAGGGTCGCGCCTGCCCGACGAGCTGAGGCAGTGGATGCAAGCAAGGTTGCAGGCGTACGTCAGTTCCCAGGTCAGACAGATGGGGGCGTCGAGCCCCGCCTTCATCTGATCGGCGAGTCCGCTGCGCTTGGCCGGTGACAACACCAGGTTGTCCGGAGCGATCGTGTCCGGAGCGATCGTGTCTGGAGCGATCGTGTCTGGAGCGGGAGCGTTGGCGAACACGGGCGGCGAAGTAGCGGCGGAGGTGGCCACGGCGGTCATATTGCGACCAGAAAATCCGAGGCCGCCAGCGACGCCAGCGCCTTCTCGAACGACGGCCAGCGTCGATCTTCGAGACCCGCCGACACAAAGGCCTCGCGCACGCTCTGATGCTCGCCGAGGCTCGACACGAGCGTCACAAGCTCGGGCGCCCTGAGAAAGTTCAGGCGGCGGTTGTCGTAGTGGTAGGCGAGCGCGCCGAACGGTTCCGGCCGCAGAGCCACGCGTTCATGCAGGCGATAGCGGCCGTTCGGGTTGAACTCAGCGGCGTCGCGCTCCACGGGCTAGTAGACCCCGCACATGCCGTCGATCGAGATCTCCTCCACCAGCAGTTCCTCTTCAACGAGTTCGCTGTGGACGTCGGACTCAGTCTCGGTTCCGGTCGGTGCGGTTGTGTTGGTGGGCTCCACGGATTACTCCTTTGTCGCTCGGGCGGGCTGGTCTTGAGTGCCCCGTTCTCAACGACGCAATCACACGTGTCAGCCTAGGGGACAGCGCCTGGATGGTTCCATACGCCGACCGTGACCTACCTTTGGGGGCGGTTGAGGAATGGTCGACGAGCAGGGAGGCACTGTGAAACTCGACATCATGTCGGCAGCACTTGAGTTGCGAGCCATGCAACAACACGCCCGAGCCGTTGAGAAGGCCGGCTTCGACACGATGTGGTTGACCGAGTCGGGCCGGACCGCGTATCTCTCGGCAGCGGCCGCGGGACTGGCCACCGAAGAGCTGCGGCTCGGAACGGCCGTGGCTGTGGCCTTCCCGCGCAGTCCCATGGTCACAGCCTCGGTTGCCTGGGAGCTGGCCGAAGCGACCGAGGGTCGGTTCACGCTCGGTTTGGGCACGCAGGTCAAAGCCCATATCGAACGGCGTTATTCGAGCAGCTACGCGCCTCCGGGTCCCCGGATGAAAGAGTATGTCCAGGCGCTGCAGGCGATCTTTCGGGCCTTCCGGGGTGAGGAGAAACTGTCGTTCGACGGCGACTACTACTCGTTTTCTCTGTTGCCGCCGCAGTGGTCGCCCGGACCGATCGCGGTTGCGGATCCACCGATCTACGTGTCTGCGGTATTGGGTTGGATGTCGCGGATGGCGGGGGAGGTGTGTGACGGGATCCATATTCATCCGTTCAACTCGGCCGCCTATGTGCGCGATGTGCAACGGCCCCGGGTGCAGGAGGGCGTCGACCGCGCCGGGCGCGAGCTAGCCGATGTGACCTTTGAGATTCCGGTGATGACTCCGGTGGGCGACACCGAAGAGGAGCTGGCGGGGTCTCGTGAACACGCCCGACAGATGATTGCCTTCTATGGCTCGACCAGGACTTATTCACCTGTCTTTGAGACTCACGGGTTCTTCGGTCTCTCTGATGAGCTCCATCAGTTGCAGCGCAGGGGCGATATCGCGGCGATGGTTGCGCTGATCAGCGATGACGTTCTCGACCACTACACCGTGTCGGGCACCTGGTCGAACCTCGGTGCGAACCTGGTCGAGCGCTACCGCGACGTTGCGCCGAACATCTCGTTGATGACCTACACCGCGTCGAGCCAGCTCCGCCGCCACCCCGACATCCTCGACCGCTGGTCAGACGTAGCCCGTGACGTGTCGGCGGCTTCAACGTTCTGAGGAACCTCACCGTGTGCGACCCGACGGTCGGCTCGGGCGCTTTCCTGTTCGCGGCTCTCGAGGTGCTTGATCCGCTCTATGAGGGGGTGTTGGACAGGGCTGCTGAGATTCACGACCGGGGAGGACACGAGGCGGCGTGCCTGCAAGAAGGTCGGACGCACCACAGTGATCGTTACTGGATGTTAAAGACGATCTGCCTCCACAATCTGTTCGGCGTCGACCTGATGGCAGAGGCCCCTGAGATCGCCAAACTCCGCCTGTTCTTGAAGCTCGCCGCCCAGATCGACGACGTAAACCATCTCGAACCGCTCCCCGACCTGGACTTCAACATCAAGTCCGGCAACCTGCTGATCGGCATCGCCGACAAGGAAGACGCAGAGAACCGCTTGGGCGCCGGGCAGCTGGACCTCGGCGGTGAGATCGAAGAGATCGTCGCCATCGCAGACCGGTTGGCTGACGCCTGCACTCAATTCGCTCAGCTACAGGCAAGTGATGTTGAAAGCGACCACTTGTCGGAGAAGCAAGCCCTAGCCGCTCGCCAGTTCTCAGCGAGACGATTGGCCGACGAACTCTTGCATCGCAAGCGGGAAGAAACGGAGACCTTCGACGACTGGTGCGAGTCACACAGGCCGTTCCACTGGTTCGTCGAGTTCCCCCACGTTTGGAGCAACGGCGGCTTCGACGTGGTGATCGGAAACCCGCCATACATCCAGAAGAAGAACGTCACCGGCTATCGATGGATCGGCTACGAGACCCAGAACTGCCCCGATCTGTACGCCGTCTGCATGGAACGCGCCTCGACTCTGCTCAACGACCAAGGCCGCTTCGCCATGATCGTAATGCACTCCCTTTGTTTCAGTAGGAACTTTGGCGCGCTCCGTGAACATCTGTCGGAGAGGCTCCAAGCAATCTGGGTTTCGTCATACTCTCGGATTCCTGATGGTCTGTTTAGCGGATCAGCTCGAGTTAGAAACGCTATTCTCCTCGGAGCTAGGAATGCAGGTTGCAGATTCTTTACATCGTCGTGTCGCCGCTGGTTAACAGAATTTCGGCCCACGCTGTTCAGTAGTGTTGAGTACGTCGCGCCTCCCGATTCTCTTCAGATTCTAAACGGGAAAGGAATGTGGCCGTTTGTTGATTCCGAAGCAGTTTCGGCGGCATTTGCCAAGCTAGTGACGGTTAATCAGCCGCTCTCAAATGTCCTCGTTCAAGGCGCAGAACACCAACTGGCATACAAGCGGGTGGCTCAATACATGCTCGGTGTTTCCCAAGAACCCCCTCCGGCGAGGGGAAACGCGACAACCCAACGATATGGATACCTTAGTTTTTCCGACGCGCTGCATCGTGATCTAGCGCTTGTCATGCTGGCAGGCCGCTGGGGGTACCTGTGGTGGATGGTTTTTTCGGACGAGTTCGATGTCATCCAGTCCACGCTCAGCGCGTTTCCTGCTGACATGGAACGTCTTTGCGCGTTGCTGGATTCATCTGGCGCTTCTGATCCTGAACCGCTTGACATCGAACTCGTCCGAAGCCTAGTGATCATGTCAAACACGCTGAAGAATGAGATGCCAAAGCACCTGGCCTGGAAGCTGAATGCTGGAGTGCAGGTTGGCCGGTACAACATGCTTGGGTGCCGTCATATCACCGATGAAGCTGATCTTCTCCTAGCCCAGATATGGGGAATTGAAGAGGCTTACGAAATCGCTGGGAACCTGCGCGACCGTATGGTCTTCGGCAACAAGGAGTAACTCGTGCTACCAACTAGACACATCACCGCTGGAGTTGCAGGCCTCCCCTTGAGTACTGCAACCAGACACGCGGACCGTACGGTAGATCGCCGAGTCGGTCCTGCCAATGAACCGCCCTTCGCGAGACGGTGTCGATTTGATTGTGAAGACCGCGTAACTCGCTCACAAACACAATGACTTCAAGCCCTGATTCGGTGAGACTCGCCGTGCGATCCGTGCGTCCGCGGAAGTCATCGTCACACGTCACCAACACTCGCTCATTGCCTACGCACCAACGGGCGACCTCGTTGTCCGGCGCATTAGACCGACCCCGCGACACGCCGGTCAGAGATTCGACGCGGGAAACATGGACAACGTCGGCAACGAGCGGACCAATGGCCTCGGCCACCCGGTACGACAGGTTCGCGTCAAGACAGAACCATACGCCGCCGCGTCTAGGCGGCGAACTCGGCAACGCCTCGTACCTGAGCGGTGCTCAGTTCGTACCAGTCGGCGACCTCCCGTTCGCAGGCCTCGGCGAGGTTGTCCACGATCGTTCTGACCGGGATGCGGGTACCGCGTACGACCGGCGCGCCGAAACACACCGACGGGTCGATGTCGACCCACGGCGAGATATCCCATGCGCTAGCCATGTTGTTCACGAAGCGGATCTCGTCGGCGAAGACGCGGACCGCGTCACGAAACGCGAGTTGTCCGGGGTTGCGACCCACGAGCTCCTCGGTTCGACCGACCACATCCGCCCAAACAACCGCGCCGTCAGTGAAGAAGGAACGGTGCGCCAAGGGTCTCGCCACCTCGGGAGCCGCATTGTGCAGCGCCTCAAGTACCTTGCGGACCTTCTGCAAAGATGTTCCTTGCAAGCGGAAACGCCGCATTGTTTCCAGACTCACAAGGTCAAGGAAACTGATCGTCTCAATGTTGGGAGGCGAACCCGTGGGTGCAACGATGACCGCGAGCCAACGCCGCAGTTGTGCCGGCGCGGCAAGACCCCCTCGTCCCACTATCGCAGCTGCTTGCGGGAACGAATAAATCCCATGACAGATACTCGAGTGTTCGCTGGGGTAGGCGGCTCTCCTCGTTTGCGCCGTGTAGCTCACAAACTTCATGCTAACCTTGGCGGTACGACAGGCGACGGTCTCTCTGATGGGCACGCCGCTGGTGGTGAACCGGCGTGCCGTTGATCCTTGACAACATCGACCGACAGACCGAGGACGAACTGCTGCGAACGCTCGGCTCGTCGTATCGGCTGGATGCGGCGATCGGCTACTTCAACCTTCGGGGCTGGAAGCTGCTGGCCGAAGCGGTAACCGGACTACCCGACAGGGACGGACCGAAGGCCCGCGTTCTGGTCGGTATCCATGAGGCGCCTGCCGAGGAGATGCGCCGACTGGTCCGTATGCGGCAACCCGCCCCGACCGACAACCGCACGGCTGCGAAGTTGAAGACGGATGTGGTTTCGGAGTACCGGGAGCAACTGCAGACCGGCTTGCCGACAGCGGGGGACGAGCAAGCTCTGCGAGTGCTGCTGCGTCAAATCGAGGCGGGTGACGTGCAGGTGCGGGTCCACACAGCCCACCGGTTGCACGCCAAGCTGTACCTCTGCCACCGCGACGACACCGCTGCCCCGCGGGTCGGATATGTCGGCTCCTCCAATCTCACCGTCGCCGGACTGCGCGAGCAGGGTGAGCTGAACGTGGACGTGGTGGACGGTGACGCCACCGAGAAGCTGGCCCGCTGGTTCGAGGACCGCTGGGACGACCCGTTCACTGTCGACGCGATGCCCGAGTTGGCCGAGACGCTGCGCGAGTCTTGGGCATCAGAAGACCAGATGGACCCGTATCTGGTTTACCTCAAGATGGCCTACCACCTGTCGAAAGAGGCCCGCGAGGGGCTGATCGAATACGGCCTCCCGGCTTCCATGCAGGACCAACTCCTGGACTTTCAGGCTGCAGCTGTGAAGATCGCCGCCCGGATCGTGATGCAGAAGGGCGGGGCGATGATCGGCGATGTTGTCGGCCTGGGCAAGACCTTGGTCGGGACGGCGGTGGCCCGGTTGCTTCAGGAGGAGCAGAGCTTCGAGACCCTGGTTGTCTGCCCGAAGAATCTTGTCGACATGTGGGAGTCGTATCTGCACACCTACGAGGTGCGGGGCAGGGTTGAGTCGCTCTCGATGGTTCACAAGACCCTGCCGGACGCCCGTCGCTACCGGCTGGTGATCGTCGATGAGGCTCACAACCTTCGAAGCGACAAGCGCCGTGACCACGTGGTGTTGCAGAGCTACATAGCTGAGAACGACTCGAGGGTGCTCCTGTTGTCCGCAACGCCGTACAACAAACAACTCGGTGATCTCGCCTCGCAGTTGTCGCTGTTCATCCGTCCCGACGACGATTTGGGCCTGCGACCGGAGCGGGCGATCGCCGAAGTCGTCGAGGCCGACTTCGAGTTGATGTGTGGTGGGCGGGCCTCCACGCTGAATGCGTTCAAGCGGTCTGAGCATCTCGAGGACTGGCAGGAGTTGATGTCGCAGTATCTGGTGCGGCGCACCCGCCGGTTCGTCGAGGACAACTACGCGGAGACCGATGAGCAAGGACGTCGCTACCTGCAGTTCGGCACCGGCGAGAGGTTCTACTTCCCGAAGCGAATCGCAATGCCGACCGAACGGATCTTGGCCGAAGATGATCCTGCTCATGTGATGGCATCGGACGACACCTTGAACGCGATCCGTGACCTACGCCTGCCGCGGTATCAGTTGGGGAACTACATTGACAGCCGGTTCGACCCTCCCGACGACGACGTCCGTCAGCTTGTGGACGACTTGGACAACTCGGCTAGGGGCAACCTGGCCGGATTCACGCGGATCACGATGTTCAAGCGGCTCTCGTCCTCGGGGCCCGCGTTCATCGCGACGCTGCGCCGACATCGTCTTCGAAATCAGGTCGCTGCTCATGCGCTCACCAGCAATTCACCGGTACCGGTCGGCGCGGTTGACAACACACTGTGGGCGGCGGAGGTGGACAGCGACCCCGACGACAACGGGGAGGGCGACAGCGGCACGGGACTGTTCGATTCCGATGATGACAGTGCCGCAAGCGCCTACCGCAAGCTCAAGGCCAAAGACCCCAAGGCGGTTCGCTGGGCGCCGCATTCCATGTTCGAAGACGATCTCCTGAACGACCTGCAGCATGACATCAATGTCATCACCGTGTTGCTCAATCGCTTCGGAACCTGGGACGCAGAGCGTGATGGCAAAGTTGCTGCGTTGGAGCGCCTGATCAAAGACGAATATCCCGACAGCAAACTCCTCATCTTCACCGAGGCTGCCGACACCGCCAATTATGTGGGAATGGAACTGGGGCGTCGGGGTATAGAAGGCGTCGGTGTGGTCACGGGCGACTCCGAGAATCCGACTGAGCTTGCCCAGAGGTTCTCACCGGCGTCCAACAACGTGGTCGCCAACGGCTCGCCCATGTCCGATGAACTGCGGGTGTTGGTTTCTACCGACGTTCTCTCGGAGGGACAGAACCTCCAAGACGCCCACATCATCGTCAACTACGACCTGCCGTGGGCCATCG
>JAPPMP010000017.1:0-10022 GCA_028819005.1 Acidimicrobiaceae bacterium
GGCCCCCGGAATCGCCAACCGCACAGCACAAGGCAACGTCGCCTACACCGACTGACCCGAAGTTCGGTCCCCGGCGCCTCGGCAAACTCTCCGCAGCGGATGCGCCTGGACGAGCGTGTATTGGGAGCCCGAGACAGGAGTCGAACCTGCGACCTGCTGTTTACAAGACAGCTGCTCTACCAACTGAGCTACTCGGGCGTTGCCTCAGCGTAAGGCTGTTCAGGCCGATCAGCGCCGAATTTTTTGCTGCGGTTCCCATTGCGCGCTGTGATCTGTCAAGCTAAGGCATACTTGGTACTCACCTACGAGGAGCACAGCCGATGACAGCACCCGGGCGCTATGCCGCATCTGACAACTCGTTCACCAAGTCGATGGCAACCGCCGCCGCGAGGGGCGGCATATTGATCGCCATAGCTATCGTAATCGGCGTACTTCTGCTGTGGCAGGGCTTCGACAGCGACGAACCCATCACTACAGCAACCGACGATTCCGACGAGACAGCGGACGACGCCGTGGAGCAGGAGACAACCTCCACCACCACCCGCGAGGCCTCTGACGAAGGCGACGTCGGCACGACCACAGCCCCGACCACAGCGGCCCCGGTTGTGGTCGATCCCCCGAATTCGGTGAAGGTTGCAGTCCTCAACGGCCGTGGTGAACCGGGACTGGCAGGGTCGCGCAAGGATCACCTGACGACCGCCGGTTACGTTGCCGAAGGCTTCAACGCCGACACGTTCGACAAAGAGTTCAGCCGGGTCTACTACACGCCTGGATACGAGGATGAGGCCGAACTGGTGGCAGTGGCCCTGAACGGATCTCCTTCCGTCATCGAGAGGGCGCCCACCGATCCGCTCACGCTGGTCGCTGAAGGCAACCCGAACGCCGCCGAATTCAACATCTATGTCGTGCTCGGAGCGGACGCGGTTCTTGGGTGACCTTTGGTTGGCCCTGTCAAACTGCTCGTCTGG
The DNA here is from genome assembly GCA_028819005.1 of Acidimicrobiaceae bacterium. Lineage (GTDB taxonomy): Bacteria > Actinomycetota > Acidimicrobiia > Acidimicrobiales > Aldehydirespiratoraceae > VXYK01. The sequence goes on from JAPPMP010000017.1 coordinate 969, forward strand.
CCTTGGTCGCTGAGGCGCGGTCGGTGACCGCTGGCGCTGCTGGGCTGTGCGTGTCCTAGCCTGCCCCGACAAGTTCCGAGGAACTGCGACCGCCGTCGAAGTGGCCGACGCGGTGGCCGCGGGCGCTTCTGGCGAGGGCTGGGATTGCGTGGTCCAACCCATGGCCGACGGAGGTGAGGGCACCCTGGAGGCGTTCGGCGGGGCGAACCGGACGACCGCGGTCACAGGACCCGACGGCTCGTCGGTGCATGCCGAATGGCGCCTGAGCGGAAAACTGGCTGTGATCGAGATGGCTCGGGCATCGGGCCTGAATCTGGTTGGGGGAGCGGAGTTCAACGACGCTGTGGAAGCGACGACGGCAGGCACCGGAGAGTTGATCTCGTCAGCGGTGGACTGCGGAGCGACCAGGATCATCGTCGGGCTGGGAGGATCGGCCACCACAGACGGCGGAATGGGCGCTCTCGGGGCGATGGCTCCTCTTGCTCGCTATCGGGGCGTCGACATCGAGGTCGCGGCCGACGTGCGCACAGATTTCATCGACGCAGCGGCCGTGTTCGGCCCACAGAAGGGAGCGTCAGCGGCGCAAGTTGCGCTGCTGCAGGGGCGGCTCGCCCGGTTGGCGCAGGTCTATCGCGAAGAACACGGGGTGGATGTGGCCGATGTGCCCAGAACCGGGGCTGCGGGTGGCCTTGGAGGCGGGTTGTTCGCCCTCGGCGCCAACCTGTGCGACGGGTTCGAGTTGATCGCCGATTCGGTGGGTCTGTACGACCAGATCGAGCAGGCCGATCTGGTGGTGACCGGCGAGGGGCGCCTTGACGCCACATCGTTCGAGGGAAAGGTCGTGGGAGGTGTGGCGGAGTTGGCTCGACATGCCGGAGTGCCGGTCGTCGCCATTGTGGGAAGTGCAGCAGACGATGTTTCCGACGAAATCCCCACAGTGGATCTGACAGAACAATTCGGTGAAGAACGCGCCCGCCGCGACACGCTCAGGTGTGTCGAATCGGCGACCCGAGACTGGCTCAGCGCTTGCCTTTGATGCTGACGACCCAACCGGCGATCGCAACCGCGATCAGCACGAACAGGCCGAACTTGAGTATCCCTGCGAGCGAGCCGACCAACCATTGAACAAGTGTGATCATGCCGAAAACAGCCAGGGCAGCGACCACGACGAGCGCAGGAAACGGCAACCCGCTCGCACTACCTGATTTGCTCATGTTCCCAGGGTACTTCACAGCCGTCTCATAGTGGCGGTGTTCCTTGGTGGCCAGTGCATCCAGCTAGGTGAGCGCGCGGCCAGAATCAATTCCCGATAGCATCAGTCAGGAATTGGTTTCGGGTGTCGTGACACGCCGACTAGCCCCGACACCCCGACTAGCCCCGACACCCCGACTAGCCCCGACACCCCGACTAGCAAGGATATAGATCCACCATGAGCATCATTGTTCGAGTCCCAGCCACGCTGCGAGCCCTAACGGCCGGCGAGTCCGAAGTCACGGTTGAAGGCGGCACGGTGGCAGCCGTGATCGACAATCTTGAACGCTCGCATCCGGGGTTCAAGGAGCGCATTCTCGACGATGCCGGCGAGTTGCGCCGTTTCGTCAACCTGTTCGTCAGCGACGACGACGTACGGTTCCTCAATGGGCTGTCCACCGAGGTGGCGACGGGAGAAACGTTGTCGATTGTGCCTGCGGTTGCGGGCGGATAATTCGCTGTCGCGATAGTTGCGATTTTGGCGTCTCCCAGATTGAATTAGCACTCGCGGCACGAGAGTGCCAGCGACGATGTATCTGCCAGCGACGAACCTGGAGGAAAAGTGGCGAAGACCATTCAATTCGACGAGCAGGCCCGGCGTGGCCTCGAAGCGGGGATGAACCAACTCGCTGACGCCGTTCGAGTCACCCTCGGCCCCAAAGGCCGCAACGTGGTGCTCGAAAAGAAGTGGGGCGCTCCCACCATCACCAACGACGGTGTTTCCATCGCCAAAGAGATCGAACTCGAAGACCCCCACGAACGAATCGGCGCTGAACTGGTCAAAGAGGTCGCCAAGAAGACCGATGACGTAGCCGGCGACGGCACCACCACTGCCACCGTCCTGGCTTGGTCGATGGTCCGCGAAGGCCTTCGCAACGTTGCAGCCGGCGCCAACCCGATGTCGGTGAAGCGCGGCATCGAACAGGCTGTTGAAGTCGCCGTTGCCTCCATCGCTGACAGCGCCCACGACGTGTCAGACGACAAGGAGCAGATCGCAAACGTCGCTGCCATCTCCTCGGCTGATCCGGAGATCGGCTCCACGATCGCCGATGCAATCGACAGCGTCGGCAAAGACGGCGTCATCACCGTTGAGGAGGGCCAGACCTTCGGCCTCGACCTCGACTTCGTTGAAGGCATGCGCTTCGACAAGGGTTACATCTCCCCGTACAGCGTCACCGACGCCGAGCGCATGGAAGCCGTGCTCGACAACCCCTACATACTCCTTGTCGGCTCGAAGATCTCCGCTGTGCGTGATCTCGTGCCCGTACTCGAAAAGGTGATGCAGTCCAGCCGACCGTTGCTGATCGTCGCCGAAGACGTCGAAGGCGAAGCCCTGGCCACTCTCGTGGTCAACAAGATCCGCGGCACCTTCACCTCGGTTTCGGTGAAAGCCCCAGGCTTCGGGGAACGTCGCAAGGCCATGCTCCAGGACATCGCCATCCTCACCGGTGGCCAGGTTGTATCTGAGGAAGTCGGCCTCAAGCTCGAAGGCGTGACCATCGACATGCTCGGCGAGGCCCGCAAAGTGGTCGTCACCAAGGACGAGACCACCGTCATCGAAGGTGCCGGTGATGCTGCGGATGTGGCCGGCCGGATCAACCAGATTCAAGCCGAGATCGAGAACACCGATTCGGACTACGACCGTGAGAAGCTTCAGGAACGCCGGGCGAAGCTCTCCGGTGGCGTGGCCGTGCTCAAAGTCGGTGCCGCCACGGAAGTCGAGCTCAAGGAGAAGAAGCACCGCATTGAAGATGCAGTGTCGACCACCAAAGCTGCCATCGAGGAAGGTGTGGTCGCCGGTGGCGGAACCACGCTGATCCGTGCCCAGAGCGCGGTGCGCGATGCCATTGCCGGCATTTCTGATTCAGATGAGCAGGTGGGAGCCCGCATTGTGGCCAAGGCCCTTGAAGGCCCGCTCCACCAGATCGCGGTCAACGCCGGGATGGAAGGCGGGGTCATCGTCGAGAAGGTGCGCAACCTCGACGGTTCCACCGGCCTCAACGCCGAAACCGGCGACTACGTCGACCTGATTGAAGCGGGCATCATCGATGCTGCCAAGGTCACCCGTTCGGCTCTGCAGAACGCCGCCTCGATCGCTGCGCTGTTCCTCACAACTGAGGCCGTTATCGCCGACGCCCCTGAGGAATCCGGTCCCGCCATGCCGGACATGGATTTCTGAGCTTGCTCGGAGATCCTCGGCAACGGCGCTTTCTGGGCTTGCTCGGAGATCCCGGCTCACGCCCCGAGGGGACGTAGTCGATGAGCGGGGCTGAACTGCATTCGGCTTGCGAGGCGTTGGCCCCTCTCGTCGGTGTTTGGCGCGGTCCCGGTGACGGCCATTATCCGACCGTCCCCGACTTCTCGTATCTCGAAGACTTGGAGTTCTCCCATATCGGCAAGCCGTTCTTGGCGATGGCCCAGCGCACCCGCGACCCGCTCAGCGACGCACCCCTGCACTCTGAAGTCGGCTATCTCCGGCCTCAACCACGCTCGGGTATGGAACTGGTGCTCACGCAACCGACGGGAGTGGTGGAGATCCATACCGGCACGATCACAGAAACAGAGGGTTCTCTGGTGGTCGACCTGCGAACAGAACGGGTGGAGGGGACGCGCACAGCCAAACCCATCACCGAAGTTCGTCGTCGGCTAGAGGTTTCCGGCGACAAGCTGGTTTCAGAGATGTGGATGGCCGCCATGGGGCAACCGCTCACCCACCATCTGCGAGCAGAACTGGCCCGGGTCGATGATCGCCGAGGCGCATGGGATCTCCGCCTGCCGGGTTCGTCCTGAGCGTTGCAAGCCCGAGCGGAGAGCGTACTCGGCTGACTCCCAGCAGAGCTGTCGGTAGTGTGGACCCGTGAGTGCTCGCTCGCGTAGCCAACATCGGCTGGTCCGGCCGTGGTCGTCCAACCAGCAGGGCAGTGGACGGTCGAACGCGGAGTTGGCGACCGAAGAGCCGATGGCGATCGAACTCGACGGTGTCCGCGTGGCGACGACCATGCGCACACCCGGCCATGATTTCGAGCTCGCTGCAGGGTTCTGCCACACCGAGGGGCTGCTGGACGGCAATCCGGTGCTGAGCGTCAAATATTGCGAGACCGACTCTGCGCTGGCCACGGAATTCAATGTGGTGAGTGTCTCGACAGGAGGCAAAGCGCCCGTTCCGGTGCCACGACTCACCGCCACGACCTCATCCTGTGGATTCTGCGGCACCGACGAGATCGACGAACTCGCCGACAAGCTCAGCCCGGTCGCGGGGTCCGCTCTGGATTGGCAGGTTCTGGCGGATGCCCCAGATCGGATGCTTCAACAGCAGGCTCTGTTCACCCGGACCGGGGCGGTCCACGCAGCTGGGGTGGTCGACCCGGACGGGGCCGTCACCACGACTAGGGAGGACGTCGGACGGCACAATGCTGTCGACAAGGTGGTGGGCCGCCTGTTGTTCGATGAGCAGATTCCCGCCCAGGGCGCAGCCGTGGTGGTGAGCGGAAGGGCCAGTTTCGAGCTGGTCCACAAGGCATGGGCCGCCGGCTTTCGAGCCTTGGTTTCAGTGAGCGCGCCCACCGCGCTGGCCGTTGCGACGGCCGAGCGCGCCGGTATGCAACTCGCCGGTTTCGCCCGCGGCGGGTCGCTCACCGTCTACGTCGACGCGTGATCAGTTACGGCAATAGGTTGAAACTCGGGACCTGAGAAAGGCTCGTAGTTGTCGGGCCAAGGAGCGGACAGCCGGCAGATAAGGCGCATATACGGCGCAACTTCGGGAGGGTTGACGTGCTCAACGGTCATGGTTAGAGCGTCGTCATCGCTGAGACTGCGGAGGTCGTGGATCGTGTCAACCAGATAGTTGGGTACCCAGCCAACCGGCTCGTCGAGCGTGGTGTCGATGAAGATCGCCAAAGGATTGACTTTGTTTTTGCTATCGTCCTTGAGAGCGAGCCGATCGCCGCGCTGCAACGTGGTCACTGCGTCGGAAGCTCCGTCACGGTGCCGGATGCCCCTCGCGAAGAACAAGGTGGTCAGGTCACCGTCGTCTGTGCGGCGCGGTGGGGCGAACACTTCGATACGGTCTGTCAGCTTCCGTCCTTCGTTGCGGGCCATGACCTCGAAGGGGTCGGTCTCCACATCAAGGCCCAGTTTTCCCAAATAATCGGCGTAGTCGGGGCGTTGACGGGGCATCTGCCGTTTGCGAAACACCGGAAACAGTTCTTGAGCTTCATATACCCGGTGAAGATCAGGCAGACCAGGCAGGAGTGAGAAACCTTCCGACAACAGTCCTTCAGCGTGTTTGAAGTAGACGAACTGGTATGGCAGAGCCCCGTCAGATTCTTCGCGGACGCGCCGGGAGAGACGACCCACGGGGTGGATCAAGCCGTCAGGGTGGCGCCAAGTGACGAATAGGTGCTCGTTCATATGATTCGACCTTATTGACGGGGTATGACAGGGCGACAAGCCAAGCCTAACCGGGTTCACGCAGTCATCTTTGACCAGTTGTGTCGCAACACTCGTTCAGCGAACTCTCGAGCCGGTGTGGACATCCTGTGTTCAGGGATGGCCCAGATCGGAATTAACAGATCGTCCACGTGTTCGACCTGCCCGAGCCAGTACTCGGCTGCGCCTCGACCGGAGAGTTGCTCAGCGTTGTCCACGACTTCAATCGGATGGGGTTTCGACGCGAATGGAGTCTTGGCGCGGTCGGCGTATGCTTCGGGCGTGCGGTTGCTGTCTTTTGATGACAGCCGTTCCTGTCGGTCTTGATCGCTCAGCAAGAACCCGAGACTAGATGCATGATCGAAGGTAGGGGACAGACGTCGTTGTGATCCCGCCTCAACTGAACTGATCACGCACCAGTTCTCTTCATGGCGGTCGGTGTTGCCGATCAACGCGTCTAACACCAAGTAGCCAATGAACACAACCCATGCCGAAAGGCCAGCGGCGACGTCCAATGGAGGTTCAACGTCGCATAACGCCTGGAAGGCTGCCTCTGTTGTGTAAGACTCTCGATGATGGTGCGATACAGTGATGCCGCATTCCCCCATCAGCTCATCACCGTTGACGAGACTTTCACCGTCTCGGAGCACGGTTCGGCACACGGTTCCGCACACGGGTTTTGGGCCTCTTTGATCCACGGCAATCTCCACCCGCGCGGCTGGTAGTCTCAAAGTCTCGGCCACGCCGTGTGCGACCCGCTCGGCCCAATCGTCGCCTTTTCGGTATGTCGTTCCATCTGATGCGTGGCTGAACGTAGCATCCTTCATCAGCCAGCGTTCTTCAGTTTCTGGGTTGATCAGCCACCGCTTCGGCTTGGTTCCGAGATCCTCTTCTCCAGACACCTGCCACTCGCTGATGTCTATCTCTTCGTATCGCTGGATTTGCATACGGTCTGTCTGTGCTCGGAGAATTTGGGGGGTTGCGAGGCTGCCTCTGTTGGTTCAGCCGGTCCGTTCGACGATTTCAGCGACAGGCCCGACCAGTCCGGTGTAGAAGGGACCGAACTCGGCGTAGAGAGCCGAGGCGGTGTCGTAGCGCATGGTGTAGACGGTGTCTTTCAGGTCGTCGAGGTTGGCTCCGAAGAGAGTCACCCCCCACTCCCAGTCGTCGAGGCCGGTGGACGCTGTGATCAACTGGACGATGCGACCCGCGAACTTGCGGCCCGATGCACCGTGCTCATACATGAGTTCCCTGCGCTCATCAAACGTCAGTCGATACCAGTTCTGGTTGTCTTCACGCCGTTTCGTCATCGGGTAGAAGCACCAGGCCGACTTACCCGCAGGCGGCAGGTCTGGATAGAGACGCATGTTTTTCATGTCATCGCTCAACCCCAAGGCGTACTCGGAGAGTTCGGTGATCGAAACGAAGCTGTCGACCACATCAAGGCCGGCGTTCACGAGGGTGGTCTGCAGATCACGCAGCGGCCAACCTTCACGATGAAGAGCCATGAAGCACAGTTCGGCCTTGTGGCCGAGCACAGCCACAGTCACAACTTGAACACCAGCTGCTTGAGCAGCCTCGACAGCAGAGACGACCGCGCCGTCGTCAGCCGAAGACATGCGTTTGCAGAAAAGATGAACGACCGTGAGGCCCTCGGCTGTGGTCACAGGATCAAGCATGTCTCCAATGCTACGGGGACGTGTGCTGTCGCGGGTCGGACCCGTTGCGGAGACAGTCGGTCGGACCATCTGGTCAGCTTGTTACGTACTCCTGGAGCAGGTCGTTTGCGATAGCCGCTGGGTCTCGCCCGCCGGGGTCGCCGAACCCGCCGCCTCCCGGAAGCTCGAGGATCAGGCGCCGGTCGGCGGGAACCGTCTCCTTGCCCTTGGTCGGGAATGGACTGCCGTCGTCGAGGTAGACAGCACCGGCCGCTCCGTCGCTCCCGCCGTGTCGCCCCCGTGCGGGGTTCGCCACCCGGTCGAACATCGCCGAGAACTCGAAGAGGTAGCCGTCGGTCGGGCCGACTTCGATTATCTGACCCAGGCCGCCGCGTTGTCGCCCGGCGCCGCCGCTGTCGCTGCGGATCTCCTTGCGCCAGATGATGATCGGCCCGACTTGCTCGGTCGCCTCAACCGACATCGTGCGCACACCCGACGGAAAAGCGGTGGCAGTGAGTCCGTCGAGGTTGGGCCGGGCCCCGGTTCCGCCACTGTTGAACATCAGCAGTTCAACAGGAGGTTTGGGATCATCGACGCTGGCCGATCGAGCGCTGGCTTGGAAGTTCCACAACGCGCCCGAACCTTCGGCGGGTATTCGATCGGGGAGCGCTTTGGCGATGGCCCCGAGGCACAGATCGGTCACGAAGTGCCCGATCACATGGCGAACCGCCACCGGATCGGGGTGCTGTGCGTTGAGAATCACCCCGGGCGGTGCGCTGACGGTGAACGGTTCAAGCGAGGCGAAGTTGTTGGGCAGTTCGGGCGCCAGCGCCACCAGCATCCCGTAGGTGAAGTATGCCTGGGCGTAGGTGAGCGGCACGTTGACTCCGAATTTGCTCAGCGCCCCGGTGCCGGTGAAGTCGGCATGCATTCCATCGGCGCTGACGGCGATCGATACGCACAACTTGAGCGTGTGATCGTAGCCGTCGACGGTCATCTGGTTCGTGTAGACGCCTTCAGGCACCGACCTGAGTGCCTTCAACGTTGCGGACCGAGTGCGGTCGAAAACGAATTCGGCGAGGCCTTCGAGGTCGCTGAGCCCGAACTCGTCGAACATGGCGCAGAGCCTCCGTCTGCCGGTTTCGTTGCAGGCTGCCAACCCGAAGATGTCGCCGACGACCTGGTCCGGCTCGCGCACATTCTGGGCAACGACGGTTACTAGATCGCGGTTGAGGCTCCCACGCTCCACCCATTTCAGGATGGGTATGCGGATCCCCTCCTCGTAGACCTCCCTGGCCTCAGGTCCGTAGCCGCGGCCACCGATGTCGACCACGTGCGCTGTCGAAGCGAAGAACCCCACATGGGCGTTGTCGTAGAAGACCGGCGTGACGACGGTGATGTCGTGAAGGTGACCGGTGCCCTTCCAGGGATCGTTCGTGATGTAAACGTCCCCCTCGAAGATGCGCTCGGGTCCGATGTCGTTGATGAAATGGCCGAGCGCAGCCGCCATCGTGTTGACGTGTCCGGGCGTGCCGGTCACAGCCTGGGCGATCATTCGCCCTTTCTTGTCGAAAACCCCTGCTGAGAGATCGCCTGCTTCGCGAACTGACGTGCTGAAAGCGGTGCGAACAAGGGTCAGCGCCTGTTCCTCGACGACCGAGATCAATCGATTCCACATCACCTGGTTGCGCAGGTCATTGGTGCTCATGGCTCGCTC
>JAPPMP010000017.1:10122-33220 GCA_028819005.1 Acidimicrobiaceae bacterium
ACGGCTCGGGCTGGTGCTGATGGCTCGCTCACGGCTCGGGCTGGTGCTGATGGCTCGCTCACGGCTCGGGCTGGTGCTGATGGCTTGCCTCGTCCGGCTCGGGCTGGTGCTGATGGCTCGCCTCGTCCGGCTCGGCTGATGCGCAGCGACTCGTCGGGTTGGACAACGCACTGGTGATGAGAGCCGAGCACGGTGGTGGTCTGGGTCTCGACGATCACCGCCGGGCCGGTCACGAGATCGCCCGGGTTGAGCTGCGTGCGTTCGAACACTTCCGCCGTGACTCGCTGGTCGAGCGCAGGGTCGTACATCTCACGCGGAGTCTCGGAGGTGACCGGCGATCCTTGCGAGATCGTCTCGACCAGCGGCGGCGGCTCCTGGCGCGTCGACGCCCGCACAGCCCAGCTGACGGCTTCGATTGTCAGATCGTCGATGGCTCGTCCGAAGAACTCGAGGTATGCCTTGGTGAACTTGCCTGCCAGCAGATCGGCGGCGAACTCGTCGAATTCACCGTCGTCGAGCCGCACCGGAATCTCCCAGCCCTGCCCCGCATACCGCATCGACGCCTGGCGCTCGACGATGGTCTCGGATTCACCGGAGAGATCGGTCGCAGTGCCGATTTGCACGAACGACTCGGCCTCTGCTGTCAACTCGGCGAGGACCTCGTTGGCCCCGGCGTAGTCGAAATCGTCGGTGGTTGTGTAGAAGCTGCGAACCGCCTCGTAGGCGAAGGGCGCGCGGAGAAATCCAATGGCCGAGCCGACGCCTGCTCCGCTCGGAACGATCAGTTCTTCAAGGCCCAGTTTGTCGATCAGCCGAGAAGCGTGGAGCGGCGCTGCACCACCGAAAGCGATCATTGTGAATCCGGCGAGGTCACGGCCCCCCTCCACCGCGTGCATACGAGCGGCGTTCGTCATGTTCTCGTCGACGACCTCGGAGATCCCGATCGCTGCTGTGTGGGCGTCAAGACCCAGTGGACCACCGACAGAATCTGCGAGGGCCTTTTGGGCTGGCGCGGGTTGCAAGTCGATATCGGTTGCCCCGAAGGCGTCGGGGTGCAGGCGCCCGAGTGCAAGATTGGCGTCTGTGACCGTGGGGTCGGTACCGCCGCGATCGTAGGCAGCCGGTCCAGGTTCGCTGCCGGAACTGTGGGGTCCGACACGGATCTGGCCGAGCGAGTCGACCCGCGCGATTGAACCGCCTCCCGCGCCGATCTCGATCATCTCGATGACCGGGATGGAGATGGGCATCCCGCTGCCCTTCTTGAATCGGGCCCGACGGTCGACCTCGAACACCTTGGCGGTGCGGGGAGTGAAGTCCTCAATCAAAGAGATTTTTGCGGTCGTTCCGCCCATGTCGTAGGAGAGCACCCGGTCCCGCCCGTAGCGGGCAGCAAGGTCAGCGGCGAAGATGGCGCCGCCGGCGGGCCCCGACTCGATCAGCCGCACGGGGAAAGCCGCCGCGCTGTCCACGTCCATCAGGCCGCCGCCGGAATGGATCAGATACAACGGACAGCCCACACCGATATCGCTCAGCTGGTCCCTCAACCGAAGCAGGTACGACGCCATCAACGGTTGCACGTATGCGTTCGCGCAGACTGTGTTGAAGCGTTCGTACTCGCGCATCTGCGGTGAGACTTCGCTGCTGATGGAGACCGACACATCGCTGAGGGCCTCTTTCAACAGGCTTCGAAATCGCCGTTCGTGTACGCCGTTGCGGTAGCTGTGCAGGAAGCCGACCGCCACAGATTCGTAACCTTGCGCGTTGAGATGCTTGATGAGCGACCTCGCACCAGCTTCGTCGAAATCGACCAGCACCTCGCCACGGGCGTTGAGCCGTTCGGTGACGACGTATCGATCCTTGCGCTCGATGAGGGGTTCCGGCAGGACGATGTTGAGGTCGTACTGCTCGAATCGGCTCTCGGTGCGGGTCTCGATCACATCGCGGAACCCCGCTGTGGTTACCAGAGCTGTCTTGGCCCCGCGCCGTTCGATCAGGGCGTTCGTGGCCAGCGTTGTTCCGTGGACAATCTGATCGACTTGGTGAAGATCTGTTCCCGACGACTGGCTGAGCTGTTCGATTCCCGCCAGAATCCCCTGCTCAGGGGCATCGTAAGTGGTCAGGACCTTGGTTGAGCGAAGCGTCCCGTCAGCGGTTTGGAGGACGACGTCGGTGAACGTCCCCCCGACGTCGACGCCGATGCGCGTCCGGTGGACGGTGCCGGATTGGCCGATGGGCAGCGCCGTCATGCCAATAACAGTATCGGCCACCGCTGCCGGCGGGCCGGGCGAGCGCTACGAGGAGGCTGGTAGGCCGCCGCGCGCAGGCCGGTAGGCTCGATCGTGGTGGCTGCCCCCAAGACCTTCGGTGAAGTGCTAGAGCAAATCTCAGACGTCGAAGGCTGGTTGACTGATGAACAGGCCCGGCGGCTCTACGACCGGACCCGTGAGCTGCAAAATGACGCTCGGATAGTCGAAATAGGCAGTTTCCGAGGCCGTTCTTTGATCGTTCTTGCCAGCGCTGCGCCTGTTGGAGTTGGGATTGTGTCGATCGATCCCCATGCGGGGGGTGATCGCGGCCCTCAAGAGATCGCACCTGACCAGCACCTCGGAGACAGCGACTACCACAGCTACATCGACAACCTCACCAACGCAGGCGTAGCCGACCGGGTTACCCACATCCGCAAGACGTCCGGCGATGCACACGGCGATGTCGCCGGGAACATCGACCTCCTCTACATCGACGGCGCCCACCGCTACGGACCGGCGCGTCAGGACGTCAATGCCTGGGGCGATCGAGTTGTTGACGGTGGCACCATGCTGATCCACGATTCGTTCAGCTCGATCGGTGTGACGCTGGCCTTGTTGACGTCGACCTTCGCGGGCGGCCACTGGCGCTATCAGGGTCGCTCGGGCTCTCTCGCCGAGTACCGGCGCGAACCGATGTCTGGGCCGGAGTCGATCAAGAACGCTCTGCTCCAGGCACTTCAGCTCGCATGGTTCGCGCGCAACGTCATCATCAAGGGCGCCTTGACGCTGAAGTTGTATCCCCTGACCTATTTGCTTGGCCACAGAACTCGTGATTGGCCGTACTGATGACCATTCGCGGCATCGGTAGAATGTCGGGAGCAGCATGAACGCAGTTCCCGCAACCTCAGCGCTCCTCGCCGACAGGAGTCTGGTCGGCGTCGATCTGTCCCGCGCCTACACCGCTGAGATCGACGCCTGGCTGGAGTCAGTCGTGGACGGCGTGGAAGAAGTGCGAGGGGTGGCACTCGCTGCGGTAGGAGGTTACGGGCGGGGCTCGCTGAGCATAGGAAGCGACCTTGACCTGCTGCTTCTGCACAACGACTCGGGCCATGTCGCTGAGGTCGCAGAGAGGATCTGGTATCCGATCTGGGACAGCGGGATGAAGCTCGGGCATGCCGTTCGAACCGTCGATGAAGCAATCGACTTGGCGACCGACGACCTTGACACGGCCACCTCCCTGCTCGACATCCGCCTCATCGGCGGCGACGCCCGCCTCGTGGACGAACTCGCAAAGAAGGCCCGCGACCTGTGGTGTTCCAATGCAGACAAGATGCTGGGGCTTCTCGTGGAATCGGTCCGTGAACGACATGACGCAGCCGGTGAAGTGGCGTTCCTGCTGGAGCCGGATCTGAAACTGGCTCGGGGAGGACTGCGCGACGTTGACTCTCTGCATTGGATCGACCAGGCGGAGCAGGGTCTGCTGGAAGCGACAGAACGCAGCGAGCTGGTCGAACCGCACCGGATCCTGCTGTCGGCACGGATCGAGCTCCACAGGCTCAGCGGACAGTCCGGCAACCAGCTTCTGCTCCAGGACCAGGATGAGGTGTCGGCAGCCCTCGGCTACACCGGCGCCGACGAATTGATGGCGGCAGTGGCTTCCGCGGCGCGTTCGGTCGCCTGGATCATGGACGCCGTTCTGCACCGCATCCATGTGCGGTCCACCCGGCGCCGCTGGCGGCCCCGGGTCAGAGAATTCGGCCACGGCATCGAGATCGTCGATGAGACTCTGCGGTTCGGTGAGGATGCTCAGGTCTCACAAGACCCGGTAATGCCGCTGCGAGTCGCCTACATCGCTGCGAGCGAGGACGCGTTCATCGAGCGCGACGTGCTCGACCGCCTTGCTGTTGAAACCCCAGCGATGCCCGACCAATGGCCCGACGAGGCACGCGAGATATTTGTTGATCTCCTGCTTCTCGGCTACGAGGCGATCCGGGTGATCGAAGCGCTCGACCAGGTTGACCTGATCTCCCGGCTGTTCCCGGAGTGGACTCCCAACCGAAACCGCCCGCAGCGCAACGTGTACCACCGCTACACGGTCGATCGCCATCTGCTTGAAGCAGCCGCCGAAGCCGCCGCTATCGCCGACCGTGTGGAGCGTCCCGATCTGCTGGTGCTCGGTGGGCTGTTCCACGACATCGGCAAGGGGTACCCCGGAGACCACAGTGAGGTTGGGGTCGGGCTGACCCGAAGCATCGCCACGCGCATGGGCTACCCCCCGGCCGATATCGAGACGTTGGGGATGCTTGTCCGTCATCATCTGCTGCTGCCCGACGTGGCATCGCGGCGCGATCTCGACGCCGAAGAGACGATCCGCTTCGTTGCCGAACAGATCGATTCGGTCGGCACGCTCGAGTTGCTCGGAGCGTTGACCGAAGCAGACTCGATTGCCACCAGCAAGGCTGCTTGGGGCGGTTGGAAAGCCGAGTTGGTCAAGAAGCTGGTCAACAGGACCTCCCACTTCCTCCAAACCGGCGGAACTATGCTCACCTCGCAGTTTCCGACCGAGAAGCACTACGAGTTGCTGGCGAAAGGGTCCGAGCTTGTGCAGCTCGACGGCCATGAACTGACGGTGATCACCCCGGACCGTCCGGGCGCGTTCTCGAGGGTCGCGGGAGCGCTGGCGTTGCACGGGGTTGAGATTCTCGGAGCGCAGCTTCACACGGAGGGGCCGCTTTCTCTGCAGGTTCTGCGCGTCGGTGGCGGTGTCGGCCTCGAAGAGCGTCCCCAGCGCGTGCAGGACGACGTCCGACTGTCTTTGGCGGGGGGTCTGGCCGTAAGGGCGAGGCTGCTCAAACGAGCGCGGACTTATCGTTTCCAGCGTGTGACCACGGCTCGCCCTTCCGAGCCGGAGGTGATCATCGACAACGAACTGTCGTCGGACGCGACGGTCATCGAGGTCCGCGGGCCGGACTCGATCGGGCTGCTGTACCGCATCACCAGCGCCCTCGACGATCTGGACCTCGACATCCATTCGGCGAAAGTGCAGACGTTGGGCGACGATGTTGTCGACTCCTTCTACGTGCGCGGCTCCAATGGCCAGAAGATCCTCGACGACAACTATCTTGGCGAGATCGAGATCGCTGTTCTGACCGCCATCGCCTCAGACGCGTAGGGTTGTGGCATGAGTGTCCGCCGAGCCGATGAGCGTGTGCTTCTGCGATGGGCAGAGGCGCTGTCGGCGACTGCCCGGACAGGTCTGGGATTCACCGACAACCTCTATGAACGCGAACGATTCAAAGAGGTGCTGGCGGTGGCCGCGGACATTCGGACCCATGTTGAAGGCGGGTTTCATCCCGAGGATCAGGTCCAGGAGTGGCTCGACCGGACTGGTTCGGGGGTGGCGGGCTACGTCACCCCGAAGATCACCGTCGGTGCGGTGGTCGGCAACGAACGCAACGAGCTGTTGATGATTCAGAGGGCGGACTCGGGAGTCTGGCTCTACCCGACTGGATGGGCAGACGTCGGCTACTCCCCGGCGGAGATCGTGGTCAAGGAGGTCTACGAGGAGACCGGGATCGAGTGCGAGGTGATCCGCCCGATATCGATCCTCGACGGGCAGCGCCGTGCTTTCACCCGTATCCCTCTTGTGGCGCTGGTGTTTCACTGCCGCGCGATCGGGGGTGAGCTTCGTCCGCATCCGCTGGAATGCCTCGACGTCGGCTTTTTTGCCCGGGATGCCCTTCCCGAGGCGACGGTGAATCCCGACTGGTGGGCTGACCACGCTTTTGCGGCGATCCGCGGTGAGGATATCAAGGTCCAATTCGATGCTCCCCGCAACCCGCCCTGGCGAGGCGATCCCGAGTCATGAGTTCTGTTGCAAGCACTGTGAGGTCCTGTGCCGTCAACCGTTGATCACGGAACCACCCGCGATGGCCTGATTCAGATGCGCCGCCGTTGGCAGCCTGCCGGTTCGGCACGGGCCGCGGTTCTGTTGCTGCACGGGATCGCCGAACACAGCGGACGCTATGGGCATGTGGGCGACCGATTCGCTGCCGCAGGTTTCGACACGATCGCTGTCGATCACCGCGGCTACGGACGCAGCGGAGGTGATCGGGGTCATTGCGACTCCTGGTCGCAGTTCTCCGATGATGTGCAGGACCAGCTGTTCGAGGTCCGCAAGCTCGGTTTGCCGACGGTTCTTCTGGGGCATTCGCTCGGCGGGCTGATGGCCACTCGCTATGTCGTCGACGAACGGCCCCAGTCCGATCTCCTGGTGCTCTCGGGTCCTGCGCTCGGAGCCGAGATCCCGCGTCATCTGCGACTGGCGGCACCGATATTGGGCCGGTTGATGCCGCTGATGGAGATAAAGGACGAAGGCGATCCGTCGCTGCTGTCGTCCGATCCAAGAGTCGGAGAGGCTTTCTACGCCGACCCGCTGCGGGTCCC
Source organism: Acidimicrobiaceae bacterium (assembly GCA_028819005.1). Lineage (GTDB taxonomy): Bacteria > Actinomycetota > Acidimicrobiia > Acidimicrobiales > Aldehydirespiratoraceae > VXYK01. The sequence goes on from JAPPMP010000017.1 coordinate 16,815, forward strand.
CAACCCGACGGCACGGATGGGCCTGGAGATCATGCGCGCCATCTCTGCGGCACGAGACAACATCGAGCGCGTGACGATGCCGACGTTGGTCGTTCATGGCGGCGATGATCGTTTGGTGCCGACGGAGGCTTCGGAGATCTTCGAGACGCTTCCCAATGCAAGGAGGGTCGTCTATCCGGGGCTTCGCCACGAGGTGTTCAATGAACCCAGCGGGACCGAAATCATTGACGAAGTAATCGCCTGGATCGACTCCCACCTCCCGTAGCGGGCGTGTTTCGTGGGCTGACCGTGGCCAAAGGGGTATGTTCATTCGTGTTGCGCGGGCGTAGTCATGCTTGCATAATGCAAGCATGACGAACATCTTGATCCGAGATGTGCCAGAAGAGATCCACCGCAAACTCGTCGAACGAGCACAAGCCACCGGTGTGTCTCTGCAGCACTACCTGACGACCGAACTCACCCGCCTTGCGCAAGCCCCGACTCTCGATGAGGTCATTGAACGAATCGAGCGGATGTCAGGCGGAACCGTTGGGTTCGAACAGGCGGTGGATGACCTCGACGAGGTTCGGGGCGAGCGTTGATCGTTGTCGACGCATCTGTGCTCGCCAACTCCCTCGCCGCCGACGGTCTTGATGGCGCAGAGGCTCGAAACGCCCTTTCGCAAGCGGGCGAAGCCGCCGTCCCGGACTTGGCCGATGTTGAAACGGCGGCCGTATTGCGCAAGAGATGGATGGCCCAGACCATCACCGACGACCGATTCTCAACCGCAATCGACATCCTCGCTGGGCTTCCCTTCCGTCGCTATCCCACCTCGCTGTTCCTGCGCCGCGCCTACGAGTTGCGATCCAACATCACCGCTTACGACGCCGTGTATGTTGCCTTGGCCGAGGCCCTCGACTGCGAATTGGTGACTTGCGATGCGCGACTGGCCCGGGCGTCTGGTGCCCGCTGCCATATCCGTGTGCTGCGCGGGTGACGACTGTCCCGCGACGATACTGCGTGGCGGCGTAGCAGGCGCCGTGTGCTGCGCGCGTGACGACTGTCCTATCGGTGCATGCAAGTGCGAGACGATACGCTGAATCTATGCGACTACAACTGGCACTGAACGTGGACGACATCGATGAAGCAGTCGACTTCTACTCGCGGATGTTTGGGACCGAACCCGCCAAGCGACGCGACGGTTACGCCAACTTCGCTATCGACGAACCACCGTTGAAGCTCGTTCTCTTCGAAACCGTTGGTGAGGGCGGAACGATCAACCACCTCGGCGTCGAAACCGAGACGACCGAGGAAGTCTTCTCGGCGCAACGGCGTCTTGCGGCAGCCGGGCTGCAAACCACCGGTGTTGACGAGACCATGTGCTGCTTCGCCGACAAGACCGAGACCTGGGTCACCGACCCCGCCGGTGTCGAGTGGGAGTGGTACGTCAAGTCCGGTGACAACGAGGTACGCGACAACATCGTGGTAGCAAACCCTGTCGCCGTTGACAGCGACGATTCGTCGTCTTGCTGCGCCGTCGCCTAGCTGCCAGCGCGCCTAGCTGACGGCAGCGGCCATGAAGTTTCGGTAGAGCTGCTCGGCGTCTGCCACGAAACCATCGATTTGACGATCGGCCTCGTCTGCTAGCGCGTCGAGGGAACCGGGCCCCAGGGTCGATTCGAGCGCATCGCGATAAGCCCCGATATCACCCCAGTTGCGAACGCTATCGAATGTGGAATCGTGACAGTTTGCAAAAACGTCAAGTATCAATACTATGAAAGTGGATTCAATTGGGATAATGATGCGTGCATTATTTTGTAAAATGAAGATCTCTGGGTCATGTTGTCAGTGGGCCGCGGGCGGCGAAGTTGTTTGGGTTGGTGAAGCCGTGGACGGTTCAAGCCGTATCGGTCCCCACGTCAATACGACACGGTCGATATGGAAACTCAACTAGTCGTTGTCGCGTAGGAACTGTTCGACTTCTGCTAGGAGAGTCTCGGGGTCGTCACTTAGATCCGGGTCAGCGTCGGGGTCGAATGGAACGTTGCCGTCCCAGGCCTCCTCGAGGTCGGCTACGTAGCTGGCCGTTTCTTCGTCTTCGGCCACCAGTTCGTTGACCTGGTGTTCATAAGTCGCCGCGGCGATTTCCAAATCGGTCGCGAACACCGACGTGCCGAGCAACTCCGATACCCGTTGCACCAGGGCCAACCCTGCTTTGGGCGACGGTGCTCCAGGAATATAGCTCGGGACCGCCGACCACAATGAAGCAGTGGGCAACCCCGCTTCACGGCACTGGGTGGCGAGCACGCCGACGATTCCGGTCGGCCCCTCGTAGCTCGACGGGGCCAGATCGAGCCTGTCGCGGATCTGCGCGTCGTCGCTGGCGCCGTACACCTCGACCGGGCGACTGTGGGGAACGTCGGCAAGCAGCGCCCCCAGGGTGATGACCTGGCTGACCTCGAGCATCCGGGCCGCTTCGATGACCTGGTTGCAGAACGTGCGCCAGCGCAATTGGGGTTCGAGTCCCAGCAGAACCACGGCATCCTGTTCGCCTTCGCGCACGACACAGGAACGGAAGAGGTTGGTTGGCCAGGTCAAAGAGCGACGGCGCTGATGGTCGAGCTGCACCAGTGGACGGCTCGTTGTGAAGTCGTAGAAGTGCTCGGCGTCGATCTCGGCCAGAGCGGTGCCCTTCCATCTGTCGGCGAAGTGTCGAGCGGCGATCGATGCGGCGTCGCCTGCGTCGTTCCAGCCCTCGAATGCCGTGATCAGCACCGGTGACCTGAGTTTGGGAAGGCTGGTCAACCAGTTGATATGAGCCGGGGAACTAGCGGAACTCGCCACGCCATAGACCATATCTGAGAGATTGATTTACGCGCTGTCACGGGCTGAAGCGATAGACGTTGGTTTCTCGCTTGGAGAATCCCATCCGCTGGTACAGGCGGTTGGCTTCCTCTCTTGAAGGTCGAGAGGTCAGATCGACCGAAACGGCTCCGATGGCGAGGGCACGTTCGATCGCGGCTTCGTTCAGGCTGCGGCCGACTCCGGAGCCACGGGCGCCTTCGTCGACGACGACATCCTCGATCCAGGCCCTGATCCCGGTCGGGATGCGAAAGAGCACGAGAGTGAGGGTGCCGACGACGCCTGTGTGGTCGCGGGCGATCAGCAGCGTCGCGGCATCGGAGTCGACGATCTTCTGCAAGGCCGCGGCCGACGGCGGCGGGTTGGATCTCGAGAGTTGCGGCACAAGGCGGCCCATCGCTTCAACAAGTTCCTCGGTTGCCTCGGTTGCTTCGTAGATCTCAACCACGACACGACCTCCGTTGCGCCACAGCTAGAAGCGTAGGCCCTTGCGCTCTATCGCGGCTCTCTAGCTGCTTGAGCGCTTGCTTGTTCTCTGGCGAGATATCTGGCGGATCAGGCCCTCCTGCACCACGTTGGCGATCAAACGGCCGTCATGGGTGAACACTCGCCCGATGGCGAGCCCCCTCGCTCCGGTTGACGCCGGCGTGTACTGGTCGTACAGCAGCCATTCGTCTGCCCGGAACTCCCCGTGGAACCACATGGCGTGATCAAGGCTCGCCAGTTGTATGTCGCCGACTTCGGAGTTGGTTCCGTGAGGAAGCAGGGTCGTGTCGAGCAAGGTCATGTCGGACGCGTACGTCAACAGACAGGTATGGAGCACCTGATCGTCGGGCAGGAGCCCGTCAGCTCGAAACCACACCTGTTGCACCGGTGGAAGAGGTTCGTTGCGATGGAAGGGACTGGCTGTGACGTAGCGAATGTCGACAGGGCGACCGACCCCGGCGAACGGGTCCGGTATGCCCTGGGCTTGATAACGCTCCGCTCGTGTGGGCAGAGAATCAGCGGGCGGAACGTCGGGCATTGAGTCGGCGAACTCCAGACCGCCTTCGACGATTTGAAACGAAGCCTGCAGGTTGAAGATGGCTCGACCGTGCTGAATGGCGACGACCCGTCGAGTGGTGAAGCTCCTGCCGTCACGGATCCGGTCGACTTCGTACAGCACCGGAACGGTCGGGTCGCCGGGGCGCAGAAAATATGCGTGCAGCGAGTGCACGACACGGTCAGGCTCGACCGTGCGAGCCGCCGCGACCAGCGCCTGCCCGGCGACCTGACCGCCGAAGATTCTCTGGCGGTTCTCGTCTGGCGACACCCCCCGAAAGACGTTGACCTCGATCACCTCGAGATCAAGAAGCGCCACCAATTCGTCAACAGCGTCTTGCATGCTTCTATCTTGCCTGCACACAACAGCTGAATGACCAACAATAATCATCAACAGCCGATGTGGACCAACGAGTTGGTTGCGACTCGGATCGACAGTCTGGCCGGCAACACACAACGCAGCTACTGGGGAGCCCTTCAACGTCTTGCACGCTACGGCATCAGCGGACCGGGCGATCTCACAGACGAGACTCTCTCTGGGGCAATCCGCTCGATGACAGGCGGCCGCTATACCGCTGGGACCATCTCGGTGACCATTGCCGCTGCGCGTTGGGCTGCACGAAGATGTGCGGGAGTTGGAAGACTGACGGGACTGTTGATCAGCATCAGGGATGGCAGTACAGCTTGGACGCGTAGAACTAGGCGAGTTGATCTGTTTCCGCCTGCGAGAACCCTATTGCGCCGGTCTTGCCGGTGAGCATCCTGCACGCAGATCGGACCGGCAGCTGCAAGATAAACGCCCCCACAACCAAGAACGGCCACGAGAACTCAATCAGAAGTACCGTAACGAAACCCAGAATCATTGTCGTTGCCCAAACAGCCTGGCATCCATTAGTTGACGCAGGCTGAAGGATGGCTCTCCAGACACTGTCACTTGGTGGCGGTGGTGCAGTTTTGGCCCAAGCAACTAGACGCGAACAGGTTTTTGTGATGTTTGATGCATAGGTCAATTTCTCCTTTGGGTAGGTTTTCCCTGCTTACTGTGATGCCGCTCGTCCTTGCACCCGCAAGCAGCTCGCGTGGCTTCAGTCGCGACAATCAGGTCAACGCGGGCAGCCATCTGTAGAGCTTCTGTGTCCGGGTGTTCGTGTACCTCGGTATTCTCATGCGCTGTTACGTGAGCGTCAAGCGACGCCGACCACGCGGCCTCTGCCCTCGCCTGCGCGGTAGCAGCGACTGGTGCAACGTCGAGTCGTGCCATCCGCCGCCTCTGCCCTCGCCTGCGCGGTAGCAGCGTTGCGGCACTCGCTCGCGTCGACTCCCTCGCTGACCACGCAGCCTGTCAACAGAGTTAGCGTTGCGATACGCGTTGGGAGCCTGTGGTCACGCATCAGCCGAGTCGGACTCGCTTGCCGCGGCCCGCTCGGCTCGCCAGCGACGCTTGGCCCGAAGATGCTGCACCACAATAAGGGCCAAAGCGGCGAGGCTCGCCCAGAGAATCAGACGCTGGGCAGCGGACGAAACGTTTGGAATCACCACCACCAGCGTCGCGCACCACGCGGCGTACAACAGATGTTCGCGTATTGGGCGTGCCAAAACTTCGCTAACGGTGTCGAAGAATTTGGGTTCACTGCGGCTAGTCATTAGTCATAAGGCCCCGGTACAAGATACACAACCTTGTCAGTGGTCTCACAGTGCTTCTGAATCCAGTGTCTTCCGGAACATGATTTTCTCCTTCGGTTGCGTCAGTAATCGAAGGAGTCCGTGCGAAGGGGATGCGGGTATCCTGCACGGTCATGGCCGTCATCGACCGAGCGGTGATCGCAGGAGTTGTGCGCGGGCATTGGCGCAGAGCGCTGCGCTATTGCGCAGTCTCCGCGGTCAACGTGGTGGTGGGGCTCGGCACCCTCGCTTATGCCCTCGAAGCGTTGGATCTGACTCCGGTGCTTGCCAACCTGACCGCTTGGGTGGTCAGCACCGGGCCCGCCTATCTGATGAGCCGTTACTGGGTATGGCAGCAGCTTGGAGCGAACAGCGTGAAATCTGAGGTCCTGCCGTTCTGGATCATCGCTTTCGTGGGTCTCGCCATGTCGAGCGCGGCCATCGCTGTGCTCGGGATGATCACCGACAACACACCTGTTCTGATGTTGGGCACGGTGGTCGCCTGCGGTGTGGCCTGGGTGGCGAAATACCTGGTGCTCGATGGTCTGTTGTGGCCCAAGACCGGCGTCGAGTCCGTCGTAGAGGTCCTTTGAGTGGACCCGGAACTGCTTGAGCACGCGCTCGCCGCGCGCGGCTTCATGCCCCCTGATGAGGGCATGGCCCTCTACGAGGCTGCCATGGCGGTTGGAGTGGACGGTCCGTTCCTCGAAGTGGGCAGCTACTGCGGCAAGTCAGCGGTCTATCTCGGTGCGGCAGCGAGCGAGCGCGGTCGTGTCCTGTTTGCTCTTGACCACCACCGCGGGTCCGAGGAGAACCAAGCGGGCTGGGAGCACCATGACCCGGACCTGGTCGACCCCGAGACCGACAAGATCGACACCCTCGGCGCCTTCCGCCGCACGATCCACGATGCCGGCCTGGAACCGACGGTGGTGGCGCTGGTGGGGGACTCGCCAACGGTCGGTTCGGTGTGGGCCACGCCTCTGGCGCTGCTGTTCATCGACGGCGGGCACGGTCACGAACCTGCGCATCTGGACTATGAGACCTGGGCGCCCCATGTGATGGCCGGCGGCGCGCTGCTGATCCACGACGTGTTCCCGAACCCGGCTGACGGCGGTCGACCCCCGTATGAGATCTATTGCCGGGCGATGGACTCGGGGGCCTTCGAGGAGTCCGGCGCAACCGGCTCGCTGCGCGTGCTGCGCCGCACGAGACCAGGGTCAAGAGGCCGAGCGGATTGATCCCTGATCGGCTGCATAGGAGCGAGACTGTTGAATGAGTCCCGTCCGCATGCCGCGCTGTGACGACAAGAAGAGCCGACCCGCGGCCCTACTGACTCAGCGAAAGCGTCATCCCCGCGTGGACACATAATTCCGCATTGATGATATGATGCAAAGATGCGAACGACGGTCGATCTGCCCGACGATATCTACGCACTAGCACGCGAGATCGCTCACCAGCAGCGGAAGTCGTTTAGCGAAGTCGTCACGGACCTCATCCGGAGCGCTACAGGAATAGCCGAAGAACCCCGGATATCCAGAGCCTCGTCGGGCATGTTGACAGTCCATATCGGTCGGCCCATAACCGCGGAGGATGTGCGGGAGCTGGAGGACGAGTGAGTGTCGCTCTCGCCGACGGCAATGTCCTGATCGCGCTGGTTTTTGATGACCATGTGCATCACGCGCAGGCCAATGCTTGGCTCGAAGCCCATGAGGGAGGATTCGCCACCTGCCCGATCACACAGGGGACGCTGCTGCGCCACCTGCTCAGAGTCGGCGTTGGACGCCGATCCGCAGTCGAAGTGCTGATGGGAGTCTGCCAGTTGGCGCAACACGTCTTCTTGGCCGATGAGATCGGCTACGGGCATGACATGCTCAACGGAGTGATCGGACATCGGCAAGTCACCGACGCATACCTCGCGGCTCTCGCGGTGCACCATGGCGCCAGGCTGGTCACGCTGGACCGGGCGCTCGCGGCCCTCCACCCCCGGGCAGCCGTGCTCATCGAGCACTGAACTGCGAGACTGGGCGGGTCCGTCACCGGACCATTCGACGCGCGACCATCTCAGGTAGAGCGGGTTACGCCGGAGTCGACCGGATCGACGTCGATTATCGGTGGCAGGAATTCGTGGTCGGCGAACAGCTTCGACGCGGGGCTCGAACCTTCGATCGCCTCCGCGGCCAGCAGCACTGCAGCCGCAGAGTAGGTGGAGCGCTCACCGGGCGGGAACATGGTGAGTTCGGAATGAACCATGCCGGTGATGTAGCGGCCGTCCGGTTCTCGGAGCTTCTGCGCGGCGCTGAAAAGGCGGATGGCTGTGGCATAGTCGCCGATGCCGAGATGGGCGATGGCGCACTCGCAGGTCTCCGCTGTCGTGACCCAGGGGCGATCGCTGACGCAACGGATGCCCTCGTCGCCGAGATTGAAAGTGTCGAACCTCTCAGCGAGATGGGCTCTTCCCGCCTCGCCGCTGATCACCCCCGAAAGCACCGGGTAGTACCAGTCCATGGCCCAGCGGTGCTTGGGCGAGAACGCATTGTCGCGCTCGTGGCGGATCGCATGTGCGAGCTGGGCCACCGACAGCTCCCAGTCGGGGCGCTCGTGGTGGAGTTCGGCGGCGATTGCGACTGCACATCGGAGGCTGTGGGCGATCGAGGACGAGCCCGTCAACAACGCGAACGGCCATGGCGTCCCGTCGGGGTGGCGGGCCCAGAGGATCTCGCCGCGCGGCTGCTGCAGATCCAGCACGAAATCAATGGCCCGCTCGACGACGGACCACATCGTCTCCAGGTAGCCGAGGTCACGGAAGTGCAGGTAGTGGTGCCAGACCCCGGTGGCAACGTAGGCGATGACATTGGCGTCGAGCTTGTCCTGCTCAACCTCGTGCTCCAAGTAGTACTGATGCCAGGAACCGTCGGGCCGCTGGCTGTCGACCAGCCATTGATAGGCGGCCTCGGCTTCGCTTCGACGACCGCCGACCACGAGGGCCATTGCGGCTTCAACGTGGTTCCATGGATCGGCATGGCCGCCGGGGAACCACGGGATCATGCCCGAGCCGAGCTGCCAATCGGCGATGTGGTCGGCTGTTCGCCGGATCTGGTCAGCGGACAGAACGCCGCGAATCTCAGGTAGCACGAACAGCCTCTGGGGTAGGAGACGAATGATTGACGAGCAGTTCTTCGGTGGCTGCCGGCTCCTCGGCGGCCGATGGGACCTCAGCGTTGACTGGCACCGTGTTTGAGACCGGCACTGTGGCGTAGACGACGAGACTCTTGCCGAGTACCGGGTTGAAGATCCTCTCGGCGGTGCGCGTCAACCAAGGCGCCTTGACGATGTCCCATTCGAGCAGTTTGTGGTAGGTCCGCACAGAGAAATTGTCCTCGATCTCGTTGTTGACGCCGACAGCGCAGCGAAGCCACCAGTACGGGGAGTGCAAGGCGTGCGTGCGGTGGGAGACCGTAGGGTTGAAGCCTGCGTCACGCAATTTCTGGCGGACTTCCTTCTCGGTGTAGATCCGGACATGACCGCCCACAGCAGCAGGAGCGTGATAGTCGGAGCTGATCTTCCAGCAGATCTTCTCCGGCAGCCAGGCCGGGACCGTGACCGCCAGAACCCCGCCAGGCTTGAGAACCCGGAGGAGTTCGCTGAAAGCGGCATCGTCGTCGACCACGTGTTCGAGCACTTCAGAAGCGATGACCTTGTCGAAGCTCCCGTCGGCGAAGGGCAAGGTGGTTCCGTCGCCCTGCACCAGGGTGTGGCTGAGTTCGGCGTCGAACAGCCCATCGTCGATCAGCAGCGGAGCGGTGTTTCTGATGGACTCGAGTTCCGCCGGCGACATGTCGCAACTGACGACATCCGCGCCGCGCGCGAGCGCCTCGTAGGTGTGACGACCGAAACCGCAGCCGAGATCAAGCAGCCGGTCCTTGGCGCGCAGGCCGAATCGATCATAGTCGACGGTGAGCATCAGGCCGCTCCCTGCTCGGCGAGCACTGCGCGATATTGATCTACGGTGCGCTGCGCGGTGTGGCGCCACGACCACTGCTCGATCACTCGCTGCCGCCCTTCACTGCCCACCTGTGCCCGTAGTTCCGGGTTGTCGAGGGCCCTGCGGATTGTCGCCGCTAGAGCTTCGCTGTTGCCCGGCTCGGTCAGGAAACAGGTTTCGTTGTGGATTCCGGCTACTTCGGGAAGCGCCCCGCCGGTCGTGGCGACGAGTGGAACTCCGCACGACATCGCTTCGATGGCGGGCAGAGAGAAGCCCTCATAGAGCGACGGCACGATGGCCAACTCTGCTTCGCTGTAGAGTTCGACGATCCGCGTGTCTGCCACGTCGGAGACGAACTCGACGCAGTCGTCGAGCCCCAGCCGGCTCATCACAGCGCTGGCATGGCTGTCGGGCCGCCGCTTGCCGATGATGGTCAGTTCGATGTGGCGCTCGGTGCGCAGCTTGGCCACCGCCTCGAGGAGGAACTTGAGCCCTTTCATGGCCACGTCGGCCGATGCGGTGGTGACCAGGTGGCCTTCGCGGCGTTGGACTCCGCTGACCGGCAGGAACAGGTCCGGGTCGACTCCCACAGGCACCACATGAAGTCGCTCGGGGTCGATTCCGTAGTCGGCGCAGATATCGCTCTTCGAAGACTCCGAGACGGTCATCAGCCGAGGCATGCGTCGGGCGACCCGCCGTTGCATCTTGGTGAAGGAGTACCAACGTCGTTTGCCGAATCGTTCCCATGCTGTGCGGGCGTGCTCGAGTTCGAGTTTGCGGTCGACTGTGATCGGATGGTGGATCGTCTCGAGGATCGGCCAGCCCTCCTGATGCAGTTTGAGCAGGCCCCAGCCCAGAGTCTGATTGTCGTGGATCAGGTCGAACTCGTGGCGGCGATGGCGTAGATGACGCCATGCGCGGAGGCTGAAGGCCATCGGCTCAGAGAAGTTGCCTGTGCCGAACGAGGCGTGCTCGGCGACGTCGGTCCAGTCCTTCCATTCCCAGATCCGCGGCTTGCGCATGGGGTGCGGTTCTGACCAGATGTCGAGGCTCGGCAGTTCGATCAGGGGCACACGTTCGTCGAGGATGGGATAGGGGGGACCGCCGAGAACCTCTACGCGATGCCCGAGGTCGACGAGAGCTTTGCTCAAGTGCCGGACATAGACCCCCTGTCCTCCCACATGGGGCTTGCCGCGATAGGACAGCAGCGCGATTCGGAGGGCGCGATCGTGGGGGTTCTGCGCCTTTTGCATAGGAGAAATCAGGCTTCCGCGGGCAACAATCGGACCTTGAATAATGCCCAATGATTCGCTTTTTCCCTACCCCGCGTGACTCCCGCCACCACGGTCGGGCGTGTCACCGCTTCTGCGCGCGGGCTCGTTTGCGGGCTCGGGAGCGCCTGACGATCTCTCGAGTGAGGGAATCGAGGTGGGCGAAGGCCACGATCCCCAGTGACGCGATGAGCACTGGCCAAGCCCCGAGCACGACCGCAGGGGTGCGTCCCTCGCGGAGATTGACGGTTTCGATCAGCGCCTGTTGTTCGCTGACCCCGGTGCGGTCGATGACCTCGCCCGACGGGTCGATGATGGCGGAGAATCCGGTTGGAGCAGCCTGCAGCACCCAGCGGTCCGTCTCGATTGCTCGCAGCCGGCTCGACGCGATCTGCTGGCTCTGCACGATTGTGAGCCAGTAGCTCGACCCGTTCGTCGGGTTGAGCAGAACGACCCCGCCGTTGCCGATCGCGTCGCGGGCGCGGTGATCGAAGAAGACCTCCCACGAGATCGAGACGCCGAGCGGCCCAAGTGCGCTGTCGAGAACGGCGGGCTCGGTTCCCTCATGCACATCGCGTGCCGGGAGTTCGCTGCTGAACCGCTCAATGAAGCCGCGAAGCGGCACGAACTCGCCGAAAGGCACCAGCTGCACCTTGTCGTAACGATCACCGGTTGCTCCGCTCGAATCGGTGACGATCGAATAGTTCAGGTTGGAGATGCCGTCCGCGCTCGGTTCGAACCATCCGGTGACCACCACGGCATCGAGCCTGTCGGCCAGTCGGGCGATTCGGTCAGTCGCTTCGCTGCGGCCCAACAGCGGGTCCGGACAACGGTCTGAGGCAGCGCCGTCGGCAGCTGGATGCACCACATCTTCGGGCCACAGCACGAGATCCACCGGTTTGTCGATGAGCCGGCTCGCCTCCATGTGCCGTTCGAACACCTGCCGGTTCTGACACAGGTCAGCCCTCGTGTTCTGGGGTCCGCCGCCCTGCACGACTGCGACCCGGATCGATTCTCCCTCAGTGGTGGCGACCCACGGAAGCAATCCGGCAAGTGGCAGTGCCGCGAGTATTCCCACGGCCGCCAGACTGGCCCTTCGGCGTGTGACGAGGTCAGCGAGAATCACGGCTGCGAGCGCCAGCAACACGACGAGGATCGGGGAGCCCAGGAGTCTGGCCGACGATGCAAGGGGAGTGTCGACGCCTGCCATCGGCAGCGTGGAGATCGGAACTCCGCCGAAAGGCCAGTTCCAGCGGATCAATTCGGCCAACGCGAGAGCGCCGCAGAAGACCGCGCCCCGGTATACGCGGTCGCTGGGGGTGATCCATCCGACTAATGCGGTCACCACACTGAATGCGGCCGCGGCTACGGGCCATCCCACCGGCGTCAGGTCCGCCATCCACACTGTGCTCGGGAAGAACCAGGCTGCGCCGACAAGCAGAGAGCGTCCGAACCGGGTGTGCGGCGTCAGCTGGTCGAGAACATGGAACCAGAGCGCCAGTCCTGCGATCGTGAGCGGCCACCATCCCCATGGGGGGAGTCCGGCTGCGATGAGCAGTCCGGCGAGAACCGACAGCGTCCGGGTCTTGTTCACGTTCCTATGGCGATTCGGGGGGTTTGACCCGGAGCCGGCGGACTCCTCCGATCGCGCCCACACCCTTGATTCGGATGGTCACGTTGTCTTCGCTGGTCACCCAGTCCGGTAGATCCGCGGGCTCAGCCACCGCCAGGATCTCGTCGGGTTCGGCAGCGGCACACAGTTTGGCGGCCAGGTTCACCGGTTCGCCGATGTAGTCGTCGCCTTCGAACAACAGGGCGATGCCGGTTGCGATGCCGACCCGAACCTGGATCTCGCTGTCGGAGAACGCATGAACCAGGTGCGCTCCCAGAGCGATTGTGGGCGGTGCTTCGGTGCCTACGAGCATCACGCCGTCGCCGAGCCATTTGGCGACGCGCACACCGCGCTTGGCCGCCACGTTGCGCGCGATTCGTCGGAACTGTCCGAGTTGGCCCACGGCGGCGTGCGGGCCGTTGTCGCGGGTGAATGCGGTGAATCCGCTGAGGTCGGCGAAACAGAAGGTGCGGGTGACGTTGAGGTGGGCGTCCCCGTCGGACAGTTCGTGGGGAGGCGCCATCCGGTCGGTTTGCGCCGCGTCGGCCCACTCACGGGCCGGGCCGGAGTCTGTCGCGATGAGGGGCAGCAGCAGTTCGCCCGTTGAGTCGATTCTCGCTGTCGCTGTCTCAGGTTGTCCGGGGACGGCGATTGCCTCAGTGTCCGTGGGTTTTGTCACATCTATAGAATGTCACAATCGGTCACACTCGGAGGCCGCATATCGGCCATGGTTGTCTTCCGCGTTCGGACCACAGGGCGCGGGTCATGGCGTCTTGCCACCAGGGTTCGACTTCGACGGGGTCCTTGCCGACCAACCAGGGAAAGTGACGTTCAGCCACGCCGTCCCAGGTGTGTTGTACGAACTGGTAGGCGCCCCGGTAGAGGCCGACTGGGCTGGTCCACAACGAGACGGCGGTGTAGTTGTCGGTTGATTCGCAGTCGCGCAGGAGTTTGAGGTCGTCTGCGGAGAGCACATCGTTGACGTGGTCGGTGACTTCGTGGTAGAAGGCGACTTCTTCGGGTGTGCAGGCGGAGGCGAACAGGAGTGCTGCCAGCGAAATGACGATTGTGCTCACTTGTACGTGCATTGCTGGTGTTTTCTCCGCCTTGTTGTCGCATAACTGTAATATCGACGGCGGAACTGTAACGCTTTGGCAACCTTGTTCCAACCCGTATTTCTGCCAGTCCTACATCGGCGGCATGGGATCGTCGTAGAGCCACGACTCGACCAGGTCGGTTGCTTCGGAGCCGGCGAGTTGCGTCACCACGGCGAGGAACTCGGCTGTGTTGGTGTTGCCGTCGGCGCTCCGTTCGTAGTGGGTCCGCAGAATGTCGCTGAACACTGTTTCGCCCGCGAGTCCCCGCAACGCGTGCAGCGTCAGCGCGCCGCGCCAATAGACCGAAACGTCGAACATCTCAGAATTCTCGATCTCCATGGGAGGCACGGCGCCCGTATCTGACAAGCGCCCGTGCCACTGATCCATCTGCTCGCCCAGATCCCATTCGTGGTACTCGGCCATGTACATGATCGACAGGTAGGTGGCGAACCCTTCGTGCAGCCAGGTCTCGCTCCAGTCGTCCAGCGTCGACGAATTGCCGAGCCACTGATGCGCTATTTCGTGGGCGATAACCAACGGGTCGATCGTGTCGCGGCCATGCACCGACAGCGTCTGGTTCTCCAGCGCGAAACCGAGTGTGTGCGGCATCACGATCGTGCCGTACGCGTCGAACGGGTAGGGGCCCAGCAGATCCTCGAAGTAGCCGATCACCTGAGGGGTGACGGAGAGGGCTTCGGCGATCTCTGCTGGGCTGTTTCGGGGAACGTAGTCGCGGATCAGCGGGCCGCCAGGCTGTTTGGTCTCGATGCGCTCGAAGTCCCCGACGTAGACCGCGGCCAGATAGGCGGCCATCGGATCGTCCATACGCCAGGTTGTGGTCGTGCAGCCGTCGGCGCTGGACTCCTCGACGAGGATCCCGTTCGACGCCGCCGTCGACGGCGCCGGCACGGTGATGCGGATCTCGAAGGTCGCCTTGTCGGTGGGATGATTGTTGGAGGGAAACCAACTCATCGAGCCGGACGGCTCGCTCACCGTGTAGATCGCGCCTTCGGTGTGGAGCCAACCGAGCGTAGAGAACGGAACACCCGGGTCGACGACCGGCTCGGGTGACCCCGAGTAGCTGACCGACGTTGAGAACTCTGTGCCCGATACGAGAGAGTCGGCGGGCTTGATGACGAGTTCGGTACCGCTGCGGGAGAACTCGGCTCCCGACCCGTTGACTTGGACTTCTGCAACCGTGAGACCCGACAGGTCCAGGTTGAACGTCGAAAGGTCTTGGTTGGCCCGTGAGATGATTGTGGTGAGCGCCTGGATTGTGTTTGCTTCCGGATCGATATCCAGGTCGATGTCGTAGTGGAGCACGTCGTAGCCCCCGTTGCCCAGATTCGGATAGAAGCTGTCGCCCAACCCTTCAGAACCTGGTTCTCCATCGGTGCTGCCACAGGCGCTCCCCAGCAGCGCCACGACTAGGACGACGAGCGTCACAAGGCGGTCCACCCCGGCGAGTGTAGTTCTAGGTCGCGTGAGAACCGAGGCGACAAGTTCTGAGCGTCAAATCGCTTGTACCGTCTGCTTGTTGTCGCATACGGTAGGCGGGTGCGCGTGCCTGACCGTCCGAGCCAGGAGTCCGACGGCGCATCACTCTGGCGCTGGCTGGCAGGTGGCTGCACTTGTACAGGTGATGTTTGTTTATCTGCATGCATCTATCGCAAAGTTCGGGGTTGCAGAATGGGCGGACGGAACGGCTCTGTGGTATTGGAGCCGACAACAGGTCTTTGGATTTCCAGAGTACTTGCGTGCGGTTGCCGACTCGCTGTTTTCGGTGGGGTGGATCGTCGCCAGCGCAACCTACGGCGTGCTAGCGATCGAGATGTTTCTCGGTCTCGCGGTTTGTATGGCGCGCCGATGGAAAGCCCTGGCTATGATTATCGGTTTCCTTTTTCACCTCGGGATCGCGGTTGCACTCGGGCTCATCTCGTTTGCGTTCAGCACATTTGGGCTATTGGTATTCGGGTACGGTTGCTCATTTTTTTGGGAGGTATCGCGATACATCAACACCGGAAAGCGACGAAAGGTGATGGATCTGTTGCGGATGTCCCATCAGCACTACAACATAGAAAGCAACCATAACTGTGGGTAAATCTTCGACTAACGGTGAATTGAAGTTTCGTGAACAGTACGATCCCATATTTAGGGCGATCTTCTTTCTCGGAGCAGTAATGAATGCCGGGATGGGAGTGTTTTTGGGTTATGAATTCACTGAGCTCCGTGCTTCCGGTGATTCCGATCTTGAGGCGATCCTGTCTGCCATGGCAACGGTTATTTTGTTTGTTGTGTCCTATGGACTGTGGAATCTCCACCTAGAACTTAGGATCAACAAGACGCAAATTAGTGCGCGTGCATGGCCGTTCCAACGGACAAAGATTTCCATAGATCAAGTTCTCACCAGCGAGACTGTTAAGATCGATCCCTTCCAAGACTACAATGGTTGGGGAATAAAGGGAACTAGGCAGGATCGACTTATCGGCGGAGGCGGAACTACGGCCCTGAGGATCACGTACAACCACGAGTCAGGCGAGGAGCGCAAGCTGACCTTCCTGACCGACCGCGCCGAAGAGGCGGCCGCGCTGATTACAGATCTACGATCGCGTTGAAAGTTGTTGTGGTTTTGTTCTTGCTCATAGGTTGTGCCGATTCCGGTCGGGCTCCAGATGACGTTGACCTTGTCGCGGTGTTGAACGGTACTGGACCCGACCTTCAGGCGGATTTTGTTCAGATGTTCCCTGACAATCGTTCGAGAATTAGTGACACGATCGAGGCGCTGACAGTGATCGGTGGTGGTGCTTGGAAGGTGGCTGATGATCGTTCAACACCCGGCCTCACACGAGTGACGATCCAAGCGCCCGGCTCGCGCCGTTACGACATCGCATATCGTTCTG